>LJCW01000354.1 GCA_001298555.1 Actinobacteria bacterium OV450
CCGCGGGCTTCGACACGGGAGGCGGCGGGGGGGGTTCGGGTGCGGGGGGGCCCCGCGCGGGGTCCCGCCGTACCGGGCCCGACCGCGCAGGGCACGAGCGGCCCCCCGACCGACGTGCACTGGCGGTCGGGCGGCTGGCAGCCCTCCGATCCGCTGGTCGCACGGCCCGCCGCCGCGGAACCTGCGACCGGGGCGCTGTTCTCGCCCGGCGAGGACGGGGACGGGGACCACCACTGCTCGGCGGGCGTGGTCCACTCCCCCGGTGGCGATCTGGTCGTCACCGCCGCGCACTGCGTGTACCGCGGGAGCCTGGGCTTCCGCACGAACCTCGCCTTCGTCCCCGGCTACCGGGACGGCAGGGCCCCGTACGGGGTCTGGGTGCCCACGCGGATCGACGTGGACCCCCGCTGGACCGAGGACCAGGATCCCGACCACGACGTGGCCTTCCTCCGGGTGCGCCGGCCCGGCCGTCCCGGCGAGCGGCTGGAGGACTCCACCGGGGCCCGGACCATCCGGTTCCGACCCGAACTGCCGGCTCCGGCCCGGGTCGTGGGATACCCCAACGACACCGAGCACCCGGTGGAGTGCTTCAACACCGCCCGTGCCGCGGGGCCCGCGCAACTGCGGCTGGATTGCGCGGACGTACCCGACGGCACGAGCGGTGGTCCGGTGCTGACCGACGGACACACCCTGATCGGGGTGGTCGGCGGCCGCGACGGGGGCGGCGACGAGAAGACCTCGTACAGCAGTTACTTCGACGACGCCGTGCGCGCCCTGTACGAGCGTGCCGTGGCCGCCCGCCAGGGTCCGGTCCGGGCGGGCTGAGCCTATGCGCCGGAGTCCGGCGGTGCGTGGTGGTGGGGCGGGTAGGCGGCGGTCTCCGGGACCGTCGGGAGCCGCCACTTGGACATGACCCGGATCACCGTCCCGGGGCTGAGCAGGGTGGTCGGCGAGGCCGACAGGGACAGCACGCCGAAGAAGGGCCGGGAGATCTCCGGGTCGGCGTTGGCGCCCACGATCACCCTGGCCATGTAGGCCTGGAGGACCTTGGTCGTCTGGTCGGGCGGCGGCCCCTCGGTCCCCGGATACCGCATGTCCTCGCTGGTGGCGATCTGCCAGGCCACCTCCGCGGCGCCGGCCGTGCGCCGCTGGATGCGACGGGCGGCCGCGGCGATCTCACGGGGTGCCAGACCGCGGATGGCGCCGGCCAGTGCGTCCGCCGCGAGGGCGGCCACCGTCATGCCGTGCCCGTACACCGGGTTGAACCGGCAGGCGGCGTCGCCGAGGACGACGAATCCGGCCGGCCAGCGGTCGAGGCGTTCGTAGTGGCGCCATTCGTTCGCGGTGCTGCGGAAACCCGTCGGCGAGGAGAGCGGTTTGGCGTCGCGCAGGACGTCGTGGAGGGCCGGGGTGCGCAGGGTCCGGGTGTATTCGAGGAACTCCTCGTCTCCGGTCGGCGGGGCGTGTTCGCCGTTGCCGATCAGGGTCGCCAGCCAGCGGCCGTCGTCGAGGGGCACCAGCACGCCCCCGCGCGGGCTGTCCGGGCGGCCCTGGACGTACATGCCCTGCCAGCGGCGGGCCGGGTCCGGCGGGATCTCGTAGTAGCGGCTGGAATAGCCGAGGTGGGAGTCGTAGCGGGTGGTCGCCGGGGCCGGGTGGCCGAGTGCGGCGAGCCAGGCCGGGGCGCGGGAGGTCCGCCCCGTCGCGTCGACCACGAAGCGGGCGGACAGGGGGCCGCCCTCGCGCAGCCGCACCCCGGTGACGGAGCGGCCGTCGGCTCCGGCGACGAGCCCGGTCGCCGCCGATCCGGAGCGGATGCGGATGCGCTCGTCGCGCAGCACCTCCCGGCGGACCGTCCAGTCGATGAGCTCCCGGCTGCCGACGAGGATCCGGGAGCCCGGAACGGGGTGGAACCAGTCGGCCGGGCTCAGCCACAGGAAGTCGCGCGGGGACTCCAGGAGCGCCGCGCCGGACGCCAGCAGCTCCCGGGTGACTCCGGGAAGCAGCCCCTCCATCACTTCCAGGCCCCGCGACCACAGCACGTGCACGTGCCGGGACTGTGGCACACCGGGCCGGAAGGCCGGTCCGGCGTCCTCCAGTTCGTCACGCTCCACCACGGTCACGCGCGCGAACCGCTGGGCGAGTGCCCGCGCCGCCAGCAGCCCCGCCAGGCCTGCGCCGAGGACCACCGCGTGATCGTGGGCTTCGTGCGCTTCTGGGTGGTTGTCCGTGTCGTCGTCCATGGCGCCGAGTCTGCCGCGACGCCCGCCCCGCGGATCAGGTGCCGCCCGGGGCGCCCCGAGGCACCCCGGGGGCGGACGGGCTCACGGCGGGGCGCCCGGACGACGACGTCCGGACGGCGGCACGCGGACCCCGCACGGCCGGCCCGGCCGGCTTGGGCGGCTTGGGCGGCTTGGGCGGCCTGGACGGCCAAGGGGCCAGGGCCCGTGCCCAGGGGCCAGGGCCCGTGCCCGGGGGCCCGTGCCCGGAGGCCCGTGCCCGGAGGCCCGGGGCCGGTCGGGCTCAGTTCGCGGGGAACCCGTACGGGACGGACGTGAGCTTCTCCGAGGCGGCCCAGAGCCGTTCGCCGGAGGCGTCGTCCAGGGTCCACTTCGCCCGCCAGGAGGGGGCGGGCGCCCCGCGCCAGCCGAGCCGCGGCCCGAAGAACGCGTCGGGCCGCACCCCCGGCGCGGTCGCCGCGTACAGGGTGGGCAGCGCCCCGGCGGCCGCGGACTGGGCGAGGACGGCGGCGCCGAGGCCCATCAGCCGCGACATGGGCCGGTGGCCCTCCTGACGGGAGGCCCCGGCGTGCAGGTTCGTCGAGGCGTAGCCGGGGTGCGCGGCGGCGGCGACGATCCCGGAGCCGGCGGCCCCCAGCCGCCTGGCCAGCTCGTGGGTGAAGAGCAGGTTGGCGGTCTTGGAGCGGCCGTACGCGATCCAGCGGCGGTAGCCGTGCTCGCCGTTCAGGTCGTCGTGGTCGACGTCGCCGAGGGCGTGGAACCCGCTGGAGACGGTGACGACGCGGGCCCCGGGCGCGGCGGCCAGCAGCTGCGGCAGGAGCAGCCCGGTCAGGGCGAAGTGGCCGAGGTGGTTGACGCCGAACTGGGTCTCGAACCCGTCGGCGGTCCGCCCGTACGGCAGCGCCATCACGCCGGCGTTGTTCACCAGCAGGTCCAGGGAGCCGTGGCGCTGCCCGTACGCCTGCGCGAACTCCCGTACGGAGCCCAGGTCGGCCAGGTCCAGCGGGACGAACTCCACTTCGGCGTCCGGGACTTCGGCGCGCAGCCGCACCACTGCGGCCCGGCCGCGCGCCGCGCTGCGGCAGGCCAGCACCACCTGTGCGCCGTGCCGGGCGAGCTCCCGGGCGGCCGTGTAGCCGATACCGCTGTTGGCACCCGTGACGACTGCCGTGCGGCCGCTCTGGTCGGGGATGTTCTGGGCGTTCCAGCCGGGCATCTGAGCTCCCTCGTGACGGTGGGACGGCGGTGGAACCAAGGGGTTACCGAGGGTAGACCTCCCGCTTCGCGGGGGTGGAGCCGGGGGCCGGTGCACCGGCCAGTAGGCTGCGGGTCCGTCCGCCCGCTCCCCACCCGTCCCGAGGTACCGCTCAGTGAGCTCCGCACCGCCCTCCACCCCCGTGTCGGTCGTCGGCCTCGGCGCCGACGGCTGGGCCGGACTCACCTCCGCCGCGCGGTCCGCACTCACCGGGGCCGAGGTGCTGATCGGCGGGCCGCGGCAGCTGGACCTGCTGCCGACGGCCGAGTGCGCCGGCGAGCGGGTGGCCTGGCCGAGCCCGCTGCGCCCGGCCGTGCCGAAGCTGATGGCGGAGCACGCGGGCCGCCGGATCGCCGTGCTGGCCAGTGGCGACCCCATGTTCTACGGGATCGGGCGGGCCCTGGCGCAGGAGCTCGGGCCGGACGCCCTGCGGGTCCACCCGCACCCCTCGTCGGTCTCGTACGCCTGCGCCCGCCTGGGCTGGCCGGTGGAGGACACCGAGGTGGTCACGGTGGTCGGCCGTCCGGTGACCCGGCTCGCGGCCGCGCTGTACGAGGGACGGCGGGTGCTGGTGCTCAGCGCCGGGGCGGCGTCACCGGGCGAGATCGCCGCCCTGCTGCGCGAGCGGGGCTTCGGCCCGAGCCGGATGCGGGTGCTGGAGCAGCTCGGCTCCGAGCGCGAGGACACGTACGAGGGACGGGCCGACGGCTGGGACCGCGCGCCGGGCGATCCGCTGAACGTGGTGGCCGTGGACTGCCGCCGGGACCCGCGCACCGCCGTCCCGCGGCTCGGTGCGACCCCCGGCCTGCCCGACGGCGCGTACGAGCACGACGGCCAGCTCACCAAGCGGCACGTGCGGGCCGCGACCCTGTGCGCCCTCGCCCCGGCCCCCGGCGAACTGCTGTGGGACATCGGCGGCGGCTCCGGTTCCATCGGCATCGAGTGGATGCGCACGCACCCCTCCTGCCGGGCGGTGGCCGTGGAGCGCGTCCCGGAGCGGGCGGCGCGGATCACCCGCAACGCGGCGGCGCTCGGCGTGCCGGGGCTGCGCGTGGTCACCGGCGCCGCGCCCGCGGCCCTCGACGGACTCCCCGCCCCCCACGCGGTGTTCATCGGCGGCGGACTGACCGCGCCGGGCCTGCTGGACGCGGCCTGGGCGGCGCTGGCGCCGGGCGGGCGGCTGGTGGTCAACACCGTGACCCTGGAGTCGGAGGCGGTCCTCGCAGAGCGCTACCGGCGCCACGGCGGCGACCTCGTCAAACTCGCCGTCGCGCACGCGGTGCCCGTCGGCGGCTTCACGGGCTGGCGGCAGGCGATGCCGGTCACCCAGTGGTCCGGGCCGAAGCCCCCGCCGCGGCCCGAGGACGTCGGCGGAGCGACCGCAGGCGACACGGAGAACGCACAGAACGCAGAGAACGCGGCGACCACAGAGAACGCAAAGGACCAGACGACATGACCGTGTACTTCATCGGTGCGGGCCCCGGCGCCGCCGACCTGATCACGGTGCGCGGTGCGCGGACGCTGGCCGCCGCCCCCGTGTGCCTGTACGCGGGGAGCCTGGTGCCGCGCGAACTGCTGGCCGAGTGCCCGCCGGACGCCCGGCTGGTCGACACCTCGCAGCTGAACCTCGACGAGATCATCGCCGAGTGCGTACGGGCCCACGCGGCGGGCGAGGACGTGGCCCGGCTCCACTCGGGCGACCCGTCGATCTTCAGCGCGGTCGCGGAGCAGATGCGGCGGCTCGACGCGGCGGGCATCCCGTACGAGGTGGTGCCCGGCGTCCCGGCGTTCGCCGCGGCGGCGGCCGCGCTCAAGCGGGAGCTGACGGTCCCCACCGTCGGCCAGACCGTGATCCTGACCCGGATCGCCCAGCAGGCCACGCCGATGCCGCCCGGCGAGGACCTGGCCACGCTGGGCCGCAGCGGCGCGCTGCTGGTGCTGCACCTGGCGACGCGTTACGTGGACCGGGTCGTCGGCGAACTGCTGCCGCACTACGGGGCCGAGTGCCCGGTGGCGGTGGTGGCGATGGCCAGCCGCCCCGACGAGCTGATCCTGCGCGGCACGCTGGCCGACATCGCCGACCAGGTGAAGGCGGCCGGGCTGGTGCGGACCGCGGTGATCGTGGTCGGCCGCACACTGGGCGCCGAGCAGTTCCGGGACAGTCACCTGTACTCCCCCGAGCGCGACCGGCATGTCTGCTGAACCGGTGCGCGGCCACGTCCTGATCCTGGGCGGCACGACGGAGGCCCGGCGGCTGGCCGCCGCGCTGGCCGCGGGAGGCACGGAGGACGGCGCCGCCCCGGCTACCGCTGCCGGCTCCGGGCCGGACACCGGCTCCGCCTCCGGCTCGGGTACGGCGGCGCGCGCCGCCCTGCGGGTGACCACCTCGCTCGCCGGGCGGGTGGCGGCACCCGTGCTGCCGCCGGGCGAGGTGCGGATCGGCGGATTCGGCGGCCCCGAGGGCCTGGCCACCTGGATCACCGCCCACCGGGTCTCGCACCTGGTCGACGCCACCCACCCCTTCGCCGAGCGGATGAGCTTCAACGCGGCCGCGGCGGCGGCGCTTTCGGGCGTACCGCTGATCGCGCTGCGCCGTCCCGGCTGGAGCCCCGGCCCGGGGGACGACTGGCACTTCGCCGACTCGCTCGCCGAGGCGGCGCTGCGGCTGCCGGAGCTCGGCGGCCGGGCGTTCCTGACCACGGGGCGGATGGGTCTGCACACCTTCGCACAGCTGGCGGACACCTGGTTCCTGGTGCGCTCGGTGGACCCGCCGGAGGCACCCGTGCCACCGCGCCTCGACGTACTGCTCGCCCGCGGCCCGTTCAGTCTGGAGGGCGAGCGGGAGCTGCTCGCACGGCACCGGATCGACGTCCTGGTCACCAAGGACAGCGGCGGCTCGGCCACCGCGCCCAAGCTCACCGCGGCCCGCGAGGCCGGCATTCCGGTGCTGGTCGTCCGCCGGCCGCCGGTCCCGGAGGGCGTCCCGGAAACCGGGTCGGTCCCGGCCGTCCTCCGCTGGCTCGGCGAAACCTGACGTCACACCCCCCTCCCCCGACCGGGGGGAGGGTCTTCTCCCGCTTTCCGTGACATCGCGGGGTAGGGACCGGGGGCGGCGTCACCGGAGACGGGCGGCGCGCCGCCGAGGTCACGGTGACCGCCGTTCCGGCCGCCCCGGAGGTGACGCGGCACGTCCGGGCGCTCGTGGACACGGCCCCGTGCCGCTGTTCCGCACCTGCCCCGGTCAGCCCGAAGGCCCGGTGCGGCGGCGGGCCGGACCGGGCCTTCGGGGGGCGAGCAGGCGTCGTCACGGGTAGCGGCGCGGGGTCCAGGTGACGCGGGAGCCGTCCGGGCGCTCGGTGACCCGGGTCTGCGAGGAGCCGATCAGCAGGATCGTGCGCATGTCCACCTCGGACGGCTCCAGTTCGCCGAGCGGGAGGATGCGGACCGACTGCCCGGGACCGCCGACGTCGCGGGCGACGACCACCGGAGTCTCGGCCGAACGCAGCTCCAGCAAAAGCTCCTTGGCCTGGGCGACCTGCCAGGTCCGGCTGCGCGAGCCCGGGTTGTACAGGGCGAGGACCAGGTCCGCCGCGGCGGCGGCGCGCAGCCGCTCCGCGATGACCTCCCAGGGCTTGAGCCGGTCGGACAGGGAGACGGTGGCGTAGTCGTGGCCCAGCGGGGCCCCGGCCGCGGCGGCGGCCGCGTTGGCGGCGGTCACCCCCGGCAGGACCCGTACGGGCACGTCCTTGTACTCCGGCTGCCCCGCGACCTCCAGGACGGCGGTGGCCATGGCGAAGACGCCCGGGTCCCCGCCGGAGACCACGGCCACCCGCTTGCCGCGGCGGGCGAGGTCGAGCGCGAACTCGGCGCGCTCCGACTCGACCTTGTTGTCCGAGCCGTGCCGGACCTGGCCCGGCTTCGCGGGGACCCGGTCCAGGTAGGTGGTGTAGCCGACGAGCACCTCGGCGTCGGCCAGGGCCCGCCGCGTCTGCGGGGTCAGCCAGAGCGGCCCGGCCGGGCCGGTGCCCACGACGACGACCTCGCCGGGGCCCGGCGGCACGCTGCCGGGGTTGCCGATGCGGCTGGGCACGACGGCCACCGCGAAGTACGGCACGCTGTCGGGGTCGGTGTCGGCGAGGACGCCGGTCCGCTCCCCCTGCATGGTGGCGCGCTCCACGTAGCGGGCCTCCGCGAGGCGCCCGCTGCCCTCCATCGCCCGGCGCACGGCCGGGAAGGTGCGGCCGAGCTTCATCACGACCGCGGAGTCGGTGGCGGCGAGCCGGGCGGTGAGTTCCTCCTCCGGCAGGGTGCCGGGCAGGATCGTCAGCACCTCCTCGCCCTCGACGAGCGGGGTGCCGAGGCGGGCGGCGGCGGCGCTGACCGAGGTCACGCCCGGGATCACCTCGGCCTCGTACCGGTCGGCGAGCCGCTTGTGCATGTGCATGTACGAGCCGTAGAAGAGCGGGTCGCCCTCGGCGAGCACCGCGACGGTCCGGCCGGCGTCCAGGTGCGCGGCGAGCCGGGCGGCGGACTCCTCGTAGAACTCCTCCATCGCCCCCTGGTAGCCGCCGGGGTGGTCGGTGGTCTCGGTGGTGACCGGGTAGACCAGCGGCTCCTCGATGTGGTCCGCGCGCAGGTGCCCGGCTGCGATCGAGCGGGCGATCGACCGGCCGTGGCGGGCGCTGTGGTACGCGACGACCTGCGCCTGCGCGATCACCTCGACGGCCCGCAGCGTCATCAGGGAGGGGTCGCCGGGGCCGAGCCCGACGCCGTACAGCTTTCCGGTACCGGCTGCGGTGCTCATTCTTCCTCGCTCGCGATCGCGTTGACGGCGGCGGCGGCGATGGCACTGCCACCGCGCCGGCCGCGCACGATCAGGTGGTCGAGCCCGGAGGCGTGGGCGGCGAGCGCGTCCTTGGACTCGGCGGCACCGATGAAGCCGACCGGGACACCGATGACGGCGGCGGGGCGCGGGGCGCCCTCCTCGATCATCTCCAGCAGCCGGAACAGGGCGGTCGGCGCGTTGCCGACGGCGATCACGGAACCCTCCAGCAGGCCGCGGTCGCGCCAGACCTCGAGGGCGGCGGCGCTGCGCGTGGTGCCCATCTTCGCGGCGAGGGCCGGTACGGCCGGATCGGAGAGGGTGCAGATCACCTCGTTGTCGGCGGGCAGCCGCTTGCGGGTGACGCCGCTGGCGACCATCTGCACGTCGCAGAGGATCGGCGCGCCCGCGGTCAGCGCGGCACGCGCACGGAGCACGACGTCCGGGGTGTAGCCGAGGTCCTGGGGCAGGTCGGTCATTCCGCAGGCGTGAATCATGCGCACCGCGACCTGGGCGACGGAGGCGGGCAGCCCGGAGAGGTCCGCCTCGGCGCGGATCGTGGCAAAGGACTGGCGGTAGATCGCCGCGCCGTCCTTCTCGTACTCGAACACTGTGTACTCGCTCATTTCTTCGCTGCGTCGTGGGAGGTGGTGCGGCGTGCGTCCGCGAGGGCCGCGGGAAGTTCGGAGGTGCTCAGGCCGCGGCGCGTGGTGCCGCCGCCGTCCGCGGTGAGGTCGTACCCGGCCTCGGTGGCGACCACGTCCACCCATGCGGTGCCGCGGGGGTGTCCGCAGCGGCGTTCGCAGCCGGACCAGTGCACGGGCAGCTGGTGCTGCGGGCCGGGGGCCCGTGCCACGACGGTGTGCGCGTCGGCGCGGACGTCCGCGCGGGACTTCGCGCAACCGGGTCGGCCCGTACAGGCGGTGACGGACCGCCAGGGGTCGTCGGGGGCGGTGATCAGCCCGGCCTCCGCGAGGCCGGCGAGTTCCTGCACGGCGGTGCGGGCGGGCAGGCCGGGGACGATGACACCGCGCCAGGGCGTCAGGCGGACCCGGCCGGTGAGGCCGGCCAGGCGGCGCCACTGCGCGGTCGTCAGCCGGCCGAGCGGGGCCGACACGCTGAGCGCGGTGGTGCCGTCGGGGCCCTCGACCAGGCCGGGCTCGGGCGCCGGCCCGTGCGGGGCGGCGGCATCCCGTACGAGGGTGGCCGCGATCCCGGCGGCGCCCAGCCGGTCCGCCAACGCGGCGGACTCCAGGGCGTGTTCGGCGGGCAGTTCGGCTACCCGCCAGGCGCGGGTGCCGGCTTCGAGGGCGGCGTCGAGGAAGTATGCGGCGGCTTCGAGGGCGGCCCGGGGTGCGTCGGCGGCGGCCACGAGCAGCGCGTCGGCCGGGTCGGCCGTCCACAGCAGGGCCCGGCCGCCGTCGCGGGCGGCCAGGCTGACGTCGGCGGCGAGCGAGGTCACGTCGCCACGGCCGTCGTCGAGGGCGAACAGGAACCGTCCGGAGAGCCCCGCCGCGGGCGCGCCCGCGCAGAGCAGCCGGTCCAGCTCCGCGACCCAGGGGGCCACGTCGGCCGGCCCGCGCCCGTCCAGGCCGGTCAGCGGCGAGGCGACGATGTTGCGGACCCGCTCGTGGGTGGGCGCGGGCAGCAGACCGGCACGGACGAGCACGTCCTGCAGCTCGCCGCCGCAGCCCGCACCGAGCCCGCGCAGTTGGGCGTTGCCGCGCGAGGTGAGGTCGACGTGTCCGTCGCCGAGCCGGTCGGCGGCATCCGCCAGCAGCAGGGCCGCGTCCGCGTCGAGCAGCCCGCCGGGGATCCGCACGCGCGCCAGGAACCCGTCGTCCGCCGCGTGGAGCCGCAGCGCACCGGGACAGGCGTCACCGCGGTCACGTATGACGGGTTCGTCCCGCGATGCGGCGGAAGGGGGCTGGGGCGGCATGGCGGCGAGCATACCCACGATTCCCCCGCCCCGGCCTGTGGCCGTGGCCACCCCGCCGACCTGCCGGGACGGCACGGCGTCGGCAAGGCGTGCACGAATTGCCGATACGGCGCCGGCATCCGGCGCCGGCATCCGGCGCCCGGCGCAACGCGCCGCCGGGCAGCGGCCCGCGCCGGTGCGGGCACTGCCGCGGTGCGGGCACTGCCGCGGTGCGGGGCGCCGGGCGGCGCGGAGTGCCGGGCGTCCGGCGGCGCGTGGTGCCGGCGGCGGTGCGGAGTGCCGGCATCCGCGGTCCGGCGCGAGGGGCCGGTGCGTCCCGGGCCGGGCACCCCCACTCCCGGCCTGGGGGAACGGCCCCTAAGATGACCAGCGGCGGAGCCACGTGGCCCCGCCGGGAGGAAGCCCGGTGCGAATCCGGCGCGGTCCCGCCACTGTGAATCCTGCGGAGCAACCCGTCGGGTGAGTCAGGAACTCCCGCTGTTCTCACTGCCCGGGGCGCGGAAACCCCGAGGAAGGCCTGCCGCCGCATGATCCTGCTGCTGTCGACGTCCGACACCGATCTGCTCAGCGCCCGCGCCGCCGCGGACGGCCCCGTGCCGTACCGGTTCGCGAACCCCTCCCGCCTTCCCCTCGACGACCTCCCCGCCCTGCTCGACGGCGTCGACCTGGTCGTCGTACGCCTCCTCGGCGGACTGCGCGCCTGGCAGGACGGGCTCGACCTCCTCCTGGCTCCCGAACAGACCCGTCCGGTGGTGGTCCTCACCGGCGAACAGGCCCCGGACGCCCAGCTGATGGAGGCCTCCACGGTCCCGATCGGCATCGCCGCCGAGGCGCACGCCTACCTCGCCCACGGCGGCCCCGCCAACCTGGACCAGCTGGCCCGGTTCCTCTCCGACACCGTGCTGCTCACCGGCCACGGCTTCGAGCCGCCCGCCGCCGCGCCGACCTGGGGTCCGCTGGAGCGCACCCCCGTACGCCCGTACGGTCCGCGGATCGCCGTGCTGTACTACCGCGCCCACCAGATGAGCGGCAACACCGCGTTCGTGCACGCCCTGTGCGACGCGATCGTGGAGACCGGCGGCACGCCCGTACCGCTGTACGTGTCCTCCCTGCGCACTCCGGAGCCGGAGCTGCTCGCCGAGCTGGAGTCGGCGGACGCGATCGTCACCACGGTCCTCGCGGCCGGCGGCACCAAGCCCGCCACCGCCTCTGCGGGCGGCGACGACGAGTCCTGGGACGCGGGCGCGCTGGCCGCGCTCGGCGTGCCGATCCTCCAGGCCCTGTGCCTGACCGGTTCGCGCAGCGCCTGGGAGGAGAACGACGAGGGCCTCTCCCCGCTCGACGCCGCGACGCAGGTCGCCGTCCCCGAGTTCGACGGCCGTCTGATCACCGTCCCGTTCTCCTTCAAGGAGCTCGACGAGGACGGCCTGCCCGCGTACGTGGCCGACCCCGAGCGGGCCGCCCGCCAGGCCGGCATCGCCGTCCGGCACGCCCGGCTGCGGCACATCGAGCGCCGCGACAAGAAGATCGCGCTCGTCCTGTCCGCGTACCCCACCAAGCACTCCCGCATCGGCAACGCGGTCGGCCTCGACACCCCGGCCAGCGCCGTGGAGCTGCTGCGCACCCTCATCGCGGGCGGCTACGACTTCGGCCCCGTCGAGGACATCCCGGGCCTGGTCTCCGGTGACGGCGACGAGCTGATCCGCGCCCTGATCGAGGCCGGCGGCCACGACCAGGACTGGCTGACCGAGGAGCAGCTGGCCCGCAACCCGGTCCGCATCCCGGCCGCCGACTACAAGCGGTGGTACGCCCAGCTCCCGGCCGAGCTGCGCGAGAGCGTCGAGGAGCACTGGGGCGAGGCCCCCGGCAACATGTTCGTGGACCGCTCGGCGAACCCGGAGGGCGACATCGTCCTCGCGGCGCTGCGCCGCGGCAACCTGCTCATCCTGATCCAGCCGCCGCGCGGCTTCGGCGAGAACCCGATCGCGATCTACCACGACCCGGACCTGCCGCCCTCGCACCACTACCTGGCCGCGTACCGCTGGATCCAGGCGAGCGCGCAGGACGGCGGCTTCGGCGCCGACGCGATGATCCACCTGGGCAAGCACGGCAACCTGGAGTGGCTGCCCGGCAAGAACGCCGGCCTGTCGGCGGCCTGCGCGCCCGACGCCGCGCTCGGCGACCTCCCCCTGATCTACCCGTTCCTGGTCAACGACCCGGGCGAGGGCACCCAGGCCAAGCGCCGCGTGCACGCCACCCTGGTCGACCACCTGGTGCCCCCGATGGCGCGCGCGGAGTCGTACGGCGACATCGCCCGTCTGGAGCAGCACCTCGACGAGTACGCCCAGATCTCCGCCATGGACCCGGCGAAGCTGCCGGCGATCCGCGCCCAGATCTGGACGCTGATCCAGGCGGCGAAGCTGGACCACGACCTGGGTCTGGAGGAGCGCCCGGACGACGACGGCTTCGACGACTTCCTGCTGCACGTCGACGGCTGGCTGTGCGAGGTCAAGGACGCGCAGATCCGCGACGGCCTGCACGTCCTGGGCGGCGCCCCGACCGGCGCCGCCCGGGTCAACCTGGTCCTGGCGATCCTGCGCGCCCGGCAGATCTGGGGCGGTACGACGGCCCTGCCCGGCCTGCGCGAGGCGCTCGGCCTCGACGAGTCCGCGGCGACCCGTACGACCGCCGACGAGGCGGAGGAGACGGCCCGCGCGCTCGTGCAGGCGATGGAGGACGCGAACTGGGCGCCGGAGGCGGTGGCTTCGGTCGCCGCCGCACACTCGGCGGACGTGGCGGCCGTCCTGGACTTCGCGGCCCGCGAGGTGGTCCCGCGGCTGGCCGGCACGACCGACGAGATCGCCCACGTGGTGAGCGCCCTCGACGGCGCCTTCGTCCCGGCGGGCCCGTCCGGGTCGCCGCTGCGCGGACTGGTGAACGTGCTGCCGACCGGCCGGAACTTCTACTCGGTGGACCCGAAGGCCGTCCCCTCCCGCCTCGCGTGGGAGACCGGGCAGGCGCTCGCCGACTCCCTGCTGAACCGCTACCGCACGGACAACGGCGAGTGGCCCGCCTCGGTCGGCCTGTCCCTGTGGGGCACGAGCGCGATGCGCACCTCGGGCGACGACGTCGCCGAGGCGCTGGCGCTGCTCGGCGTCCGCCCCGTCTGGGACGAGGCCTCGCGCCGCGTCACCGGCCTGGAGCCGATCCCGCTGGAGGAGCTGGGCCGTCCGCGCATCGACGTCACGCTGCGCATCTCGGGCTTCTTCCGGGACGCCTTCCCCCACGTCATCGGCCTGCTCGACGACGCGGTCCGGCTGGCGGCCTCCCTGGACGAGCCCGCCGACCAGAACTTCATCCGGGCCCACGCCCAGGCGGACCTGGCCGAGCACGGTGACGAGCGCCGCGCGACGACCCGTATCTTCGGCTCGCGCCCGGGCACGTACGGCGCCGGCATCCTCCAGCTGATCGACTCCCGCGACTGGCGTACGGACGCCGACCTGGCGGAGGTCTACACGGTCTGGGGCGGATACGCGTACGGCCGCGGCCTGGAGGGCCGGGCGGCGCGCGCCGAGATGGAGACGGCGTACAAGCGGATCACGGTGGCCGCGAAGAACACGGACACCCGCGAGCACGACATCGCCGACTCGGACGACTACTTCCAGTACCACGGCGGCATGGTGGCGACGGTCCGTGCGCTGCGGGGCACGGCCCCGGAGGCGTACATCGGTGACTCCACCCGCCCCGAGACCGTCAAGACCCGCACCCTGGTGGAGGAGACGTCCCGCGTCTTCCGTGCCCGTGTGGTGAACCCGAAGTGGATCGAGGCGATGCGCCGCCACGGCTACAAGGGCGCCTTCGAGCTGGCGGCGACGGTGGACTACCTCTTCGGCTACGACGCGACGACGGGCGTGGTCGCGGACTGGATGTACGACAAGCTGACCGAGACGTACGTACTGGACCCGGAGAACCGCGCGTTCCTGGAGGAGGCCAACCCCTGGGCCCTGCACGGCATCGCGGAGCGGCTGCTGGAGGCCGAGTCGCGCGGCATGTGGGAGAAGCCGGACCCGCAGGTCCTCGAAGCGCTGCGCCAGGTGTACCTGGACACCGAGGGCAACCTGGAGGGCGAAGCGGAGTAGCCCGCTCGGCGTCTGTCGTCCCTGACGGGGAGCCGCCCTCCCCGCCCTCCCCTGCCGGGGCGCGGAAGGCGGCTTCCCTGCTGTCGGGCGGCTCGGGCCTCAACCCCGCGAGCCCGTCATCCCATGAGCCCGTCAGCCCGTGAGCCGCTCAGCCCGTGAGCCCCTCAGCGCAGCCGTACGGGCAGGCTGAGCAGGCCGCGGTGGCGGGGGTTCGACTGCCACCTCGCCCCGTGCGTCTCGTGCAGCCGCAGGCGGGGGAAGCGCTCGATGATCCCGGTGAGGGCGATCTCGCCCTGGAGGCGGGCGAGCGGCGCCCCGAGGCAGTGGTGGATGCCGTGGCCGAAGGCGAGGTGGCGGCCCGCGTCGGCCCGGCCGATGTCGAACCGGTCGGGGTCGGCGAAGACGGCCGGGTCCCGGTCGGCGCCGAGCAGCGAGATCTGGACGAAATCGCCCTCGCGGATGGTCACTCCGCCCACGGTGATGGGTTCGGTGGCGTAGCGCAGGGATGCGAGGCCGGACGGGGACTCGTAGCGCAGGACCTCCTCGACCGCGCCGTGTATCCGGGTCGGGTCGGCGCGCAGCGCGCCCAGCTGGTCCGGGTGGGTGAGCAGGGCGTGGACGCCGTTCGCGACGAGGTTGACCGTGGTCTGGTGGCCCGCGACGACGAGGAGGAAGGACATCGAGGTGATCTCGTCCTCGGTCAGGGCGTCGCCGTCCCCGTCGCCGTCCTCGTCGTCACCGGCGGTGAGCAGGGCGGACAGCAGCCCTTCGCCGTCCGGGTTCTCGCGTTTGAGGGCGATGAGGGCCCGCAGGTAGGAGGCCATGCTCTCGGCGGTGAAGACGGAGACCTCGCCGTCGCCCTGGCCGCCGTCGAGGGTGTTGCCCCGTACCTGGAGGATCTCGTGGTCCGCGTCGGTGGCGCCGAAGAGCTCGAAGGCGACCGCGACCGGCAGCGGGAGGGCGAATTCGGAGATCAGCTCCGCCTCGTCCCTGCCGTCGAGGGCGTCGAGCAGTCCGGTGACGAAGGGCTCGATCATGGGGCGCAGGCTCGCGGTGCGGCGGGCGGTGAAGGCCTTCTGGACGAGCCTGCGCAGCCGGGTGTGGTCGGGCGGGTCGGCATTGAGCATGTGCGAGAACATCGCCGCTCCGGGCCCCTCGGTGAGCCCGACGTGGCGGCCGAACCGCTGGGCCGCCCGGTTCTTCGACAGGCGGGGGTCGGCCAGCAGGGCCTTGGCCTGCGCGTGCCCGGTGACGACCCAGCCCTCGACGGCGGCGGGGCCGGGGTAGCGGACGTAGCGGATGCCGCCGTCCCGCCGCCAGTCGCCGTAGATCTCGTGGGCGTGGTCCTGCCAGTCGGCGTCCAGTACGTGCACGTGCTTCGGGTGGGGGGCCCTGCGCTCACGCATGCCGCACCCGGTTCCTGGGGCCGATGTGGACGGTCTTCACCCCGAGCAGGCCGACGAGGGGCACCTCGGCGGTGCGCTGGCCGGGGGCGACGACGAGTCCGGTGCGGCGGATGTGGTCGAGCAGGAGTTCCGCCAGCGGCATGACCATGTGGCGCCCCCAGCAGCGCTCGCTCGCGTGGCCGAACGGCATGTACCCGGGGGTGGCGTCGGGGTCGAGGGTGTCCCAGCGGGCGGGCCGGAACTCCAGCGGGGCGTCCCACAGGGCGGGGTCGCGGTGGGTGAGCAGGGGCAGCACGAGTACGTCGTCGCCCGGCCCGATGCGGGTGTCGAGGGCGGGGTACTCGGGGCTGCGGTTGCGCAGCAGGTTCCAGGAGGGCGGCAGCAGCCGCATCGCCTCGTGGAGGATGTTGCGGTGGGAGTCGCCGTCGTCGAAGGGGGCGCCGAGCCACAGGGCGTTGGCGACGAGCGTGGAGACGGTGAAGCAGACGGGGGCGGCGGCGCGCCGGTACATGCCCATGGCGTACCGGCGGTCGTGGTAGCCCTCGGCCCCGGCGAACAGGCCGGCGATGTGCGTCAGGTGCGGGCCGGGCCGGGGCCGGCGCGGGAGGGCGGCTCCGGCGACGATGGTGGACCAGGTCAGCTTGGGGTCGATCTCCAGCGTCCGGGACATCAGGATGCGCAGCCGGTGCGGATCGTCACGCAGGATCAGATCGCGCAGGAAATTGTGGCCGGTGAGGGGCCACGGTCCTGACAGGTCCGTGTCCGCCGGTATCGGCCTTTCAAGGGCCTTGCGCACGTCTTTTCCAATGGTGCGCATCACCGAGGAGGCTTCGGTCTTGGAAATGGACCGGCCGTGCAGGGGCTTGAATGTCGGCCGCTCGGTCTCGGTGGCCTTCCGCGCGGCGAGAATCCGGTCGGAGAGTTCCGCGCCTGCAATTCCGATGGTGTCGGGCTCCAGCCGGACGAGGTCCTTGCCGAGGTGGTCGTCGATGAGCGCCTGGAGTCGCGGGGCGAATACGGTGGCACGGCGGGTACGCGAATCCGTGTGGTGCGGGGCTGGCATATGAGGGCTCCCGGGAATGCGGAAGGCCCGCACCCGGCAGGGCCGGGGAGTCGGCGCCGGCTCTGCCGGGTGCGGGCCGGGTGCTGGATTTCCGGCTTAGTACCAGAAGTACCAGGCGCTCTGCTTCAGGCTCGGCTCGCTCTTCTTCACGAACGGGAGATCCCGGCAGATCGGGGTGCTGCGCAGGACGGCAAGAAACTTGTTCATCTGTTACCCCTCTTTCACGTGCTTGCGCACATCAACGGATCGACCGGTCAAGGCGGTTGATATGCCCGGGAGGTGCATCCGCCCTATTGCGTGGCCGGTGCACAGAGTAGACACGCACGGGGCGGAAGTCGTCAATGGCCCCGCTTTCAGTCGGCCTTATCCGGCCAGCGGTGGCCGGATCCACGCGCTTCCTTATTTCGGCTCAATACCCTTCGGAAGCCGACCCGCAGGCCCTTCGAATAGATTCGAACGCCGTGTGACGGAATCCATCCGGGGTGCGCCCCTGAATTGCCCCCTCGCCCGCAGAACGCCGGGTGACGGCGCCCCGCCGGTGGGGCCGCGCGAACACGGCACGGTCATGTGGCGTTCGATCGCCGGCGTGGCCACGGCCGTCGGACGGCCCGCGGACGGCCCGCGGGCGCGGCGCCACCGGCTCCCGGTGGTCACGCCTCCCCCGCGGACGGCCCGCCCGCTGAGGCACCCCCTTCACGGGGTCTCGCGCCGCCAAGTCCACCCTCCGGAAGGGTTGTTGTACGACGACGCCACTGGCCGGGCCGCGACCTCGCTCGTCGCCGCCGCGCTCGCCGGGCGGCCGCCCGTCGCCTCCGGCACGAGCTGCTGTCCGCGCCGGCCCCCGCACCTGAGGTGGCGGCGTCCCCGCGGCGTCGCACGGAGGCTCCCCGCTCGGAGCCGGAAGGCTTCCGCGTTCACGCACCTCCGGCACCCCCTAACCCCCGGCCGGGCCGCCCGCCGCCCGATCGCGCCCGCGTCACCTGAAGAAGTGAACTGTCCCTTGTGGCGGCAGCGGCAGGGGTAGGTGGGGTGTTGATCTCATGCGGGGGGACGCAGGCAAGGGCCCCCTGCCCTCGGACGGAAAGGTTCCGCCTGCCGTGACGCAGCCGTTTCAACTGCCGGATTTCTACGTGCCGTATCCGGCGCGACTGAACCCCCACCTGGAGGCGGCGAGAACGCACACCAGGCAGTGGGCCCGCGCCTTCGGGATGCTGGAGGGGTCCGGCGTCTGGGACGAGGCGGACCTCGACGCGCACGACTACGCCCTGCTGTGCTCGTACACCCATCCCGACTGCGACGGTGACGCGCTCGACCTGGTCACCGACTGGTACGTGTGGGTGTTCTTCTTCGACGACCACTTCCTGGAGGTCTACAAGCGCACCCGGGACCGCGAGGGCGCGAAGAAGTACCTCCAGGGGCTGGCCGCGTTCATGCCGATGGACCTCGCGGACGGGTTCCCCGAGCCGGCGAACCCGGTGGAGGCGGGCCTCAAGGACCTGTGGTCGCGGACCGTGCCCCGGATGTCGATGGACTGGAGGGAACGGTTCTCCGAATCGACGCGGAACCTCCTCGACGAGTCGATGTGGGAGCTCCACAACATCGGCATCGGCCGCGTGGCCAACCCGCTCGAATACATCGAGATGCGCCGCAAGGTCGGCGGCGCCCCCTGGTCCGCCGGACTGATCGAGTACGTGTCCGCCGAGGTGCCGGCCCGGGTCGCGCACACCCGCCCGCTCGAAGTGCTGCGCGACGCCTTCGCCGACGCCGTGCACATCCGCAACGACATCTTCTCCTACCAGCGCGAGGTGGAGCAGGAGGGCGAACTCTCCAACGCGGTCCTGGTCCTGGAGACCTTCCTCGGCTGCACCACCCAGGAGGCCGCCGACCTGTCGAACGACCTGCTGACCTCGCGGCTCCAGCAGTTCGAGTACACGGCCCTCGCCGAGGTCCCCGCGCTCGCCGCCCGGCACGGCCTCGGCCTGTTCGAGCAGGCGTCGGTCCTCGCGTACGCGAAGGGCCTCCAGGACTGGCAGTCCGGCGGCCACGAATGGCACATGGTCTCCAGCCGCTACATGAACGAGGGGGCCAAGGGGGCGCAGACCCCGCTCGCCCTGCCGTTCCCGCCCGCCGGGCCGGGCACCGCCGCCCTCGACCTGCGCTCGGTGTTCACCCCGCGCTCCGTGGAACTGCGCCGGCGCAGCTTCACGCACGTGCCGTTCCAGAGGGTGGGCCCGTCGCTGCTGCCCGACTTCCACATGCCGTTCCCGCTCACCCTCAGTCCGCACCTGGACCGGGCCCGCCGCGAACTGCTGCCCTGGTGCCGGGACATGGGGCTGCTCGATCCGCAGCCCGGCGATCCCGGATCCGACATCTGGGACGAGGACAAGCTGGTCGGCATGGACTTCGCCCTGTGCGCGGCGGGCATCGACCCCGACGCCACGCCGGAGGCGCTGAGCCTGAGCGCGCAGTGGCTGGCCTGGGGCACGTACGCGGACGACTACTACCCCAAGGTCTTCGGCAGTACGAAGTCCCCCGCCGGGGCCCGGGCCGCGACCGACCGGCTGGTCTCCATGCTCACGGACGACCCGGCGCAGGCCCCCGAGCCGGTCACCGTCATGGAGCGGAGCCTGCGGGAGCTGTGGACCCGCACCGCCACCGGGATGAGCGCCGCGATGCGCGCGGAGTTCCGCGGGCACCTCTGCGGGATGCTGGAGAGCTGGGTCTGGGAGATCACCAATACCGCCGCGAACCGGATCCCCGACCCGGTCGACTACGCCGAGATGCGCCGGCTCACCTTCGGCTCGTCGCTGACGATGTTCCTGGCCCGGCTCGGCCACGAGGACGACGGAGTCCCGCCCGAGGTCTTCCGGGACGGAGTGATCCGCTCACTGGAGAACGCCGCGGCGGACGTCGGGTGCATCACCAACGACCTGTTCTCGTACCAGAAGGAGATCGAGGTCGAGGGCGAGGTGCACAACCACGTCCTGGTCACCCAGAACTTCTTCGGCATCGACTACCCGCAGGCCTTCGCGATCGTCGCCGACCTGATGGTGCAGCGCATCGGGGAGTTCGTGCACATCCGCGACCACCAGTTGCCGTTGCTCTACGAGGACCACGGCCTGGACTCCGGCGCGCGGGCCTCGCTCGACGCGTACGCGCACGAGCTGGGGGACTGGATGGCCGCCGTCCTCAACTGGCACCGCAACGTGCGCCGTTACCGCGCCGAGGACCTGTACCCGAAGGCGGCCGGGCCGGCTCCCCGGGCCGGGCACCCCTCCTTCGGCATGTCGGCGGCCCGGATCTCCCTGCCCGCCTGACCGCGCCCGGGAGGAGCCGCGCGGGGCCGCCCGGGCCAGGGTGGGTGGAACACCGGCCCGAGCCCGCGGCGGCCACGACGCCCGGGCACTGCCTGCCGCCCCGCGGCCCGGCGGGACGGCCTGCGGCCCGGCGGGACGGGCGGCTGCTACTGCGGGCCGGTCCAGCCGGCGGGGACGTGGCCGATCCGGACGCGCTGCGGGTGGTCGCCGACGGGGACGGAGACCCGCTTGGCGCCGGTCGCGAAATCGATGGCGGTGACCTGGTCCGCGCCGCTCTCGGAGATCACGCAGGCGGTGCCGTCCCCGTCGACGGTGGCCCAGTACGGCTTGTTCGCGGACACCAGCGGCCCCTCGGCGAGGGAGGCGCGGTCCACGACGGTGACGTAGTCGTCCATGGTGCCCGCGACGCAGAGCTTGGTCCCGTCCGGGCTCATGGACAGGCCGTGGTGGCGGGAGTCGTTGACCCAGGTGGTGCGGTCCGCGTTGGTGGCGGGGTTGCGGGGCAGCTCCTTGATCCGGGTGATCCGGTCGGTGGCCACGTCGTACTCGACGACGCCGTTGAAGAAGGACACCTGGAAGTAGAGCTTGGACTCGTCGGGGCTGAAGGACATGGGCCGGACCGCGTCGGACAGGTCGGAGCGGCCGAAGGCGTCGAGCCGCTCGCGCATGTCGATGACGCGGACCGTGCGGAACGTCTGTGCGTCGACGACGGTGATCTTCCGGTCGCCCTTCGTCCAGTCCAGCCACGGCGCGTCGAGGGCGGAGGTCACGTCCCCGATGGCGCTGTTCCACAGGAAGCGGCCGTCGCGGCTGAAGGTGTTCTCGTGCGGCTTGTCGCCGGTGGAGAACGAGCCCACCTGCCGTCCGGTGGCGATGTCGAGGACGTGCACGGTGTTGGCGGTGGAGGCGGAGACGGCGACCCGGGTGCCGTCCGGCGAGACCGCCATGTGGTCGGAGCGGTAGCCGGAGACGGGGAAGCGCCAGTTGATCCGGCCCGTCCGCACGTCGATCGAGACGACGTCCGCGAAGCTGGGGCGGGAGGCGACCACGGCCGTGCCGTCGGGGGTGGTGTACATGTCGTCGACGAACTGGTCGTGCCCCTCACCCGCGGTGCCGCGGACGCCGAGGAAGAAGGCGAGCTTGACCGGGTTGAGGTAGATCTCCCGGAGCCGCTCCTCCTTGTCGGGGATCATGTTGATCCGCCCGACCTTGGCGAGGTCGCCGGTGGAGGCGAGCACGTCGGCGGTCCCCTCCCAGTTGTTCCCGACGAACAGCACCTCGCGCACGCCGGGCCCGCCCGGAGCGGCGGCCGGAGCAGCGGCCGGAGCAGCGGCCGATGCGGGGCCCGCCGCGAGCGAGGCCGCGGCCAGCACACAGCCGGCGAGGAGCGAACGTACGGGGGTACGGGCGGTGCGGGCGGTGCGTGCGGTCCGGGACATCCGCTCAACTCCGTTGCAGAAAGGCGCTGTTACCGGCCGGTAAAATAGGCGGAACAACGAAAGGGCGCAACCCTCACGGGGGTTGCGCCCTGGTCTGCCCGACGGCTCCTCGACTACGGCTCCGGTGTCCCTCCGGCGCCGCCGCGGGAGTGCGCCGTCCTTCAGGCGACGGAGCCGATCCTGCCGATCACCGTGTTCGAGGTGTCCGGGTGGATCGGTATGTGCGCCCCGGTGAGGGCCGCCCCCGATCCGCCGCGACGGTTCGCGACGATCTCGGCGGCGATGGACAGCGCGGTCTCCTCCGGGGAGCGGGCGCCGAGGTCCAGGCCGATCGGGGAGCGCAGCCGGGCCAGCTCCAGCTCGGTCACGCCGACGTCGCGGAGCCGCTCGTTGCGGTCTTCGTGGGTGCGCCGGGAGCCCATGGCGCCGACGTAGGCGACGGGCAGCCTGAGGGCGAGCTCCAGGAGCGGGACGTCGAACTTGGCGTCGTGGGTGAGCACGCACAGGACGGTCCGGCCGTCGACGAGGCCCGCCGTGGACTGCGCCTCCAGGTAGCGGTGCGGCCATTCGACGACGATCGCGTCCGCCTCGGGGAAACGGTTCTTCGTCGCGAACACGGGCCGCGCGTCGCACAGGGTCACGTGGTAGCCCAGGAATTTGCCGATCCGCACGAGCGCGGAGGCGAAGTCGATGGCGCCGAAGACGATCATCCGCGGCGGCGGGACGCTGGACTCGACGAGCACCTTCAGCGGCTCTCCGCAGAGCCTGCCGTCGGCTCCGATCTCCAGCACGCCCGTCCGGCCGGCGTCGAGCATGGCGCGGGCCTCCTCGGCGACGGTGCGGTCCAGCTCGGGGTGTCCCCCGAAGCCGCCCTCGTGGCCGCCCTCGACCCGGACGAGCACGGCGCGGCCCGTGAGGTCGGCCGGACCCTCCGCGATCCGGGCGAGCGCCGCGGCCTCGCCGCGGCCGCCGGCCGCCAGCGCGGCCGCGCACACTTCCCGCACCGGGGATCCCACCGGGACCGGTGTGACGAGGATGTCGATGATCCCGCCGCAGGTCAGACCCACGGCGAAGGCATCGTCGTCGCTGTAGCCGAAGCGCTCCCGGACGGTCTCGCCGTCCTCCAGCGCCTGCCGGCACAGCTCGTACACCGCGCCCTCCACGCATCCGCCGGAGACCGATCCGATGGCCGTGCCCTCGCTGTCGACGGCGAGTGCGGCACCGGGCTGGCGGGGCGCGCTCCCGCCGACCGCCACGACGGTGGCGACGGCGAAGTCACGTCCCTGCTCGACCCACCGGTTCAGTTCTTCGGCGATGTCCAGCATTGCGGCCTCCTCGGAGGGGTTCGGTTCCAGTATCGGATGCGTGGAGAGCGGGGGCCGGATCACCGGCCTTGCCTTACTTCACCCCGAGCCATGCCTCGATCGGGTGCTCCGCGAAGAAGATCACGAAGATCACCGTCAGCGCCCACATGAAGGCACCGATCTCGCGGGCCTTGCCCTGCGCGGTCTTGATGGCCACGTAGGAGATGACACCCGCGGCGACACCCGCGGTGATCGAGTAGGTGAAGGGCATGAGCGCCACGGTCAGGAAGACCGGGATGGCGGTCGCGCTGTCGGCCCAGTCCACGTGGCGGGCGTTCTGCATCATCATCGCGCCGATGACGACCAGGGCCGCGGAGGCGACCTCACCCGGGACGATCTGCGTGATCGGGGTGAAGAAGAGGCAGGCGGCGAAGAACAGGCCGGTGACGACGGAGGCGAGGCCCGTGCGGGCGCCCTCCCCGACGCCGGTGGCGGACTCGACGAAGACCGTCTGGCCGGAGCCGCCGGTCAGGCCGCCGATGGCACCGCCGGCGCCGTCGATGAACAGCGCCTTGGACAGACCCGGCATGCGGCCCTTGTCGTCGGCGAGCTTGGCCTCGGTGCCGACCCCGATGATGGTGGCCATCGCGTCGAAGAAGCCGGCGAGCACCAGGGTGAAGACGATCATGCCGATGGTCATGGCGCCGACGTCGCCCCAGCCGCCGAAGGAGACCTTGCCGAAGAGCGAGAAGTCGGGCATCGAGACCGCGGAGCCGTCCAGGGCCGGCGGACCGTTGCGCCAGGCCTTCGGGTCCACGTCGGCGACGGCGTTCACGATGGCGGCGACGACCGTGCCGCCGACGATGCCGATCAGGATGGCGCCGGGGACCTTGCGGGCCTGCAGCATGAAGATGGCGAGCAGGGTGATGCAGAAGATCAGGACGGGCCAGCCGGCGAGCTGCCCGACGGGGCCGAGCTGGACCGGAGGAGCGAATTCACCGCCGTTGCCGACGAAACCGGCCTTCACGAGGCCGATCAGGGCGACGAACAGGCCGATGCCCATGGTGATCGCGTGCTTGAGCGCGAGGGGGATCGCATTCATGATCATCTCGCGGAGGCCGGTGACGACCAGGAGACAGATCACGACGCCGTACATCACGCACATGCCCATGGCCTGCGGCCAGGTCATCTGCGGGGCGACCTGCGAGGAGAGCACGCCCGATACCGACAGGCCCGCGGCCAGCGCGAGCGGGACCTTGCCGACGAAGCCCATGAGGAGCGTCGTCAGCGCCGCGGCGAACGCGGTGGCGGTGATGAGGGCCTTCTGGCTCATCGTGTCCCCGGCGACGTCCTTGCCGGAGAGGATCAGCGGGTTGAGCAGGAGGATGTACGCCATGGCCATGAAGGTCGTGACGCCGCCACGAATCTCATTTCCGACGCTGGACCCTCTATGGGTGATGTGAAAGTACCGGTCGAGCCAAGAACGCCCGGCGGGGGTGCGAGAGCCGTCGCCGGCCTCTTCCGCGGTGGTCTTGGGCTCCACAGACGACTGGGTCATGGTGCCTAACTCCCAAGGTTCAAAGGGGCACCCGCATGAAGATTGGAGACGCGGGATTTGGGAAACTCCGTTTGGCTGCACGACCCGGGGTGACGGCCCGAGGCGACGCTGAGGTGCTGCGTGTACTGCGGGTACTGCGGGGGTTCTGCGGTACTGGTGGCGGCTCCGGGGTGCCGGGGCCGGCGGGTGTTGCGGTGGGGGTGATACCGGTGGAACGGACCGCGAGCGGTGCGGTTCTCCGTACTCCGGACTTCTGGCTCCGGGCGGTGCGGCTGGAAGTGTGACGTTCCCTGTGTCACACCGCCCGGAGAGTCTGTGGGGGTCCGGGGGCCTCACGGCCCCCGGACCACGCCGTCCTAGAGGGTGCCGGTGAGGGCTTCCGGACGGATCGGCGTCTTGTTGAGCTCCAGACCGGTCGCCGCCCGGATCGCCGCGAGGACGGCGGGGGTGGACGAGAGGGTCGGGGCCTCGCCCAGACCGCGCAGGCCGTACGGCGCGTTCGGGTCGGCAAGCTCCAGGACGTCGACCGGGATGGTCGGGGTGTCCAGGATGGTGGGGATCAGGTAGTCCGTGAAGGAGGGGTTGCGCACCTTCGCGGTCTTCGGGTCCACGATGATCTCCTCCATGACCGCCACGCCGAGACCCTGGGTGGTACCACCCTGGATCTGGCCGACCACGGAGAGCATGTTCAGGGCCTTGCCGACGTCCTGGGCGGTCGCCAGCTCGACGACCTTGACCAGGCCGAGCTCGGTGTCCACCTCGACGACCGCGCGGTGCGCGGCGAAGGTGTACTGGACGTGGCCGTCGCCCTGGCCGGTGACCAGGTCGAACGCGACGGTCGGGCGGTGGCGGAACTCCAGCTCCAGGTCGATGGCCTCGTCCTCGAGGATGTCGGCGATGTCCGCGAGGACCTCACCGGCGTCGGTGACGACCTTGCCGCCCTCCAGGAGGAGCTCGGCGTGCGCCCAGGCCGGGTGGTAGGAGCCGTTCTTGCGGCGGCCCATCTCCAGCAGCGCCTCGCGGACGTGCTCACAGGTGTTCTTCACCGCGCCGCCGGTCATGTACGTCTGCCGCGAGGCGGACGTGGAACCGGCGGAGCCGACCTGCGTGTCGGCCGGGTGGATGGTCACCTGCGTGACGCCCAGCTCGGTGCGGGCGATCTGCGCGTGGACGGTGACGCCGCCCTGGCCGACCTCCGCCATGGCCGTGTGGACCATCGCGACGGGCTCGCCGTTGATGACCTCCAGACGGACGCGGGCGGTGGAGTAGTCGTCGAAGCCCTCGGAGAAGCCGACGTTCTTGATGCCGACCGCGTAGCCGACGCCGCGGACGACGCCCTCGCCGTGGGTGGTGTTCGAGAGGCCGCCCGGCAGCGCGCGGACGTCCGCGCCCTCGCCGGCGGTCTCCCACTGGCGCTCCGGCGGCAGCGGGCGGGCCTTGACCCGGCGCAGCAGCTCGGCGACCGGCGCCGGGGAGTCCACGACCTGGCCGGTGGGCATGATCGTGCCCATCTCCATGGCGTTCAGCTGGCGGAACTCGACCGGGTCCATGCCCAGCTTCGCCGCGAGCTTGTCCATCTGGGCCTCGTACGCGAAGCAGGCCTGCACGGCGCCGAAGCCGCGCATCGCGCCACAGGGCGGGTTGTTCGTGT
This sequence comes from Actinobacteria bacterium OV450, assembly GCA_001298555.1. Classification (GTDB taxonomy): domain Bacteria; phylum Actinomycetota; class Actinomycetes; order Streptomycetales; family Streptomycetaceae; genus Streptomyces. Next base: position 26,134 of record LJCW01000354.1, read on the forward strand.
AGAGCGCGATCGCCTCGATGTCGACGTCGTCGATGACGTACGGGCCGACGGAGAGGGAGGAGGCGTTGCCCACGACCGCCGGAGAGGCCGACGCGTACGCGCCGCCGTCCAGGACGATCTTGCACTTCATGTGCGTGAGCTTGCCGTCCTTGGTGGCGCCGTGCTCGTAGTACAGCTTCGCCGGGTGACGGTGCACGTGGCCGAAGAAGGACTCGAACCGGTTGTAGACGATCTTGACCGGCTTGTTCGTGGCGAGGGCCAGGAGGCAGGCGTGGATCTGCATCGAGATGTCCTCGCGGCCGCCGAAGGCACCGCCGACGCCCGAGAGCGTCATGCGGACCTTCTCCTCGGGCAGGCCGAGGACGGGGGCGATCTGCTTCAGGTCCGAGTGCAGCCACTGGGTGGCGACGTAGAGGTCGACGCCGCCGTCCTCGGAGGGCACGGCGAGGCCGGACTCCGGGCCGAGGAAGGCCTGGTCCTGCATGCCGAAGGTGTACTCGCCCTCGACGATGACGTCGGCGCGCTTGCGGGCCTCCTCCACGTTGCCGCGGATGATCGGCTGGCGGTGCACGATGTTCGGGTGCGGGACGTGACCGGAGTGGTGGTCGTCGCGGCCCTCGTGGATCAGCGGCGCGTCCGCGGCCAGGGCCGAGGCCTCGTCCGTGACGAGAGGCAGCTCCCGGTAGTCGATCTTGATCTTGGCGGCCGCGCGACGGGCGGTCTCCGGGTGGTCGGCGGCCACGAGGGCGACCGGCTCACCGTGGTGGCGTACGCGGCCGTTGGCGAGGACCGGGGTGTCCTGGATCTCCAGGCCGTAGTTCTTCATCTCGGCCGGCAGGTCGTCGTACGTCAGGACCGAGTAGACGCCCGGCATGGCCAGGGCCTCGGAGATGTCGATGGACGCGATCTCGGCGTGGGCGACGGTGCTGCGCAGGGTCTGGCCCCACAGCATGTCCTCGTGCCACATGTCGGAGGAGTACGCGAACTCACCGGTGACCTTGAGGGTGCCGTCCGGGCGGAGCGTGGACTCGCCGATACCACCCTTGTTGTGCTTCTGGGTGACGTTCGTCGGCGTACCGGAGGGCGCGGTGCGGGTGTTGGCCATGATCAGACAGCCTCTCCCTGACGGGCGGCCGCGAGGCGGACCGCGTCGAGGATCTTCTCGTAGCCCGTGCAGCGGCAGAGGTTGCCGGACAGGGCCTCACGGATGTCCTGGTCGGACGGGTCGGCGTTGCGCTCCAGGAGGGCGTCCGCCTGGACCAGCAGACCCGGGGTGCAGAAGCCGCACTGGACGGCGCCGGCGTCGATGAACGCCTGCTGGATGTTGGAGAGCTCCACGCCCTCACCGGTCTGGGAGTCGGTGCCCTTGGCGGACCACTGCTTGGCCTCGTCGGTGGACACCCCGTTGCCGCCGCAGCCGCCGCCGGTGCCGCAGGCACCGCCGTGGCCGTGCGCCTCGCGCTGCTTGGCGAAGTCGGCCAGGCCCTCGACGGTCACGACGTCGCGGCCCTCGACCTGGCCGGCCGCGACCAGACAGGAACAGACCGGCACGCCGTCGAGGCGGACGGTGCAGGAACCGCACTCGCCCTGCTCGCACGCGTTCTTGGAGCCGGGCAGGCCCAGGCGCTCACGCAGCACGTACAGGAGGGACTCGCCCTCCCACACGTCGTCGGCTTCCTGCTGACGACCGTTGACAGTGAAATTGACGCGCATGGTTACGCAGCCCCTTCGAGCGAGCGGCCGTTGGTGCCGCGGTACTGCTCCCACGTCCAGACGAGCTGGCGGCGAGCCATGATGCCGACCGCGTGACGGCGGTACTTCGCCGTGCCGCGAACGTCGTCGATCGGGTTGGCCGCGCCCGTGGCGAGCTCACCGAACTGCTTGGCGATCGACGGGGTGATGACCTTGCGGGACTCCCAGAAACCGCCCTCTTCGAGCGCGGCGTTCAGGAACTCCTCGGCGGCCTTCGCCCGGATCGGGGTCGGGGCGGCCGAACCGATGCCCGTACGCACCGTGCGGGTCTCGGGGTGCAGCGCGAGGCCGAAGGCGCAGACGGCGATGACCATCGCGTTGCGCGTACCGACCTTGGAGTACTGCTGCGGGCCCGTGGCGTTCTTGATGTGGACCGTCTTGATGAGCTCGTCGGCGGCGAGCGCGTTGCGCTTGACGCCGGTGTAGAACTCGTCGATCGGGATCAGGCGCGAGCCGCGTACGGACTCGACCTCGACCTCGGCGCCGGCGGCGAGGAGGGCGGGGTGGGAGTCACCGGCGGGCGAGGCGCAACCGAGGTTGCCGCCGACACCGCCGCGGTTGCGGATCTGCGGGGACGCGACCGTGTGCGAGGCGAGCGCGAGACCCGGCAGCGTGCCGCGCAGGTTCTCCATGATCTGGGTGTACGGGACGGAGGCGCCGAGCTTGGTGACCTCCTCGCCTACCTCCCACTCCCGCAGCAGAGCGATGCGGTTGAGGTCGAGGAGGTACTCCGGACGGCGGTGGTCGAAGTTGATCTCGACCATGATGTCGGTGCCACCCGCAATCGGCACAGCTGTGGGGTACTCGGCCTTAGCGGCGAGTGCCTCCTCCCAGCTGGCGGGGCGAAGGAAGTCCATGTGCGGCTCTCTTCTTCTTCATCGTGTCGTTCACTTCAAGCCAGGAGGCCCTGGGGGCCCTCGACTGGTCGTTCACGTGCTGTTAACGCGGTGTGGAGTCAGTACACAAGCCGTGCGTCCTCCGGGTGCAGTCACCGAAACCATGAAGGAGTTGGCTGGCGGCCTCCCTCGTCTTGTAGATTCGTATGAAAGGCAGGATGCAACGACCTGCCCGATTTCCAACGGCAACATTCGAGACAGATCGGCGGCGACACCATGCGGCTGCGCGCACTGCTGGAAACCGAGGCGCTGGGGCTGCGGCTGCTGGGCGGCGAGGACGAACTCGACCGGACGGTCCGCGGCGTCATGACGACCGACCTGAGGGATCCAAGCCGATACCTCACCGGGGGCGAACTCGTCCTCACCGGCCTGGCGTGGCGAAGAAATTCGGCCGACTCCGAGCCGTTCGTACGAATCCTCGCGAGCGCGGGCGTCGCCGGCCTCGCTGCCGGCGAGGCGGAGCTGGGGGACATCCCCGACGATCTCGTTTCAGCCTGTCGGCGCAACCGGCTGCCGCTGTTCGCCGTGAACGAGGACGTTGCATTCGCCACGATCACCGAGTACGTGGTGCGGCAGGTCTCGGGCGAGCGTGCGGGGGACCTGGCGGCCGTCGTGGACCGCCACCGCCGTCTGATGACCTCGGGCCCCGCGGGCGGTGGACCCGATGTGGTGCTGGATCTGCTCACCACGGACCTCGATCTGCGCGCCTGGGTGCTCTCCCCCACGGGCCGGCAGATCGCCGGCGCGGGAGAACCCCTGGCACCAGGCGTCTGCGCGGTGCTGGCCGGAGAGCACCTGGCGGCGGTCCGCACCGGGCGCAGGGGCCCGCACCGGATCTCCATCCAGGGTATTACGTACTCCCTGTTCCCGATCAGGGGAGCGGGCCGCGGCCCGGGCGGCCCGGGCGCCCGTGACGTGCGGGAAACCGTGCTCTCGGACTGGCTGCTGGCCGTCGAGGCGGACGCCGGCGACTGGCCCGCCGAGCGGCTCGACCTGCTCCAGGGCGTGACCCAGCTGATCGCCGTCGAGCGGGACCGCCGCGACGCGGCCCGCACGGTGCGCCGCCGCCTGGCCCAGGAGGTGCTGGAGCTCGTCCAGACGGGTGCCGCGCCGGCCGAGATCGCCGCCCGCCTGCGGGTCGCGGCCCCGGTGCTGCTGCCCGGGCTGGGCACCGCCCCGCACTGGCAGGTCGTCGTGGCGCGGGTCGACTGGGACGGCGGGGACATCCCCGGCGGCCCGGTGGCCCAGTCGCTGCTGGAGGAGATCCTCGTCGACCCGTCCGTCTCGGGGCCCGAGCCCTCGGACCGGATCGCGGTGGCCCATGCGGGTGACGAGGCCATCGCGCTCGTACCGCTGCCCGCGCTGCCCGGGGAGCCCGGCGAGGAGAAGGGCGGCCCGGACAGCGCCCTGCACGCCGACGAGCTGCTCTCCGTCGTACGGGAGCCCCTGCAGGCCGGCCTCGACGGCGACGGCAGGCTCACCCTGGGCGTCAGCGCGGCCGTGCACTCCGCGGAGGGGCTGCGCGGGGCGCTGGAGGAGGCCCGGCACGCCCGCCGGGTCGCCGCGGCCCGCCCGGGCCGGGTCTGCGCGGCCGGCCACCACGAGCTGGCCTCGCACGTCCTGCTGCTGCCGTTCGTCCCGGACGACGTGCGCCGCGCCTTCACGGCGCGCCTGCTGGACCCGCTGCGGGACTACGACCGCCGTCACCGCGCGGAGCTGATCCCGACGCTGGAGGCGTTCCTCGACTGCGACGGCTCGTGGACGCGCTGCGCGACGCGGCTGCACCTGCACGTCAACACGCTGAGGTACCGGGTCGGGCGAATCGAGCAGTTGACGGGGCGTGACCTCTCGCGGCTGGAGGACAAGCTCGACTTCTTCCTGGCACTGCGGATGAGCTGAGCAGATCCGGCCAGGGGCGGTGGAGGCGGCCTGACACGGCGTCCGGACTTTGTGAAAGAGTTCACCCGACCCCTTGGCCGCGGCCGTCGATCCGTGCTCTCATTTCGGCCCAAGGGCTCGACGACGTGCTGCTCGGTTGCTTTGGGGAGGGCAATGTGGCGGATACCGCCATGTCCGGTGCCGGAACTGCCGGGGGAGACGACCCCCTCCAGCGGGCGATATGGCGGCTGCGCTCGCGCGGCTGTTGGACCGACGCGGCGGCCCTGCTGACGCCGCACCTGCCCGACGCCGGCGCAGCCGTGCAGCGGACGGCGCTGCTCGTCGAGCGGTGCCTGTTCACCGGGCAGGGCTGGGCCGAGGCGGAGGACGCGCTGCGGGTCGCGGAGGCGGCCGCCCAGGACGACGACGAGCGGGGCGCGGCGGCCTGCGAGCGCGGGCAGCTGGCGTACGCGGCGACCGTCCTCGGGGTCCGCGACCGCTCGGACGAGGCCCGTTCCGCGCTGGGCCGGGCGGCGGCGCTGCTGTCCCCCGGGTCCCGGACGCGGCCGCTGCTGGACTTCCGCCGGGGCCTGGTCGCGGAACACCTCGCGGACGCGCCCCAGTCGGCGCGGCCCGCCTACCACCGGGCCCACGCGGGGGCCCTGGCGCACGGGGACACGCTCCTGCTGTCGTTCACCTGGCGGCACCTGGCGGCGCTGGCGCTGCGGGACGGGGAGGTGGCGGAGGCCCGGAAGGGCTTCACGGAGTCCCTGCGCATCCGGGAGGACCTGGGCTTCCTGATCGGTACGGCCCCGGCGCTGGCGGCCCTGGCCGAAGCCGAACCGGAACCGGAGGCGGCCCGGCTGCGCGCGGAGGCCCGCCGTCTGTTCCACCTGCTGGGCGGCATCCCCACCTGGCTGGCGGACCAGCTCCACCCGACCCCAACCGGCTGACACCCCCGCCGGCCCCCGGCCACAAGCCCGGCAGGGCACGGCCGGAGGCCCGGCACGGTCCGGCCGGGGGGGTCGGCGGTCCGGTCGGAAGTCCGGCGGGGGCCGGCCGGTCAGGGGTCCCGTCAGGGCGTGGTGAAGTGGCCGCGGATCAGGGGCTCCAGGGCCGGGAGGTCGCCCGCGATCAGGGCCTCCAGCAGGGCCGAGTGCTCCGCCGCGTCCGCGACGAGGGCCTCCCGGCGGGTCCGCGGGACGCCCGGCAGCGGCCACTGCGACCGGCGGTGCAGGTCCTCGGCCACGGAGACCAGCTGCTCGTTGCCGCCGAGGGAGAGCACCTCCCGGTGGAACGCCCGGTCCGCGTCCGCGTAGGCCGGCAGGTCACCGGCCGCGGCGGCCTCGGCCGCGGCGGCCGCCACCGGGCGCAGCTCCGCCCAGGCCTCCGCCGGGACCGTACGGGCCAGCCGCAGCATCACCGGGACCTCCAGCAGCGCCCGTACCTCCGCGAGCTCGGCCACCGCGCGCGGCGTACGGGAGAGCACCCGGAAGCCCCGGTTCGGCAGGCACTCTACCGCCCCCTCCAGCGCCAGCTGCTGCATCGCCTCGCGCACGGGCGTCGCGGAGACCCCGAAGCGCTCCCCCAGGGCGGGCCCGGAGTAGATCTCCCCCGGCACCAGCTCCCCGTCGACGAGCGCCGCGCGCAGCGCGTCGAGCACCTGGCCGCGCACCGAATGGCGCAGCACCTTCTGCGTGGGGATCAGCGCCGTCACCCTGACGTGGGCCGCTTCGTGCACTCGGTCCTCCTCGGGGTCTCGACCTGGGCTCTCCCGAGAATAGGTGAACAGGGCCCGACGGTGCTGGTACAGGCCACTGGAGATCAGTTAAGGTAAGGCTTACCTCTCTTCTTCCGACTGTGTGGATCGGTGGTTCCGCCATGCCCGACAGCCCTGCCCACGCCCCGCTCCCGGCCGGCTCTCCGGTGGCGGACGCGTACGCACGGCTGGCCGGGATGTACGGCAGCCTCCAGGTCGTCGAGCGCGCGGCGCACGAGAGCGCCCCTCGCGGTGTGGGGTGGGTCGGCGCGGACGAGCTCGCCGCCGGAGGGGCCGAGCTCGACGGCTACCTCGCCTGGGACGAGGCCCAGGTCCTGCGGGACTACGGCCGCCAGGCCCGCCCCGACGTCGTGGCCACCTTCGGGCTGCACCGGTACGCCTGGCCCGCCTGCCTGCTGATCACGGCTCCCTGGTTCCTCGCGCGGCGGGTGCCCGACCTGCCCGCGGGAGAGGTGGCGTTCCACCGGACCGGGGGCCGTATGAGCGTGCGCGTCGAGTCCTTCGCCTGCCTGCCGGACGACCCGGCGGCGGCCCTCCCCGGGGCCCGCGTCGTGCCTGACGAGGAGGCGCTGCGCGCAGAGGTGCGGGCTGCGGTGGCCCGGCACCTCGAACCCCTGCTGGAGGGCTTCGGCCCGCGCATGCGGCGCGGGCGCCGCGCCCTGTGGGGCATGGTGACCGACGAGATCGTCTCGGGCGTCTGGCACCTCGGCAAGCTCGTGGACGAGGAGCACCGGGCCATGGCCGAGCTGGACGCGCTGCTCCCCGGCAGGACGGCCCCGTACACCGCGGGCGCGGCCTTCCGCACCCTCTCCGGCCCGGGCGGCGAGCGGCTGGCCACCCGGGACCGGGCCAGCTGCTGCCTCTTCTACACGATCCGGCCGGAGGACACCTGCACCACGTGCCCCCGCACCTGCGACGCGGACCGCATCGTCCGTCTCACGGCTGCCGCCTGACATCTGAACCCACTCGTACGACTGACCGTAATCGAACACAACTCTGGCCGTACGACCGGTAGTTCGAGCTACAACACCCTATTCGGCGGGCCCCACCCCCCGATGGCGTCCACTTGCCCCGAAACCCGCGTGCCGAGCCGATCTCCTGCGCCACCATGGCTCCCGCGAAGGCCGCACACGCGAGGCAGAGGCAAGGGACATCCGCATGAGACTGACCGACATATCGCTGGACTGGCTGCTGCCCGGCAGCCTGCTGATCCTGGGCGTGCTTGCGGCGGTCGCGGTGCTGGCGCGGGGCAAGCGGGAGGGCGAGAAGGCGGCGGCCGAGGACACCTGGGAGCGCAGCGAGGAGCGGCGGCGGCGCAAGGAAGCCGTCTACGGAACCGCCTCCTACGTCCTGCTGTTCTGCTGCGCGGCGGTGGCCGCCGCGCTCTCCTTCCACGGACTGGTCGGCTTCGGCCGGCAGAACCTCAACCTCTCCGGGGGCTGGGAGTACCTGGTCCCGTTCGGCCTCGACGGTGCCGCCATGTTCTGCTCGGTGCTCGCCGTCCGCGAGGCGAGCCACGGTGACGCGGCCCTCGGCTCCCGCATGCTGGTCTGGCTGTTCGCGGGCGCGGCCGCCTGGTTCAACTGGGTGCACGCGCCGCGCGGCGCCGGACACGACGGAGCCCCGCAGTTCTTCTCCGGGATGTCCCTCTCGGCGGCCGTCCTCTTCGACCGGGCCCTGAAGCAGACCCGTCGGGCGGCGCTGCGTGAACAGGGCCTGATCCCGAGGCCGTTGCCGCAGATCCGGATGGTCCGCTGGCTGCGGGCCCCCCGAGAGACCTTCGGCGCCTGGTCGCTCATGCTGCTGGAGGGGGTCCGCACCCTCGACGAAGCGGTCGAAGAGGTACGCGAGGACAAGCGCGAGCGGGAGCAGGACCGCCACCGCCGGCGCGACCAGAACAGGCTCGACCGAGCCCGGATCAAGGCCCTGGGCCGGCAGAACCGGGCGTTCGGACGCTCTCGCGCCCGCCAGGTCGACGTGCCGGGGCTGGCCCCCGGGTCGGGCTCCGCGCCGGTCGGCGCGGAGCCGGCCATAGCGGAAACGGGACAACTGCCCGCCCCGCGCCGCCGGCCCTCCCTGCAGGCCGTGCACGGAACCGAGATGACTGAGGTGACCGGGCCCCGGACGGTGGACCTCACCGCCGAGGACGACACCCAGGCCCTCCCCCGCCTCGACTCCCTGGAGCGCAAACTCAAGGACCTGGAACAGCAGTTCGGCTGACCGCTGCCACTCCGGAGGGCCCGCCCGTCAGGCGGGCCCTCCGTCGTACGCGCCCCCGTAGGTGCCGTCGTACGCGGTCTCGTACCCCGTCTCGTACGCGGCCCCGTAGGCCCGGCCGCCGAGGCCGCCCGGGGCCCCGGCCAGCTCGAACCACACCACCTTGCCGCCGGCCTGCACCGGCGACTCCACGCCCCAGGCGTCGGCGAGGGCCTGGACCAGCATCAGCCCCCGGCCGTGCGTACCGTCGTCGGCGGTCGGTACGTACGGCCGGGGCCGGCGCGAGACGTGGTCCCGGACCTCCACCCTCAGCCGGTCCGCGGCGAGCCGCGCGGACACCTCGGCGCCCTGGTCGGTGTGGACGAGGGCGTTCGTGACGAGCTCGGTGATCAACAGCTCCGCCACCTCGGCGGTGTCGGCCGGACACCGGTGACGCATCAACTCCCGTAAGGCGAGGCGGACTTCGCCCACCGCCTTGAGATCGGCCCGGCGTACGCTCCGGCTGATCTCCACCGCGTCCATCGCTCCCCCGTCCTCGACGGACGGTTCACGCGGTACGGGCCGCCCTCTCCTCCACTGCTTCCCGGTCTTCGCCCCCACCCGCACGGCGATGTACCTCCCCCGTATCCCGACTGATCTCGAACTGGTCTACGGGATGCATGCCCGCCGGGGCAGTCCGCACTCCTGCCGGGTTACGGGCGTGGCACGTTGCGCAGGTTGGATCGAGCCATCTGGATCATCCGGCCCACCCCGCCGTCCAGCACGATCTTGCTGGCCGATAGTGCGAAACCGGTCACCATCTCGGCGCTGATCCTGGGTGGAATCGACAAGGCGTTGGGGTCGGTCACCACGTCCACCAAGGCGGGCCCCTTGTGCCGGAAGGCGTCCCTCAAAGCCGCTGTGAGCTGCTTGGGCTTCTCCACCCGGATGCCGTACGCGCCCGCCGCGCGGGCGATCGCCGCGAAATCCGGGTTGTGGTTGGTCGTTCCGTACGAAGGAAGGCCGGAAACCAGCATTTCCAACTCGACCATTCCGAGCGATGAGTTGTTGAAGAGGACCACTTTGACGGGCAGGTCATACTGCACCAGGGTGAGGAAATCTCCCATCAGCATCGAGAAACCACCGTCGCCCGACATCGACACCACTTGACGGCCGCGGTCCGTGAACTGTGCGCCGATGGCCTGCGGGAGGGCATTGGCCATGGAGCCGTGGCTGAAGGAGCCGATGATGCGCCGCTTGCCGTTCGGGGAAAGATAGCGTGCCGCCCATACGTTGCACATGCCCGTGTCGACGGTGAACACGGCGTCCTCGTCAGCGAGTTCGTCGAGGACGGAAGCCACGTACTCCGGGTGGATCGGGGTGTGCTTCTCCACCTTCCGCGTGTACGCCTTCACCACGCCTTCCAGGGCGTCCGCGTGCTTCTTGAGCATCCGGTCCAGGAAGCGGCGGTCCGTCTTGGCCTTCACCCGGGTGTTCAGCGCGCGCAGGGTCTCCCGTACGTCGCCCCAGACGGCGAGGTCCAACTGGGATCGGCGGCCCAGGTGTTCGGGGCGGATGTCCACTTGGACGATCTTCACGTCGTCGGGCAGGAAGGCGTTGTACGGGAAGTCCGTGCCGAGCAGGATCAGCAGATCGCACTCGTGGGTGGCCTCGTAGGCGGCTCCGTAGCCGAGCAGGCCGCTCATGCCGACGTCGTACGGATTGTCGTACTGGATCCACTCCTTGCCGCGCAGGGCGTGCCCGACGGGTGCCTTGACGCGGCCCGCGAACTCCATGACCTCGGCGTGCGCCCCGGCGGTGCCGCTGCCGCAGAACAGCGTGACCCTGTCGGCCTCGTCGATCAGCCGGACCAGCTTCTCGATCTCCCCGTCACCGGGGCGTACGGTCGGCCGCGCGGTCACGAGCGCGTGCTGGATGCTCTTCTCCGGGGCCGGGAGGGACGCGATGTCGCCGGGAAGCGAGATCACGCCGACGCCGCTGCGGCCGATGGCGTGCTGGATGGCGGTCTGGAGCACCCGGGGCATCTGCTGCGGGTTGGAGATCAGCTCGCTGTAGTGGCTGCACTCGGTGAACAGCCGGTCCGGGTGGGTCTCCTGGAAGTAGCCCAGGCCGATCTCGCCGGACGGGATGTGGGAGGCGAGGGCGAGGACGGGGGCCATCGAGCGGTGCGCGTCGTAGAGGCCGTTGATCAGGTGGAGGTTGCCGGGACCGCAGGAGCCCGCGCAGGCCGCGAGCCGGCCCGTGATCTGGGCCTCCGCGCCGGCGGCGAAAGCGGCCGTCTCCTCGTGCCGCACCTGGATCCACTCGATGTCGCCGGTCCTTCGGATGGCGTCGACGACCGGGTTCAGGCTGTCTCCGACGACTCCGTACATCCGGCGCACGCCCGCGCGCACGAGGATGTCGACGAACTGCTCGGCCACGTTCTGCTTGCCCATGGAAAGGCGCCCTTTCGTTGCCTGCGGGGTACGCCCGTCCATCCATGCACACTCTGCGCGCTCACGCCTCCCAGACGGCGGCGGCCGTCCGGTCGTCGGCGTAGCCCTTGAGGCGGAGCTGGGTGTCCGCGAGGAAGGCCGCGAGGCCGGGGGGCTCCGCGTCGGCCCAGCGGGCGGCCAGCTCGGCCGGCAGCAGGGCCTCCTCCCGCATGGGGGCCGCCAGGCCGCCCGAGCAGAGCAGCAGGGTGTCCCGGGGGCGGGCCAGGGCGGCCCGGAACCGGAACCCGTCGCCTGGGGGCTCCGCCGGCTCGGGCTCGGGCTCCGGCTCGGGCTCCAGGTCCTGCCAGGCACCGGCCCGCAGCCGGAACAGCCCGCCGGCGCCCGCGCCGAAGCAGATCCGGGTCTTGCACTCGGGGTCGATGGGGAGCAGCAGGACGCGCAGCCCGGCGGTGTACGCGTCCTCCGCCAGGCCCAGCTCGGCCGCGTGCGCGCGCAGGCGCCCGTAGCCCCGGTCGGTGAGCCGCTGCAGCCCCGAGCGCAGGGCGTCGCGCCGGCCGGCGCGGATGTCGTCGGCCAGCCGCTCCCTGCTCCGGCCGACGGCCGACGCGATCCATCGGCACAGCTCGGCGGCGGCTTCGGCGGCGCCGGGGGCGGAGCGGCCGCCGCCGGCGAGGGCGACGAGGACGAGGGCGTCGTCGCCGGTGCCGAAGCGGGTGGTCAGCAGGAAGTCCCGGCGGGCCTCGCCGCGGAAGCGGGCGGAGTCCCCGCGCACGGAGGTCGCCCGCAGGGTGTACGCCCCGTGCCGGGCCCCTTCCAGGACGGTGTCGGGCACGAGCTCGTCGAGGGCCCCGGGATCGGCCACAGGCAGGGCCCCCGGCTCGGCGGCATAGGTCGGCGCCCGGTCCCCGAGATACCCCACGACGGGCCGCTCCCCGTCCACCGGCCCGGTCTCCACCCCGGACGCGGCCCCCGCACCGGACGCGGGACCCGTCCCCGCCCGGGACGCGGCAGCACTCTCGGGGCCGGCCTCGGCCGGGACCTCCCCGGCCACGGGCGGGGTCCCGCCGGGCACAGCAGCCCAGGGGCCGCCACCGGGGTCCGGCCACACGCCGGGGCCGGATCCGGGACCCGCCTCCGCCCCGGGCGGGGTGGCGCCGCCGGGGGCGGAGCCGGTCAAGTCCTCGGCACGGGGTCCCGTGGGCACCCCGGACGCGGCGGCGGCCTCGGCCGGGTCCTCCCCGGCAGACGGCAAGGTCCCGCCGGGCACAGCAGCCCAGGGGCCGCCGCCAGGGTCGGGCCACGCGCCGGGGCCGCCCCCGGACGCGGCGGCGGCCTCGGCCGGGTCCTCCCCGGCAGACGGCAAGGTCCCGCCGGGCACAGCAGCCCAGGGGCCGCCGCCAGGGTCGGGCC
>LJCW01000355.1 GCA_001298555.1 Actinobacteria bacterium OV450
GTGATCACGCCACCGTCCACCCCGCTTCGGCGTCCGGTCCGGCAGCAACGGCTCGATCCGCGCCCACTGCGCGTCAGTCAACGACACACATCAACCAACGATCCGATGATCCGAGAGAAACGGCCTAAGGGCTGTCCCATGATCCCCGGTGGGTCAGCGCGCGGCGTCGGATGCGGTGCATCGCACGGCGGAGGGGCGTCCGCATACTGGGCGTATCCGGGCGTATCCGGGCGTCCCGACAACGCAGCGAGGTGCCGTAGCCGGCGTCGCGCGCCCGCCGGGGATCACGGGACAGGCCTTAGCCCCGCCGCGTCAAGGACGTCTGCCGGCCCGGTCGTTCCGGGGTTGGGGGGAGGGGCGGTGCGGCGGCCGCCGGTGGTGAAGAAGGCGGAGAGGGGGAGCGTGGCCGCGCCCACGGTGACCGCGTCCGGGCCGAGGGAGCCCAGGTCGACGCAGACCCGGGCGGCCGGGTGGCGCAGGGAGTAGCGCGCCGCGTGCTCCCGGACCGCCGGGAGGATGTGCGGGCCCAGCAGCAGTCCCGCCCAGCCGCCGATCAGGATCCGCTCCGGCCGGAACAGGTTGATCAGGTCCGACAGGCCCGCTCCCAGGTACTCCGCGGTCTCGTCGAGGACGTCCCGGGCCGCCGGGTCGTCCGCGACGGCCGCCCCCAGCAGGGCCGCGAGGGCCTCCTCCTCGTCGACCGGGTCCGCGGAACCCGCCGCGTCCGCCGGTGTGCCCCCGGCCCCGCCCCGCTCCGCCCAGCGGGCCAGCAGTGACTCGGCCCCGGTGTAGGCCTCCAGGCAGCCCAGTGCCCCGCACCGGCAGCGCCGGCCCCCGACCGACACCGTCAAGTGGCCCCACTCCAGCGGGGTTCCCGTCGTGCCGGCGCCGTCCGGGGAGCGGTCCGTGATCAGGCTCGCGCCGACCCCGGACCCGAACAGGACCACGACGGCGTCCCGCGCCCCCCGTCCCGCCCCGAACCACATCTCGGCCTGACCCAGTGTCCGCGCGCCGTTGTCGATGAGGTACGGGACCTCCGGCGGCAGCGTCCCCGTCGCGCGCAGCAGGGCCTCCAGCGGTACCGCGTCCCAGCCGATGGTCTGCCCGTGCACGACGGCTCCGCCCGGGGCGGTGCGGTCGACGATGCCGGGGACCCCCACTCCCACGCCCAGCAGCCGTTCCGTACCGACCCCGGCCCCGGCGAGCACCGCCTCGATCCCGGTGCGGACGTGGTCCACGATCGGGCCGACGTCGTAGCAGCCGCGCGGCAGCAACGGCGTCTCCGCGCGGGCGAGTTCGGTCAGGGTGAGGTCGAAGAGCCCGACGCGGACGCGGGTCTCGCCGACGTCGACCCCGATCAGGTGGGCGCTGCCCGGGGCCACGCGCAGCAAGGTGCGCGGGCGGCCGCCGTCGGAGTCGACGACGCCGGCCTCCTCCAGCAGTCCGTCCGCGATGAGTTCGCCGACGACGTTGCTGACGGATCCGGAACTCAGCCCGGTGGCGGGCCCCAGCTCCCGGCGGCTCAGCGGTCCGCCGAAATAGAGCCGCTGGAGTACGGCGCTGCGGTTGCCGCGCCGCAGGTCCCGTACCGTCCGGCCGCCACGCGCTGTCGTCATCCGGCCTCTCCCGCCTTGCAGTTGGCCGCAACATACCCCTGCACGAGCTCTTGACGCGACCTTTCACCGGACTTAACTCATGTCCTGAATTAAGGCTGGGGCGACTGGGCGCCGATCAGGTGCCCCGGCCGGGGACCGCCTGCCGGCGGTGGACCCGCCCGCTACGCCCGCCAGGCCCACCGCCCCGGCCTCCCGGCGTCCCGCGCATACCTGACCGGGCACCTGGCGGCCAGCGCCCGCGCCGCCCGCCGCTACGCCGAGGCCATCGCCGCGCACCGGGCCCTGTGAGAGCGCGGGCCCGCGCGCCGCGCCGTGCCCACGCCGCTTCTCGGGGCGGGCACGGGCTTTCGTGATGGGATGGGCCGTGACGGCTCATGGCACACGGAGAGGTCGGGTAGATGTCCGAGGACACCATGCGGGCGATGGCGTACGAGACGTACGGAGGGACGGAGGTGCTCACCGAGACCCGGCTGCCGATGCCCAAGGTGGCCCCCGGCGAGATCCTCGTCAAGGTCAAGTGCGCCGGGGTCAACCCCGTCGACTGGAAGATCATGGCGGGCGGTCTCGACGCCCTCATGGACGTGGTGTACCCCGTCGTCCCCGGCTGGGACGTCGCGGGCACCGTCGAGCGGGTCGGCATCGACGTGCCCGAGTTCGCGGTCGGCGACGAGGTCATGGCGTACGCCCGCAAGGACTACGTGCACGGCGGGACCTTCGCCGAGTACGTCAGCGTCCCCGTCCGCGCCGCCGCGGCCAAACCCGCCTCGCTCGGCTGGCACGAGGCGGCCGGCCTGCCACTGGCCGGGCTCACCGCGTACCAGCTGCTCACCCGGCTGGCCACCGGCAAGGACGACACCGTCCTCATCCACGGCGCCGCAGGCGGCGTCGGCTCCTTCGGCGTGCAGATCGCCCGCGCGCTGGGCGCCCGGGTCATCGGCACCGCCTCCGCGCGCAATCACGACCGGCTGCGCGAGCTCGGCTGTGAACCGGTCGAGTACGGGGACGGCCTGGTCGAGCGGGTGCGGGCGCTCGCCCCCGACGGGATCACCGTCGCCGCGGACTTCGTCGGAGGCGTCCTCGACGTCACCCAGGCGGTCCTGGCGAAGGGCGGCCGGCACGCCTCCATCGCCGACCACACGGTGCTCGGCGCGGGGGGCCAGTGGATGTGGGTGCGCCCCGACACGGAGGCCCTGGCCGAACTGGGCCGGCTCGCGGACGCCGGGCAGCTCACGGTCACCGTCGCCAAGACCTTCCCGCTGTCGGAGCTCGCGGCGGCCTTCGAGCTCAGCCGGACCGGGCGCACCGCCGGGAAGATCGTCGTGGAGGTCTGAGAGCACCTCAGCTCGCGTCGACGGTGGGCATGGTGTGGAGCCCGACCATCGTGCGCACCGCCGGGGGCAGCCAGTCCCCGGCCGGCTTCTCCTGCCCGCGGCCCAGGTGCTCCAGGATCTGCGCCGGAGCCGGCCGGGCGGCCGGGTCGGGGGAGAGGCAGGCGTCACCACCGCGGACTGGTCCGGGGGCAGCAGCCGCAGCGCGGGTTCGAGTCGTGCCCCCGGCGGGAAGGGTGCGGCCCCGCAGGCGTGGGCCACCACCATCCCGCGGCGTACGCGTCGACGGCCGGTGTGAGCGGAGCCCCCGTCAGCTGCTCAGGGGCGAGGAAGCCACGCGTGCCGACCAGGAAGTCGGTGCGGGTCAGGGCTCATGCCGCCGACGATGTTGCGCAGGGCGGTGACGGTGAGCTGCTCGACGGCCTGGATGTACCCGGCGACCTCGTACGTCGCGGCGCGGGCGTCGGTCACCTGGAAGTGGATGACGGTGTCGATGTCGACGACCAGGTTGTCCTGTCCTTCCGGCCTCCTGTGCCGCCCAGTTGAGCGGAGTCGCGCAGAACGCGCGGCCGCGCACACCGGTTGGGAGAGGTCGTCCCGAGCGGGGAGGCGCGGAACGGCCGGAAGCCGTCCGCGCCTCCTGGGGGTCAGGGGTAGGAGACGACCGTGGAAGGGGTCGTCGACGTGCCGGAGGTGGGCGCGCCCGTCGTGTTGATGACGTGCTCGTACTGGCCCTTGCCGCCGAGCGAGACGACGAGCAGGTCGTGGAACTTCACGCCCGGCCTCGTCGGCGCCTGGAATCCCTGGTCCTGACGGATCGTCGGGTCGACGTTGTAGTAGCAGTAGCTGCCCAGGCCCCAGCCCTCGTGGGCGTTCACCGAGTCGGCCACCCTGTAGGCCGCGTAGCCCTTGGTGGAGCCGTTCTGGATCGCGGCCTGGTTCGGGGCGTCGTACGCCTTCTCGTTCTGGAAGAAGACCGTGCGGCCGCGCTCCCCGTTCCACTCCACGTCGTACTTGTTGAAGTGCTCCACGAACAGCCCGGTGGCCAGGACGTCGTCGCCGTTGACGCGGAAGCCGTAGTCGGCGCGGTTGGTCTCCCAGCCCACGCCGTCCCCGTGGTCGGCGCGCCAGATCCAGGTGTGGTCGACGACCGTGTCGTGGTTGTTGATCACCATGCCGACGGTGGCCTTCCCGGGACCGGCACCGCCGACCCGGATGAACACGTCCTGCACGGTCGTCGGGTTGCCGCCGTGGTCCGTGCTCGTGCCGGCCGGGCCGACCTCCAGCAGGCTGGGTGAGCTGACCGGGCCCGCGTCGATCAGGAGCCCGGCGAGCCGCACCCCGTCGACGTCGGCGACCTGCATCGCGGTCACCCCGTTGTCGGGGACGATCGTGGCCAGGCCGAGGCCCAGTACGACCGTGTCCGCGCGGTCCACGCGGATCGTCCGGTCGACGTGGTAGACGCCCGGGGTGAAGAGCAGGTGCAGGCCCTGGGCCAGGGCCTGGTTCATCGTCGCCGCGGTGGTGCCGGGCTTGACCACGTAGAACCGGCTCAGCGGGAGCGAGGTGCCCTGCGGTGTGCCGTTGCCCCAGGAGGTGCCGCGGGCACCCACCCGCTTGGCCGGGACGAAGACCTTGTACTCGGCCCCGTCCAGGTACAGGAAGGGCTTCTCCCGGGAGACGGGCGTGGAGTCGAGCGTGGTGTACGGCGGGTTCGGGAACGACTGGGCGGGCGCGCCCTGCACCCCGGAGAAGACCTGGTTCCAGACGCCGTTGCCCCAGCCGCCGATCGCGCTGTCGCGGGTGTACCACTGCTGCTGCGAGTAGTTGCCCACCTGGCCGTCGATCCTCGAGTCGGCGATGTAGCCGCCGGAGGCCCAGCCGAAGCCGTCGGGGGCGAGGTTGAGGCCGCCCTTGACGTGCATGCGGCGGAACGGCGCGGCCTGGGACACGGCCCAGCGGTCGGTGCCGTTCACCGGGTTGAGTGCGAGGTTCTCGGCCGAACGCCAGAAGTTCTGGGTGGCGTTGCCGCCGAACCAGCCGGCGTCGACGGTCACGTCACCGTTGATCGTGGTGTCGTCGGGGCTCAGGCCCAGACCCGAGATGGAGGTGTAGAAGCCGATCTGGGCGTTGAGGCCGTTGTACGTGCCCGGCTTGAACAGGAACTGGTAGCGGCCGGCCCCGAACTGGGCCGACTCCTGCTGCCGGAACACCTCGTCGAGCCTGGCCTGGATGCCGGGCGTCGACGGGTCGAACACGATGACGTTGGGGCCGAGGTCGCCGCCGCCGGGGAGGGTGGGGTCGCCGCCGGAGGTGCCGAAGACCTGGAACTCGTAGAGCGAGTAGCCCCACGGGGTGGCGCGCTGGGTGCCGTTGACGCGCACGTAGCGGGCGGTCCCGGTGAGGTCGTGGGTCCGCATTCCGCCGGTTCCGGCGGTCGTCGAGTAGGCGGTGCTCCAGTGGGTGCCGTCGTCGGACAGCTCGATCCGGTACGCCGTCGCGTACGCGGTCTCCCAGCGCAGTACGACCTGGCTGACCTGGGCGGGGGCGCCGAGGTCCACCTGTATCCACTGCGGGTCGGCGAACTGGCTCGACCATCGCGTGGTGGTGTCGCCGTCGACGGCGGCGGACGCGGGCGTGCCGCCGTTCTCCTGGCTGGAGGCGGTGGCGGGTCTGCCCTGGGAGAGGAGCACGGGTGCGGCCTGGGCGGCGGTGCCCGGCAGCAGAACGAGGAGGGCGGCGACGAGGGCGGCGGCGAGGGCAGCGACCGCCGCTCGCGGGGGACGGTCCGGGAGGCGGGGCATGGGGGCTCTCCTGACATCGGGGATCGATCCGGGGGACCGAAGCGTGAGTGAACTGCCCGTCAGGTGGAGCGTCAAGGGTTTCAGCGTTCATGAGTTGAAGGCTTGAGGGGGTGTCAATTGCCCAAGGGACCCGTGAACTCAGGGTTTCTTCAATCCTTATGAAAAGTGTTGACGCAAAAGGTGGCCGGAATCTGCTGTGCCGCGTGACCCCCCTGTCCCGCCGCGCCCACTGGGCGGGACGGAGCGCGTCACGACGCGTCAGTCTTCGGAGAGTGGTTCCGAAGGGGCGGTCGGAGCCTCCATGCGTTCGCTACTTGGCGCCAGGGAGAGTGAGAACCGCGAGGGTCGGAACCGCGCCGCACTCCGCCAGGGTGACCTCGACGCCCGGGAGGCCGGCGGACCAGCGCTCCGCCAGCACGGCGAGCCCGGCCGCGTCCGGCGGTGCGGATCCGAGGCCGATCGCGTACCGGGCCGAGGTGGCGCAGACCGCGAAGGGCCGCGGCCAGGCGTGCGCCTCCAGGACACCGGCCTCCGCCAGGGCGCCGAGCAGCGCCCGCATCCGGCCCCGGGCCCGGCCCAGGCGCTCCTCGAACTCCCGTGGTGCATCGGCCCGTACGGTCACGACCGCCCAGGCGGCGTGCCGGCGGTGCAGCGGCGCAGCCCCGCGACCGGCTCCGCCCTCCTCCCACGTGCGGTACAGCTCCCGCACCAGCAGGTCGAGCAGGACCGGGCCGACCTGCGGCGTGCAGCTGCGGACCGGCGCGCAGGGGGTGAGGACCGTGACGGGCGCGGGGGCGGAGCCCGGGTCCGCGTCCGGCTTCCCGTCGGGCGGCGTCAGGGCGACCGGGTCGCGCCAGTCCCAGGCGGCCCAGGTCCCGAAGAACTCCTGGAGCAGGGACGCGGGGGACAGGTCGGCGGCGTCGCGGACCGTACGGGCCGCCAGTACCGCCCACGCCAGGCCGGGCAGCCCGCCGAACGGCGCCGAGTCCAGCCCCCGGGCCCGGGCCCACGCCTTGACCTCCCGGGCCAGCCGGGCGAACTCCGCCTGCCGTTCCGGGCCGACGGACTCCCGTACCGCGTCGGCGTCGCTCACGGCGCTCAGGGCGATCGAGGCGGCCTCGCCGAGCTCCGCCCGCCGCTCCACCGCCTGCGCCGGATCCACCGCACCCGTGGCGACGACCACCAGGTCGACATCCAGTCCGGCGATGCGCAGCCGCAGCCCCGGAACCCGGGCGCCGACGACCTCCCGCATCCGCTCGGCCTCCGGAAGCGCTGCCGCGACCCGCTCCCGTACCTCCGCGATCCCGGGCGCCCCCGGCAGGGCCGCGACCAGGTCGACGTCCGCGCCGGGCAGGGCGCAGCCCATCCGCCGGGATCCGGCGAGGTGCACCACCCCGTCGCCCAACGCCCCCGCGATCCGCGCCCGCACACCCTCGGCCGCGGACCCGGCGCCGGCTTCGGCACCTGGCTCGGCCCCCGCCGGGGCGGGCGGGGCCGGTGCTTCCGGAGTCGGGGACGTCTGCGGCTCCGGTGTCCACCGCCAGGCACCGGTGCCGAGTTCCACCGTCGCCCGGACCCGCATCGGCTCGTCCCCGCGGCGCGAGAGCACCGCGAGCTCCCCGACCCGGACCGGCGTCCCCGCGCCGGACCCGCCGAGCCGCGCGGTGAACTCCGCCCGTGCCTGCTGCGGATCGCGGCTGCGCCCGAGCGTCAGGTGCGGGGTGAAGCCGTCGCGGCCCCGGCAGCCCGGGAACCGCTCGGCGAGGGCCCTGCGCAACTGCCGCCACGGCGCCTCGCCGGCCGCCGCCGGGTCCAGCCACAGGGTGGCGTCCTCACGGTGGCCGAAGTCGTGCACCCCGGCCGGCCGGGCCGTGAACGGCGCCGTCTGTGCGGCCGCCTCGGCCAGCAGTGGCAGCGCCGCCTCGAACGAGGACTCCGGTACGAAACCGAACAGCAGGTTCACGTGCGCCGGCCAGCGGTCGACGGCCGGGTCGTGCGCGCGGCGCAGCTCCTCCACCACCGGATCGTGCGGCGGAAGCCAGGCCACTGCCGTCCGGGCGGTCGCCGGTACGTCGAGCACCACGCGTCCTTCGTCCCGCACCCCGAAGTCCACCACCGCCTCGACACCGAAGTGATCGGAGATGAACAGCCCTTCCGGGCCGGGGGTGTTGCCGCGTAGCCCGGCGGCCCGCACCCGTGCGTCCGCCGAGCGCAGCAGGACCCGGTCCAGCCGGGCCGCCCGCCCCGAAAGCGAGCCCACCGCGGCCAGCGGATTGGCCACGGGGTCGAAGGTCGGCGTGGCGTCCTGCGTCCCGTGCACCTCGCTCCAGGCATCGCGCATGCCCAGGGCCGCGGCCGGCCCCCGCGCTCCGGAGCGGCCGTCGTTGAAGTCCCCGAGCAGAGCCACATCGGCCTCGACGACGCTCAGCCCCTCGGCGATCCGGTCGAGTTCGATGCCGCGGCGCCCGGATCCGTTCTCGGTGTGATCGCTCGTCAGATGGACACAGGCCACGACCATCGGACCGCTCGCGCCGTCCACCGTAACCGCGGCGACCGCCTTGTGCGGCCCCAGCAGGTGCAGCCCCGCCTCCCGGACGGGCAGCCGGCTGAGCACCAGCAGTCCGCTCGCGGCGACGTCCTTGCCGCGCGGATCGGTGCCCACCGTGTATCCGGCGCGCACCCACGGCTGCACCAACAGCATGTCGAGCAGCGCCGGTTCGACCTCCTGGAGGGCGATCACATCCGCGTCGGCGGCCGCCAGGTCGGCCAGCAGCATCGGCCTGCGCCGGGCCGTGTCGATGCGCGGGGCGTCGTACCGGTCCCACAGCGTGTTCCAGGTCAGCAGCCGTACGCGCTGCGGCCCCGGGCCGGGGTCCGGTGTCACCCGTCCGGTCCCGGCCGGCCGCCAGGCGCCGCCGTCCGCCGGATCCCAGGCGTGCGGGGTCCGTGCGGTGAAGAACGGGGCCCGCAGCAGCCGCGGTGCGCTGACCCGGCCGGCCCGCGTGGAGTCGACGAGGTCCACACCGCTCGCCCGGTCCCACACCAGCTCGCCGTCCGCCTCGACGAACAGCACCCGGTGCCACGGGATGTCGCCGCCGGGGACGAACGAGTGCAGCGGGATCCGCTTCGGCGGCGCCCCCCGCTGGTGCAGCCCCAACACGAACCGCGCCGGATCGAACCGGGGGTCCCAGCGGACCTGGTGGTAGAGCTCCTCACTGGTACGCATCAGCCGTCCTCGCCCACTGCCGCCGTCGCCGTCGGCGCCGGTGCCGCCGCCGTAGCCGCGCCGAGGGTGCCCGCCGTGTCCTCCACGGTCCCGCCCGCGCCGACGTACCAGGTGCGGTGCGCCGGCCCCTGCCCGGGATACGGCGGACTGAAGCGGTGCAGCTGCGCCGCCAGCACCTGCGCCGGTACGGGGTGGGGGCGGACGGCGTTGCGCCGGACCAGCTCCGCCTCCTCGACCAGCACCACGGCCTGGGTGACGAGCGCGTCGTGGCGCTGCGCGACCGCGCCCGCCAGACCCCGCTGCTGCTCGGTGAGGGAGGTGGCGTCCCACACGACGGTGCCGCCCGCGGCGAGCGCCGCGTCCAGCCGGTCCAGGCCCTCGCGCAGCACGTCCGCGTTGGCCCGCTGATCGGCGCGGGAACCCCGGGCCGTGCGCAGATCGTCGAGACTGATGTACGCGGACACGCCCGGCAGGCTCCGGGCGTACGTGCTCTTCCCGCTGCCCGAGGGCCCGCACAGCTGCACCAGCTGCGGGAAGCCGCCGTCGCGCCACCGCCAGGTCGCGGCCACCGCCTCCTCCGCGGTGGAGATCCCGCCCCGCCCGAACGCCTCCCGGGCCTGCGCCCAGCACCGGTCGGCCGCGTCCGCGTCGAGACCCGCGAGGGCCTCCCGCAGCCCGGCGCGCAGCGGGCCCAGCGGATCGGGGCCGAGCAGCCCCGCCTCCTCGGCGTACAGCGCCGACCACTCCACGCACTCCCGCGCCCCGGCATCCCCCGCGGCCGCCGCCCCGGCGAGCGCGTGGAGCACCCCGAGATCGGCGGCGACGGCCATCCGGACCAGCCCGGCCCGCCGGCCCGCGTCCGGGAACGGACGCTGCAGACGCGGGTAAATCCCGACCAGGTCGGCGACCCGCCGGGCCGTCGGCATGCCGAGCGGCCCCGCCGCCAGCCGTGCCCCGGTCCGGGCCCGCGGCGCGCGGTGCAGTACGGCGGCCAGTACGCCGGCCAGCCGGGCCTCCCCGGTGCGGCCCGACGCGTCGAGCCGGCCCGCCACCTCGGCGACGACCGGCTCGACCGCGGCGCCCGGGGCCGGGTCCGCACCGAGGGCCGCCGTCAGCTGCGCAGCATCGGGTTCGGAGCCCGACCGCACCGCCCACAGCGCGGCCTGCGGCCCGAGCCCGTTCGGCACCACCTGCGCGTACATCCAGTGCGTGTCGGTCTGCACGTGCCCGCCGCGCACCCACTTGGCGACGCACCGCCCGAAGTCCGCCCGCTCGAATCCGGCCACCGTCCGGACCACGTAGCCCTCCTGGCGTGTGGTGTCGAGCCGCAGCCTGCGCAGCGCGCGCTCGTCGAAGGCGCCCCGCCAGAGCACGCGCGGGGTGGGCACCCCGAGACCGTGCAGGAAGCTCACGGTCCGGTCCCAGTCGAGGCAGTGCTCCCCGTCCCACACCGAGAAGCCGTAGAACCAGCTGTCCAGGTCCTCGTAGGGCAGCGAGTGGCGGGCGTACAGGTTCTCCCCGCACACCCGCCACCCGGCCGGTATGCCGGCGCCGATGCGGCTCTGGAGCCCCTTGACCCAGGCCCGCGAGGGATGGTGGCCCGAGTCCAGTGAGCGCGCGTGGAGGCCGTCCGCGTACAGGGTGGTGTTCTCCCCGTCGAGCTTCTCGGTGACCACGACCTCGCGGCCGGCCAGCCCGGCGAGTCCGAGGGCACGCACGTCGTCCGCCGCCGCCCCCGGCGACCAGGGCAGATGCGGGGTACGGGGATAGTGCGTGCGCATGACCGGCTCCTGCTCGACGACGTGGTGCATCGTCACTCTAGGTATCCGGAGCGGGGCCATCCACCCAATAACCGCTCAGCGGGACGGCCTCAGGGCCGGCGGCCCGCCCACGCGACCAGCCGGTCGATGGCCGGGGCTCCCGGGTCCACGGCCACGACCTCGGCGAACGGGATCCGGCCGCCGCGGGTTTCGGCGGGCAGCGCCTTCGTCACGACGGTGCGCACCCGCTCGATCAGGTCCGGGTCCCACTCCGGCTGCTGGCCGGTCGCCCTGGCCAGGTCCCAGGTGTGCACGACGAGTTCGTGTGTGTAGACGGCCGCCGCGGCCGCACCCGGCAGGACCCCCATCGGCAGACGCAGCTCGCGGCCGAGGATCTCCGGGTCCGCCCACACCTGCGCGACGTCACGGGCGCCCGGCTCCCAGGCCGCCGCCCACCCGCCGTCGGCGATCTCGTCGGCGAAGGACGGGACGCCGAACGGGACCTCACCGCGCCCGATCACCGCGATCCGGCGGACCACGGCCACGAGGTGGCTGGAGAGCCGCCGTACGTCGAAGTCGTCACAGGGAGTGGGGGCGTCGTACTGGTCGGCCCGGACGGCCGCCAGGGTGCGGCCCGCGAGCGCGACGGCCGCGGCGAGGTCGGCCCGCGGGTCGAAGGAAGAGGAGGGGGAAGAGGAGCGGGAAGAAGAGGACGGGGCTTCGGTGAGCTGCGTGGTTTCAGTCATGAGTTCATCCTGCGAGGCAAAGTGGCCACCTTCTGGCCTGTTTTCCGAAGAGAATGTGAGACGAACGGAAACGACGGAACCCGCCGCGGCGGGAGGGGGCGGGCAGATGAGAGCCGACCGGCTGGTGGCGACCCTGTTGTTCCTCCAGGAACGCGGCCGGGTCACGGTCTCCGAAGTGGCCGCCGAACTGGAGGTGTCCGAGCGCACGGCCCGGCGCGATCTGGAGGCCCTGGCCGTGTCCGGCATACCCGTCTACTCGCAGCGGGGCCGCGGCGGCGGCTGGTCGCTCGTCGGCGGGGCGCGGACCGACCTCACCGGGCTGACCGCCGAGGAGATCCGGGCGCTGTTCCTCGTCACCGGGCCCCTGACGGCCACGCCCGAGCTGCGCACCACCCTGCGCAAGCTGGTCCGGGCGCTGCCCCCCACCCTGCGGGAGCATGCACAGGCCGCCACCCGGGCCGGGGTCGTCGACGCCACGGACTGGTCCCGCAACGCCGTCACCGCGGACGCGGCCCACCGCTCCGTGCTCCACGGCGCCGTCGTGGACGGGATCCGCGTCCGCCTCGGCTACGCGGGCCCAGGCAAACCGGCCGGCGAGCGCACGGTGGACCCCCTCGGCCTGGTCGCCAAGGCGGGGGTCGACTACCTGGTGGCCGGTACGGACAAGGGGCTGCGCACCTTCCGGCTCAGCCGGGTCCGCTCCGTCGAGCTCACCGGCGAACCGGTGGTCCGGCCGCCCGGCTTCGACCTGGCCACCGCCTGGCGGGAGTTGTCCGGGGCCTTCCAGGAGGGCATGAACGCGGTGTCGGCGCGGGCCCGTGTCCATCCGGGCACGCTGGGCCTGCTGCAACGGCTGCTCGGCGGCCGGGTGAGGGTCGGCGGTCCGCTGCCCGACGGCTGGACGGAGGTGTGGGTCGACGGCCCGGCTCCCAAGGCCCTGGCCGGCCACCTGGCCGGACTGGGGGCGGGGGTCGAGGTCCTGGAGCCACCGGAGGTGCGGCAGTGGCTGGCCCGGCTCGGCGCCGAACTCGTGGCGACGTACGCGGCGGACGTGCCGGGCGCGCCGGCCATGGCGGCCGTGGACGGGGCCGAAGCGGCGGACGTGCCGGGCGGGGTGGACGTACGCCCCGTTCAGCAGCCGGTTCGGTAGCGATTCAGTAGCCGATGGTGAACCGCTTTCCGGGGTGCGCGTCGCGCTCGATCTCGTCGACGAGGGCCACGGCGTAGTCCTCGGCCGAGATGCGGCTGCCGCCGTCCTCGCCGGCGACCAGGTCGTCGAGGGCCAACCGGTACGTTCCCGTGCGCTCGCCCGGCGCCATGTCCGCCGCGGGACTCAGACAGCTCCAGCGCACCTCCTCGACGGGCACGGTGCGCAGGAAGTCCAGGGCCTCCCCATGGGCGTGCATGAGGGCCCGGACCGGCTCCGCGACGCCCGCCGTCTCCCAGACCAGCTGGCCGGCGGGGGTACGGAGCGAGCCCGCCCCGCCCACGACGAGCACACGGGGCCGGGCGTCCTGGGCGAGCGTGCAGACGCCCCCGATCAGGGACTTGGCGGCGGTCACGAGAACCCCCGGGTCCCCGGACCCGGGGCCGACGGCGCTGACGACCACGTCCTGGCCCGCGGCCGCCTCGGCGACGGAGTGCGGGTCGAGGACGTCGCCCTGCAGCACCTCGGCCGCGGAGTCGGCGACATCGGCGGAATCCGCGGAATCCCCGAGCCTTTCGGGGTCGCGGACGACGACGGTGACCTGGTGGCCGCGGCCGACCGCCTCGTGGAGCACGCGGGCTCCGATGGTGCCGGTCGCGCCGAACAGGGCGATCTTCGCCATGGCGACTCCCTGGGGTGGGGGCGGTGCGGGCCGCGGTCGGACCCGTGCCGCCCATCCAAGCGAACCCGCCCCCCGACATCCGGCAGCCGGGCCGGGTCCACTCGGATGATCCGGTCCGCGCCCCTGCGCAAGGCGCTCCCCCGAAAGGCGAGCCCTTAGCGGCAGAGGGCCACGATCTCGGGGGAGACCATGCCCTTGGCCGCCTCGCACAGGGCGGTCATGTCGTAGGAACGCGGCGGCGCCGGCCGGGGTTTCGGCCGGGCGGGCGGCCGCTTGCGGGGTCCGGGCGCCGGGGCGGGGCGTGCGGGGTGTGCCCGCCCGCCGGGCGCGCCGTCGTCGGTGCGCCGTGGCGTCCTGTGTTCCCCGGGCGGTGCGGGTTCCGGAGCGGCCGCGGGCGGGGCGGGCGGGGGCTCCGACGTCGGCAGGCGGCCCAGCGGCAGGGCCTCGACCGCTGCCTCCCCCACCGCCGCCGTCCGGTCCGCCCCCGGAGCCGGACGGCCCTGCTCCGGGGGCGCGTCCGGCCGTACGGTCACGCACCCGGCGGTCAGCGCCAGCGTGGCGAGCATCAAGGGCAGGGGCACGGCCACCCGGCGTAACTGCATCCGCCCAGCCTGCCGTACGGAAGGGGGCGGACGTGCGCGCCGTCACGCGAAAGAGTGATGCGAGGGCCGGCAGGTCTCGGGAGCGGGCCCGTGACGTGGTCGGACCGGCGGTTCTCAGGCCGCCAGTCCGCGACGCGAACGTACCAGCGAAGACGTAACAAGGTAATAAGGAGGTATGGGGACGGCAAAGCGGCGGCCAGTGGTCCGGGACGCCCGGGCGGCGTAACCCGCGGGCCGTACGGGCTGTTTGCACGGGCGGAAGGCCCATCCACGGTGAACGGAGTCCCGATGCCGCAGCTGACCGACGAGGCCGTGACGGACGACGGCGGCGGTGGCGGCGACGGCGACGGCGGCGGTGGCGGCGGTGGTGGCGGTGACGGTGACGGCGGTGGTGGCGCGCCCGGCACGTGGATGACCCCGCAGGAGTACGGGGCATCGCGGGCAGCGCTCTGGACCGGAGCCGTCGTCCTGATCACCGACACGGAGGGCCGGGTCCTCGTCCAGAGCGTCGACTACCGCCCCGACCGGCTGCTGCCCGGCGGCGCCGTGGACGCCGGCGAGGCCCCGGCCGCCGCGGCGGCCCGCGAGGTGCGGGAGGAACTCGGCGTCGACGGCAGCTATCCGCACGCCCTCGCCGTGGACTGGATCCCGGCGGGCATCCCCGGATTCCCGCCCGAGATGCGCTTCCCGGGGGAGATCCTGTACGTGTACGACGGCGGCACCTGGACCGCCGGCCGGATCGACGCGATCCGCCTCCCCGCCCAGGAGATCACCGGCATCCACTTCGCCGAACCGGCCGACCTGCAGGCCCTCATGGACCCGGGGGACGCCCGCCGCGCCCTGTCGGCGCTGCGCGCCCGCATCAACGGCGGCGGCCCGGCCCTGCTGGAGGACGGCCGCCCCACCGTGCCGACCGCCCTGGACCGGCTCGGGGGGCCGGGCGCCCGCCGCACCCCGCTCCACGGCACCTGGCACTGCGGTCCGGTCCCCGCGGAGCTGCCCGTGCGGGAACCCTCGGCCTGGCTGTTCGCCCCCGACGGCCGGGTCCTGCTCCTGGTCTCCCGGACCACCGGCGCAGTGCACCTCCCGCCCCCCACGGCGGGCTCCACGCCGCTCGGCTACCGCTGCACCGGCGACGCCGCCCATCCCCGCGGCGTGGCCCGCCTCACCGGCCCGCCCCCGGCCGCGGACCCGCAGTACGCGCACCTGCTGGCCACCCCGGAGCAGGTCCGCGAACTCGCCGACTGGGGACCGGCCGGCCACGCCGAACTCGCCGCGGTCCGCACGGCCCGCACCCGCCTCGGCCTCCCGTCCCCACCCCGCACCCCCCTCACCGAACTCCCGGACGATCCCCCGCACCGGTGACCGCACCGTGCGCCGTCAGGGGTGCCTCGTAGCGTGATCGTCATGGGATTCACCAGCGCCTGGTCGATCAGCAGCCACCCCGATTCCACCATCGCGGAGCTCACGCCCCGCCTCGCTCCGGCCATGCGGGCCGACCGCGCGCATCCGGCGGCGCGCAGCCGCTGGGAGGCCTGGCGGCGCGCCCCGCTGGCGGACCACCGCACCTAGGCCCTGTCGTCAAACTGCCGGGGCCGCCCTCCGGGCGACGACGGGAGTTTGACGACAGGGCCTGGTACGCCGACCGGGCGCACGACGGGGCGGTCGACTCCTTCACGACCCTGACCCGGCCCGGCGAGCACGTCCACGAGGTCTGCAACGGCATCACCGACCCCGCGTTCCACGTGATGGACGACATCTGGGAGCCCGAACCGGACGCCGCGGACATGTTCCTCTCGGTACACCGCAAGGACTACGCCGTGACCGCCCTGTTCCACGCCGTGGGCCCGGCCCGGGCCGCCCTGCTGCCGGGCTGGTGCGGGAACGCGCTCCTCACCGCCGAGGAGGTCCGCCGGACACTGCCGGACGTGGAGCGGGCACTGACCTTCACCCGGGAGGAGCGGGCCCGCGTCGGGGACCAGGACCGGCTGGACTACGGCTGCCGCGACGAACCCGTCACCGACGGACCCCTCCGCATCCGGCGGAGCGCCGCAGCCGCGGGAGGCGGAATCTGCGCGGTCGCACTGCACATCGACTGACCGGCCGGCCCCGCCGCGGGGCGGTCGGTCCCCGGTCCGCGGGGGGCCGGGCGGCAGGATGGGGGCATGAGCGACAGTGCGATCACCTACACCGTCTACATCCAGGCCGATCCCGCCCGGGTCTGGGAGGCCCTCACCGATCCCGCCCTCACCCGGCGGTACTGGGAGCTGAGCTTCGAGACCGACTGGGCGGTGGGGTCGACCATGGTCTGGGTGGAGCGCGGGGCACGGACCGGTGATCCCGAGCAGGTGGTCCTCGAATGCGTTCCCGACCGCCTGCTCTCGTACACCTGGCACACCTTCACCCCGCAGTGGGCGGCCTCCGTCGGGGTCGCCGAGGAGCTGCGCGCCGAGCTGGCGCAGGAGCGGCGCACGAAGGTGACGTACGAGATCGAGCCCGTCGGGGACACCCTCACGCGGCTGACCGTCCTGCACGAGGACTTCGAACCCGGCGGCACCCTGATCGGCATGTGCAGCCAGGCGTGGCCGATGCTCGTCTCCAGCCTCAAGACCCTGCTGGAGACCGGCGCTCCCCTGTCCGGGCAGGAGATTCCCGAGGCCCACGAGGCCTGAGCCCGGCAGCCCACCCCGCCGAACGGTCCGCAGGCGCGCCTGAGATCATGTGCAGCGACCACCTATCCGGGAGTGTTGGCATGGACTTCGGGCACCACCGCGTCGTCATCACCGCTGCGGGCCGCGACTTCGGGCGCATCCTGGCCCTTGAGTTCGCCGCCCGCGGCGCCGAGGTCCACCTCTCCGCGCGCACCCTCGAGGCCGCCGCCCGTGTCCGGGAGGAGATCCTCGCGCAGGGCCACGACGGCGGCCGCGTCCACGCGTACGCGTGCGACCTCACGGACCCCGCCTCCGTAAGGGAGTTCGCCGCCGCGGTGGCCGCCCGCACCGACCACGTCGACGTGCTCCTCAACAACGGCTCCCGCTACCAGCACGGGCGCGACCTGCTCTCCGCCTCCGACGATGACGTGGCCGAGACCCTGGCCTCCGGTGCCACCGGCACCGTCCTCGTCACCAAGGCCTTCCTCCCGCTGCTCCTGGACTCCGCGAAGCCCGACATCGTGACGATGGTCTCCGGCTGCGGCGAGACCGGCAACCACCGCTCCGACGCCCACGACGCCTTCTACGCCGCCAAGTCCGCCCAGTCCGGCTTCACCGAGATCCTCTCGCGCCGGCTGCGGGACCGGGGCGTGCGCGTCATCTCGCTCTACCCGCCGGACTTCGACAACCACGATCCGCTGTCCCCGCAGTGGGAGGACGCCCCGCGCACGGCGAAGGACCCGCTGACCGCCCAGTCGCTGGTGGACTGCATCTTCTTCGCTATCGGCCAGCCCCGGGACTGTTTCATCAAGTCCTTCACCTTCGAGCAGGTCTGACGGGAATGGCGGACATGGGCGACACCCTCGAAGACATCCTCGACGCCGTGGCCCGCGGGCAGTTCCCGCCGGCCGACGGCGGCACGACCGTGGTGGCGCAGCCGAGCCCGCGGGACACGGGCGTCATCGCGTTCACCGCCCACTCCGTGGTGTTCACCGACGAGGACCCGCAATGGGTGCACGCCACCCTCGCCGCCGTCGAATGCGACGCCCTGGCCGCCTCGATGCACCCGCGCTTCCTCGGCGCCCTGCTGGACCGCACCGGCCGCACCACCGACACCATCGACCTGCTGACCGTCGCCGGCCCGCTCCCCGGCGACCCGCCGCTGGAGCTGCGCGAGGTGTCCGACCCCGACCACCCCCGGGTGCGCCGGGCCCTGCGCCGCCGCGACGACGTACGGGTCTGGTCGGCCGACGGGGGAGTGCTCGTACTCGGCCGCGGGGTCGCGGGCCGCTGGGAGACGGCGATCGAGGTGGACGAGGGCGTCCGCCACCGGGGCCTGGGCCGGGACCTGGCCCGCGCCGCCCGCCACCTCGTCCCCGACGGCGCACCGGTCTGGTCCCAGCAGGCCGCGGGCAACGCCCGCAGCATCCGGGCCTTCCAGGCCGCCGGGTTCCGCCCGGTGGGCTCGGAGGCCCTGCTGGCACCCCGCACACCCCCGGAGCAGTCCTCGTACGCCGGCTGACGCGGCCCGGGCACCCCTGCCCACCGGCCCGTCACCGCGGTCGTGTGGAATGGGACGCATGGGGAGAAGCGAGAACCACATACGCCCGGGGGGCGGCCCGCCCCCCCGGGCCGATGGCACGGCCACCGCGCCCGACCACTGGCGTTACGCCCGCCACCTCGACGCCCTGGCCGCCGCGGCCGGCACGGCAGTGGGACCCGAGGCGGACGCCGTGGCCGCCGTACTGCGCGACCGCGACCCGGTGATGGCCGAGAGCGCGGTGGTCACCCACCTCGGCCGCCGCGCCGCCCGCCTGCTGACCGACCCGGGCTTCCCGGACTGGGCCCGCGCCATGGGCGCCGCGATCGGCACCCGTTCCTTCCCGGCCCGCAGGCTGCGCGAGTGGACCCTCCTCAAGGAGATCACCCACGGAGAGCCGTGGACGGCGGCCGAGCTCACCGCCGCCTCCGACTGGTGCCAGCGCACCGCCGTCCAGTCGCTGACCTCGTTCGAGGCCCTGGACCTGCTCGCCGCCGCGGGCCGCACCCGACGCGTGCGCAACACCGCCGCCCAGCGCCTGGGCCGCCGCACCCGCCCCGGCCTCCCCACCCCTCCCCAGCTCCCGGGCCGAGGCTGAAAAGGGCCGGGCCGGGGCCCGGGCAGGGCCCCGTCCGCGGGAAGATCACGGGGTCAACCGGGAGGAAGACGGGAAATCGGAGCCGGTCGTTCTGTCCGCTGGGCACAAAGTCTCGTCAGACGGCTGTTCGGGGGCTTAAAGTCGGCCTACCCGGCCGGGTATCAGCGTTGATCCGATGCCGTTTCACTGGAGGCTGCTCTCCGTGTCGCACGTTTCCCAAGCTCCCGTCACCACCCCCGACGGCGAGCCGGCTCCGCCCGCACCCACCGCGTACAGCCAGGTCAAGGGTTGGTTCTCGGGCTATGACCAGGTGCTCTTCGACTGGTTCCTGACACGCCGGACCGGCGGGGAGGAACAGCCGGGCGATCTTCTGGAGCTCGGCGCGTTCATGGGGAAGAGCGCGATCTTCCTCGGGGGGTACCTGCGGGAGGGCGAGGAGTTCACCGTCTGTGACCTCTTCGACTCGCCCGCACCGGACGATTCCAACCTCGCGGAGATGCAGGACTCGTACTCCACGCTCACCCGCCGCGGGTTCGAGACGAACTACCTGGCCTTCCGCGAGGCGCTCCCCACGGTCATCCAGGCGCCGACCTCCGTGGTCGCCGACCGGGTGCGCCCGGCGAGCTGCCGGTTCGTCCACATCGACGCCTCGCACCTGTACGAGCACGTCGTCCAGGACATCGCTTCCTCGCGCGTCGTGGCGGCTCCCGGAGCGGTCGTCGTCTTCGACGACTACCGCTCCGAACACTGCCCCGGCGTCGCCGCGGCCGTATGGGGCGCCGTGGCGACCGGCGAGCTGCACCTGATCTGCGTCTCGGCGTCGAAGCTGTACGCGACCTGGGACGACCCGGCGCCCTACCAGGCGGAGCTGCTCACCTGGCTGGAGGGCCGCAGGGACCTGTGGCACGGGGTGGACCTCGTGGCGGGCCAGTCGCTCATCCGCATAGGTGACGAGGGGGCCGTTCCGCCGGCGCCCCCGCAGCCGCTGCGTCCGGCGCCCGAGGGCGCCGCGCCCGCGCCGGCCGGACACCAGCCCGGTCCCCGTCCGAGGGCCGGCGTCGCGTGGCGCAAGCTGGCCAAGGACCTGCTCCCGCCGGTCGTCACCCGCGCGATCGTGGCCTGGCGGCGCCGCCGCCGGGGCTGACCCCGCGCCGCCCCCGCGCCCGTACGCACGAACGGCGCCGGCCCCCCGCCGCGGGGGCCGGCACCGTTCGTGCCGGAGGCGTGGGCGGGCCGGTCCCGTTCGTGGTCCGGCCGTGCCGCGGGGTCAGCCGCCCCTGCGGACCCTGGCCGCGCGGCGTGCCTCGGCGAGCTTGCGGGCCTCCGAGGTCTTGCGGGACTCCTTGCCGGCCCCCGGCCGGCCCGGACGCGTGCCGATCCCGCGGAAGCCGAGGTCCGAGCCCGAGGGCCGGCCCTTGGCGTCGGTCGGCTCGGCGCCCGCCAGCGGCACCCCGGACGGAGCCTTGGCCCCGGTGATCCGGCTCAGCGCGGCCTCGCCGGAGCGGACCTGGGTGGTGGTCGGCCGGATCCTGGCCTCGGCCATCAGCCGGACCATGTCCCGGCGCTGGTTCGGGGTGACCAGGGTGACGACCTTGCCGGACTCGCCCGCGCGGGCGGTACGGCCGCCCCGGTGCAGGTAGTCCTTGTGGTCGGCGGGCGGGTCCACGTTCACGACGAGGTCCAGGTCGTCGATGTGGATGCCGCGGGCGGCGACGTTCGTCGCGACGAGGACCGTGACGGCCCCGGTCTTGAACTGCGCGAGGGTGCGCGTGCGCTGCGGCTGCGACTTGCCGCTGTGCAGCCCCTCCGCCCGTACGCCCATGGCCCGCAGGTGCTTCACGAACTGGTCCACGCCGTGCTTGGTGTCCAGGAACATCAGCACCCGGCCCTCGCGCGCCGCGATCTCGGTGGCGGCCGAGTACTTGTCCGCGGAGTGGATGTGCAGCACGTGGTGGTCCATCGTGCTCACCGAGGCCGCCGACGGGTCGACGGAGTGGGAGACCGGGTCCTTCAGGTAGCTCCGTACGAGCTGGTCCACGTTGCGGTCCAGGGTGGCCGAGAACAGCATCCGCTGCCCGGCGTGGTGCACCTGGTCCAGGATCTCGGTGACCTGCGGCATGAAGCCCATGTCGCACATCTGGTCGGCCTCGTCGAGGACGGTGATCCTCACCCGCTCCAGGTGGACGTCGCGCCGCCCGACCAGGTCGCTCAGGCGCCCGGGGGTTGCCACGACGACCTCGGCGCCGGTGCGCAGCGCGCTCACCTGCCTGCCGATCGACAGCCCGCCGACCACCGTGGCCATCCGCAGGCCCACGGCCTGCGCGTACGGCGTGAGCGCCTCGGTCACCTGCTGCGCCAGCTCGCGCGTCGGTACGAGGACCAGCGCGAGCGGCCGCTTCGGATCGGCCGTGCGGCCCGCGGTGCGCGCCAGCAGGGCGAGGCCGAAGGCCAGGGTCTTCCCGGAGCCGGTCCGGCCGCGGCCGAGGATGTCGCGCCCGGCCAGGGAGTTGGGGAGCGTGGCCGCCTGGATCGGGAACGGCTGGGTCACCCCCAGGTCGGTCATCGTCTTCACCAGCTCACGGGGCAGGTCGAGCTCGGAGAAGGCCTCCACCGGCGGCAGCGCCGGCTCGACCGTCCTGGGCATCGCGAACTCGCCCTGCAGGGGTGCCGTCCGGGGCGTCTTGCCGCCCGGCTTCGCACCGCCCTTGGGGCCTGCCTTGGCTGCGGCCTTGATGCCGAAGCGCCCGTGAACCGACGGGTTCTTCATGCAGAACCTTCCGTGAGACGTGAAAAGGGAGATTTTACCATCGGGGCTACGGGGTGACGGGGCCGAGCCTCCCGGACCGCACCTCGGCGAGATGGGCGCTCATCTCGACCGTCGCCCGCGCGAACCAGTCGGCGATCACGGCGACCTCGTCGGGGGAGTACTGCGCCAACACCGCGCCGAGCCGGGTGTAGAAGGGCTCGTACACGGCGATGACCCGGGCGGCGGCTTCGGGTACGGCCACGACGCGCACTCGGCGCCGGTCCGCGGGATCCGGCTGCCGACGGGCGTATCCGGCCCGCTCCAGGCGGTTGAGGACGCCGGTCACGGCCCCGGTGGTCAGGTTCGTCAGCTCCGCGAGGTCACCGGCGCCCAGCGGGGCGTCGCAGGCGCCGAGGATGTGGCCCAGGCAGGTCAGGTCGGTGACGTTCAGCCCCAGCAGCTGCGCCACCTCCTGCTGGCCGATCAGGCCCAGCGCGACGTACCGGTCCATGCGCGACAGCGCCTCCTCGGCCGTGGCCGCGGGGCGGGGCTTGCCCTGCATGCAGATATTCCTTAGTATCTAAGTTACTTAGCTCGTGAGATACTTATCTTGCTCACTAAGACATCTCTGCTCAAAAGCCTACCGCCGCCCGACCTTCCGGGGAGAATCATGAGTGCGCACGGAGACGTCGACCTCGGCCACACCGTGGCCGGCTGGACCGGCACCGCCCTGGCCCTGCTGGGCTGCGCCGGAACCGGCGTCGCCGTGTGCGCGGCCTGGACACCCGGCGTCTGGCTCGGCCTGGCCTTCGTCGCCGTGGCGGCGGTGGTCACCTGGGTGCTGCACCTCGCCGGCTGGGGCAAGCCCGGTGGGCCCCCGCCCCCGCGCCGAATGGGACTGGCGCACCCGCGACACCGCCGCCCGTACCGGGCACTCCCACTGCCTGGGCTGCCGGATGAGCGGACCCCGCCGTGCCGCGGCTGCGGTCCCGGCGTCACGGCCCGCCCTGCAGGTCGGACAGCCGTTCGAACCCTCCCCGGTTGGCCGCGCCCGGGGTGTGGTCCGTGGGACGGACGGGCAGGATCGAGACGGTCGCACCGCACGTGCGGCCCGCGTGGAACGTTGAGAAGGATCAGTGCAGATGGCAACAGGCACCGTGAAGTGGTTCAACTCGGAGAAGGGGTTCGGTTTCATCCAGCAGGATGACGGCGGCCCCGACGTGTTCGTGCACTTCTCCGCCATCCAGACGACCGGCTTCAAGGAGCTGGCGGAAGGTCAGAAGGTCGAGTACGACGTCACTCAGGGACCCAAGGGTCCGCAGGCCGAGCGGGTGGTCGGCATCGGCTGAAGCCGCTTCACGAGCCCGGCCCGTGACCTGAGCCCCGCCGGTCCGTCCGGCGGGGCTCAGGGCTGTCCGCCCGCGGCCGCGCGGGGGGCGGTCACCGCACCGGGCGCGAACCCGCCCGGTGCAGCGCCAGCAGCAGCGGCCACAGGTGCTCCGCCAGCTCCGCCGGGGAACCCGGGACGCTGCCGTGCAGCCAGTCGGCCAGGATCCCCGTGAAGGTGGCGGCCACGGCCGTGGCGACCAGGTCGGCGTGCGGGGCGCCGGCCGCCGTCCGTTCGGCGCGGGCCCGGGCGCGCAGCTCCCGGTGCAGCCGCTCGCCGAGCGGGCCGCCGCCCCCCGGCAGGAGCAGGGTGCGGTAGAGGGCCGCGTGCCCGGCGGCCTCGGTGAGGAACCCGGCCAGCGCGGCCGGGGGGCGGGCCGGGGCCTGCGCCCCGGGCTCGGTCTGCCAGGCGTGCAGGGCGTCGACCGCCGCGTGCACCACGTCGGCGCACGCGTCGACGGCCAGCGCCGGGAGGTCCTCGTAATGCAGGTAGAACGTGGCGCGGCCGACGGCCGCGCGGCGGACCACCGCCGAGACGCTGACCTCCGCGAGGGGCCGGTCCGCGCACTCCGCGAGGAGGCTCTCGCGCAGCCGGGCCTTGGTGCGGGCCGTCCGCGGGTCCCCGGGGGTCATCGGGTCCGACCGCTCACGCGGCCAGCAGTGCCGCGCCCAGGGCGAGTGCGGCGGGCAGGGCCTGGGCGATCAGGATGCGGCGGTTGGCGGTCGCCGCCCCGTACAGCCCGGCGACGATCACGCAGACGAGGAAGAAGATCTGCGTGGCGAGCGAGTCGATGACCAGCGACCAGACCAGTCCGGCGGCCAGGAAGCCGTTGTAGAGGCCCTGGTTGGCGGCGAGCGCTGCGGTGCGGCGGGCCAGCTCCTCGTCGAAGCCCGACAGGGCCCGGCCGGGCGGCCGCTGCCACAGGAACATCTCCAGCACCAGGAAGTACACGTGCAGAGCGGCGACGACGCCGATGAGGACCTGAGCGACTGTGTGCACGGGGGCAACCTCCCTTGACCGGATTTCCTGGACAACTGTACAGGAACTTGCCGTCGGGTCCATGGAGCGTGCACGGATAGGCTGATCGCATGACTGTGCTCGTGTACGAAGACTTCGGGACCGGACGCCACCGCGAGGCCTCCCTGATCCGCCACGCCCTGGGCAGCGCCCACGACGAGGAGCTGATCGCGGGCCTGGCCGGCGGGATCGGCTTCATGTACTTCGTGTTCGAGTACGCCGGCCGGGCGCCCATCGCGACGATCGTGGCGCAGGCCCACCCCGAGCCCTGGGTGCAGGTCGCGCTGCGGCGCCTGCACATCCCCTACGACGCCACGCGCGCCACCAAGCCCCGCTGGGGCAGGGTGCGTGCCGCGCTCGACGGCGGTCAGCCCGCCTTCTGCGTCGTCGACCGGTCCTCGTTGCCCTGGCACGAGGCCGACACCGATGCCGAGCTGACGGGCACCGACCCGTACACCGTCGTCATCGCCGGGTACGACGGTGACGACCTGCTGGTCGAGGACGGTGCGGAAGTCCCTTACCGGATCGACCGCGAGGAGTTCGGCGCGGCCTGGACCGCGCACCGCAAGGGCCGCCACCAGCTGATCGTCCCCACCGGGCCGCCCGAGGGCGAACCGGACGTCGACGGGGCGGTCGCCGCGACCGCCGCCCGCCTCACCGGACCGGTGCTCGGCAACCACTTCGACGTCAACTTCGGTTTCACCGGGATGGAGAAGCTGGCCGCACAGCTGCGCGACCGGACCACCGCGACGGGCTGGGAACGCCGCTTCGGCGGCTCCCCGGAGCTCTTCCGCGCCGGCACCGGGAGGCTGCACACCTGCCTGGAGGAGGAGTGGACGGCCCCCGGCGCCACCCGGCCCCTGTACGCCGACTTCCTCGACCTCGCCGGGCGGCCGGAGGCGGCCGCCCTCCTGCGGGACTCCGCCCTGCACTGGTCGCGGCTGGCGGACCTGGCCCGTACGGCCGAGCCGGACGCCGACCAGGCCCGGCGGCGGGACCTGTTCGACGAGTGCGCCGAACAGGTGGACCGCTCGCTGGACCTGGAGCGCCGGGCCGTCGCGCTGCTCTGAGCCGTACGGATCCCGCGCGGCGGTGGCGGACGGTTACTCCGCTCGCGCCTCCCGGATGCTGATGGCGGCGACCGGGCAGGCGCGGACGGCCTCGCGCAGCAGTGCGCTGCCGTTGCCGTCCTCCCGGCCCGGGAGGACCTGGCTGAAGCCGTCGTCGTCCTGCGTGAACACGTCCGGCGCCGTCAGGGCACACTGCCCGGCGCCGATGCAGACGGCCGTGTCGATGTCGATGCGCTGTGGCGACATGCCCTCACCATGCCACGGGGAGTTCGACCATGCCCTGAATGGTGTCCCCGGGCCGGAACGGGATGCGGTCCGGCTCGGCCGCCAGCCGCAGCCCGGGCAGCCGCTCGAACAGCGTCCCCAGGGCGATCTCCATCTCGGCCCGGGCCAGGTTCTGCCCGAGGCACTGGTGGATGCCGAAGCCGAACGCGACGTGATGGCGGGCGGAGCGGTGCCAGTCCAGCGAGTCCGGCTCTTCGAACACCGCGGCGTCCCGGTTGATGACGGAGGTGGAGAAGACCACCCCGTCGTCCGCGCGGATCGTCTCCCCGCCGATCTCGATGTCCTCGGTGGCCACCCGCAGCATCCCGTCCGCGATCGACAGGAAGCGCATCAGCTCCTCCACCGCCACCGTGATCAGCGAAGGGTCGGCGCGCAGCTCGGCCAGCTGCTCCGGGTGGCGCAGCAGGGTGAACGTACCGAGCGAGATCATGTTCGCGGTGGTCTCGTGGCCCGCGATGAGCAGGATCGCGGCCAGGGAGACCAGCTCCTCGACATCGGTCTCACCGGTCTCCAGACGGGTCGCGATGAGCTCGTCCAGCAGTCCGTCGCCCCGGTCGGTGCGCTTGCGTTCGATCAGATCGGCCAGGTAGCCGTTGATCCGGTCCCGGGCGTCCTCGACGTCGGCGAGCTCCGGCCCGCGCAACAGCCGCCGCGACTGGGACTCGAAGAACTCGTGGTCCGCGTAGGGGACTCCGAGCAGGGCGCAGATCACCATCGACGGGACCGGCAGGGCGAAGTCGTTGACCAGTTCGGCCTGCGGGCCCCGGGCGACCATCTCGTCGATCAGCCGGTCCACGGTCTCCTGGATGGCGGGCCGCAGGGCCGCGGTGCGCTTGAGGGTGAAGCTCGGGATGAGCATCCTGCGCTGGGCGTTGTGCTCGGGGTCGTCGACGCCGAGCAGCGCCGTGCGGCGGTTCTGCAGCCCCTTGAACCGCTTCGTGGGAGTGGGGAAGGCCTCGTTGCGCCGGTCGGACGACAGGCGCCCGTCGGCGAGCAGGGCACGCGCCTCGGGATGTCCGGTGACCACCCAGACCGAGCGGCCGTCGAAGAGGGTGACCCGGGAGAGCGGCTTGCCCTCGCGGAGGGGATCGTAGGCGGCCGGCGGGTGGTAGGGGCAGGTTCGGTCCTGAGGAAAGGCAACGGTCTCTGACATGCAGCACCTCGTAAGCATGGTTCCGTGGGTCCGTCTCGCCGGAATCCATTACATGCCCTAGGCACCTATCTGACCTATGCCAGTTTCGGCCAGATAGCCCACTTTGGGCCCGGGTGGCCACGGGCCGCCGGAGCGCTCAGAGGTGGGCCTCCAGGAACTCCCGGAGCTCCGCGCGGCTCATCGCACCGGCGTGGCTCGCCACGGCGGCGCCCTCCTTCACGAGGACCACGGTGGGCGCGCCGGTCACATCGAAACGCCTGGTCGGCCCGGGACAGCGGGTCATGTCGGTGCGGACGGCCGTCAGCCGCGAGCCGTACTCCTCGGCCGCCTCGGCCACGAGCGCGTCCATCGCCCGGCAGGGCTCCAGGGCCTTGGGCCACGTCCCGGTGAAGTAGGCGAGAACCGGCCCCTCGGCCATCCCGAGGATGAAGTCGAACTCCTGGTTCTCCAGCGGCTGGTGTACCCGACGTGCCATGGGCGGTGCTCCTGCTTCGTGTACCGGGTGGTCCGTACCGATCCCTCTGATCCGTACGCGGGCCCCCATCATCGCCGCCGGCTCCGCAGGCCCCGAATTCCCGGCCGGCAGGGGTGTCTCCGCCCTCGCTCTCGCGGCTGGCTCGTGCAGCAGCGGCCGGCCCGGGGCGACGCCCTCGCGCGGTACGCCGGGCAGGAGGCTTCCGCCCTGTTCGCCGGGCCGGCAGGGCCGCGCCGGGGGAGTGCGTAGGGCGGTGCCTCCTCGGGGGCTGGGGCGGCCGGGGCTGGCCGTCGGGGCCGCCGCTGCGGCGGGAGCCGTTGTCAGTGGTGGCTGTGAAGCTGGGGGGTATGGACGACAGGATGCTCCGGCGCCGGGTCTACGGCGCCGACCACGACGACCCCGATCCCGGCCCGCGCCCCGGCCACGTCTACGGCGAACTCGTGGGCGGCCCGCTGGACGGGCTCCTCCTGGACATCACGGGCTGGAGCCCGCGCCGGCTCGCCGAAGAGGCCCGGCTCCCCACCGAGATAGGCCGCTACGGATCCGGGGGCCGCGCCCACTACCGCCGCCGGGCGGCCGAACCGGACCGCTGGGACTGGTCCGGCGACAGCCGGTGACCGGGGTGGCGGAGCGTCAGCCGGCGGCGCCCCGGCTCACGTTCCGGGCCCACAGGACCAGCGGCACCTGAAGCGGCAGCCGGGCGAGCGTCACCGCCCGGGTGGCGGGGGAGCGGCGGCGCGCGTCGACGGCCATCTTCACGTTCGCGGGGAACACCCCGACGAAGAACGCCGCCGCGGCCAGCGCCGCCACCCGGCGGGTCCGCGGATGCGCGACACCCGCGGCGAGCGCCAGCTCGGCCGCGCCGCTCGCGTACGTCCACTGCCGGGCGGTGCCGGGCAGGGCGCTCGGGACGGTCGCGTCGAACTGTTCCGGTATCAGCGCGTGCGCCACGCCGGCGCCGGCCAGCAGGCCGGCGAGCAGCAAGGGGGAGGAAGGGGTGCGCGGCATCGGGGACGTCCTCTCGCAGGGGCCGGGGCCCGCGATCCTACTCCCGGGTAGCGGATCGTCGGGAGGGCCCGGGTGTCGCTGCGGACCGGCGCCCCGGCGGTCCGGAAGATTCTTCGAAGAACTTCCCGGGGAGCTGTCGATCCGGACGTCTCCCGTTCGACGCAGGGGTGAGAGGCGGGGACAGCCCCCGCCCGTCCGACCGAGGAGTCACCGTGCCGCGCTTCCTTTCCATGATCCGTATCGACGAGCAGAGCCTTCCCGCCGACACCGAGTTCCCGCCGGAGTTCGGGCAGCGCATGGGAGCCCTGCTGGAGGAGATCACCAAGGCCGGGGTGATGCTCGACACCGCCGGGCTCCTCCCCACCGCCGAGGGGACCCGCGTGACCTGGTCCGGCGGCAAGCTGAGCTACACCGACGGGCCCTTCACCGAGACCAAGGAGGTCGTCGGCGGCTACGCCATCCTCCAGGCCAAGGACAAGGCCGAGGCGCTGGAGTGGACCAAGCGGTTCCTGGAGATCCACCCCGTGGAGTGGACCGTCGGCGCCGAGCTGCGCCAGATCGACGAGGGCTGACCGCGCCGTATTTGCCCTGCCTCGTCACGGCTGCTCTGATGGGTGGCCGTGACGGCAGTGAGTACGGCCCAGGCGGTCGAAACGGTGTTCCGGATCGAATCGGCGCGGATCATCGCCGCCGTCGCGCGCATCGTGCGCGACGTCGGCATCGCCGAGGAGATCGCACAGGACGCGCTGGTCGCCGCCCTGGAGCAGTGGCCGCAGTCGGGTGTGCCCGACAAGCCGGGCGCCTGGCTCACGGCCACCGCCAAACACCGCGCGATCGACCTCGTCCGCCGCAAGGAGACGTACGCCCGCAAGCTCGCCGAGGTCGGCCGGACCCTGGAGGACGTGCCCGCGCCCGCCGAACCGGCCGCCCCGGACGACATCGACGACGACCTGCTGCGGCTGATCTTCACCGCCTGCCATCCCGTGCTGGCCACCGAGGCCCGGATCGCGCTGACCCTACGCCTGATGGGCGGGCTGACCACCCAGGAGATCGCCCGCGCCTTCCTCACCTCGGAACCGACCGTCGCCCAGCGCATCGTCCGGGCGAAACGGGCCCTGGCCAAGGCGGGCGTCCCCTTCGAGGTCCCGTACGGCGCCGACCGCGAACAGCGGCTCGCCTCCGTCCTGGAGGTCATCTACCTGATCTTCAACGAGGGGTACTCGGCGACCGCCGGCGACGACCTCGTCCGCCCCGCCCTGTGCGAGGACGCCCTGCGCCTCGCCCGGGTACTGGCCGCCCTGATGCCCGAGGAGCCCGAAGTGCACGGGCTGGCCGCGTTGCTGGAGTTCCAGGCCTCCCGGATCTCCGCCCGCACCGGACCCGACGGCGAACCGGTGCTGCTCGCCGACCAGAACCGGTCCAGGTGGAACCGGATGCTGATCCGCCGCGGCGCCCTGGCCATGCAGCACGCCGGAAGCGGCCCCTACTCCGTGCAGGCCGCGATCGCGGGCTGCCACGCGGAGGCCGTCCGCTACGAGGACACGGACTGGGCGACGATCGCCACCCTCTACGGGCGGCTCGTCGAGCTGGTCCCCTCACCGGTCGTGGAGCTCAACCGGGCGGTCGCCGTCTCGATGGCCGAGGGCCCCCAGGCGGCGCTCCCGCTCGTCGACGCCCTGGCCGCGGAACCGGCCCTGCGCACCTACCACCTGCTGCCGAGCGTGCGGGGCGACCTGCTGGAGCGGCTGGGCCGCGGGGAGGAGGCACGGGCGGAATTCGAACGCGCCGCCGCGCTCACGCACAACGCGCGGGAACGGGCCCTGCTCCTCGGGCGGGCCGCCCGCGCCTGAGCACGGGCGGCCGGCGTCGTCAGCTGCGGCGGGCGTACGGGGCGGTGTCCAGCGGCGCCCCGAGGGGGCGGCGCGGCGCGGCGAGCGCGACCGGGCGGCGCAGCGAGCCGTGCCGGGCGATCTCCCGGACCGTCTGCCGCAGCGCCTCCTGGAAGTCGGCCATGGTGCGGCGCGCCGCGGGGGTGTCCACGTAGATCGAGTTCATGTGCAGTCCGTCGGCGTCCCGCTGGAACCACGAGCAGGCGCCGTTGGCGCGCGCCGACCACACGTGCGAGGTCGGCCGCCAGTCCTCGTGCCGCTCGGCGCCCGGGCACTTGCGGATGTCGATGTACGAGAAGAAGTTCACCGGGTACGGCCAGGAACGCGCGGCGAACTCGACGGGCGCCAGCAGCTGCCAGGCCCGCACGAACGGCACGTCGATGTGGTCCATCATCTCGCCGAAACCGGCCCGGACCGCCGCCATGACCTGGGCGAAGTCCCGGCCGGGCGAGGCGTCGAACTCGATCGGCATGGTGTTGACGAACCAGCCCACCGAGTTCGCCCAGCCGGCCCGGCCGCGCTCGCTGACCGGCATGAACCCCCGGTACACGCCGGGCCCCCCGGCCTCGCGCAGACAGACCGCGACGGCCGCCAGCACCCCCATGAACGGCTTGCCCTCCACCGCCCGGCAGGCCTTCTCGAACACCTCGGCCTCGGCGGCGTCCAGCAGCGGCGAGGCCTCGTTGACGATCGGGTACATCCGGCCCGGCTCCACACCGAGTTCGAGCGGGAACCGGGGGAAGAACTCGTCCCCGCCCCGCGCCATGAACGCCTTCCAGTAGCCGAGGCGCGCGTCGTCGGCGTCGATGGAGAGGTAGCGCCGGCGCTGCTCCTCGGCGAAGTCCAGGTAGCTCGGCGCGGCCGGCAGATCGATGTCCTCGCCGCGCCGCAGGGCCTCGTACGCGCTCTGCACCTCGTGGACCACGATCGGCATCGACAGGCCGTCGCACACGATGTGGTCGAAGGCCAGGTAGACGGTCGAGGAGTCCTCGCGCAGCACGGCGCCCATGGTGAACAGCGGCCAGGACAGCGTGTCGATGCTGCGCTTGAACCGGTCGACGAGGAAGCCGCGCAGGGCCTCGGAGGAATCGAACGCCGCCACGGGGACGGCGTCGAGGGCGAGTTCGGCGGCATCGATCGGCTCGCACGCCAACTCGCCCGCGAGACGCCGGAACTCGCACCGCAGCACCTCGTGCCGGCGTACGAAGGCCAGCAGGGCCCGGGTCAGGGCCCGCTCGTCCAGCGTGCCCGCCACCTCGAAGGTCACCGCGATCCAGGACGCGACGGGGTCGTCGGCGCCGCGGCTCTCCTCCGCGACGGTGAAGTGCTTGTCCTGGTTGAACGAAGCCCTCCTGCCCGCCACATCACCCGTGCCGTCGGTGTCCGCCGCCGCGGCGGCCGTGGACCGCAGCCGCCATTCGACGACCCGTCCCGGTGCCATGTCGTGCGTCTCCAGAGGAAACTGCCGCATTCCGTCATCCCTTCGCCCCCCGAGTCAACCCCGAGGCCCTAACGACACCCGCCCCACGGAAGTGACGCCCACCGGTTCGTCCACCCGGTCGTGGCAGCGCGCGGGCCGCGGCGGCGCCCGCGTCAGACGGGGTCCTCCGCGGAGTCGGGGCGCACCTCGATGTGGTCCGCGGCCAGGTCCACCGCCACGCGGTGCTCCATGCCCAGCGCCTGGAGGAACTTGTACGGGAGCTGCACGCGGCCGGTCCGGTCCAGCATCACGTACTCGCGCTCGCTCACCGACTCCGCGCCGTGCTCGTCCGTCACCGTGCGGCGCAGCACCTCACTGCTGGTGCGTCCGTCGCGGATCGCGACCGTACGGCGGACCTCGCCCGCGACGAGCGGGTCGTGGGTCACGATGACCACGGTGGCGCCGAGCTCCCGGTTGACGGTGCGGAAGGCCTCGAAGATCGCCGCTCCCGTCTCGGAGTCGAGCTCACCGGTGGGCTCGTCGGCGAGCAGGACGGCGGGGTCGTTGGCCATGGCCACGGCGATGGCCACCCGCTGCTGCTGCCCGCCGGAGAGTTCGGCGGGACGCCGGTCCGCGAGATCGCCGATCTCCAGGGCCTCCAGGAGACGGGTGACCTGCGCCGCCCTGCGGCCGGCCGTGCCGCGCCCGCGCCGCCCCCGCAACTGCATCGGCAGGGCGATGTTCTGCGCCGCGGTCAGGAAGGGCAGCAGGTTGCGCGCGGTCTGCTGCCAGACGAAGCCCACCGCCTCGCGCCGGTAGCGCAGCCGGTCCCTGGCCGACATCGCCAGCAGGTCGTAGCCCTCGACGGTGGCCGAACCGGCCGTGGGCACGTCCAGTCCCGCCAGGACGTTGAGGAGGGTGGACTTGCCGCTGCCGGAAGCGCCGACCAGGGCGACCAGGTCCCCGCGCTGCACCGTCAGCTCCAGGCCCTGCAGGGCCTGCACCTCGACCCCGTCCGCACTGAAGATGCGGACCAGGCGGTCGCAGGCGATGGCGGTGTCCGCCCGCTCGATGCGCGGACCGGAGGCGGCCAGGGCCTGCCGCCGCAGCTCCTCGTACGTCGGCTGGTCGCTGTTCAACGCTGGTCTCCCGCTCTCAACTCGGTGGTGATCTGGCGCCGTCCGGATATCGCC
Organism: Actinobacteria bacterium OV450; assembly: GCA_001298555.1. Taxonomy (GTDB): domain Bacteria; phylum Actinomycetota; class Actinomycetes; order Streptomycetales; family Streptomycetaceae; genus Streptomyces. The sequence goes on from LJCW01000355.1 coordinate 32,344, forward strand.
GCCTCGGCGAGCACCGCCAGGGTGACGAGGACGGCCAGCCCCAGTGCCTGGGCCAGCACGGGCAGCGCCGTCAGGCGGAGCCCCGTGGGCACCGTCGAGCCGACCAGGGCGGACAGGTCCATGGCCGGCCCCAGCAGGGCGACGGCCGCGGCCGCGACGAGTGCCCCGCCGAGGGTGGCGGCCAGCGCCTGCGGCAGTGCCTCCGTCAGGATCAGCCGGAAGCCGTCCCGGGGCCGCAGGCCCATCGTGCGCAGGCGCGCGAGCAGCGCGGCGCGTTCGGGCGCCGCCCGTACCAGCGTCAGCAGGACGGCCAGCAGGGCGAAGCCCGCGGCCCCGGCCACGGACGCCCAGAACAGCCGGCCCGCCGAACGCTGGAGCGGGTCGCTGCCCAGCTCGGCGGCGGTGGCGGCGCTGGTGCGGACGGTGAACTGCCCGGCGGCCGCCGCCGGGGCGGTGGCCCGGACGGTCTCCCGCAGCCGGGCCCCGTCGACCTCGCCCGTCGCGAACCACCGGTCGGGCTTCCCGGTCCGCGGCACCAGGGCGGTGGTGGGTCCGGCGGGCAGGACGACCAGGGCACCGCCGGTTCCGCCCCTGGCGGGGGTCCCCTCGACCACGCCGACCGAGCCGATGCGCAGTTCGTCCCCGCCGCTGAGGCTCAGCCGGTAGGTTCCGCCCGACGCCACCTTGGCGAGGCCACTGCTGAACAGCGCGGGCAGCGGGGCGTCGGCGGAGGCGGGGGCACCGGCGCCGCCGCCCGCGGCGCCCGACAGCAGGGCCGCGTCGAACGGCCCGCGCCCGACGGTCCGGGCGAGTTCCGCGTACGCAGCGGGTTCCGCGACGATCACCGTGACCTGGGTGGAGCCCTGGTCGGTGCCGAACACGAACGCCTGGTCGTCCGTCCACACCCCGACCGAGGTGCGGACGCCCGCCAGGGCGGCGGCGGCCCGCACCATCTCCGGGGGCAGGGCGCCCCCGTACGGAGCCGAGACCTGGACGTCGCCGCCGACGGTGAGGCGGGCCACCCGCAGCCGGCCGGCGTCCACCGCGTCGAGCACCGTGGACCCGAACCCGCCCGTGGTGACGGCCAGCAGCAGGGCGATCAGCGGCAGCACCGAGGGGCGGGCCCGGCCGCCGGTACCCCGAGCGGCGCGTGCCAGACCGAGGAAGCCGACCAGGCCGGCCCGCCGCCCCGCCATCCGGGCCAGTGCCCCCACCAGGACCGGCTGGAGCCGGGCCAGGACCAGCCCGCCGCACAGGGCGAGCAGCAGCGGGGCGGCGACCAGCAGCGGGTCCAGGCCCTCACCGGCGGGCGCGACCCCGCGGCTGCGGACCTCGAAGACGGCCGCGGCGGTGGCCGCGACGACCAGCAGTTCGGCGACCAGCCGGCGCCGCGGGGCCGGCTCGCGGCGCCGGGCGGACAGCAGCGCGGCGGCCCGTACCGGGAAGGCCAGCAGCGCCAGCAGGGTGACGGCGCCGGCCGCGAGCAGGGTGGCGGTCCACCGGGGGGTGGGCAGCAGCCAGGTCGCGAGCCCGGTCGCCAGCACGGCGGCGGGCAGGACGGTCACGGCGCCCTCGCCGAGCAGCCGCCCTACGATGCCGCCCGGCGAGCCGCCGCGGGCCAGCAGCAGCCGCAGCTCCGACTCCCGCCGGTCGGCGGTGAGTGCTGCGGCCAGGCAGAACACCACGGCGGCCACCCCGGCGACGCCCGCCGGGCCGATCGCGGCGAGCGGCGCGGCCGCCTGCTGCCGGGCCTGTGCCTGCTTGAACAGCTCCGGCAGCCGCGAGGTGACGCGCAGGTCGCCGCGCAGGGTGGCGCGCCGCAGATCGGAGGTGGTCGGGCCGCTCACGTACGCGGCGATCTCGGCGGCGACGTCGGGCAGCCGGTCGGCGCGCAGCCGGCCCGTGTCCACCGGGAGCCGCCAGAAGTCCTCGGCGCCCTCGCCCCACTCACCGAGCCGGCCGAGCCCCTCGGGTCCGACGAGGGCGGCGGTCTGCCAGAACCGAAGCGGCGGAATCCCGGGAGTGTTCTTCTGACAGGCACGGGTGAGGCACGGGAGCCCGGTCCAGTAGACGTCGGCTTCGTCGGTGGCCCGGTAGAGGCCGACCACCTCGGCGCTGATCGGCGTGGAGAAGCCGCCCGCGAACGTCTCCAGGACCGTGCCGACACGCACGCCCAGCGTCTGTGCGGCCTGCTGGGACAGCGCGACGGGAACGGGCCCGTCCGGGCTGCCGCCGCCGGGCCAGCGCCCGGCCACCAGCTCGGTGTGCGCACCGGCCTCCCGCAGGTACAGCAGGTCCAGCTTGGGCGGAACGCCGTCGGGGTGCGGCAGTTCGGGATTGGCGAGGTCGCGGGCCTTGACGGCCTGGGAGCCGTGGACCGGCCCCGCGGGGGCGACGGCGAAGCCGACGCCGGTGCGGGCGACCAGCGCGTCGCGTACGGAGTCCAGCTCGTCGACGGACTGCTTGCCGTACCGCGCCTCGGAGGTGGCGAGCAGACTCGTCGAGGCGGGCCCCCGGACGTCCAGGAACGAACGCAGCGCCTGATCGGCACCCCGGTCCACGGCGCGTGGCAGGGCGGCCGCCAGCAGTACGGCGACGAAGGCGAGTGCCGCGGCGAGCACGGCACTCGACGGCGCCGACCGCAGCCGGGTCCGTACCCACGGCGCCGACCGGCCCCCGGCTCCCCGGCCGTCGCCGGTCGTGGCCGCGGACGCGTGGTCCGGCGAGCCGTCCGGTGTCTGTGCGGGCCTGGTCACATCTCCTCCATGTGCCGCAGCCGGGCGGCCGCGTTCGAGACGTTGCGGTCGCGGCGGCCGCCGAGCACCGCCGACAGCAGCGGTACCGCGGCGACGACGGCGGTCAGCAGCAGCGTCGTGCCGCCGGGCAGGTCGACCAGCACCTGCGGCACGGGGCGGCGCGCGGCGGGCGTCAGCACCACCAGCGGCACCACCAGGTGGACGATCGCCGCACCGAGACCGACCCCGACGGCGCTGCCGAGTCCGACCAGCAGGCAGCTCTCCGCGGCCGCCGTCCGTGCCAGGCTCCGCCGGGACGCTCCGAGCGCCAGCAGGACCGCCGACTCGCGGGCCCGCTCCCGGGCGCCCGCCGCGGCGGAGGCCGCGAAGCCGATCGCCGCCAGTACCGCGCAGGCCGCGGCGAGGCCGGCGAGCGCGCTCTGCGGGCCCGCGCTCAGCGGGTCGTCCAGCAGCCCGGCGGCGACCTCCTCGCGCAGCCGTACCTGCTGCACCCCGGCGCCGGCCCGCAGTTCGGCGGCGGCACGGGCGGGCGCGGTGTCGGCGGCGGACTTCGCGGGCAGCCACCACTCCGTCGGCGCGGGCAGTTCCCGCACGCCGCCCGCGGCCAGCAGGCGTCCCACGGCGTCCAGATCGACGGCGAGCGCGGTGTCCCCGGCGACGGGCAGCGAGCCGACCGCGGCCGTGATGCGCACCGGCACCGACACGCCGGCCAGCGGGACGGGAACCAGGTCGCCGACGGCCGCACCCACCCCCGCGAGATAGGTACGGGTGGCGACGCCCGCCACCTCGGCAACGGTCCGGGCGCCCGGCGGTGCCAGCGTCAACTGGACTCCGCCCGCGGCCCTGTGGCCGCCCCGGTAGCGCAGCCGCACCAGCTCGGAGCCGTCCTGAGCGCCCGGCAGCAGTTCCGCGGCGGGGGAGCCGCCGGTGAGCGCGGGCGCGGTCAGCGTCCAGCCGCCCGGGGCGCCCGCGCGGTCCGAGGCGGCGGCCGGGATCGCGGAGGTCGT
>LJCW01000356.1 GCA_001298555.1 Actinobacteria bacterium OV450
CCGGGGGCGGGTGGGACTGCGGGCCGAGGGGCGCAGCGGCGAGGCGCACGTCCTGCTGTGCGAGGCCGCCACCTGGCCCGCCGGGCGGCTGCCCCGCTTCGCCGACGAGCTGCTGCGGGCCGGGCTCGGCGCGGACTGGGCCACGCTGCTGTGGGAGGCGGCCTCGCTCCCGCCCGAGCGGCTCGCCGCGGCCGCGGCCGCCCTCGGCGAAGCCGGCCGCGGCGCCGACTGCGAGGCGCTGCTGCGCCAGGGCGCAGCCCGCCCCGCCGACGAGATCGCCGACGCCGCCCTGGCCCTGGCCGGAGCCGGCCGCCTCGCCGAGGCCGACGCCCTGCTCGGTGCGTTCGTCAAGGTCCGCACCGCCGAGGAGGCGGTCCGGCTCGCGCGCCGTGCTCCCCGGTGGTTCACTCCACGGCTGCTCCGGGCCGCCGAGGCCCTGTCCGTCACGCACCACCGTGACCTCGTACACGCCCTGCGGATTGCGAAACCGTCCGTCTCCTGATCGCAATAGATCGCGCGGTGGCGTAATGCGATCGACTACGCCAACCGTGCAAGGCGCTCTTGCCCCACGGTGTGACGCGGCCTACGTTCTACTCCCTACGGACACCGTCTACGTGCGTAGAACTCGGCGTTCCCGTCGCGAGGAGCAGCTCATGGCCCAAGTCGTCCGCGCCGCACTCGTCCAGGCCACCTGGACCGGAGACACCGAGTCGATGATCGCCAAGCACGAGGAGCACGCCCGGCGGGCCGCCGCCGACGGTGCGCAGATCATCGGCTTCCAGGAGGTGTTCAACGCCCCCTACTTCTGCCAGGTCCAGGAGCCCGAGCACTACCGGTGGGCCGAACCCGTCCCCGACGGCCCCACCGTCCGACGGATGCAGGAACTCGCCCGCGAGACCGGCATGGTCATCGTCGTCCCGGTCTTCGAGCTCGAATCCGAGGGCTTCTACTACAACACCGCCGCCGTCATCGACGCCGACGGCAGCTACCTCGGCAAGTACCGCAAACACCACATCCCCCAGGTCAAGGGCTTCTGGGAGAAGTACTACTTCCGCCCGGGCAACCTCGGCTGGCCCGTCTTCGACACCGCCGTCGGCCGCGTCGGCGTCTACATCTGCTACGACCGCCACTTCCCCGAGGGCTGGCGCGCCCTGGGCCTGGCCGGGGCCCAGCTGGTCTACAACCCCTCCGCCACCCACCGGGGGCTGTCCTCCTACCTCTGGCAGCTGGAGCAGCCCGCCGCGGCCGTCGCCAACGAGTACTTCGTCGCCGCGATCAACCGCGTCGGCCAGGAGGAGTACGGCGACAACGACTTCTACGGCACCAGCTACTTCGTCGACCCCCGCGGCCAGTTCGTCGGAGAGGTCGCCAGCGGAAAGGACGAGGAACTCCTCGTCCGGGACCTCGACTTCGACCTGATCAAGCAGGTCCGCGACCAGTGGGCCTTCTACCGCGACCGCCGCCCCGACGCCTACGGAGGGCTCGTACAGCCGTGACCGACCCGATCCCCCTGCACAGCCGCCACCAGTCCGTCCTGCCCGACTGGCTCGCCCTCTACTACGACCGCCCCATCGAGCTCACGCACGGCGAGGGCCGCCACGTCTGGGACGCGGACGGCAACCGCTACCTCGACTTCTTCGGCGGCATCCTGACGACGATGACCGCCCACGCCCTGCCCGAGGTCACCAAGGCCGTCTCCGAACAGGCCGGGCGGCTCATCCACTCCTCCACCCTGTACCTCAACCGCCCGATGATCGAGCTGGCCGAGCGGATCGCCGCCCTGTCGGGCATCCCCGACGCGCGGGTCTTCTTCACCACCTCCGGCACCGAGGCCAACGACACCGCCCTGCTGCTGGCGACCGCGTACCGCCGCTCCAACCAGGTCCTGGCGATGCGCAACAGCTACCACGGCCGGTCCTTCTCGACCGTCTCCATCACGGGGAACCGCGGCTGGTCCCCGACCAGCCTCTCCCCGCTCCAGACGTACTACGTGCACGGCGCCGTCCGCAGCCGCGGCCCCTTCGCGCACCTGGGCGACGCCGAGTTCACGGCCGCCGCCGTCGCCGACCTCGAGGACGTGCTCGGCCAGGCCCGCGGCGGCGTCGCCGCCCTCATCGCGGAGCCCATCCAGGGCGTCGGCGGGTTCACCGCGCCGCCCGACGGCCTGTACGGGGCCTTCCGTGAGGTCCTCGACCGGCACGGCGTCCTCTGGATCAGCGACGAGGTGCAGACCGGCTGGGGCCGCACCGGAGACCACTTCTGGGGCTGGCAGGCCCACGCCCAGAACGGGCCGCCGGACATCCTCACCTTCGCCAAGGGCATCGGCAACGGCATGTCCGTCGGCGGCGTCGTCGCCCGCGCCGAGGTGATGAACTGCATCGACACCAACTCCATCTCCACCTTCGGAGGTTCCCCGGTCACCATGGCCGCCGGCGTCGCCAACCTCGCGTACCTGCTGGAGCACGACCTCCAGGCCAACGCCCGCCGCGTCGGCGGCCTGCTCCTGGAGCGGCTGCGCGCCGTCTGCGCCACCGTGCCCGCCGTACGGGAGGTCCGCGGCCGGGGCCTGATGGCCGGCCTGGAGCTGACGAAGCCCGGCACCGACGAGGCCGATCCGGCCGCGGCCGCCGCCGTCCTGGAGGCCGCCCGCGAAGGCGGCCTGCTGCTCGGCAAGGGCGGCGGGTACAACACCAGCGTGCTGCGCATCGCGCCGCCGCTCTCCCTCACCGTCGCCGAGGCGGAAGAGGGCGCCGAGATCCTCGAACGGGCCCTGCACAGCATCGTGTGACCGGGAGGCGCCGCACATGTCCATCCGCACCCTGATCCGCGGCGGCCTCGTCGTCACGGCCGCCGACGAACTCCACGCCGACGTCCTGGTCGAGGACGGCCGCGTCGCCGCCCTCGCGGCCCACGGCTCCGCGGCCGCCGGCGCCTGGACGGCCGACCGCACGATCGACGCCGGGGGGAAGTACGTCATCCCCGGCGGGGTCGACGCCCACACCCACATGGAGCTCCCCTTCGGCGGGACCGCCGCCTCGGACACCTTCGAGACCGGGACCCGCGCCGCCGCCTGGGGCGGCACCACCACCATCGTCGACTTCGCCGTGCAGAGCAGGGGCCAGTCCCTGCGGCAGGGGCTCGACACCTGGTACGACAAGGCCGACGGCAAGTGCGCCGTCGACTACGCCTTCCACATGATCCTCTCGGACGTCAACGAGGGGACCCTGAAGGAGATGGACCACCTGGTGGGGGAGGGCGTCACCTCCTTCAAGCTGTTCATGGCCTACCCCGGAGTCTTCTACAGCGACGACGGGCAGATCCTGCGCGCCATGCAGCGGGCCTCCGGCAACGGCGGGCTGATCATGATGCACGCCGAGAACGGCATCGCGATCGACGTCCTCGTCGAACAGGCCCTGGCGCGCGGCGAGACCGACCCCCGCCACCACGGAGAGGTCCGCAAGGTCCTCCTCGAAGCCGAGGCCACCCACCGGGCGATCCAGCTCGCGCGCGTCGCCGGATCCCCGCTGTACGTCGTCCACGTCTCGGCGGAGGAGGCGGTGGCCGAGCTCGCCGCCGCCCGCGACAAGGGCCTGCCGGTGTTCGGCGAGACCTGCCCGCAGTACCTGTTCCTGTCCACCGACAACCTCGCGGAGCCCGACTTCCAGGGCGCCAAGTACGTCTGCTCCACCCCGCTGCGGCCGAAGGAGCACCAGGCCGCCCTCTGGCGGGGCCTGCGGACCAACGACCTCCAGGTGGTCTCCACCGACCACTGCCCGTTCTGCTTCCGCGGCCAGAAGGAGCTCGGCCGCGGCGACTTCTCGAAGATCCCCAACGGGCTGCCGGGCGTGGAGAACCGCATGGACCTCCTCCACCAGGCTGTGGTGGACGGGCACATCAGCCGCCGCCGCTGGATCGAGATCGCCTGCGCGAGCCCGGCCCGGATGTTCGGCCTCTACCCGCAGAAGGGCACCATCGCGCCGGGCTCCGACGCCGACATCGTGCTCTACGATCCGCACGCCGAGCAGGTCATCTCCGCCGAGACGCACCACATGAACGTGGACTACTCGGCGTACGAGGGCAAGCGGATCACCGGCCGCGTCGACACCGTGCTCTCCCGCGGCGAACTCGTCATCGACCGCCGCGAGTACACCGGGCGGGCCGGCCACGGGGTGTTCATCCCCCGCTCCACCTGCCAGTACCTCTAAGGGGCGGCCGGGGCCGCACGCCCCGGCGCCCGCACTCCCCAGCAAGGAGCGACGCATGGACTTCGGCCTCGTCCTGCAGACCGACCCGCCCGCCTCCCAGGTCGTCAGCCTGATGAAGCGCGCCGAACGCAACGGCTTCCGCTACGGCTGGACCTTCGACTCCGCCGTGCTGTGGCAGGAACCCTTCGTCATCTACAGCCAGATCCTCGCCAACACGCAGAAGCTCCACATCGGCCCCATGGTGACCAACCCGGGAACCCGGACCTGGGAGGTGACCGCCTCCACCTTCGCCACCCTCAACGACATGTACGGCAACCGCACCGTCTGCGGCATCGGCCGCGGCGACTCCGCCATGCGCGTCGCCGGCAGGGCCCCCAACACCCTGGCCCGCCTCGGCGAGGCCATCGAGGTGATCCGCGACCTCGCCGAGGGCCGCGAGGCCGTGGTCGACGGCAAGCCGTTGCGGATTCCATGGATCAAGGACGGGAAACTTCCGGTCTGGATGGCCGCGTACGGTCCGAAGGCGCTCGCCCTGACCGGTCAGAAGGCCGACGGGTTCATCCTCCAGCTCGCCGACCCCTACCTGACCGAGTGGATGGTGAAAGCGGTACGGGAGGCCGCGGCCGAGGCGGGGCGCGACCCGGCGTCGGTCACCATCTGCGTGGCGGCCCCGGCGTACGTCACGGCGGACGACTCGCCGGCCGCCCTGGCCCACGCCCGCGACCAGTGCCGCTGGTTCGGCGGGATGGTCGGCAACCACGTCGCCGACCTCGTCTCCCGCTACGGCGAGCACTCCTCGATGGTCCCGGACGAGCTCACCGAGTACATCAAGGCCCGCCAGGGCTACGACTACAGCCACCACGGCCGCGCCGGGAACCCCTCCGCCGACTTCGTCCCCGACGAGATCGTCGACCGCTTCTGCCTGCTCGGCCCCGCCGAGGCCCACATCGACAAGCTCCGCCACCTCGAGTCCCTGGGCGTCGACCAGTTCGCCGTCTACGACATGCACGACAACCGCGAGGCCACCATCGACGCGTACGGCACCGACGTCATCCCCACGATCAACGCCTGAACCTCCGGATCCCTCGCCCGAGGGCTGTGAGGCCGGGCACCGCTGCAACGCCGTGACGTGCCGTCAGGCCGGCCGAGCCGTCGTCCCGGCGCCCGGAGCCCGGAGCCCGGCGCCCGGAGCCCGGAGCCCGGCGCCCGGAGCCCGGAGCCCCCCCGAGACCCCCACCGCCCCGAAGGGACGCGCGCACATGCCGGACCACACGATCGGCGACACCAGGGACCGCGTGGAGCTCGCTCCCGGAGAGGTCCCCTCCGACGGCCGATTCGCAAATCCCGACCTCCTCCCCGTACCGGTCGAGGCCAGGCGCTGGACGACGTACAACTTCACGGCCCTGTGGGTCGGCATGGCCCACAACATCCCCTCCTGGCTGCTCGCCTCCGGGCTGGTGGCCCTGGGGATGGACTGGAAACAGGCCGTCTTCACCATCGCGCTGGCCAACCTCATCGTGCTCGTGCCGATGCTGCTCATCGGGCACGCCGGGCCCAAGTACGGGATCCCGTTCCCGGTGCTGGCCCGGGCCCCGTTCGGGGTGCGCGGAGCCAACCTGGCCGCGCTGATCCGGGCGGCCGTGGCCTGCTGCTGGTTCGGGATCCAGACCTGGATCGGCGGATCCGGGATCTTCGTCCTCCTCGGCAAGATCTTCGGCGGCTGGGAGGACGCCGCGAAGATCGCCGGCCAGCCCTGGCCGCTGTGGCTGTGCTTCATCCTCTTCTGGGCCCTCGAACTCGCCATCATCTACCGGGGGATGGAGGCCCTGAGACGCTTCGAGAACTGGGCCGCGCCGTTCGTCATCGTCGGCGCGCTGGCCCTGCTGGTGTGGATCGGGGTCAAGGCGGGCGGCTTCGGCGAGCTGCTCGACCAGCCGTCCAAGCTCGGCTGGGGCGAGGACTTCTGGCCGGTCTTCTTCCCTTCGCTCATGGGGATGATCGCCTTCTGGTCCACCCTCTCGCTCAACATCCCCGACTTCACGCGCTTCGGCGCCGGCCAGCGCAGCCAGATCCTCGGACAGACGCTCGGGCTGCCGACGACGATGACCCTGTTCGCGCTGCTGTCGGTGTTCGTCACCTCCGGGTCGGAAGCGGTGTACGGCGCCCCGATCTGGGACCCGGTGGAGCTGGTCTCCAAGACCGACAGCGTCTTCGGGCTGCTCTACGCCCTGGTCACCGTGCTCGTCGCGACGATCTCGGTGAACATCGCGGCCAACGTCGTCTCCCCGGCGTACGACCTGGCCAACCTGGCGCCCCGCCGGATCGACTTCCGCCGGGGCGCACTGATCACGGGCGTCGTCGGCGTCCTGATCATGCCGTGGAAACTGACCTCCACCCCCCAGCTGTACATCTACACCTGGCTCGGCCTCGTCGGCGGCCTGCTCGGCACGGTCGCCGGCGTCCTCATCGCGGACTACTGGGTCGTGCGGCGCACCCGGCTGTCACTGCCCGACCTGTACCGGGAGGGCGGCCCGTACTGGTACACGGGCGGCTGGAACATCAGTGCGGTGGCGGCCTTCGTGGTCGGCGGCGTCCTGGCCGTCGGCGGCTCCCACTCGGCCCCCGGCCAGGGCCCCTTCCCCGAGGAGGGCCTGATCCCCTTCCTGAAGCCCCTCGCCGACTACGGCTGGGCGGTCGGCGTGGCCTCGGCCTTCCTCCTGTACACGGCCCTGATGATCCGCCGGCATCCCGCCCGCTGAGCGGCGGCACCCGCAGTACACCTGGAGGCCGGCCGGCGGACGCGACGGGCGGTGGGGTTTGTCAGCCGGGCGTGGTGTGATGGGGGCATGATCGAAGAGTTCCTGGCCCAAGACCTGTCCGCGGTGGAAGAAGCGGTCCGCAAGGCTGCGGCGGTGGAGATCATGCCGAGGTTCCGGCAGCTCGCCGAGCACGAGGTGGACCAGAAGAGCGGTCCGCACGATCTCGTGACCGTCGCCGACCGCAAGGCCGAAGAGCACCTCACGGCCGCCCTGACGCGCCTGCTGCCCGGCTCCGCCGTCGTCGGGGAGGAGGCCGTGCACGCCGACCCGGCCGTGTACGGGGCGCTGCGCGCCGACGCGCCGGTGTGGATCGTCGACCCGGTGGACGGCACCCGCCAGTTCGTCGGCGGCGACCCCGCCTTCTGCACGCTGGTGGCCCTGGCCCACCGCGGGGAGATCCTCGCCTCCTGGACCTTCGCCCCGGCGCTGGACGAGCTGGCGACCGCCGTGCGCGGCCGGGGCGCGTACGTCAACGGCGAGCGGATCCACAGCGGTTCCCCGCAGCCCGGCGCCGAGCTGCGGGTCGCCATCGCCCACCCGCTGTACACCTCCGAGGAGAACAAGCGGACCCTGGCCCGGCTCGACGTGCCCGGCGTCGCGGCCCGGCCCTGCGGATCCGCCGGCCTGGAGTACCTGAAGGTGGCCCGCGGCGAGATGGACGGCCTCGCCTTCACCTGGCCCTCGGCCTGGGACCACGCGGCCGGACTGCTGCTGGTCGCCGAGGCGGGCGGAGCGCAGAGCACCGTCGCCGGAGTCCCCTTCCGCATCGACCGGGACAACGCGCTGCCCTTCGCCGTGGGCCGCGACGAGGCCACCGCCCTGCGGATCCGCGACCTGCTGCGCGGCGTCTGACGGGCACGGCCCGGGGCCCGCGTGGACGGGCCGAATATCCTGGGAGGGCAGCCGCCACCGGACGAAGGAGTCTCAAGGTGCCGTCGATTCTCGATGCGGTCGTGGTGGGGGCGGGTCCCAACGGGCTGACGGCCGCCGTCGAGCTGGCCCGGCGCGGCTTCTCGGTGGCCGTGTTCGAGGCCGCGGAGACGGTCGGCGGCGGGGCCCGAACCGAGGAGCTCACCCTCCCCGGCTTCCGGCACGACCCCTGCTCGGCCGTCCACCCGCTCGGCGCCGGCTCGCCGGTGTTCGCCACCATGCCCCTGAAGCGCTACGGGCTGGAATGGCTGCACGCCCCGCTGCCCATGGCCCACCCCTTCGACGACGGCACGGCCGCCGTGCTCTCCCGCTCCGTCGCCGAGACGGCGGCCTCCCTCGGCCCGCGCGACGCGGGCACCTACCGCCGCCTCGTCGAGCCGTTCCTCGGCAGATGGGACACCCTGGCCCGGGACTTCATGTCCCTGCCGTCGACCGCCCTGCCCCGCGACCCGCTCACGCTGGCCCGCTTCGGGCTCGCCGGACTGCCACCGTCCACCTGGCTGCTGAACCGCTTCCACGAGGAGCGGGCCCGGGCCCTGTTCGCCGGGCTCGTCGCGCACGTCATCGCCCCCCTCGGCGGGATCGGCACCAGCGCCGTCGGCCTCGTCTTCGCCCTCGCCGCACACGCGGGCGGCTGGCCCATGGCCCGCGGCGGCTCACAGTCGATCTCCGACGCCCTCGCCGCGTACCTGCGCGACCTCGGCGGCACCCTCCACACCGGCTTCGAGGTCAAACGCCTCGACGACCTGCCGCCGGCCCGGGCGTACGTCTTCGACACCTCGCCGACCGCGCTGGCCCGGATCGCCCGCCTGGGACGCGCCTACGACGGCTACAAGTACGGCGCGGCCGCCTTCAAGCTCGACTACGCCCTGTCCGGACCGGTTCCCTGGACCGCCGAGGCGCCCCGCCGGGCCGGCACCGTCCAGATCGGCCCGCGCGCCCGCGACATCGACGCCGCCCTCCAGCTGGCCGCGGGCGGCCGGGCCCCCCGCACCCCGTTCCTGATCACCGCCCAGCCCAGCCTGGCCGACCCCGGCCGGGCACCCGAGGGCAAGCACGTCTTCTGGGCGTACGGCCACGTCCCCGCCGGGTGGCGCGGCAACCTCACCGACGCCGTCGAGCGCCAGATCGAACGCTTCGCCCCCGGTTTCCGCGACCTGGTGCTGGCCCGCGCCACCGCCGGCCCGCCGGAACTCGCCGCCCGCAACCCCAACTACGTCGGCGGCGACATCGCCTGCGGCGCCGCCACCGGGCTGCAGCTGCTGTTGCGCCCGAAGTTGTCCCTGTCCCCGTACACGACGGCCCACCCCGCCGTCTTCCTCTGCTCCTCCGCCACCCCGCCCGGCCCCGGCGTCCACGGCATGTCCGGCCACAACGCGGCCAAGGCGGTCTGGCGCCACCTGCGAAAGGCCCCCTGATGGTGCGCATCACCCTCGTCCGCGGGGACATCACCGCCGAGCACGCGGACGCCGTCGTCAACGCGGCGAACTCCTCGCTGCTCGGCGGCGGGGGAGTGGACGGAGCCATCCACCGGCGCGGCGGCCCCGAGATCCTGGAGGCGTGCCGGGCGCTGCGCGCCTCCCAGTACGGCAAGGGCCTCCCGACGGGCCGGGCCGTGGCCACCCCGGCGGGCCGCCTCCCGGCCCGCTGGGTGATCCACACGGTCGGCCCGGTCTGGTCGCGGGACGAGGACCGCTCCGCGCTGCTGGCCTCCTGCTACCGCGAGTCCCTGCGCGTCGCGGCCGAGCTCGGCGCCCGCACGGTCGCCTTCCCGGCGGTCTCCACGGGCATCTTCGGCTGGCCGATGGACGACGGCGCCCGCATCGCGGTGGAAACGGCCCGCGCGTCGGCGTCGCCCCCGGTGGAAGAGGTCCGCTTCGTCCTCTTCGACGACGCGGCGTACACAGCGTTCCGGGCGGCTCTCGGCTGATCGCGGCGACCGTGGAGTGATCACCGGATCGGTGGATCGGGGCGGGTGTGTCCGTGGGGGTCGATAGGCTTCGGGGATGAGCCTTGTCGACGCCCCCACCGAGACCCCCGATGCCCTGGAGGTGCTGCACCGCGTCTTCGGATACGACTCCTTCCGCGGCGAGCAGCAGCAGATCATCGAACACGTGGCAGGCGGCGGCGATGCGCTGGTGCTGATGCCGACCGGTGGCGGCAAATCGCTCTGCTACCAGATCCCGGCGCTGGTCAGAGACGGTACGGGCGTGGTGATCTCGCCGCTGATCGCGCTCATGCAGGACCAGGTGGACGCGCTGACCGCGCTCGGTGTGCGCGCCGGGTTCCTGAACTCGACGCAGGACCCGTACGAGCGGCAGGCCGTCGAGCAGGCCTTCCTCGCCGGCGAACTGGACCTGCTGTACCTGGCCCCGGAGCGACTGCGCACCGAGGGCACGCAGCGGCTGCTCGACCGGGGGAGGGTGTCGCTCTTCGCGATCGACGAGGCGCACTGCGTCGCCCAGTGGGGCCACGACTTCCGGCCCGACTACCTCGCCCTGTCCATGCTGCACGAGCGCTGGCCCACGGTGCCGCGGATCGCGCTGACCGCGACGGCCACCGAGGCGACGCACGCCGAGATCGCCGCCCGGCTCGGCCTGGCGGAGGGCGACGCCCGGCACTTCGTGGCCAGCTTCGACCGGCCCAACATCCAGTACCGGATCGCCCCGAAGAACAACCCCACGCGGCAGCTGCTGGAGCTGATCCGGACCGAGCACGACGGGGACGCGGGCGTCGTCTACTGCCTGTCGCGGGCGTCCGTCGAGAAGACCGCCGCGTTCCTGGTGGAGCACGGCATCGACGCCGTCGCGTACCACGCGGGCATGGACGCCCGGACGCGCGCGGCGAACCAGGCGCGCTTCCTGCGGGAGGACGGGATCGTGGTGGTGGCCACGATCGCGTTCGGCATGGGCATCGACAAGCCGGACGTCCGTTTCGTGGCGCACCTGGACCTGCCCAAGTCCGTCGAGGGCTACTACCAGGAGACCGGCCGCGCCGGGCGCGACGGCGAGCCGGCCACGGCCTGGCTCGCCTACGGCCTCCAGGACGTGGTGCAGCAGCGCAAGATGATCGAGGGCTCCGAGGGCGACGAGACGCACCGCCGCTCCCTGGCCGGGCACCTCGACGCGATGCTCGCGCTCTGCGAGACGGTGGACTGCCGCCGGGTGCGGCTGCTGGCGTACTTCGGCCAGTCGGCCGCCGGGCCCTGCGGCAACTGCGACACCTGTCTGACCCCGGCCGAGTCCTGGGACGGAACGGTCGCGGCGCAGAAACTGATGTCCACGGTGTGGCGGCTGGCCAAGGAACGCCGGCAGAAGTTCGGCGCCGGCCAGATCATCGACATCCTCCAGGGCAAGAAGACGGCCAAGGTCATCGAGTTCGACCACGACGCGCTGTCGGTCTTCGGGATCGGGACCGACCTGAGCACCGCGGAATGGCGCGGGGTCGTACGGCAGCTGCTGGCCTCGGGGCTGCTGGCGGTCGAGGGCGACTACGGGACGCTGGTCCTCACGGAAGCCAGCGGGGAGGTGCTGGGCGGGCGCCGCAGCGTCCCGATGCGCAAGGAGGCGGCGCCGGCCGCGGCGGCCCGCAGGTCCTCCGGTGCGGGCTCCGGCTCCGGGAAGGCCGGGCGGGTCCCGGCCGACCTGCCGGCGGCGGCCGTGCCGGTGTTCGAGGCCCTGCGCGCCTGGCGGGCCGCGACCGCGAAGGAGCAGGGCGTGCCGGCGTACGTGGTCTTCCACGACGCGACCCTGCGGGAGATCGCCACCCGGCTGCCGGGCACGGCCGAGGAGCTCGGCACGATCAGCGGGGTCGGCGAGGCGAAGCTCGCCAAGTACGCCGAGGGGATCCTGGCCACCCTGGCCGGGACCGACACCCCCGAGCCCCCGTCGCCCCCGGCGACGGCGCAGGCGGCCCCGGCGGAGCCCCCGGCCCCGTACGCCGAGGAGGAGCCGCCCTTCGACTTCGAGGACTCGGACCCGCCCTGGGACGACTGGCAGTAGCCCGGCCCGGCGGTCCCGGACGAGGAGCCGGCGGTCAGGCCGCACCCTCGAAGTCGTGGGGCGGCTCCCCGTACGGGTCCTCCTCCCCGGTCCCCTCGGGCTGCGCGCTGCACGGGGGGCACAGCCGCGCGTACTCCGCCATCACCTCCTCGACCGTCTCCCTCTGCTTGCGCTCGCAGGCCTTCCTGCGGGTCTCCTCCTTGCACAGCAGCTCGGCGCGGGCGCCCTCCAGTACGGCGATCGCCTGCCAGCCCCTGAGCACGCACAGCAGGGCCCTGCACAGGCAGTCGACGAACGCGGACACCGTGGCGAAGCCCCGCCAGGCCTCGGTGATGCGGCGCAGCAGCACCAGCAGGCGGGCGTAGAGGCGTACGACGTCCTTGCCCAGCACGGCGTCGCAGACGTCGGCCAGCAGCTGGGCCGCGTCCGTCTTGATCTTCGCCGCGCGTTCGGGCAGCGCCGTCAGCTCGCCGTCCAGACCGGTGAAGCAGGCCGCGGCCGCCAGGGTGTCCGCCGTGTACCGGGCGATGCGCGCGGAGAGCGTGGCGACCGTGTCGTCCGGGCCGACCGTGTCGTCGAACGCGCAGCCGCAGTCGTCCACACAGCAGCCCCAGCCGCCCGTGCACCTGCGGATGTCCTCGAAGACCTCGTCGACGGCCTGCTGCAGACAGTGGCGCTGCTCGTGCGTGACCCGGCAGCGGATCTGCTCGCGGACCTCGGCGAGCGTCGCCGCCGCCTCGTCCAGATCGGTCCTCGCGGCCAGCCGTGCTTTGGTGTACTCGGTCCGGGCGCTGTTGAACTTCTCCTGGAACTCCCGCAGTTGAGGCAGGTGTTCCTGGGTGACCTCGGCCCGGCGCTGGATGCCCGCGGCGATGCAGGCGAGCGCGTCGACCGCGCCGGGGTCGCAGCCGCCCGTGCCGGTGCCGGCCGGGGGGTGGTGCGCGGTGCTGCTCATGGTGGGCTCTCCTGGGTGAGGGGGCAGGCGCACCCGAGTGTGGGCCGGGCGGTGTCACCGGCCCGTCGCCCGGCCATCGCCGCCCGCACACCGCCGTCCGCCCGCGCAACGCCCCCGTGACGGGAGGGGCCGCAGCATCGGCCCATGGCTGGATACCGGGCACTCGCCGCCGTGGGGCGCAGCGTCGTCGCGCTGCTCAACCGGCGCTTCGCCGAGGAGATCCCTGCGCCGGGGCGCCGCCCGGAAGCCGTCCTCGCCGGGCCCGTCGACTTCGACAAGGTCGAAACGCCGGGCTCCCTCATCCGCAACCCCGCCGTGTCCGTCTACTGCTACCGCCTGAGCATCGACCGCGAGACCCGGCCCGCGCTGGCCGCGATGGCCGCCCAGGACGGGCTGCCCCGGCTGCCGCTGCGGATGCACCTGATGATCGCCGCCTGGGACCAGTCCGTGGAGGCGGAACTCGAATGGCTGGGGCTCGTCGCCCGGATCCTGGAGAGCGAGGGCCTGCTCACCGGACCCCTGCTCGACCCGAGCGGGGGCTGGCTCGCCGGGGACTGCGTCCAGGTCGTCCCCGACGAACTCGCCATGGACTCGATGAGCGAGGCCTTCCAGGCGATGACCACCGACTACCGGCTCTGCCTGCCGTACCTCGCCCGCGTCATCCGGATCGACGGGCCGGCCGGGCCCACCCCGGGCGAGGTCACCGTCGTCGCCGCCGGATCCTCGCCGGAGCCGGCCCGATGACGCCCGCGGACGCCCTGCCCGGGCCGGCCGGCGGCCGCCCGGACCGTCGGATCACGGTGGAGGCCGGCCCCGTCGACGTGCTGCACCGGCTCGCGCTGGCGGTCCGGCCGCTCGACGCCAGGAGCCGCGCCCCCGCCGGGCCGGGCCTGCGCGTGGGCTGGGAGAGCGCCCCCGTACCGGGCCGCCGCCGGCACGCGCCGGACCCGGTGAGGCCGCTGGAGGGGCACGGCGCCACCGGCTTCGTGCTGCGCCACACCACCGCGGGAGCCCTGCCCGCCGCCGTCACCGTACGCGTCGACGACCCCGCCCGGCGCTGGATACCGCGCCGGTTCACCGTGCCGCTGTGGACCCCCGCCGAACTCTCCGGTGCCGACGAACGGCCCCCCACCGCACCCCATGTCCCCGCCGACGCCCGCCTGTTGATCCCCTGGCTGCTGCCCGGCCCCGGCTACCCCGTCCCCCAGGGCACGACCGGCCTGCGGCTGCGCGTGACCCGCCCCGACGCCGCCCCCGTGCGCTGGCCGCGCGTGGACGCCTTCGGGCCCGGCGGGGTCCCCCTCGGCTGGGCCCACGGCGACGAGCACGGGCAGGTGCTGCTGCTGATCGACGGGGTCGGCGTGCTCCCGTACCCGGGGCCGTCCCGGTTCCCCGTCGCGCTGCGCACCCACGCCCCCGACCCGCCGCCGCCCGGCCCCGCCGCCGGTCCGCCCCCCGCGCCGTCCGCCGATCCGCTGGCCGGCCTCGTCGCCGAACCGCTCGTCCGCAGCGCCAACCCGCCCCGCCCGCAGGACCTGGACAACGAGGTCCTGCGCGGCACCGCCCGCCCCGCCGGGTACCGCACCGCCGCCGCGGACACCGTCCGCACCCTCACCGTCGGCCGGGTGGTCCACGCCGCCGACCTGCCCCACACCCCGCCCGACCCGTGACGGAGGAGACCCGTACATGCCCGAGTACCTGACCCCCGGCGTCTACGTCGAGGAGACCAGCTTCCGCTCACGGTCCATCGAGTCCGTGCCGACCAGCACGTTCGGGATGGCCGGCCGCACCGCCTACGGACCCGTGCCCTACACCCTGCCCGGCGGTCCCACCGTGCTGCCCGGCCCGGTGCTCGTCACCAGCTTCACCGAGTACGAACGGGCCTTCGGCGGGCTGCGGATCGGCGAGGACGACTGCCTGCTCGCCCTCGCCGCACGGGCGTTCTTCGCCAACGGCGGCCGCCGGCTCTACGTGTCCCGGGTCTTCCCCTTCGTCCGCACCGGCACCGCCGAGGGCGCGCCCACCGCCGTCGACGCCAACTTCGCCTCCCTGCCCGTCCCCGCCCAGGGCACCCCGCTGCTGTACTGGCGGGCCCGCTGGCCCGGTTCGGCCGGGGCCGGGATCTCCGTCGCGGTGACCTTCCGGCGCGGCAAGAACATCCTGATCGCCGGGAGCGACGGCACGCTCCGGCTCACCGGCGTGCAGGAGGGCGCCGCCGTGGAGGTCCTCCCGCTGACCGGCGGGAACGTACCCTCCCCGGCCGACGGCACCCCGCCGGTGCCCGACCGGGTCAGGACCGTCGTACGCCGCGCCGACGGAGTCCTCGGGTACCTCAGGGGACAGGACTTCGAACCCGTCGCGGCCGGATTCGCCGCCTTCCACCTGACCCTCGCCGTCACCGTACGCCTGGGCGACCGCATCGACGTCTACAACGAGCTGGAGCTCGACGACCGGCACCCCCGCTCGGTGGGCAACGTGCTCCAGGCCTCCGATCCGGCCGACGAGTTCTCCCTCGTCTGGCTGGACACCATCAATCCCGCCGCCGGAGCACCCCCGCCGGCCCCCGGTGCCCGGCTCGCCGCGCTGCTCACCCTCGCGCAGCCCGGAGCCCACCTGACCCGCGGCGGCGACGGGCTGGATCTGACGGCGCAGGACCTGGGCGGCAAGGAGGCCAACCCGGACAGCCTGGCCGACCCCGCCCGCGGGCTCGGCGCGCTCGCCGAGATCGACGACATCGCCATCGTCGCCGCCCCGGACACCGTGACGCTGAAGGGCGACGAGCAGAAGACCGCGGTGGACCTCCTCATCGGACACTGCGAGCGGCTGCGCTACCGGATGGCGATCGTCGACCCGCCGCGTGACAGCTCCGTGTCCGAAGTGCGCCGGTTCCGCGCCCAGTTCGACACCAGCCACGCCGCCCTCTACTACCCGTGGGTGCGGATCACCGATCCGGGCCGGCGCCCCGACCCGGGCGCACCCTCGCCGGTCCTCGACGTGCCGCCCTCCGGTTACGTCGCCGGTGTGTACGCCCGCAGCGACGTCGAGCGCGGGGTCCACAAGGCCCCGGCCAACGAAGTCCTGCTCGGCATCACCGACTTCACCTCCAACGTGACCTACGACCGGCAGTCGGTCCTCAACCCCGAGGGCGTCAACGCCCTGCGCCTCTTCGAGGGCCGGGCCCGGCGCGTGTGGGGCGCCCGCACGATGAGCTCGGACCCGGAGTGGAAGTACGTCAACGTGCGCCGGCTGTTCATCCAGCTGGAGCACTCCATCGACAAGTCCACCCAGTGGGCGGTGTTCGAGCCGAACAACGAGCGGCTGTGGGCCTCCGTCCGGCAGACCGTCGAGGACTACCTGATCTCCGTCTGGCGGACCGGGGCCCTGCTCGGCTCCAAGCCCGAGGAGGCCTTCTTCGTCCGCTGCGACCGCACGACCATGACCCAGAACGACCTCGACAACGGACGGCTGATCTGCCTGATCGGCGTGGCGCCCACCTACCCCGCCGAGTTCGTCGTGTTCCGCATCGGACAGTTCACGGCCGACGCCCAGCGCAGCTGACGCCCGCGCCGACACAGGGAGAGAACCCATGGCCACGCGCAACAACCCGTACGGAGCCTTCAACTTCCTCGTCAAGCTCGGCGACACCGGCGGCGAGGACCAGATCGCCGGCGGCTTCTCCGACTTCAGCGGAGCCGGGAACGAGGTGAAGTTCTCCGAGTACCGCAACGGCAACGACCCCGAGAACCACGTCCGCAAGATCGCCAACACCAACACGACGAACGACGTCACCCTCAAGCGCGGCATCATCGGCGACCTGCGGCTCTTCAACTGGATCAAAGCCACGCGCGAGGGCGCCCACGACGCCCGCACCGTCACCGTCACCCTGCACGACGAGGGACGACAGCCCGTCTGCGCCTGGGTGCTGCGCGCCGCCCAGCCCAAGAAGTGGGTCGGCCCCACCCTCACGGGCAAGGGCGGTGGAGAGGTCGCGATGGAGGAGCTCCACCTCGTCGCCGAACGCATCGACTTCCAGTCGCTGTGACCCCCGCCGGACTGCGCCTCGGGGCGCCCGGGGTCCTGCGGGACGCCCGCCGGCCGCCGCCCCAGTTCCGGCCGGAACGCCTGGACGTCGCCGGATTCGTCGGCGTGGCACCCCGCGGGCCCGTCGACGAGCCCGTCGCCCTCGACCGCTGGAGCGACTACCAGCGCCACTTCGGCGGCTTCGAGGGGCCCGGCCTGCTCCCGTACGCGGTGCGGGCCTTCTTCGCCCAGGGCGGGGTCCGGGCGCACGTACTGCGGGTGGGGCCGCTGCCCCGCGCCCCGCACCCCGCAGCCGAGCAGGCCCGCGCCCTGCACCGGATCACGCTGGCCCGCGCGGACGCACCCGGCGCCGACCCCGGCCGCGGAGCGCCCTGCACCATCGGGCTGTGCGCCCGCAACGAGGGGAGCTGGGGCGGGGGGCTCACGGTGCGCTGGGAGTTCAGCGGCACCGGCCAGTTCACGGCCGCCGCGACCGGCCGGGACCTGGCCCTGCCCGAGGGGCGCACCCCGCCGGCCGGCTCCGTGCTGCGGGTCCGGGGTCCGGGGCTGCCGGCGGCCGGGAGCTTCTTCCGCGTCCTCGAACTGGCCGAGCGGCAGGACGCGTCCGGGGCGCGCACCCGGGTCGCGGTCCTGGACCGCCCGCCCGTCGGCGGCTTCGGCGCCGGGGCCGGGGCCGGTGCGGCGGCCGGTGCGGCGCCGGCCCTCGAAGCCGAACTCGTCACCGCCACCGTCACCGTGGCCGACGGCGACCCCGCCCAACCCCGCCAGGAGCGGTTCGCCGAACTCGGCCTGGGCCCCGCGCACCCCCGGTACGCCGCCTCCGTACTGGCCGCCGAATCACTGCTGGTGACCCCCGACGGGCCCTGGCCGGCAGCGCTGCTGCCACCCGACGCCTTCCTCGGCTCCGCCCTCTCCCGCCCCGTCCGCCCGGGCACGGACCGCTGGGAGTCCATCGGCGCCGACAGCTTCCAGGGGCCGGTTCCCCCCGAACTGCTGCCCGTCGGCGGCGCCGAGAGCGCCGAGGACCCGGTGTCCGCAGTGTCCGCCGACGTCGTCGGCATGGACCGGATGGCGCTGGTCGCCGAGGTCGCGCTGCTGTGCGTACCCGACCTGCTCTGGCAGTACGGCGAGAGCGTCCCCGTCACCGAGACACCGGCGCGGGAGCCCGCGGGCAGCTTCGCGCCGTGCCCGCCGCCGCCCGTCCCCCTGACCCTGCACCCGGCCCGGCCGCGCGGCCTGCTCCTGGACGGCGCCGCGCAGCTGCCCGAGATCCTGCGGCGCCAGCAGCGGCTCGTCGCCCTGGCCGAACGGCAGCGGCGGTTCGTCGCCCTCCTCGACGTGCCGCCGGGGCTGCCCGTCCGCGCCGTCGCCCGCTGGCGCGCCGCCTTCGACAGCTCGTACGCCGCCGCCTACCACCCCTGGCTCGGGACCGTCGCGCCCGACGACCCGGAGCACCTGGCCGTGCACGTCCCGCCCTCCGGCTTCGCCGCCGGGATCATCGCCGAGCGCGAGCGGAGCCTCGGACTGCCCTGGGGTCCCGCCAACGCCCTGGCCGCCGACGCCGTGACCGCCCTCCAGCGCCTCGGTGACACCGACTGCGACGAGCTGCACCTCCTCGGCATCGACGTGTTCCGTGCCGAGCGCGACGGCTACCGGCTGGCCTCCGCCCGCACCCTCTCCCGGGACCCCGACTACCTCCAGCTCAGCGTCCGCAGACTGATGACCATGCTGCGCCTCGCCCTGGACCGGCAGGCCCGGGCGCTGGCCTTCGAACCCCACACCCCGCAGCTGCGCGACGAACTGCGCGGAGCCGTCGTGCACCTGCTGCGCGGCCTGTACCGCAGCGGGGCGTTTGCGGGCGACAGCGAGGAGGGGGCCTTCTTCGTACGCTGCGACGAGCGCCTCAACCCCGACTGGTCGCAAGGGCTCGGACGGCTCGTCGCCGAGATCGGCGTCGCCCCCGCCCGGCCCCTGGAGTACCTCGTCCTGCGGATCGCGCAGGACGCCGACGGCGCCGTGGCGGTGACCTGAGATGAGCGTGCCCGAGCTCGTCCAGACCTTCAGGTTCCGGGTGCGGCTCACCCGCAGCGCCGCGCCCGGCCGGCCCGCCGAGCCCCCGCCCGCCATCCCCCGTCCCCCGTCCGAGGCCGCCGCGTCCGGGTCCGGCCCGGTGGCCCCCGCCGCGTCCGCCCCCGGAGCCGCGGACGGGTCCCCCGACCGGCTCGGCGACGGAGGCTTCCAGGAATGCGCCGGGCTGGCCCTGGAGGCGGACGTCCGCGAGTACCTCCAGGGCGGCGCGAACGACGAAGTGGTGCGCCGGGCCGGACGGGTCAGGCTCCAGCCGATCGTCCTCAAACGGGGCATGCTCGTCGCCGCAGGCGGCGGGAGCGCCGACCCGGCCCTGTGG
This sequence comes from Actinobacteria bacterium OV450, assembly GCA_001298555.1. Taxonomy (GTDB): domain Bacteria; phylum Actinomycetota; class Actinomycetes; order Streptomycetales; family Streptomycetaceae; genus Streptomyces. The sequence goes on from LJCW01000356.1 coordinate 19,359, forward strand.
GACTGGCTGCACGGCATGGTCGCCGGCGGTGCCCCCGTCGCCCGCTACGACGGACACGTGGAGGTGCTCGACCCGGCGGGCCAACGGGTGGTCGCGCACTGGACGTTCGTCCGGGGACTGCCCCTGAAGATCACCGGACCGACGCTCAACGCCAGGACGGGGGAGATAGCCGTGGAGGAACTGCACATCGCCCACGAGGGCCTGCGCCTGGAGCGGACCCCGTGACGGCCCTGGTCCACGCCACCCTGCAGCGGCTCACGGTGACCGCGCAGCCGGGCAAGGACCAGCCGCCGCTCGTCAAGGAGGCCGAGGGCAGCAAGCCGCTCCCCGTCCAGTTCAACCCGGCCACCCTGCGGATCAGCCGCAACAACAACGTGGACCGGGGCGGGGCGACCACGAAGAACCAGAAGGTCCAGCACCCGGCGCAGGAGGGCTCCACCCTCACCTTCGACCTGGAGTTCGACACGGCCGAACAGCGCGCCGGCGGACAGTACGTCGACGTACGCCGGTGGACCGCCCTGGTACGGCAGTTCGTCGAACCCCCGGCGAAGGCCTCCGACCCGCCGCCCGCCGTCCGTTTCGTCTGGGGCACCCTCCGTTACAACGGCATCGTCACGCAGGTCAACGAGGAACTCGACCACTTCGCCCCCGACGGGACCCCGCTGCGGGCCAAGGTCGCGGTGACCGTCGTCGAGCAGAACTTCGCGTACCAGGCCCACGCCGAGGGCCCCGGCACCCGTGACGCCCGCAGCGCCACCGAAGCGGGCGACCGGCCGGCCGGCGCCGCACCCGGTACGTCCGGCACCAGCCGGCCCCGCCAGGTCGTCCAGGCCCGGGACGGGGAGTCCGCCCAGCAGCTGCTGTCCCGGCTCGGGCTCAACCCGGCGGCCTGGCGCGGCGCCATGAGCGGCCTCGACAGTCCGCTGACCCTGGCCGCGGGAGCCACCGTCCAGCTGGGCGCGGAAGTCTCGGCGGGCTTCGCCGCCGCCGCAGGGATCAGCCTCTCGGCGGGCTTCGCCGGAGCCGCCGCACCCACCTCCGTCGAGGGCCTGGCCGCCGCACTGGGCCTGACCGCGCCACCGCAGGCCGGCGCGCCGGCGGCGCCCGGTCAGGGAGCAGGGGCCGGGGCAGGGGCGGATCCCGCGCTCGCCGGATTCGTGATCAGCGCCGGGGGCGGGATCGCCGCGTCCGCGGAGCTCGTGACGGGCGCCGCGGTGGACTCCGCCACCGCTCGGGCCCGCGCCTGCTTCGAGGTGCCGCCCGCGCCGGACCGCCCGCCGGGGGGACCGGACGCGCCGGCGACCGCCGGGGCGACGGGCCCCGCCGCCGGGTCCCCGTACCGGTCGCCCGGACGCGGCCCCGGCCTGCCCGGACCGGCCGGGTACGCCCCGCGGCCGGAGCTCGACCGGCGCTCCCTCGGCTACGGCCGCGGCATCCCGCTGCGGGCCCGCGCCGACCCCGGCACCCTCGCCGAGGTCCGGGCCGGCGGCGGACGCAGCCTCGCCGACCGGGCCCGGCGCGAGGAGGTGCCGGCGCCCGACCCCGCAGCCGCCCCGTGGGAGCGGCTGCCGCCCGCCACGCCAGGCCGGACCGCCGTCGACTGCGAGCAACGCGGCCGTGACGCGGGCCCGACCACCCTGAGGTGGACACCGCGAGGAGGCCCGCCATGAGCGTGTACATCGGAGAGCTGCACACCGAAGTCGTGCCCGCGGGCGGCTCCGCCCCGCCGCCCGCCGGCCCGGACGGGCCCGCCGGGAGGTGGGCGGCCGCCGAACACCACCGCGAGGCCTGCGAGCGCGCCGCCTGGCTCGCCGCCCGCGTCGCCGCGGAGGGCTTCGATGACTGACGCGGCGCTCGCGGTCGTATCGCCCGTGTTCGAGGTGGGCGGCGCCCTCGTCAAGGACCTCGCGCGGGACTGCGTACGCCTGGAGGTCGCCGAAGGCGTCGAGGGGCTGCGCACCCTGCGCGCGCACTTCCTCGCCGTCGGCGCCGGGGCCAAGGGCCCCCAGGACCGGCTGCGGCACCTCGACGGGTCCACGGTCGGCCTCGGCAGCGCGCTCAAGGTCGCCCTCGGCCCGCCGTCGCGCCAGCGGTACGTCTTCGAAGGCGTCGTCTCCGGCCTGGAACTCGTCCTCGGGGACGGCGAACCACCACTCGTCCTCGTGCACGCCGAGGACGCGCTGATGAGGCTGCGGATGACCCGCCGGATGCGCACCTACCGCGACACCACCGACGCGGGGCTCGCCGAGGAGGTGGCCCGCGAGCACGGGCTCGACGCCGACGCGGACGTCCCCGGACCCCGCTACGACGTCGTACAGCAGCTCAACCAGAGCGACCTCGCCTTCCTGCGGGAACGGGCCCGGCTGGTCCAGGCCGAACTCTGGGCGGCCGGCCGCACCCTGCACTTCCGGCCCCGCGGCAGCCGCGGCGCCACCCCCCAGACCCTCGTGTACGGCGGCGAGCTCATGTCCGTGCGGCTCTGCGCCGACCTGGCCCACCAGCGCAGCGAGGTCGTCGTCACCGGTTACGACGCCGACCGGCGCGAGATCGTCGACGAACGCGCCGGCCCCGAGGCCGTGGAGGCGGAGACCGCCGACGGCCGCACCGGGGCACGGCTCCTGGCCCGGGCACTGGGACCGGGCACCAGCCTGCGGGTCCGCGAGGCCGCACTGACCGCCAAGGAGGCCGCCGCCTGGGCGCGCGCCGAAATGCTGCGCCGCGGACGCCGGTTCGTGACCGTCGCGGGCACCACCAACGGCAGTCCGGACCTGGTCGTGGGCGGGCGCCTCGTGCTGCGTTCGGTCGGCGCGCCCTTCGAGGGGGAGGGGTACCACGTCACCCGGATCCGGCACACCTTCGACGCGGACCACGGCTTCCGCACCCGGTTCGACGCCGAACGCGCCGGCATGAACGAGGTGGTCTGATGGCCCTGCCCGCTCCCGTGGACGGCTCCGCCCCCGGATACTTCGGCGTCTACCCGGCGTTCGTCACCGACATCGTCGACGAGAAGCGGCTCGGCCGCATCGAGGTGCGCTTCCCCTGGCTCGGCAGGGACGGGGACCGCGACGTCCGAGCCTGGGCCACGCTCTGCTCCCCGTACGCCGACGACGAGCAGGGCCTGCTGGTGCTGCCCGAGGTGGGCAGCCAGGTCGTCGTCGCCTTCGAGGCGGGCAACCCGCGCCGCCCCTACGTCCTCGGTGCGGCCTGGAACGGCCGCACCGCCCTGCCGCACGAGCCGCAGGACGCCAACAACCTGCGCACCCTGCGGTCGAGGGCGGACAGCCGGCTGGAGTTCGACGACACCCGGGGCGCCGCCCGGGTGCGCATCACGATGGCTTCCGGCCACGAGGTGACCCTCGACGACGCCACCCGGCAGGTGACGATCAGGCACAGCGGCGGCTGCGTGGTGCGGCTGACGGCGACCTCCGTGGAGGTGCAGGCGAACGTGTCCGTCGACGTCAAGGCGCCCGTGGTCGCGGTGAACGCCCCGCTGGCCACCTTCAGCGGCCTGGTGAAGTGCGCCACGCTGGTCACCGAGCAAGTGGTGATCTCCCCGGCCTACACCCCGGGCGCCGGGAACATCTGGTGACCGCCGCCGAGCACGGCTTCAAGGTCCTGGCCCCCTGGTACACCTGCGAGCGCGGGCACTTCGACCGCTTCGACCCCTCCGCGCACGCCCCGACGCTCCAGAAGTACGCCTCCGCCGAGTTCGTCCGGACGCTGGTGGCGGACCCGCGCGACTCGCTGCTGTTCGACCCCGACGAGGACGTCTGGTCGTACCCGGTGCCCGTCGGCCCCGCCCACCGCGGCCCGGGGCGGGCCCGGTTCGCCACCCACCAGCTGGTCCGCACCCGCTTGCGCAAGCTCTACCAGCCCAGCCACGAGCGGTTCTACGCGGTCGTCGTCGAGCTCTTCTGCGACCGGCCGGGGCTGCCGCGCCCGCAGTCCGCGGAGGGCCTCGACGTGGGCTTCGTGATGCGCCGCCGCACGGTGGAGATGGACGCGGAGCCGAGGGTGCTGCGGACGCTCTCCCGCAGGCTGTCGGCCGAACTGCTGGCCGCCGGACGACAGCCGGGCCCGGACACCGGCCCGCACCTGTCGGAGGCCCGGGACGTCCTGTGGGCCGATCTCGCCCACCGCACCGCCTTCGAGGAGGCCAACCGCGAACTCCTCGACCGGGTCGGCCTGAGGAAGGAGACGCAGGCGTGGATGGCGGGCGCCGCGGGCGGCCAGTGGCGCAGGCTCGGCGAGCCGCCGCCGGAGGGCAGGCCGGGGGACCGGGAGCAGGAGCTGCCGATGTGGCGGCTGCCCGGCCGCTCGGGCGACTGCCCGGACGGAGCGCGCCCGCCGCAGCGGTCGCTGTGGTTCGGGGTGGTGCCGACCTCCTCCGCCGACCACGACGACCTCGGCGCCCCCAAGCTCGACGACCGGTCCGTCTACGAACTGCGCGTCTTCGTACGGCGCCCCGCGGGGCCGGGCCACGAGCAGTGCCCGCCGCGGACCTCCTGGAGCAAGCCCACGGAGCCCTTCCGGCTGGCGTCGTTCTTCGACCCGGAGGGCACCCGGAACCGGAAGGTCTCCATCACCATGCCCGACTTCCGGGCGGTGGCGGCCCGGGCCGCGGCGCCGCCGGGCCCCGGCGGGGTGGCGATCACCAGCCCGCCCGGCTCGCAGATGTCCTTCGACCCCGGCGGCGGCACGCCGGCCTCCGGCTCGGTGACCGGCACCGTCCCGCGGACCTGCACCTTCGCCCTCGAAATCTTCATGATCGTGGCGTACTTCGTGTTCAGCATGTTCCTGCCGATCGTGGTCTTCCTGTTCCAGCTGTGGTGGCTGCTCGCCCTGCGGTTCTGCCTGCCGCCCTCGCTGGAGGCGGCCGCCGCGCTCAAGGCGTTCTTCGCCGGCGGCAAGAGCCTCGCCGACATGGGGCGGGCGGAGACCGACGCGTTCGACGAACTCCTCGGGACCAGGGGCGCCGGCGCCCGCCTCAGGGACGCGGACGGCGCCTTCGCCCAGGAGGACCTCGACGACCTGGTGGACCTCGTCACCCCGCCCGCCACCGCCCCGCTCCCGGTGCCGCCGCGGCCGGAGCCGCCGGTCGAGGACCCGCTCTGCGAGGGGGGATGAGATGGCGGCCCAGGTACCCGCGGCCCGCGAACCCGCCCGCGCTGCCGTCCCGGCCCCCGCCGCACCCGCACCGGCCCCGGCGGGCCCCGCGCCGGCCGCCCCCGGAAGACTCGCCGACGAGCTGTCACGCATGGTCGTCGCGCCGGACGTCCCCCGGGAGGAACTGGCGCTCCAGGGCGGGGCGGAGCTCGCCGTGCCCGCGCCGGTCGCGGAGTACCTGGACCGCCGGGGGCCCGCGGGCGGGCCCGTACGCGTCCGGCTCGGCCAGGTCGCGGGCGGGACCCTCCACCTCCGCAAGACCGACCGCGGGATCACCACCGGACCCGGCGGCGGCTTCCAGTCGGTCCCGCTGCCGCACCCGCTGCTGCTGCCGCTGCGCGCCCTGGGCGTCGAGCCGGTGCTCGCGCTGCGCGTGCGCGACGGGGTCCTGGAGGGGCACGCCTCGGCGCGGGTGAAGGGCGTCCTGCTGGACGGGCCCCTGGCCCTGCTCGGCCGGATGGAGTCCTGCGCCGAGGCGCTGGGCTGGCACGGCGTGGGCGGTCTGCGGCTGACGGGCGTGGAGAACGAACTGCGCGGCGCCACCCTCGTGGTGAGGGCCGGCGGCATGTCCTTCACGCTGGGCGGCTTCCTCACCGCCTCCGGGAGCCTCGGACTGGCCGACGACGTGGTCACCTTCGACGCCGTCGCGAAGGGCACGGTGGCCGGGCTCGGCTCGGTGGAGGTGCCGGTGCTCCGGGGGCCGGACGGCACGCTGTCCGGGAAGGCCGTCGTGGACGTGGCGCTGCGCGGGTTCAGCGGGCAGGCGACGGCAGCCTTCGCCGCGGGGGCCGTCGACGTCCGGGCAACCGTGCGCTACGCCAACGAGAAGTTCGACGGGCAGGTGACCCTGGTCGCCACCGACGCCGCCTCCGCGAAGGAGCTGACGGACAGTCAACTGCCGGAAGCGGTCAGGTCAGCGAAGGCGGTGACCGGGGACCCAGGAGCCGCCGCGGACTCCGCGGCGGCCCCGGCGGGCCCGCGGCCCGGACCCCGGGTGCTGGCCGGCTGGGGCACGGTCGACGTACGGCTGGCGGACTGGCTGCGCGGCGAGGCGCTGGTGGTCGTCGACCACCACGGCGACGTGACGGTGGTCGGCAAGATCCAGCCGAAGATGGACAAGCCGCTGTTCGAGCCGAGGGAATACCTCAAACAGCTCGCGAAGTTCGAGGTCCGCGCCCTCTACGGGGTCCCCCTGGTCGGCAACGTCTTCCTGTTCGCCAACGTGGGGCTCGAGGCGGTCGCGAGGATCGGCCCCGCGACGCTCGACCGGATGGAGCTCACCGGCACCTGGTCGACCAGACCGGAGGTGCTCAAGAGCTTCGGCCTGACCGGCACCCTCAACATCACCGCGTACGCCGGCCTGCGGCTCAAGGCCGAGGGCGGCGCGGGCGTCCAGCTCGTGGGACACGACATCAAGGCGGGCATCGCGCTGACCGCCCTGGCCGGAGTGCGCGGCTACGTCGAGGCCACGCCGGTGATCGGGTACCGGGAGGTCGCCGATCCGAAGGCGGGCAGGCACGGGGAGTTCTTCCTGGCCGGGCACATGGAGATCGCGGCCCAGCCGTTCCTGGCGCTCGGCGGTGACCTCTTCGTCGAACTCGACAGCCCGTGGTGGTCCCCGGCGCCGGACCAGCGCTGGAACTGGCCGCTGGGCCGGCTGGAGTACCCGCTGCCGGGGGAGTTCGGCATCGGGGCCGACGTCGAGCACGTCCTGGGCTCGGGCAAGGTACCCGAGGTCACGTTCGGCGAGGTGGACTTCAATGCGGACAAGTTCCTGACGGACCTGATCGACGACCACGTCCCGGCCAAGTCGTCCAGGGACGAGCAGAAGAAGGGCGCCTGGAAGGACCCGGGTGCCCCGGCAACCGCCCCGAAGGCCCCTGCGAAGGCCCCCGCGAAGCCCCCTGGGAAGGCCCCTGGGAAGGCCCCTGCGAAGGCCGCCCCCGCGAAGGCCGCCCCGGCCAAGGGCGGCCCCGAGGTTCCCCCACGGGATAAGCAGGACCGCTGGCTGACCGGTCTGCAGGCTCTGGGCGAGCTCGCCAAGGGCTCGCACGAGGAGCCGTACGACGAGGGCGAACTGCGGGACGCACTGGCCGGGATCCGGCGCAAGCACGGCTTCAGCCTCCTCGACGCCGCGCTGGAAGGCGACGCATGGCAGATCACGGCCGGGATGAGCCCCAAGGTCAAGGCGGTCAAGGTCGACGCCGCACCGAAACGGCCGGGGGACGAGCCGGGCAAGGAGGGCGTCGACCGCCGCGTGCGGAGCATCAGGAAGCGGGGGAAGTTCAAGGACGAGTACCTGGAGGAATTCCAGGGCGGCCGGCACCAGGACCTGAAGAACCCGAAGACCAAGAGGAACTTCGCCGGCACCGAGATCAATCACGTCCCGCCGTTCAGCGTCTACAGGAAGGTCAGCGACCTCTCGTTCGCCCGGGGCCCGGCGATCCAGATGGACAAGATGGACCACCGGGGACTGAGGGACCGCTGGGGTGAGTGGGTCCACCCCCGGGCCGCGAGCACCGGTTCCTGGGACGAGGCGAAGGAGCACCGGACGGAGCAGCTGAGGCTGATGAAAGCCGACAAGTTCAAGGCGGCCGTGGAGAAGGACCTCGACGACCTCCGCTCGAAGTTCGGCAAGAAGTACGACAAGGCCATCAACGAGCTGAAGCCGGAGCTCCGCGCGGAGGGCTGGTGGAAGTGACCCCGGCCGCCCCCCGGGAGGAGACGCCCCGGTGACGGTCACCGCGGAGCATGGACGCCATGGCAGCATCTGACGCCCTGACAGCCGCCCCCGGCGGCCGCGCCCCGGCCGCCGCCCCGTCCGCCGGCGACGCCCGGCTCGGTACCGGGGTGCGGTTCCCGTTCCGGCCCGGAAGCACAGGCGCGCTCGCATGGGCCACGGGAGCCGCCGCGGTCCGGCAGTCCGTCGAGACCCTCCTCGACACCGAGCCCGGCGAGCGCATCATGCGCCCCACCTTCGGCTGCGGGCTGCGCCGCCACCTGATGGCCCCCAACACCCCGGCCACCCGCACCGCGATCGCCGCCGAGATCGCCGAGGCGCTCACCGCCTGGGAGCCCCGGATCCGGGTCACCGAAGTCTCCGTGACCCCGGGGGAGGAGCCGACCCTCGTATGGATCGACATCGCCTACGTCCACCTGCTCGACCTGCGCCCGGACAACCTCGTCTACCCGTTCTACCTGCGGTAGGGGCCGGGTGACGACGGTATGCCGCTGATCGGCCCCATCCTCGACGACCGCACCTTCGAACAGCTCCGCGACGAGCTGGTCAAGCGGATCCCGGTCTACGCGCCCGAGTGGACCGACCACAACACGGGCGATCCCGGCATCGCCCTGCTCGAACTCTTCGCACACCTCGGCGAATCCCTGCTCTTCCGCTTCAACCAGATACCCGATGCCACGAAGGCCGCCTTCCTGCGGCTGCTGGGCGTCCGCCCGCGCCCCGCGCTCACCGCCCGAACCCTCCTCGTCCTGGAGACCGAACGCCCCGACGGCGTCCAGGTGCTCCGCGGAGCCGAGGCCCGGGCCGGCGCGGTCGCCTTCGAAACCGCCGACGAGGTCGTCGCCTGGCCCCTGGAGACCCTCGCCGTCGGCAAGACGCCCGCCCCCGAAGCCCCGGGCACCGCCGAGAGCCGGCGCCGCCGGAACGCTGTCGAGGCCCTGCCGGCGGCCGAGCGCAAGCGGGCGGCCGCCGGCTCCCCCGTCCGGTTCTACGTCACCACCGCCGTCCCCGCCGACCCGCAGGCCCCCGACCGGCCGCCGCTGGACGTCGCCGCCACCCTCGACCGGTCCCTGTGGATCGCCCTGCTCGCCAAGAACACCACCGACGCCCGGCTGCTCGCCGGCCGGACCCTCTTCGTCGGCGTGGTCCCCGACGAGGAAATCCCGCGCCCCTACGACCTCCAGGCCCGCGACACCCACGACCCCACCCGGCTGCGGGCCGCCGACCTCGTCAGCGCCCCGCCCGGCTTCCTCTGGGAACTGTGGAACGGCCCCGACGCCCCCAGCGCCTTCACCACCCTGTCCGTACTCGGCGACACCACCCGCGGGCTCACCACCACCGGAGTCGTCTCCGTCGCCCTGCCCGCCGCCTTCCCCACCCACCCCCGGGGCAGCACCGGCCCCGGCGGCCTCAACAGCCCCCCGCCGCTCGAAGACGACGGGACGGCCGCCCGCGTCCTGGGCTGGCTCAGGGTCCGCCGCCCCGCCGACGAGAACGACGCCATCCATCGCATCCGCTGGGCCGGGGTCAACGCCGTCGGCGCCGTCCAGGCCCGCACCGCCGCACCCGAACTCCTCGGCACCGGCACCGCCGACGCCGGGCAGGTCCTGCGCCTCACCCGGCGTCCCGTCCTCCCCGGCAGCGTCCGGCTGGAGGTCGAGGAGGCCGACGGCTGGCAGCCGTGGACCGAGGTCGAGGACTTCGCCGGCAGCGGCCCCCTCGACCGGCACTACACCCTCGACGCCGACGCCGGGCTCGTCCGCTTCGCCGACCGCGGCCGGCTGCCCCGCATCGGCGAACGCATCCGCGTCCTCGGCTACCGCTACGGCGGAGGCTCCGCCGGAAACGTCCCGGCCGGCGCGATCGGCGCACTCACCGGCGTCAGCGGCCTCAAGGTCACCAACCCGCTCCCCGCCGCCGGCGGAGCCGACCCGGCCTCCCTCGCCGACGCCCTCGACGCCCTGCCCGCCGAAGTCCACCGGCGCGACCGGGCCGTCACCGCCGAGGACTTCCGCGCCCTCGCCCTCGAAGTCCCCGGCGTGCGCCGCGCCGAGCCGCTGCCCCTGCTGCACCCCGACACGCCCACCCAGCCCGCCGCGGGCGTCGTCAGCGTCCTCGTCTTCCCCGCCGAGGACCAGCGCGACCCCGGCGCCCCCCTGCCCGACCTCGCCCTGCTGCGCCGCGTCGCCGCGTACCTCAACCCCAGGCGCCTGGCCACCACCGAGCTGTACGTCATCCCGCCCACCTACACCGACATCGCCGTGTCCGTCGGCATCCGCACCCGCGACGGCTACCAGCCCGACGCCGTGCGCCGCTGGGTCGAGCTGATCCTGCGCCAGTACCTCGCCCCGCTGCCGCCGTACGGGCCCGACGGCGCGGGCTGGCCCCTCGGCCGGGCCGTGCGCCGCGCCGAACTGGAGGCCGTCGCCGTCCAGGTGGAGGGCCTGGAGTACCTGGAGGACGAACTGCTGCTGGCCCGCCGCACCGGTACGGGATGGACCCCGCTGCCGCTCGTCCCGCTCAACCCGTGGGAGGTGCCCCGGGTCGCCGAGCTCACCGTCGTCACCGGCAACCCCCTGCCCGTCGGAGCCGGCTACGGAACCCCGCCCCCGCCCCCCGGCGACCCCGTCGTCGTACCGCTCCCCCCGGAGGTCTGCTGATGTACGGCGACCGTGCCGTCGGCGTCCTGGCCGACCCGGACCAGTGGGTGCGCTGCCGCCACGAATCCACCGCCCTCCTCGACGAGGGCGGCGTCGGCCTCGCCTGGGAACCCGAACCGCAGCCCGCACCGGACCCGGCGGCACCCGGGCACGGGCCCGCCGGGCTGGCCTTCGACCGCTGGGGCCGCGCCTACCGCTCGTACCCCCGCGCCGGACGCGTGGAGGTCATCGCCCCCGGCACCACCGCCGACGGCGCCCCCCACCGGCCGGGCACCCTCTGCGTCCCGCGCGGCCTCGCCGTGGACGCCGCGCAGCGCCTCCACATCGCCGAATCCGGCGCCGGCGCCGTCCACGTGATCGACCTGTGGGGCGAACGGCTGCTGCGCCGCGTCCCCGTCCGCAGCGCGGACCGCCCGCACCGCCGGCCCCTCGACGTCACCGCCCTCTGCGGCGCCGTGGCCGTCCTCGTCACCCGGCCCGCCGGGATCGTCCTGCTGGAAGGCCGCCGCGGCCCGCTGCGCGGACCCGCACTGCGCCGCCCGCCCGGCAGCGACGGCCTGCGCCCCACACGGATCGCCGGCCACGCCGGACACCTCCACGTGCTGTGGACCGGGCCCGCCGGCGGACGCGCCGTCGTCGCCCGCGCCGACGGCACCCGCCCGCTCACCGTGCCGGACGCCACCGACCTGGACCTGACGGCCGACGGCGCGCTGGTCGTGGGCCGCGCCCCCGGCCAGCCGCTGCGCCGCTTCCGTGCCGACGGCGAAGCCTGGGCGGAGATCGAACCCCTGCGCGCCCCCGGCTACGACGGCGGAGCCGTCACCGTCGACCCCGACGGCCGCGTCGCGTTCACCACCGCCGACGGGCTCGCCCGCACCGCCGGACCCGCCGCCCGCTACACCCCCGCCGGCACCGTCATCGGCTACCGCCTCGACGCCGGGGAGTACCGCACCCGCTGGGGCCGGCTGTTCCTCGACGCCTGCATCCCGCCCGGCACCGACGTCCGCGCCGGCTTCCTCACCACGGACGAGGACGCCGTCCCCGACCCGCTGCCCTGGCAGCCGCCCGTACGCGGACCGCGCTCCGTGCGCCACGCCGAGCACACCCCGCCGCTGCCCTCCCGCGCCCTCCACGCCGACCGGCCGCCGCCCACCGCACCCCTGTTCCGGCGCCCGACCGGCCGCGAACTGCCCTGGGCGCAGATCGACCCCGACGACGGGTTCGAAACGTACGAGGCCCCCGTCGACGCCCCGCCCGGCCGCTACCTGTGGATCGTGCTCCGGCTCACCGGCACCCCGCGCCTGACCCCCCGCGTCCGGGGCCTGCGCGTGGAACGGCCCGGACACCGGCTGCCCGCCGCACTCCCCGGGGCCTGGAGCCGCGACGAGGCCGACGCCGCGTTCCTCCAGCGCTTCCTCGCCCCCGCCGAAGGCCTGCTGCACGAACTGGACTCCCGCGCCGCCCTGCGCACCCTGCTCCTGGACCCCCGCGCCACCCCCCAGGAAGCCCTCGACTGGCTGGCCGGCCTGCTCGGCCTGGCCCTGGACCGGCGCTGGCCGCCGGCCGCGCGGCGCGAACTCATCGCCCAGGCCTACGACCTGTTCCGCATCCGCGGCACCGTCACCTGCCTCGAACGCATCCTGCGGCTCTACCTCCCGCTGCCCATCAGCGTCGTGGAGCACTGGCGGCTGCGCGGCCTCGGCGGAGCGGTCCTCGGCGCCGGGCCCGGCGGGGCCCCCGCACCGGCCGTCGGCGGCGCGGCGGCCACCTCCGGGGCACTGGGCCGGTTCACCGTGGGCGGCACCCGGCCCGGAGAGGACGGCTACACCGCCACCGCACACCGGTTCAGCGTCCTCATCCCGGCGGACCCCGGCCCCGACCGGCTCGACGTCGTCCGCGCCATCGTGGAGGCCCACAAACCGGCCCACACCCTCGTGGACGTCTGCCCCCTCGGGGCGGGCATGCGGATCGGCCGCACCCTCCACCTCGGGCTCACCTCCGTCGTCGGCCCGGGCGCGGCCTGGGGTCCCGCGATCGTGGGCCGGGTACGGGTCGGCGAGGACGGTGTCGTCGGCGTGCCCGCCGCCGGCTCCCGCGTCGGCGAGACCACCATCACCGGGGCGGTGCGCGTCGGATGAACGCCCCCACCGTGGTCATCGACCGGCTCTCGGCCACCCTGCGCCACGACCCCGGCCAGCCGCCGCCGTCGGCCGACCGGCTGCGCGGACCGCTGCGCCGCGCGATCGGCGGCTCCCTCGAAACGGCTCTGCGCGGACTCGACCTGCCGCCCGGCCGCTGGTGCCTGGCCCGGCTCGACCTGACGCTCGCCCTCGACCCGGCCCGCCCCGAACCGGCGCTCGCCCGCGAGTGGTCCGAGGCGGTCGCCGCCGCGATCGAACGGACCGTACGGGAGGGCCGGACCACCGCACCGGGCGGGCTCGTGCACTTCCGGCACGACGTGGAACTGCTCGCCGACGCGGTCGCCGGCCTCGCCGCCGGACGCCGCGAACGACTGTGGGCCTGGCGGCAGACCGGCATCCTGCGGCCCGGGGACCCGTCCCCGGACGCCTCGCCCGGCCCGGCGCTGCTGGCCGCCCTGGAACGCCACCCTCAGCACGCCGCGGCCGCGGTGCTCCGCGCGGCCGAACAGTGCGGGCTCGCCGCACTGCACCGGGCCTGGGGCGGCGAAGGCTGGCAGCGCCTGGCCACCCTCGTGACCGGCGGGGAGCCGCCCGTGCCCGGGGACACCGGCGGCCCGCCGCCCGGCCCCGGCACCCGCGCACTCGCCCGGGCCCTGCTCGCCGGCTCCCGGCTGGCCGACCTGGTCCGCGCCTCCCGGCTGCGGCCCGCCGAACCCGTCCCGGCCGCATGGGCGGTCCTCGTCCTCGCCGAAACCGATCCGGCATCACTGCACCGCGCCGCCGCCCGCCCCGGGCTGCGCGAGCTGCTGGCGCAGGGCCTGCGGGCCCCGGACGGCGCCCCGGCGCGTCCCGCACACGCAACGGGGCCGGGGCGCGGCGAGTTGCCGGACCGCGGCCCCTGCGGGGACGGCGGGAGCGACAGGGCGGGGGGAGAAGGAGAGCGCGCCGGGTGTGCCGGACAGGCCGGATGTGACGGGTGTGCCGGGGGCCAGGCTCGGTGTGAGGGGTGCACCGGGACCGCCGGGTGTGCCGGATGCGTCCGGTGTGCCGCATGCGTCGGGTGTGCCGGGACCGACGGGACCGCGGGACCCGCAGCGCCGCCGGGTCCCGCGTCGTCCGACGGCGGGCCCGGGGCCGTGGCCGACCGGGCTGCGCCCCCGCACGAACCCCCCGCCGCCGGGGCGTCCCGCACCGGTGCGGGCGGCTCCGGTCCGGGCCCGGCCGGCTCCGCGGCCGCCGACACGGCCGCGCCGGACCCCGTACGGCCCGCACGCCCGGCGCCCGCTCCCGATCCGCAGGGCGCCGCCACCGGCTGGGCCGGGCTGCTGTTCCTGCTCGCCACCGCGGCCGAAGCCGGGCTCCCGGACCGCGCCCTCGACGAACCCGCCCTCGCCGCCAGGCCGCTGCCGTGGACGCTGCACACCGCAGCCCTCGCCCTCGTCCCCGGCATCGCCCCCGCGGACCCCGCGGCCCTCGCCCTCGCCGGGCTCGGCCCCGACCGCGCCGCCGGGCTGCTGCGCGCCGCCGCGGCGACCCCTCGCGAGCGGGACGCCGTGGGCGCGCTCGCCGCCGACTGGGCGCGGGCCACCGCCGCCCGCCTCGGCAGCGGGCCGTACGCGCACGACCCGTCCGGCGCCGTCCACCTCGCCGTCGCCCGCCGCCCCGGCCGGATCACCGCCGAGACCGGCTGGATCGAGGCCGTCCTCGCCGTCGCCGACACCGACCCGGAGATCCGGCGCGCCGGACTGGACCTCGACCCGGGCTGGCTGGGCTGGCTCGGCGCGGTCGTGAGGTACCGCTATGTCTGAGCGCATCAGCCGCGACCTCTCCGGCCGGGCGGCCGCCGTCGCCGTCCGGGTGGCCGAGCTGCTGGAGACCCTGTGCAGCGAGGAGGCGGGCGGCGAGTCCGCCGCGTTCCTGCGGGACTGGGCGGCGAGCGCCGCGCACCGCCCCCCGGGCGGCCCCGGCGGCCGCCCGCCTGCCGCCACCCCGCTCGACCGGCTGGTGCACCGGTTCGGGCTCGGCTCCCTGGAGACCGAACTCGTCCTGTTCGCGGGGCTCCCCGACGAACACGAGGGCCTGGCCCGGACGTTCCGCACCATGAACCCCGGCGGCGCCCCCCACCCCAGCGTGGGTCTGGCGGGCCTCCTGATCGACTGCGCGGCCCGTACCGCAGCAGGGACGGAGGCAGGGACCGCAGCAGGGCCCGCAGCGAGGGCCGGCGCGCCCGGTGCACGAGGGCACGCGCCGGACCGGGTCGCCCTGCGCAGGCTGCTCCACGAGGGCCCGGCCGTACGCGCGGGCGTGCTCGCCCTCACCGGCGACGGCCCCTTCCACGAACGCTCCCTGACCCTCGCCGACGGACTCTGGGAGGCCCTGCACGGCCACCCCGCCCGGCCCGCCGTCCTGGAGGAGGCCGACCCCGGCCCGCCGGTGGCCGGCCTCGACGGCTGGCTCGAACTCCCCGAAACCGTCCGGGCCGTCGCCGCCCTGCGCTCCGCCGAGCCCCGCACCCTGCTGGTCTGCGCCCGCGACGAGACCGTCGCCCTCAGCCGCTGCGCGGCCCTCGCCCGCGCCGCCGGGCTCGGCCTGTTCGCCGCCCGCACCCGCCCCGAAGACCCCCGCGCCCTGGGCCTGCTGGGCCTGCCCGCCGCCGTACGGGGCGCTGTCCCACTGCTGGTGGTGCCGGCCCCGGCGGCCGGAGCGGCGGGCCCCGTCACACCCGCCGCCACCCGCATCCCGGGTCCGCTGCTGGTCTGCGCGCCGCCGGGCACCGTACGCCCCGGGCCGCAGCGGCCCGTACTCACCGTGCCGGCCGGACCGGTCGGCACGGCGGACCGGCGCACCGCCTGGCGGGAGGCGCTGCCCGAAGCACCCGGGCGCGCCCCCGAACTGGCGGCGCGCCACCCGCTCGACCCGGCGCTCACCGCGCAGGTCGCCCTCGACGTGCACAGCCGCGCCGCACTGGGAGCCGCACCGGCCCCCGGCACCGAGGGCGCCGGTCCGGACGTCTCCGGTGCCATCCGCGCCCGCGCCGGGGCGCTGCTGCCCCCGGGCGTCGACCTCGTCGGCCCGGACGCCCGCTGGCCTCGGCTGGTCCTCGGCGGGGAGGCGGGCGCGCAGCTGCGCGACGCGGTGGCCCGGCTGCGCCACCAGGCGCTGGTCCTGGACGACTGGCGGCTGCGGGAGGCCGCCCGGGCCGCCCGGGGCGTCCGGCTGCTGCTCACCGGGCCGCCGGGGACCGGGAAATCGCTGGCCGCCGAGGTGCTGGCCACCGAGGCGGGCCGGGACCTGCTGGTCGTGGACGGCTCCGAGCTGGTCTCGAAGTACATCGGCGAGACCGAGAAGAACCTCGCCGCCTGCTTCGACGTGGCCGAGCGCACGCAGGCCGTGTTCCTCCTCGACGAGGCCGACGCCCTGTTCGCGACCCGTACGGAGGTCTCCGAGGCCAACGACCGGTTCGCGAACCTGGAGACGGCCTATCTGCTCCAGCGCCTCGACCGGTTCGACGGGCTGGCGGTGCTGACGACCAACCTGCGGCAGAACATCGACGCGGCCTTCATCCGCCGGATGGACTTCGTCGTGGAGTTCCCGCTCCCCGACGAGGCGGGCCGGCACCGGATGTGGGAGCTGCACCTGCCGCGCGCCCTGCTGCACCCCGACGTGGACCTGGCGGCGCTCGCCCGGCACTACCCGGTGCCGGGCGGCTGGATCCGCAACGCGGCGATCGGCGCGGCCTTCCGGGCGGCGGACGACGGGGGAGCCGTCCGCCAGGAACACCTCGCCGACGCGATGCGCCGCGAGTACGGGAAGGCCGGCCGCCCCTTCCCGGGGGTGCCGCCCGGCCGGGACGCCCCGGGCGCGGACCGGCGCGCGGCCCGCCCGCCCGGCGCCGGCCGCCGCCGGCGCCCGGCCGGGCCGGCTGTTCTTGTAGGCGAG
>LJCW01000368.1 GCA_001298555.1 Actinobacteria bacterium OV450
ACGGCACCTCGCTGCGTTGTCGGGACGCCCGGATACGCCCAGTATGCGGACGCCCCTCCGCCTTGCGATGCACCGCATCCGACGCCGCGCGCTGACCCACCGGGGATTACGGGACAGCCCTTAGCGGAAGCCGAGGTGGGCATCGGTGCCGACCAGCCCGGCGCTGGCGGCCCACAGGCGAGCGGCGACGGCCGGGTCGGCCATATGCGAGGGGACGGGCTCACGCCGTGGTGCGCCGCGCAGGCCGAAGACCCTCGGCCCCCACAACTGCCCGCCCCGCACCTCCGGGTCGAGGACTGCACGGACGACGGGCCACGCCCCGGCGTCCTTGCCCTGCACCAAGAGCCCGGCGGGCAGCGCGCGCAGCCGCTCGCCGGCGGAGGCCACGTGCACCGGCGGGCGGGACGGGGTGAGGGAGTCCAGTGCGCCGCCGGGGTGGGCCACCACGCTGAGCACCGTGCCGCCACCGGCGCGCAGGCGGCGATCGAGTTCGAAGCCGAAGGACATCTGCGCCAGCTTCGATCGGCCGTACGTGCGTTTGGGCCGGTAGTCCCGGGCCGACTGCAGATCGCCCAGGTCCAGTCGCTCGGACCGTGCCGCGAAGCTTCCCACCGTCACGATGCGGCCCCCGGGCGCCGCGGACAGCAGGGGTGCCAGCCACCGGGTGAGCGCGAAGTGGCCGAGGTGGTTCGTGCCGAACATCAGCTCGTGGCCGTCCCCGGTCTTTCGACGTGGCGGGTCGTCGAGCGCGACCCCCGCGTTGTAGACCACGGCGTCGAGATGATCGACGTCCAGGCTGTCCACGGCGGTCTTCAGGGACGACAGGTCGGCGAGGTCCAGCTGAAGGTGCCGCACGTGCGCGCCGGCGACGCGTGAGCGGATCGAGGCCGAGGCGGCGGCCGCCTTCGCGGGGTCCCGGCTGCCGAGCACGACGACGGCACCGGTGGCGGCGAGCTGCTCGGCGACGAAGTACCCGATCCCGGCATTGCCCCCGGTGACCAGGAAGGTCCTGCCCTCGGCGGACGGCAGCCGGTGAACGTTCCACGGGCGGTTCTGGTCTGCGGAAGACATGATGACGGACTCCTCGGGCTCTGGGCAGCGTGCTCGCGCGGAGCACCGACCTGCTCAAGGTCGCACCTCCCGCCGACACGCCGCCGACAGAGCACGCTCACCGCCGACAGGACTCCGACACCCCGCCGCCCTCTCGTCGCCCTTTCGTCGTCCGTGTCGCCCGGCGCGGTCCTGGCGATGCGGTAGGCGAAATGACGGTGGGCCCGGGAGTCGGGGGGGAAGGGGGGGTGACTGCCCGGGCCGGTGTCGCGGCACCGCGGGGGAGCGGTGTGCATACCGTCGCGACACATGAAGGAACGATTCACCGACGAGGAGGTAACGGCCTGCCCGCAAAACCGCCGCCCGGATCGCGAGCAGCTGCCCGGAAGGGCGCTTGCGGAAGGGCGCTTGCTCAGTTCCTGACCTGGGTGAGCGCGTTCCAGCCGTGTTCCAGGAGGTCGAAGGCCCGGGTGACGGCCTGCCGGGGGTTGTCATGTGCGTAGACCGCGCGGGGGGCTTGCAGGGCGAAGTGGGCCAGGGCGGTGCAGGCGGGGTCGTCCGCGGCGAGGCCGCTCTCCTCGGCGATGGCCTGGGCGAGCGCGGTGGTGTGGCGCAGCCACATGCTCTGGGCGTAGTCGCGCAGTGCGGGGGTCGCGCTCACCAGGTCGGTGAAGGCGGTGAAGCGGGGGTCGCCGTGGACGGCGGCCAGTCGATTGGTCAGGGCGTGTTCCCGCAGCGCGCTGGGGATGGACTGGCCCTCGGGCCGCTCGCGGACGGCGGCGAGCAGGCGGGTCTCCTGCTCGGCGTCCTCGTCGAAGACGAGGGCTTCCTTGACCGGGAAATGCTTGAACAGCGTGGTGGTCGACACGTCTGCGGCGTCCGCGATCTCGCGGATGCCGACCTCGTCGTATCCGCGCTCCAGGAACAGGTGCAGCGCGGCATCGGCAATGGCCTGGCGGGTCGCGGCCTTCTTGCGCTCTCGGCGCCCCATCGGCGCGGGCGAGGGGCCCGTCGGGGTGCCTCTCTGGGGGCCGGGCGGGGTGCCTGGGGTGGGGCCGGTCGCAGGGCCGGGCGTGGTGCTGGGCATGCCGACACTCTACCTCTTCGGTTCAGCCGTTTCAAAAGTTGAGTCGTTGCACTTATTGAGTTGATGTGCTTTTTTGGAATGGCGGCTGCGGGGCGCCTGCCCGCCGCCCCCTCATCTCCCGGCACTGCAGCCGGCAACGAACGGACACCACGATGAACACCCTTCCGGCACCCCGCATCGCCATCATCGGCGCCGGCCCCGGCGGCCTGACCTGCGCCCGCATCCTGCAGCAGCACGGCATCACCGCCACCGTCCACGACCGCGACGCCGGCCCGGACACCCGTGACCAAGGCGGCACCCTCGACCTGCACGCCGACAACGGCCAGATCGCCCTGCGCGAAGCCGGCCTGCTGGAGGAGTTCTTCCGACTGGCCCGGCCCGAGGGGCAGGAGATGCGCCAGATGGACCCGGAGGCGACGCTGCTCTTCCACCAGGTTCCCGAGGAGGGCGAGCGGGCCAAGCCGGAAATCGACCGCGGCCAGCTGCGCGACCTGCTCCTCGACTCGCTCCTGCCCGGCACCGTGCGCTGGGGTCACACCCTGCAGGCCGTTGGCGGCCCCGCCGAAGGGCCTCGGCAGCTGCACTTCACCGACGGCACCACCATCGAAGTCGACCTCGTCATCGGCGCCGACGGTGCCTGGTCCACGGTCCGCCGAGCCATCTCCCCTGCCGTTCCCCGCTACAGCGGCGTGAGTTTCCTCGAAGCCTGGTTCCATGACGTCGAGACCCGGCACCCCGACGTCGCCGAACTCGTCGGCCAGGGCAGTGCCGCCGCAGCCGACGGCGACCGGTGCCTGTTCGCCCAGCGCAGCAGCGGCGACCACATCCGCGTCTACGTCATCCAGCGCGTCCCGGCCGACTGGATCACCGGTGGCGGCCTCACCCTCCAGGACACCGACGGCATCCGCGCCCTCCTCATGGAGCGCTTCCGCGACTGGTCGCCCCGCCTGCGCCGGCTCATCGCCGACAACGACGGCCCGTACGTCGACCGCCCGATCTTCGCCCTGCCCGTCCCGCACACCTGGGAGCACAATCCCACGGTCACCCTGCTCGGCGACGCCGCCCACCTCATGCCCCCGCTCGGCGTCGGCGTCAACCTCGCCATGCTGGACGCCTGTGAACTCGCCCTCGCCGTCGCACACCACGACACCGTCGACGAAGCCGTCAGCGCCTACGAGAAGACCATGCTCCCCCGCTCCACGGAGATGGCCCGGCTCCTCGACGGCGCCGCCGACCATCTCCTCTCCACAGAGCTTCCCGACTTCGCCACCGCCGACGGCCACTGACCTTCCTCAGTCGTCCACGGCCCGTGGGGCCAGTGGCCGGGGCAGGGAACGCGAAGCGCGCCTCCGCGCCCGACCACCAGGCACCGACGGCGAAAGCGGCAGCGGACTCCAACAGGGCAGCGCGCCCGAGCCCGCCGCAGGGCAGCGGTTCAGCCCATGGACGCGAGGTCGGCCACCCGCGCGGTGGCGCCCGGCTGGTCGGCGCAGAACGGCACCGCCGGCGGAGCCCCTTCGAAGGCCGGCCGGTCCAGCGCCCAGATGCCCTCGTGGCACACCCCGAACGCCTGCACCACCCCGGCGCCGGGCGCAGCGTCCGCGATGAGCCGGGCGACAGAGGTGGCGCCGCCCGTGGTGAGGGCCGGGCCGTCCGCGCCCGGCGCCATCGGAACGGTGCAGTCGATCAGCGTCCGCCCGGCCGGCACGTGAGCCGGCTCCCCGGCCAACTGCGGCGCGGTGTCCGCCGGTACGGCGACCGGCACCACCTCACCGTGGGCCGCAACCTCGGCGAGGCTCCCGTACCCGCGTGCGCCGGTGTGCCGCGCGGTACGGGAGGCGGCGTCATGGCCGGCCCTGCGACGGTGGGGGGCACGGGAGCATGGCCCGGGTGAGGACTTGGGGGGTGGCGAGTACACCGCGGACTGCATGGCGAGGGTGGCCTCGACGTTCGCCGGGGGTCACGTCCGCCAGTACCTACCCCCATGGGAATCGACGTACACGACATGCCGGCCGACGCGCACCACGCGGTAGCCGGCACCGGCTCCTGGGCCGGCCCCGGCACCGGCCCCGGCACCGGCCCCGGTCCAGGAGCCGGTGTCGCCGTCTGCCGCCGGGAGGGGGGTCCAGACCTCCAGGAAGGTGCTGCCGTCCGTGTTGGTGCCCCACTCGATCAGGTCCGCACCCTCCCGCCGGAAGGTGCCCGTGTCCTCGCCGGGCTCGCCCTCCAGGTGGTGGAACTGAACGCGGGAGCCGTCGAAGGACGTGACGCCCGCGAAGCCCCGGCTGTCGGCGAAGTACGGACCGGCCTGCAGCCACACCACCTCACGGTCTTCCACCAGGGGGCCACCGTTGCGGCTGATGCCGCGCCGCAGCCACGCGCCCCGCTCGGGCAGCGGGATGCCCTGCCCGTCCCGTGCCGGAAGGGGCTCAGGCATCGGCGGCGTCATCGTCCACGGCCAGCAGCGAGACCTCGATGTTCCCGCGGACTGCCTGGGAGTAGGGGCAGACCGCGTCCGCCCGGTGCAGCAGGGGCAGAAGGTCAGCCGCCTTCCACCCCGGCAGGGAGACCGTGAGGGCGACCGCGAGACCGTAGCCCGCGGGCGTGTCCGTGGTGCCGAGCTGCACCTCGCACCCGACGCGCGCGGCCGAGGCATCCGCTCCGAACTCGGCTGCGACCTCGGCCAGCGCAGACGTGAAGCAGGCGGCGAACCCGGCTGCGAACAACTGCTCGGGGTTGGTGGTGCCGGGCGTGTTCTTGCGCGGCGGGGCCAGACGGACGTCGAGGCGGCCGTCGTCGGTGAGCACCGATCCGGTGCGGCCCCCATGCGCGTGGGCGGTCGTCCGGTAGAGGGTGCGGGTCAGCGGCACGGTCATGTGGTCAGCCCATCTGTACGACGAGGGAACGCCGCCCGGGGCCGGACGGCGCCACGGCACCTGCCGGTGGAAAGGTGCCTTGCGCGTCGTCGTGCATAACCGGGTACGGCGCATCTCGTCCGGGGCCTCGGGACCGGGCCGCCGAACAATCTAGCAACGCGAGCGACCCCGCAGGGACCGCTCCCTGCAGTGACCCTCCTCACCGTCCCGGCGGGCCTCCCGGCGGATGGGGGCGGGTGTCGGCAGGTGATCAGCCGTAGAGGGAGCGGGCTCCGGGACTGTTGCCCTCGAAACGCCGACCCGTGGCGATCTCCTCGCCGACCACCGACCAGACGGTCTCGTCGTCCCGGAAGGGGAGCGGATCGATGCTGCTCGTCTCCTGACGGATCCGCTCGACCTCGCACTCCAGGCGCTCGAACTCGGCCTCCTCCCCACTGTCGTCGCCGCTGAACGTGAACTCCGCGAGCAGGCGCTGGAACCGGAGCGTGACGTGGATGAGGGAGGAGACGTCCGCGTGCAGCTCCTGAACCGTCTCCTCGTCGGCGTCCACGGCGTGCACCTTGCCGGTACCGGGGTCGAGGGCGAGGTGGCTGTTGAGCAGCCAGGCGATGACGGGCCGTCCTCCCGCCTCTTGCGGGGCGTCTCGGGGCGGCGCCGAAGGTGGCGACGAGTTCGCTGCGGGTGCTGTCGAATCGCACTGACGGGAACTCCGAACTCCGGACTCGGAAATCTGCACCGGCGCGGGGCCGGGCTCTGAGGGGCGTTCACTGAAGGAGCGGTCGCCGCAACAGCTCGGCGGATCGCGGTGCTTCCGCCTCCACCGCAAGCAGTCAGTGGTCGGTTGCCGCCCCGGTCGAGGCGTTGCTCCGGTGTGAGCCCGAGCCGCTCTGGCGTGAGCGTTCCGACTTCCGGCGTGCCGCGCGTACGAGCAGTCCCAGTACGAATGCCTGGAAGGCGTACGAGAACAACAGGAGACAGCACACCACCAGGTTGGTCTCGGCCCAGGCTCCGAGTGACTTGACGGCGACGAGGAGCACGGCGCCTGTCGGCAGGGTGAGCACCGCCCCCAACAGCCCGGCTACGTAACTACCGTTCAACCAGAAGCCGAACAGCAGGAAGAAGGCCGCGAGGGCGAGGTAGGACACCGACAGCCAATTGCCGAATGCAGTGCGCACGAACGTGAGCAATCCGGAACGCATGCTACTCCTGAGGTGTCCCAACGGTCGGTTCGGTCGGCGCGGTGCGGTTGGTGTCAGTCTCCTCCTCCGCCGCAGGACGAGCCGCTGCCGCACGACGAGTCGCCGCCGCAGCCGAACCCTCCGCCGTCGCCCCAAGAACTGCCACGTCGCTTCCGAGGCGGCTTGCCCCGGTCGCGGAGCGCCGCGATGAGGATCACGATCAAGGCGACCGCCACCACCACGAGATATTCCATGTCCTCCACCCCCGTTTCCCCACCATTCTCATCGAGACGAAGAGGATGGTCCCGTCACTTGAGGAACACGAGAGCTTGAGCCGCTACACCTCACGCATCCGCTGGGCCCGCAGCCCGCACATTGGGCGGAACCAGGTCACAGGATCGCGACGGTGAAGGGGTTGTCGACGTAGCTCCCCTTGAGGTCGTACGTGAAGACCGTGACGCTGTTCGCGCCACAGACGGAACTGGGCGCAGTGCTGAAACTGCGGCGGTTGGATTTGGGCAGCTCCACCTGCACGACGCTGAACGCCACGTTCACCTGGTCGCTCACGTTCACGCAGTACCGGCCGGTGTCGATGTGGCGTACCCAGTCGATGTTCTTCGCCCGCTTCAGCACACCGGCGGCGGTGACGTCTGCGGCGGCCTGGACGTAGGGCGAGGCGATCGGCGTCGGATCCGCCGCGGCAGCGGGAACAGCGAGTGACCCGGTCACGGCGACAGCGGCAAGCAGGACGGGCACGGAACGGCGCATGACTCACACTCCCGACGACGACTGCGGCCCACAGCGGGCCGCGAACCATCGCACCACCCTCGCCGACCCCTCCGTACGACGCGGCCGGACGCCGAACCGGCATCGGCCAACCGGGAGCGAACATCACCCGCCCGGCCCCTCGGAGGCGCTCCACCAGGCCACCGGAACATCCTCACCCGTATGAGGGCGAGGAGGGGCACGAGTCGGCCATTCGCGTCCCATCCGCGGAAGGCGGGGGCCGTCTCGGAGTACGGTGGGCGCCCGCTCACAGTCCTTCGGAAGGAGGCCGGTGCCGGCCGCACGCCGGCCCGGACAACATGTCGTACTCGATGAAGCGCATTCCTCGCGGTGGCCTTCGTGTCGCATCCACCGCCACCGCCACCGCCGTCGCCCTTGCCGTCGGCGGACTGCTGCTCGCACCTGCCGCCGCGCATGCCGCACCTTCCGACCAGTGCCGGTGCGCCGCCCTGCAGCGGGATCTGGACGCCTACCGACGCGGTGAGGTGCAGTACTTCGTCGATCCCGTCCCCGCATGGACGAAGGAAGCGGCGCGGCACAGGTGCAACATCCCGGGCCTCGACCGGCCCGTGCCCGGTTCCGTTCACGATCTCCCCGGGTGACGGGCGCTGGGTGGCGGTCAGCGGTGGCGGCGCGCCCCTGAATCCAGTCGGCGCACGGGATCCTGACCCCGGGTCTCCTGGAGTTCGACGTGAGCCCCGGTAACGGTGAACGCGACGTTCAGGCTGCGGCACATCCGCTGCGCGCGGGCCACCGCGCTGAGGGTGGCGGGGGCCGGATCGGAAGTGGGTAGTTCGAGGAGGACCCGCTCGGGGCGGTTGGCCGCGACGAGCGCCTCGATCTGCAGGGCGGCCGCCGCCCGGTTGGTGATGTCCAGGTCGCTGTGGATCTTCACTCTGAGGGTGCCGTGATCGAGAGTGTGGGTCACCAGCATGTGCAAGCCTCCAAAAGCCGGCGGGGCCAACGCGGAGTCCGAGACGCTCCCACTCTCAGAATGCATCCGTCCTCGTGGTCCGGGCAGCTTGTTCAGCGCCGCGTGTGCTGGGCGAGGGGGACTCTCGCGCCAGGGGGTCTCCCAGCACCTTGCCGTGCTGGAAGCGGCCGGGCTCGTGGAGTCCCGGCGGGAGGGCCGCTACAAGTTCCACGACCTCAACACCGGCCCGCTACGGCGGATCGCCGAGCGGTGGCTGTCGCCCGGCTCGTCCGAATCCAAGGAGAACGCCTCATGAGGATCCACCTGACCAGCCTTTTCGTCGATGATCAGGCCAAGGCGCTGCAGTTCTACACCGAGGTGCTCGGTTTCGTGAAGAAGCACGACGTCCCGCTGGGCGAGAAGCACAGGTGGCTGACGGTCGTCGCCTCCGACGAGCCGGGCGGCACCGAACTGCTGCTGGAGCCCGCCGGCCATCCGGCCGTCAAGCCCTACCGCGATGCGCTGGTCCAGGACGGCATCCCCCTCGCCCAGTTCGCCGTCGATGACGTGCATGCCGAGTACGAGCGCCTGCGCGGCCTCGGTGTCCGTTTCACCCAGGAGCCCCTCGCCATGGGCCCCGTGACCACGGCCGTCTTCGACGACACCTGCGGCAACCTGATCCAGATCGCCACCCAGCCCAAGTAGCCACCCGGCCCCAGGGGCCACCCGGCCCAGTACGGTCGCAGCGCGCCGGGCGGGGTGGCCGTCGGCTCTCAGCGGCCCACGATCCTTCGGACGTTCTCGATGCTGCCGCAGTCCGAGGCGAGCTGCCGCTTGCGTTCCTGCAGGAAGGCCGATGCCAGTTCGGCGCGGCGCTCGTCGGGAACGTTCTCCCTTGCACCGTTCAGGATCGTCCGCTCCTCCTCGTCGAGGTGATGCGTGACCGCTTTGACCAGTTCTTCGAGCCGCTCGTCCCACTCCTCGGACCCGACATCCGCCACCTCGAGCAGCTTCAGCAGGGCCTGGTTGCCCTCGGCGTGCTCCTCGGACCCATGATCGACTTCCTCGTTCTCGATGTCCCGGAACCGCTTCAGCGCACCGTACACCTCGCTCTCCTCCGCCTCTCCGTGAGCGATGAGCAGCGCTGAGAACTCTGCCAGCGCCGCGGCGCGGTCGGCCTCCACACTCCGCATCCGGCGAAAGAGCTCCTCCATGGTCCGGTGATCCTCCAGGATCACCGCGACGACGTCATTGTTCCGGCTCGCGCCCGACATGCGACCAACCTCCTCTAGCGGATCCCGTGATCAGCGCTTGCTCCCTCATGGGCGCTTGAAACCCCCGGCACGGTGATCGGCATCCCGCGCAACCCCGGGGGCATAACTAGGTTGTACAACCTGGTTATAACTGCCAGGATCCACGTCATGCCTACCTTCTCCGCACCTGATGGAACCCGGCTCGCGTACCGTGTGATCGGCCAGGGCGACCCGCTCGTCTGCATACCGGGGGGTCCTTCGGACTCCGCCTACCTCGGCGACCTCGGTGGCCTGGCCGCACATCGTCAACTGATCGTCCTGGATCTTCGCGGCACGGGCCGGTCCGCGATTCCCGAAGACACCTCCTCGTATCGCTGCGACCGCCTGGTCGACGACGTCGAGGCACTGTGCGACCACCTCGGCCTTTCCAGGACGGATCTCCTCGGGCACTCCGCCGGCGCGAACATCGCCACGCAGTACGTGGCCCGGCATCCTGCGAGGACCGGCAGGCTCGTGCTCGTCGGCCCCGGCACCCGCGCCGTCGGGGTGGAGATCGCCGGGGAGGTGCGGCGCGAGGTCGCCCTGCTGCGCGAGGACGAGCCGTGGTTCCCGGCGGCGTTCGCCGCGCGGCAGGCGATCACCGAGGGCACGGGCCGTGACTGGGAGGCCGTCGCCCCCTTCTTCTGGGGCCGGTGGGATGCCGCGGCACGAGAGCAGCATGCGGCAGGCAGGCCGAGCAACCAGGATGCCGTCGCCCACTTCGGCGCCGAGGGTGCCTTCAGCCCGCAGGGCACACGTGCGGCGCTCGCCTCCTGCGAAAGCCGGGTTCTCCTGCTCACCGGGGAGTTCGACCTGAACAGCCCACCTGCGTCCGTTGCCGAGTTCGCGGAGGTGTTCCCAGACGCCACCCTCGTGGTGCAACCGGGAGCGGGCCACTATCCCTGGCTCGACGACGCCGACCGGTTCGTGGCGGCCACGGCGGAATTTCTCCAAGCATGACCTGACACACGCCCTCGGCCGCGCCCCCCAGGGCACGGCTCCCGAAGAGGCCGGGTCCGCATGGGCCGTGCCCGAGAGGTGGGCTGAGCGATCCTGTGGGTATGCAGCACGCGCTCACCCACAGGGACAGCCCCTTCATCAACTTCAAGGACTTCGACTTCCCGGACAGGCGGGGCCACGGACATCGATGGGTCTCCATCAAGCGCTTCCTCCTGCCGGCCGGCACGCCGAACGACCACGACCTGCTGTCCGCCTTGATCGCCCACCCTGAGTTCCGGGACACCTATGACGGGGCCGGCGTGTGGACCGAACCGCGCCACGGCCAGTGGTGGGCTGACCGGATCACTCCCCGGGCGTATGAAGCCGTCGACGAGTCGCGCGCGACCGCCACGGTTCACACCTGGGCCACAAGCGGCGTCCCGCTCCCTCCAGATCTGGGGGCAAAGCTGCGGGAGGCGGTCTACGCACCCATCCGCCAGGCGACGAGCCGGTACGTGCTCGGGACTCTCCCCGACGACGCACACCACGACTACGGCCCTCTCCACGTCGACTTCCATGAACTCGTGCTGATCGACCGCCGAATCGGCGCCCTCACCCTCCTGGTGGCCGCCGACGACTGAGACGGCTGATCCGAGCGGGAAACGGCAGCCCGCAGAAGGGTGTGGCGAAGGCGGCACGGCCGGCACGGAGGGCGTCACTGGGACGGGACGAAGCCCTCTGACTGGTCGAGGTGGAACGGTGACCCGGGGCTTCGTGGCGTCCAGCCGTCGGCGAGAGCAGTCCGGATGCCGTCGGCCACCTCGGCGGGCAGAACCGGGCGCCCGCGGCTTCCGAACCAGTTGCCCCGGTGGGGTTGGCTCGTGGTGATCACCAGCGTGGTGCCGGGGGCGTCGGCATGTTCGACCGCGTAGGTGTCGTGCGCCGACCCTGGGTCGGGGCCGGCGCACGACGGGAGGCGGTTGCGGTCGTCAGCTGAGGGTGAAGGGCGCCACGTGGGTCGTGGTGTCCGCTCCGCTGATGGTGAATTCGAGGTTGTAGTTGCCGTTGGGCAGTCCCCGCGTACTGACGGGGAGGCTGTAGCCGGAGACCAGCGGCGTGTACGGCATCCGGGCGCCGACGGTCCTGGTGACGGGGCCCGTGACACGGGTGGCCGTCACGGTGATGCCGGAGCTGGAGAGGTTGTTGCCGTTCGCATCACAGATCCGCAAGGAGATCACGACCTGACCGAGCAGGCGGACCGGCCGCGTCGGGTCGTAGAGCAGACAGATCCGGTAGGCGACGGTGTACGTGACGCTCTTGGTGGCCGGGTTCGTGGCGACGTCCTTGGCGTTCACCGTGAACGTGTGGGAGCCGAGGGTGGAAGTGTCGACGGCACTGCCGTTGGGGACCGTGCCGACGCAGCTCGCCAGCCCGGAGGTGGCATCGGTGCACGAGTAGGACGCCGTGACCGCCTGGCGGTACAGGTAGGTGCCTGCCGCCGGACGGACGATGGTGATCACCGGCGCCACCGTGTCGAGGCGCACCGTGATCGTCTGCGGCGCGGAGGTGTTGCCGGCGTTGTCGGTGGAGGTGTACGTCAGGGTGGTCACACCGTTCACCGTGATCGGGACGGCGGCAGTGGCGGCGGAGACGACGGTGGATGCCATCGGCTGGGCGCCGGCGGCGCTGTAGGTGATCTTCTGGACCCCGGAGGCGCAAGCCCCGTCGATGGCGATGATGTTGACGGTCGCCGGGCTGGTGGTGTTCCAGCCCGCTCCGTTCGCCGCGGGCGAGACGCTCGCGGAGACGGCCGGCGCGGTCGTGTCCGGGTCATAGGTGAACGCGTCGGCGGGCGTGGTGGGGCTGGTTCCGTTCGGGGTGGTCACGGTGACGTCCACCGTGCCGCGTGCCTGTGGGGGCACCTGAGCGGTCAGCTCCTCCGGCCCGGTGACGTTCACGTTCGTGGCGGCCACGGAGCCGAACTTGACGGTGGTGCCGCTGGTGGGGAACTCCGTTCCCCGTACGGTCACGGTGTTGACGCACTGCGCGAGTTCGGGCGCGTGGTTCGGGGTGACGCCGGTGACAGTGGGCGGGGACAGCGTGACTCGGTCCATGGCGGTGCCCCAGTCGCCGCCGAAGATTCCGGTGTTGCCGGTGGCTCCGATCTGCTGGACCGTCCAGACGTCCTTGGGGTTGCTCGGGTCGCGCGCGGTGCCGGCGTAGTCGCCCCAGCGGCTGTCGCCGCTGCAGTGGCAGGAGTAGGCCTCCGTGCCCGCGGCGTAGAAGTCACCGAAGGTGGTGGACGGAAAGTTGCCGCCCGGAACTCCGATCGCGACCCCGCCTGCGAACAGGGAGGACGAGGAGGCGGTGAATCCCGCGAACAGGTCGTCCTCGTCGTTCAGGGTCAGCGAGCCGTAGTAGATGTCACCGCCCACCAGGCCGAGGTTCAGGTTGGTGGACAGGGTCTGGGTCCCGCCGGTCGCGATCTGGACGAAGCGCTGGCAGGCGTGGACCGCGGTGTCTCCGACGGGGGTGCAGCTGACGTTGAAGACGCCCCACAGGCGGTTGTTCTGCCAGGCGACCGACAGCATCCGGGCGTCGTTGGTCTCGATCGTCGCGTCACCCCCGGCGGGCTGGACCGCCGCCGGCGGCGGGTCGGCCGTACCGATGGCGACGGTGTTCACGGTGCGGTTGACCGGACTGACACCGGGCACGCCGGTGATGGTGGTCACCACGATGTCGGTGCCGTCGTGCTTCATCGAGAGCTGGTCGTTGATCCCCGACAGCGAAGTGGCCGGCACGGCGTCGTCCAGGGTGGTGTCCTGGGCGAACGTCGCGAGGCTGATCGTGCCACCGGCCAGCAGGTCCGCCTTGTTGACGACCACGGTCACCGCCCCCAGGAACGGCGGCGGCGCGGGCGCGCTCATGTCGAAATTGTTCCAGCCCAGCGTGACCTTGTCGTTGGTGTAGCCGAGCAGGGGCCGGTCCTGCAGGACGTTGGAGGTGTTGCTGCCGACGTTGTAGACGGTCCAGTGCCCCCGCGGGTCGGAGGTGTCGCTGACCGCGACGTCGTTCTCGTCACCGCCGGGCAGGAGCCCCTCGTACGAGGCGAAGAACCGGCCGGATCCCGCGTCGTAGTGCACGCGCGGGTCACCGCCGGTGTCCGCAGCGAACCCGAAGAAGGCGCCCAGGTCGAACGGGGAGCCCACGGCGTGGCCGGCCTTGTCGTAGATCTGGCCGGCGCGGTTGACGAACTCGACGATGTAGGTGGGCCCGACCGCGAGATTGGTGTCGGAGGGAGCGGTTTGGGAGGCGACGTCGTTGTCGCCGTTCCCGAGGGTGCGGAAGGTTTTCAACCGCTCCACCACCGCCGAGGAAGGCACCGCCCTCCGTGGCATCGCGCCCTTCGGGGTCAGCTGCGCGGTGGTCACGGGCAGACTCGGCTGCCGCAGCGGTCCCACGGGCGCCCGCCGTGTCGGTGGGACGAGGTGCGGTCGCACCTGGGGCTCGGCGGTGCGCTTCGGGCGGGGCAGCGCCCTCACGTCCACGCGCAGCTTGGCCTCGGCACGCGACAGAGCCCCCTCGCCACCCGAAGGCGAGGGGCTGTTCGCCGGGGGCGAGGCCGTGGCCGGGACGCCGGGCCGCGGCTCGGCGGACACCGCGCCGACGGGTGCGGCCACGGTGAGTGCCAGGGTGAGAGCGAGCACGAGCGCCCGCGGCCGGCCGAGCACGGCGCTGGTCACCCGTCGGTTCATTCGGAGGGGCGGTCGCATCGACACGGGCCCACCCCTTCGACTGTTCTGCGGTAGCTGTTGATCACGGGCGGTGTCTATCGGAATGCCCCGGCCAACCGTCACGGTCGGCGGCGTGCCGTGCCGACGCTTCCCCCGCATGGCTCACGGCCAGGCGCACGGTTGCGCAGCAGGTTCGTTTCTGCTTGCGGAGCTCGGTTCTGCCTGCAGAGGGGGGCAGTTCGGCGACGACGGCGACCGCGGGCGGGACCTCGCGGTCGGCCGTCACCCGGCACGCCAGGGCGCGCCGGGCGCGCTCAGCGGAAGACCACCGCGGCCGCGGCCCACGGGGCCGTGGTGGTCCCCGTGGCGGCACAGGTCTGGGCCGCCGGGACGACCCGGTAGGCGGTGGTGAGCCGGTAGGACGAGAGCTGGAGCATGGGCATTGGCGTCCACTCGGCGGTGAAGACCGGTGCGGAGCCGGTGTTGGTGCCGACCGCGCCCACCATGAGGTCCCCGGCGGCGCAGTCCAACCGGGTGGAGCCGGTGCTGAAGGCCGTTCCGCCCGTCTCCCCGTGGGCCTGAGCGTATCCGACGGCCGCGCCGATGCCGCGGAACTCATCGACGGCAATGTGGTACTTGCTCGCGTGCGGGTACGTCGCGCGCAGCGAGTCGGCAGTGCCGAGGGGGTGGGCCCCGAAGGCGGCCAGGATCAGTGTCCGGTGCCGGGCGGCGTCGGTCTCGTCGCCGACGATGCGGAACGTGTCGCCTTGCGTGTCGGTGACCGCCACCGGGCCGGGGCAGGAACTGGTCAGCATGATGCTGACGACCAGGGCGTCCCCCTCGGTCACCGGCGACAGGACGGGCAGCACCACGTCGGTACCGGCGAGGATCTCCTGCCCGGAGGCGATCCGGCCCACCCAGGAGGGCGGTTCCCCCTTCGCCGTGCGGACCGCTCCCGCCTTCGGTGCCCGCAGGGAGGGGCGCGGGTTCGCGGTGGGGGGCGGGCAGGGCTGCTCCTCCACCGGGAACCCGGCCTTGGCTCCGACCGGGGCGCCCCCGCTCAGCGCCAGCACCGCGCCGGCCCCGAGACAGGCGCCGAGCACCAGGGTCGCGACGTGCGCGGCGAGCCGCTGCCGTGACAGCCCCCGCCGCCATCTCGACCGCTCGTCCGGCTCCCCGGGAGCGGAAGCCTCAGCGCCGGTACCACCGGGCCCGCCGGTACCACTGGGCCCGTCGGTACCACCGGGCTCGTTGGTACCACCGAGCCCGTTCGGACCGCCCCCGTTCGGACCACCCGGCCGGTTCGGACCACCGGGCCGGTTCGGACCACCGGGCCGGTTCGGACCACCCGGCCCGTTCGGACCACCCGGCCCGTCGGGACCACCCGGCTGGTTCGGATCACCGGGCCCGTCGGGACCACCCGTACTGGACGGCCCACTCGGCCCGTTCGGCTCTCCCGTACCGTCCGGACCACCCAGCCCACCTGATCCGTCCGGCGTTCCCGGCCAGGGCTCGGGCCGCCCGTCCTCCGGGGCCAGGCGGAGCCGCGTCCAGTCCTCCTTCCACCCCGGCAGTGCGGTCTCCGGCACGCCCAGCGCCCGCAGCAGACCCGCCACCCGGTCCCACGGCGGCAGCGCCGAGCGGTCCGTCTGCAGGGCGTGCGCGATGGTGGACCGGGGCAGCCCCGTGCGTCGCTGCAACTCCCGTAAGGACAGCCCCTCCACCACTTTGAGTGCCCGGAGTTCACCGATGAACTCCGCGACCGACTCCGGCCGCCGCCGCGGCCGCTGCTGCTCATGCTCCTGCATCGTCATGACTTTCCCCCGCTCCGTCCCCCCCGGACCGGCCTGTCCGAAGGTGTCCCACGGCGGCCGGGTGGCCGGATCCTACGAGGGTTGCGCCCGGTCCCGGAACGGCTCGACCGGCCAACTCCGTCGTGGCCTGGAGACCGCCCCGTCCAGAGCCGTCCAGGCTTGTCCCAGCACGTCGAAGGGCCTTGTCGGACACCGGCGCCACTGCCGATGGTTGGCCCCGTCGCCGGACCCGGTGGAAGTGGACGGGCCCGGCATTCGTCTTCCGACAGGAGAGAACCATGAAGTTCACGTTCGGGCGCCGCGGCGCCATGGCCGCGACGGTCGCCGTCCTGACCGCCGGCGCGCTGGCCACGGGGATCACCACCGCCTCCGCCACCAGCGGCTGGACCCGCCTGACCACCGCGCACGGGGCGGGCGTCTACGCCTACCACTCCCCGTCGTCCGGCAAGGTCACCCTCTCGGACGTCTTCAACGGCGACTACGTCGACGTCCTGTGCTGGAAGCGCGGCGACAACATCGCGAACCAGGGCAACGTCTGGTACTACATCGACAACGAGTGGCATGCGAGCGGCTGGTACGGCAACAGCGCCGGCTGGGTCTACGCGCCCTACGTGGACGACTCCAACGCATGGCGCACCGGCCTCACCGAGTGCAATTTCGGCTGAGTTTCCGACACCGGCCGGAACCGGGTGGCTCCGGCCGGTACGTCCCCTTTCCCTGCTGCCGGTCAGTCCACCCGCTTGGGCATCACGATCCGGCTTGTCCGCTCTCCCGGCCCCGAGATGAGGCACCACGTCGCGTGGTCCAGGATTCCGTCCCTGTCGGGTCGCGCATCCACCGTCTGCGGAAACGTCACCTCGGCGGCCAGCAGGTCGAAGTCCAGCGGTAGCTCCAGCTCGCACGCCGCGCCGCCGCGAGGGTCCACGATGAAGCCCTCGCGGCCCGGCACGAAGTGGTTTCCGTGGGCGAGCAGCAGTTCGACCACGGGAAGCAGGTTGCTGTAGGGCTCCGCGCTCTCCGGATCCCCGGGGGCGATCTCGATCATCCTGTGGCTCTCGGTCATCCTGTGACTCTCCCGACCGTCGCTCTCCGGAGCCGAACCCGGTTCTGCACGGGGCGGTCCCGTGAGGGCGACAGGACCTGCTGCCCCTTCGCACCACGAGGGTATGCGACCGATCGTCGGCCTCCGGGGGAGGAGGAGGTGTGACGTTGGCCCGGGCCGCTGCCTACTTCCTCGCCCACCCCTGCCGTGGCCTGCCCGCCCCGGGCGCCGGCGTGCCGGCTGACCGGTACGGATCACGTGGGCTTCTTCGCCGAATACGCGGTGACCGTGGCCTTGTTGTCGCACAGGGCGAAGACTCCGTCGTCGAGGGAGGTCTGGTGCGCGCCCGCGCCCGGGACCCCGACGACGAGCGTGGGGAACGAGGCCGGGGTCGCGCCGGACTCGCAGTATCCGTCGGCCTCGCCCTGTACGTTGACGAAGGTGATCTTGGTCCAGGCGCGGGCACCCGGGGCCAGGGCCACGGCGGCCGCCGCGCCGCTGTGGGTGGTGGCGAGCGGTGTGTTCTTGCCGGGGGACCCGTTGCCCGCACCCGCGACGGTGGGAAACCCCTGCACCGTGCAGGTGCTCTTCGAGACGTTGGCGACGGCGATGACGGCGGCACCGGTCCCCGTGCCGGTCGGCCGCACGGCGGCCTGGCGGGCCTCCGCGATCTTCACGTCATCGATCGTGCAGGGTTTCGCCTGACCGCCGGAAACGGTGGGGGAGGCCGGGGCGGGCTTCGCCTGTCCCGTGCCGCCGGAGCCGCTGCCGCCCGCTGCCGCCCCGGGAGCCGGTGACTGCACGGACTGCGAGGGTCCGTCGGCCGCCGGGCCCGCCTCGCCGGACGGTGTGCAACCCGTCATCAGGGCGGCTGCCGCGGCCGCGACCGCCAGTGCGGCCGCGGGCCGTCGGATGCGTGCTGTGTACTGCATGGGGAGCCTCCCGAGGATTGCGGCCGGTCGCCCGCCGGCCCGCACGCAGACAGGCACGGCGAAGCGCCCCACGGGAGTTCCCGCGGCTACAGCGCCGTACCGCTCCGGTGACACAACCATGACGTACCGGCCCCGCCGCAAGGCGCCGCGCCCTCGGGGCAAGAACTCCCGCAGACGCGCATGCAGACGGACCTCACGCGGAGGGGCCAGGACTCCGGGCACGCAGCGCAGGACTCCGGGCCCGCAGCGCAGGACTCCTGGCGGCCGGACGCTAACAGGCGGGGGACGAGCCCTTCTGACCGGTGAGGTCGCGGTTGTACAGCCACCCGGTGGTGTTCGTGCCGTCCACGCGCACGAACGTCCACTGGTTGCCGTACGAGTTGACCGCGTAGCAGTGGTACCAGAGCTTCGTGCCGTCCTTGACCAGGGCGCCGGCGCGGCAGTTCTGGTACGGCGCGGCCAGCAGGTGGTGGTCGCCGGATATGTAGCCGTAGGTGCCCGGCTTCGGGTCCTTGTGGGTCCAGCCGGCGCAGCCCGTCGGTACGGGGCTCGGCCCGGCCGGAACGGGCGAGGCCGCCGCCGAGGAGGGCGGTGCCGTGTGCGGCTTGTTCGAGGTGGAGGCGGACGGCTTGGCCTTCGGCCCGGAGCCCGAGGGAGAGGGCTGCTGGGTGTCCGGGCCCGGCAGGCCGCCGGCCGCGGGCGAGCCGCTGCCGGGAACCGGAGCCGGCGCCGCCGCCCGGGTGCCGCCGCCCCCTGTCGTCAGGGCGTACGCGACGCCGCCAGCGGCGAGTACCGCGACGGCCGCCGCCGCTACCGCGACTCGGCCGCGGCGTCGCGCCCGGCCCGCGAGCGCGGAGTGTTGTGCGGCGGTCGACTGCGGGCCGGGCGGAGGGAACCCGGTGTAAGGAGTCGGGACATGGGGCTGCGGAAACGATACGGCGCCCCCACCGCCATCGCCGGCACCACCGATGACCGGCGGGGGACCGAAGCCGACGGGCGGCCCCACGAAGGGCTGCCCCACGACGGACGGAGCCGTCGGGTCCGGCATCCGGGCGGCGGGGCCCGGCTGCGCTCCCGCGGCGGGACCCGGCAGCACTCCCGGCAGCCCTCCGACGGCGGGACCCGGCGGCGCGGGCTGCGCCCCGGGCCCGCCCGCCGCCACCTGCTCCAGCATCGCGCGGGCCTGGTCGGCGGTGGGCCGGCTCGCCGGCTCCTTCGCCATCAACGCCCGCAGTACCGGGGCGAGCGGTCCAGCCCGCCGGGGCTCCGGCAGGGGCTCCGCGACGATCGCGGCCATGGTCGACCACGCCGAGGTGCGGCGGAACGGCGAGACGCCCTCCACCGCCGCGTACAGGGTCATCCCGAGCGACCAGATGTCCGAGGCCGGGCCGGGCTCCTTGCCCTGGGCGCGCTCCGGCGGCAGGTAGTCGAGCGAGCCGACCAGCTGACCGCTACGGGTCAGTTTCGCCATGGCCTCGTCCTCGGAGGCCTCCATGGTGGCGATGCCGAAGTCGGTGAGCACCACCCGGCCGTCGCGCTCCAGCAGCACGTTCGCCGGCTTGACGTCGCGGTGCAGGACGCCCGCCCGGTGCGCGGCGTCGAGCGCCTCCATCAGCTTGGCGCCGATCGCGGCGGCCTCGTACGGGTCGAGCGCGCCGCGCTGCGTCACCACGTCGTCGAGGGAGGGTCCGTCGACGAGCTCCATGACGATGACGGGCCTGCCCTGCTCCTGGGTCACGTCGTGCACGGTGACCACCCCGGAGTGGCGGATGCGGGCGGCGGCCTGCGCCTCGCGTTCCATCCGGGTGCGCAGGCCGGCCAGTTCGGACTCGCTCGCGTCGGTGTAGGTACGCAGTACCTTGACGGCGACCTCCCGGGCGAGCAGCTCGTCGACGGCCCGCGCGACCACTCCCATGCCGCCGCGGCCTATGACGGCAGTCACCCGGTAGCGCCCTCCGAGTACCTTGCCGACGAGGTTCCCGTCGTTGTCTCGCCCCTCTTGGCCCGCTGGCACCACACGCTCCGTTCCGCGACCGGTCACTCGCGACGATGTGACCGGGCACCAGCGTAGAGGCATGATCGGCGGCCATGCCGTGCGGGCCATGCCCGTACCCGTACCCATGTCCGGGCCCGCGCCTGAATCCGGAGGCTGACCGCTCGCCACCTCACTGTGGCCGGCCGTCCGTGGCGGCCCGGCCCTGTCACGCCCCGCCGAGCCAGCTCGTGGCGTCCAGCCGGTATGCCGTCTCCGCCGGTACGACGGTCCGCAGCGCGGCCTCCATATCGCGTACGCGGTCGATGCCGAGGGTCGCGGCCCACTCCGCCCTCAGCTCGTCGAAGATCGCCGCCGACCGGGCCAGGGCGTCGTAGCCGCGTGGGGTGAGGCGCACGAGCTTGCGGCGCGCGTCGGCGGGGTCATCGGTGCGCTCGGCGTAACCGAGGGCGAGGAGGCGGTCCACGGTCTTGCCCGCGGCCTGCTTGGAGACTCCGAGTCGGCGCCCGACGTCGCTGGCCGTGGCCCCTTGCGTGCCGATGGCCTGCATGGCGAAGCCGTACGCAGGGCGCAGGTCGGGGTGGCCCTCGGTGGCGAGGCGGGCGTGCAGGCGATCGATCAGGGTGCGGAAGCCGGCGAAGAGGAGGAGCGGCAACTCGTATCCCGGTTCATATCCCTTGCCATCATCGACAACCTGGTTTACGTTTTCCTCGTCAGCATGGTCAACCATGTTGTCCATTCTAATCCATCCCAGCCTGGAGCTCCCTTTGCGCAACGACCTGACCGGCCGCACCGCGAACGCCGTGGCCCTCCTGAAGGATTCGCCGCACACCCTGGACGGCTTCCTGAAGCTCAGCGAGATCTTCGAGTCCACGACGCTGGACCCGCACTCCCGCGAGACCGTGATCCTGACGGTCGCCGCCCGCAACCAGTGCCACCTGTGCGTGGACATGCACGAGGCGAAGCTGGCCTCCCTGGGGCCGGCACCGGACCCGGAACGCCTCGCGGCCGTGGCGCAGTTCACCCTCCAGGTCCTCGCCGCGTCGGGTGCGGTGAGCGACGAGGAGCTGGAGCGGTTCCACGGCTTCGGCTACACGCGCCAGAACGCCCTGGAGGTGGTCCTGGGCATCGGCACCTACACGGTGTCGACGCTCGCGAACCGGCTCACGCGCGCCGCGTGAATGCGTACGCCGGCGGTCATGGCGGCCCTGGCGGCCCAGCGGCTCTGGTGGCCGGAGCGAGGTGGCCGGGAGCGGAGCCCGGCCTCAGAGGCCGGGAGCCATGTCGTACGTGACCCACATGGTGCGGGTGGCCACCTGGTCGTACTTCGACCGTGCGCGGTGGTTGTCGTCCGCGGTGATCCAGCGGACCACGCTCCAGCCGCGCGCGGCGGCGAGTTCGCGCAGCGCACCGAGCAGCCGGTCTGCGGCGCCGGAGCCGCGGTGTTCGGGTGCCACGAACAGGTCGTCGAGGAAGCAGCCGACCGTCGCGGAGAGCGGCCGGGAGAACGGGCGGTAATGGGCCAGGCCGACGAGCCGGCCGGCGGCGTCCTCGGCGACGAGGGCGCTGACCTCGTGTCCGGGGTCGGTCACCCAGGCCCACACGGTGGCGGCCGCTTCCTCCGTCTGCTCCACTTCGTAGAAATCGGCATAGCCGCGGTAGAGGACGCGCCACTGCGCGAAGTCCTCGGCGTGCACGGCGCGCACGGTGATGTCGGACATGTGGCGGGACTCCCGTGAGCGAAGGAATGGGGCGGGAGGAGGTCGGCGCTCCTCCTCCGGTGCAGTGCATCGATCATGCTGGAGCTCGGCGGGCGCGGCAGGCGCCGACGCGGAGCAAAACGGCCCGCCGGAGCACCACGGTGTACGGGTGGCCCGGTGGGCCGAGGCTGCTAGGGAGCACCCGGTGGGCAGCGCGGCGATGCGCGGGCGCCGCTTCCGACGCCCGGTCAGGCGCTCGCCGCCGTCCGAGCTTCGGCGATGACCGCGTCGAGCAGCGTCAGCAGGGCGTCGCGGGCGTCGGAGCGGGAGCGGGCGTCCAGCAGGAGGACGGGCGTGGCGGGGTCGCGCAGGTGCAGGGCGGCGGCGATCTCCTCCGCGGTGTACGGCTGCTCGCCGTGGAAGCAGTTCGCGCCGACGACGAACGGCAGGCCCCGGCTCTCGAAGAAGTCGATGGCCGGGAAGCCGCGGTCCAGGCGCCGCGTGTCGACGAGCACGAGTGCACCGAGGGCCCCGTTCAGCAAGTCGTCCCACATGAACCAGAACCGCTCCTGGCCGGGTGTGCCGAACAGGTAGAGGACGACCCCGGCGTCGGCGAGGGTGATCCGCCCGAAGTCCATCGCGACGGTGGTCAGCGTCTTGGACTCGATGCCGTCGAGGTCGTCGACACCGATTCCCGCGCTCGTGAGGCGCTCCTCGGTACGCAGCGGCTCGATCTCGGAGACCGCCTCGACCAGAGTGGTCTTGCCGACTCCGAATCCACCGGCAATGAGGATCTTGACAGGGGATGGTTCCCGGGCAGGGGCATCGGAGGTGTCATATCCGGGCAAGGTTGTCCCTGATTTTCATGAGCAGGTGGACATTGGTGGTCTCGGCCCTCTCCAGGGGCGGCCGGTGGCGGACGAGCCCCCGGTCCGCGAGTTCGCCGAGGAGAAGCGTCATCGGAGTGAGACGCATCTGCATGCGTGCGGCGATCTCGGCGACCGCCAGTCCGCCCGATGGCGCGCACATGGCCAGGATGGCGCGCCACTCGGTGGGCAGGCCGCTGAGGGCGTCGTCCTCGGTGACCGCCGCCACGATGGTGGTGTCCATGGTGAGGACGGTCTGCGGAGCGGCGGCCGTACGTCCGTCGGTCAACGCGTAGAGCCGGGTCCGGCGGAGGCTTCGGCGACGCTGCGGCTCGTCCGGCATTACGACGTCGACGCCGGTGCCGACGTCGACGCCGGTGCCGACGTCGGCAGCGGGGAGCGGTCGGGGGTGCCGAGCCACTCGCCGAGCGCCTGGGCGGTCCGCACCGCCTCGCCCCCCAGCTCCCCGAGGCGCGCCTTGCGGGACGTCACCACGATGAGCGTGCTGCCCTCCCCGCACCCGACGATGCAGAGGTAGCGGTCGCTCATCTCCACCAGCTGGCGGATGACCCCGCCGCCGCCGACCTCCCTCGATATCGCCTTCATCGTGGCGGCGATCCCGGAGGACGCGGCCGCGATGCGCTCCGCCTGGTCCCGTTCGAGCAGGTAGGCGCTGAGCTTGATCCCGTCGTTGGACAGGAGCACGGCTCCCTGGATGCCGGCGATCCGGCTCAGGTTGTTGTCCAGGACGCTGTAGATCATGTCGTTGGCTGTCGTGGTCATGGCTGATCCTGTCTGAGCTCTGCTTCCACTTTCTGGGTCCCCTCTTCGTAGTCGGCCCAGGCGTCGGCCTCCTCTTCGGGTGTCGCCGCGTCCGGGCCGGCGTCCGGTTCCGGGGCGCGGGGCCCGCGGAGTTGCCGGGTGAGGTGGGTCTGCGGGACGCGTTCGGGCAGGGGCGGCCGCCCGCCCTCCCCGTCTCCGGCGCGAGCGGGCAGCGCCCGCCCGGTCTGCGCCCGCCCGGTCTGCGCTCGCCCGGCCTTCGACCGCACGGGTTCGGGTGCGACGGCCGGCCGGACGTCCAGGGCGCGTGCCCGTACGGGGGCGAGGACGGCGGGGGTCTCCGGATCCCTGCCGGGTGTCGGCCCGGGCTCCGGATCCCGGTCAGGTGCCGGACCGGGCTCCGGAACCCGGTCGGGCTCCGCCGCAGGCACCGGCAGCCGCTCGCCCTCCCGTTCGGCCGGCACGAGCAGCTCGCCGGGCAGGTTCACCACGGCCGCGGTCCCCCCGTACACCGAGCGCCGCAGCGTGACCCGGGCCTGGAGCTGGTCGGCCAGGTGGCCCACCACGAAGAGGCCCAGCCGGTGCGCGTTCTCCGCGAGGACCGAGTACGGCGGCGCGGTGTGCAGTCGCCGGTTCATCTCCTCGTACCCGGCAGCCGCCACGCGTGGTCCGCGGTCCTCGATTTCGATCGACAGACCGTCCGCCGCCAGTTCGGCGCGCACGACCACCTTCGAGCGGGGCGGCGAGAACCGGGTCGCGTTGTCCAGCAGCTCGGCCAGGAGGTGGCTGATCTGACTGATCACGTGCGGCTGCACGCTCGCCTCGTCCAGCGCATGGCGTTCGATCCGCCGGAAGTCCTCGACCTCCGCAGCGGCTTCCCGCAGCAGGTCGGCCAGGCGCATGGGCTCGGTGTGCGGGTCCGGGATCTCGCCTCCGGCGAGGATGAGGAGGTTCTCTATCTGGCGCCGCATTCCCACCGTCAACTGGTCGGACCGCATCAACTGGGCCAGGAGCGCCTCGTCGTGGCCGAAGGCGTCCTGGAGTTCCTCCGTCAGGCTCAGCTGGCGGCTGACGAGGTTTCCGGTGCGTGAGGCGATGCCCGAGGCGAAGAGGCCGAACCCGTGGCGCTCGGCCGCGAGCTGCCGGTGTCCGTCGACGGACACGGCGACGACCCGGGCGAAGGCGTCGCTGATCCGCCCGACCTCGTCCTCGTGCCCGCGCACGGTCGGCAACGCCTCGGCGTCGACGGTCTGACCGCGCTGGAGCCGGTCCACCACCCGGGGCAGCGTCTCCTCGGCGATGGCGACCGTACGGGTGTGCAGCCGGCTCAGCCTGTGCAGCACGGACCGCGTGGTGAGGACGACGACCGCGATGACCAGCAGGAGGGCGCCGCCGCTCCCGCCGACCAGCCAGTACACCTCGGTCTCCAGCTCGGAGGCCTTCGCATCGGCGTGCGCGAGCACGCTCCGCGACCGGTCGGCGTTGAGTGCGGCCAACTGCGGTGCGAACGCGTCGTGCGCGGCACGCCAGCCGGCGACATCGGCCGGCAGTTTCACTCCGGACGCGGTGTCCTGGTGGTTGCTGACGACCGCGTTCTCGATGCGGATCTTGGTGTGCCAGGCGTCCGAGGCGGTGAGCTTGTCGTACGAGGCCTGTTCCGTGGGTGACAGGTACGGCACGATCCAGGTGTCGTACAGGTACCGGTGGGTGCCGAGGGCATCGAGCAGCCCGGAGAAACCGGTGGACGCCAGCTCCTTGGACGGCCCGGCCAGGGCGAGGAGGGTGTCCTCGCGCGCGACCATCTCCGCCGCGGAGAACAGGGCGACGGCGGGCCTGCTCTCCTGGGCGAGGTCCGCGTCGGCTGCGTGGCTGAATTCATACTGGTAGGCGCGGATGATGTCGTCGATGAGGCCGGTGTAGTAGTCCACCACCTGGTCGGCGCTGCCGTTGTGGGCGTCCGCGCGCTTGCGGAACGCGGTCAGCTGCTCGAGGCGGACGCTCACCCCGTCGAGCCGGCCGTCGGTCTGCCCGGAGGGTTGCGCGCCGCCGCTGCCGCCGCCCGCGACCTGCCGGAGCGCCGCCGCCGCACGGTCCGTCGCCGCCCGCTTCTCCCGGAGGTCGTCCTCGGGGACGGACGTGCCCGCCCACCGCGCCGCCGTGGTCGCCCGCTCCGCCTGAAGCCGGGTCATGAGCCCGACCAGTGGTACGCCGATCCGCTCGCCGGCTTCCACATCGGTGCGCAGGTGCTCGGACTGGGTCAGCAACCGCTGGGCGGTCACGGTCACCTGGGCGGCCATCGCCACGGTCGGGACGACGGCCAGGCAGATCAGCATCGTCCGCAGGCGGACGGTGCGGCGGCGCCGAAGCGGCGGCCGGCTCGGTGGACCTTCGGGTTCCATCGGAGACATCGGTCCTCGGGGGCGGTGGAACGGGGAGGGACCCACGGACGGCCGAGCTCGGTCCTCGGGAGAGGGCATGGGGGAACTGCTCACGCGGCCCCGTGGGGTGAGGGTGCCGACCGATCATATCCAGCCATTCCGAATATACGGAGAGCTGAGTTCCCTGATCATGCAGGGTAGGGCGTGGGTCGGTGGTGTGGGCTACCGTCATGGCGTCCCGCGGGACGCTCCGTTCCCGCCTGGCCCCTACGTCAGGTCAGGCGGGAACGTCTGAGCTGAGCCACGCCCCTCTTATCGGCACGGAGGCACGGCTTCTTCCGGATGGAAGACCGACACCGAGGTGTCCTGTGTCCATTGGTAGGGGT
Source organism: Actinobacteria bacterium OV450 (assembly GCA_001298555.1). Classification (GTDB taxonomy): domain Bacteria; phylum Actinomycetota; class Actinomycetes; order Streptomycetales; family Streptomycetaceae; genus Streptomyces. The sequence goes on from LJCW01000368.1 coordinate 25,747, forward strand.
ACGCGCGTGGAATGCAAGGAAAACCGGGAACTTTCGCTGTTCCGTGGGACTGATGTGTTGCCACCTGGGCAGGAACGGTCGGCCTTGTTCACGGAACCGACATTTCGTGGACGCCATTGTTCCGCGAATCCATGATCACGTGGCGTAGCGCCAAGGTGACGGTCCATGATGTGCCTCCCAACTACCGGCTCGGCACCCGGTAGTTGGGGTGGCTTCGACGCGGGCCCCGGATGGCCGCGCACCTTCGACCGATACCTGGAGGTCTGCATGGACCGAAAGCACGTAGTGATCCTCCTCGCCCTGCTCATAGTGCTCACCTGGAGCGTGGCGATGACCATGATGGGGCAGGTCGCCGCGATCACCGCGCTGGCACCCGCCCTGGGCCTGACGGTCCAGCAGGTCTTCCACGTGACGCGCTCGCGTGCCGCGACGGCCTCGGGGCACCGTGTGACGGCGGTGCCCGACAAGGAGGACGACGCCCCGTGAGCACCCCCCTCGAGCCCGAGTACTCGGCCTCCGGGCCGGTCCCCGGAGGGCGTCCGGGCCGTAAGCTCGGCCCGATCGCCACCGGTGTGAGCAGCACCCACCGGGCCTGGCTGGAGCCGACCCGCGACCGCTACCTCGCCAGCGGTCTGACACTCGCCGAAATGAGCGGCCGGGTCCCGCTCGCGAAGTCCAAACTGTCCGAGCTCATGCGCGGTGTCGGTCTCTATCCGCGGTGGGAACTCCTGGAGGGGATCGCCGGCGTCCTGGAGATGCCGGTCTGGCCCCTGCAACGCCTGTGGCGGCAGGCGGCCCTGGACGCGCAGAAGAGCCGGGAGTGGATCGAGAGATCCGCGGGCAGTCCCCCGGTGACCACGAGCGCGGTCGTACCGCCGCTGGAACACGGCGCGTTCCGCGAGACCGTCGAGGACTCCTACCGGCGCTACTGCCAGGTGTTCCTCTTCGACGACCCGTGCGAGGCCGCAGTCGCGGACACCTTCGACCTGCTGTGGCTGTCCTGGAACGGCGCCTTGGCCAGCCCGGACATGCGCAACTACGCGTGGAAGATCCTGCGGGCCACCGTCATGGCGAAAACCCCGCACGTGGACGGCCGCCCCGACCTCGGTCACGCCGCGTTCGACACCGTCGCCCTGCGGACCATGACCGACGTGGCGGCCGGCATGGCGCAGATGGCCGAGAGCCTGGAGCTGTTCAAAGCGATCAGCCGACTGCCCGAAGTCCCGCTCGACGTCGTGGTCCTGCGGAGCCTGTGCGGGTTCACCCCCGAGGAGACATCAGGGCTGCTCGGGCTCTCCAAGCCCACGGTGCAGTCCTCGGAGCGCTACGCCGAAAGGTTTCTCGACAACATCTTCAACCCACCCGACACCGAAGGGCCCACCGAATGACCCCCGTACAAGACCTGCTCTCCCGGGCGCTGCTCGTCCGTGAGCGAGCTGCGGTGCCCCGGGACGTCGTGCAGCCCCCGGCCGTCCCCTGCGAGACCGACCCCCGCCGGAGCGCCCCACCGGCGGACGCCGCCCACGGCTTCAACGCCGCGGCCGAGGACCTGCGCGTCCTGTGCGAGACGCTCGTCAGCCACACCCCGGCCGAAGCGGTTGCGGGTTTCGTCACCGAGCAGGTGCCCGAGCCCCGCAGCGCGCTGGTCCTGGCCTGCGTGCTGCAGCTGACCAAGAGCGATGACGGGGCGCGGTTCTGGTGGCAGTACGCGGCCGGCGCGGGCCAGGCGGCCGCCGCGTACTGCCTGTACCTGCACCACCTGTCCCTCGGCGAAGACGACGCGGCCAGCTGGTGGCACGGCCAGACCGACGACGTCCAGCCCCCGCCCCAGGACCCGGAGGACCGCATCACCAGCGCCTCCACCACCACGATCCTGCGGGTCCTGCACCACCTCGCCAAGCAGATCACCCGCACCCGCTCCACCACCGTCACCGGGCTCATGGACTACATGCCCACCGCCGTCGCCGCGGCCTACCTCCGCGAGCCCGACATCGAACTGCCCATGCCCGGGCCCGGCTTCTCCGGCAAGGTCAGGTCGCTGCTCGCCGAGGCCTACGACCCGCCCAGGCCTCCCGGCGGCCTGCCCGAACGCCCCGAGCGCAGGGCACGCTCCGGGCGTCGGCGTTCCGGTCCTCCTCGCGGGCCTGTCGCACCCGCACCCGCTGCCGTCCGGAGTGATCATTGCCTCATGAGCGCCTTCGAGTCGCCCTTCGAAGACGACGCGACCGCCGAGCCGAGGAGTGGCCCGTGACCGAGCAGGTGCCGGCGAACCGGAACGAAGGCCCGCCCAGGCGGACGATCCCGCACTGTTGACCGGGCCGCCCCCATACATGGTCTACGGCGCCGCTCCCCGATCAGGGCTTCATCACTGGGGAGTTGGAGCAGACCGGGGCATGGAGGAGCCGGCCGCCCCATGTGTTGACAGGACGGCCGGCCTTCGGAGGGCGCCCGGGGGCACCAGTGGGTTACAGGTACCAGCTCTGACCCGGGTAGGCGGGGTCGGAGGCGTGTTCCCACTGCTGGGCGGGGGCGCCGTCGTCCTTGCTGGAGTTGTTGATCTCCAGCGTCTTGCCGCTGTTGACGTTGCTGATGTCCAGGCTCACGGTGCTGCCGGCCTGCTTGACCGTCCACTGCATGGTGGGGATGTCGTGGCAGGTGTACTGCTGCGCACGGGCCCCGTTGTCCTTGCTGGAGTTGATGATCTCCAGGCACTTGCCGCTGTTGACGTTGACGATCTGGTAGACGCCCGCGGTGGCGGTGGGACGGTACTCCCACTGCGCGCCGGCCTGTCCCACACAGGACCACTGCTGGGCGAGGGCGCTGTTGTCCTTGCTGGAGTTGACGATCTCCAGGCACTTGCCGCTGTTGGCGTTGCGGATCTGACCGCGGGCGGGCACGACGGGGGAGGGCCAGGCGTTGGTACCGGCGGCGAGGGCGCCCTGACCGTTGCCCTTGTAGAGGCCGAAGCGCTGCTGGTTGCTCCACAGCCGGCCGATGTCGGTCTTGCCATCGCCGTTGAAGTCACCGGCCAGAATGATCGGCGTGTTGTTCCAGGTGGTGTCGGGCCACATGGAGACACCGGCGTCGAGGCCGCCCGCCGTGTTGCCGCTGTAGCGTCGCAGGGCACCGTCGGGGGCGATGGCGACGACGTCGTCGCGACCGTCGTTGTTGAAGTCACCGGTGGTGATCTTCTGGATGCCCGTCCAGGTGTTGTCCGGCCACATCGTGCGGCTCTGCCCGTTCAGCACGCCGTCGGGGCCGGCGGAGTAGGCGTGCAGGGACCCCTTGCTGCCACCCGTGCCCCACACGGCGAGGATCCCGTCGCGCTCGGAGCCCGTCATGCGGTACCTGTCGAGCTGGAGCATGGAATTCCAGTTGGTGCCGTCCGGCCACATCGCCTTGCCTTCCGCAAGGCTGCCGTCCGGTCGCCCCGCGTACAGGCGGAGCCCGCCGCCGCTCCAGACGGAGGCGATGTCGGTGATGCCGTCGCCGTTGAAGTCACCACCGATGATCTTCGTGGCGCCGCGCCAGCTTCCGTCGGGCCGCCACATCGGGCGGCCGTATTCGAAGGTGCCGTCGGGACGGCCCGCGAAGGTGTGCAGGTTGCCGTCGGCGGTGACCGCGGCGACGTCGTCACGCCCGTCACGGTTGAAGTCACCCGAGGCCATCACGTGCGTGACGTTGGGCACCAGCGACTGGAGCAGCACCGCGGGGGTGGTCTTGGCGACCTGGTTGACCCAGGCCGCCACGTCGTCCACGCGGACGTCGAGTGCGCCGGTGCGGGTCTCGGCCGCATCCATGCCGAGACAGCCGCCCTGCCAGGAGCGCGAGTTGACGGCCGCCAGCTCCACGCTGCCGTCCTTCCGGCGCACGGCCGGTCCACCGGCGTCACCCTTGCAGACCACGGCGTCACCCGACGCCGTCAGGCCGAGCACACCGCCGTCGAGGGAGGCCACGGTGAAGACGCCCGTGTGTGCCCTGTCCGGAACCCACTCCGTCTTCGTCCGGCCGAAGCCCAGCGCGGTGAGCTCCTCGCCGGCCGCGGGAGCCGTGGTGGCGACCTTCACCGGGGCGACCCCGACGACCGGCCAGCCGAGTTTGACCATCACGAGGTCCCGGTCCGCGTGGGGAACCAGCTCCACGGCGTCGACCACGGTGCCCGTGGACTGGGTGAGATCGGTGCGGCCCACGGTCACCGTGATCTTCACCCCGGGCTTGCCGGCCGGGACGGGCGCGGAGCCGCTGCGGAAGCAGGACGCGGCGGTGAGCACCCACCGGGCGTCGACCAGTGCGCCTGAACAGGACGTCCTGTCGTCGATGTTGAGCTTCGCCGCGAAGGCGTAGCCGGTGTTCGGGGCATCGCTCCCGCTCAGGGCCGTGGCGGGACCCGCGGTGAGGAGACCGCCTCCCACCGCGGTGGCCAGCAGCGTGGCAGCCCACGCGAGGCGTGACCCGGTTGCGGGCATGGTGTTCCTTCTGGTGTGTGACGCGACGGGCAGCGCAGGTTCCTGCGCTGCCCGCCGCGTCGCGGGTGTGACCGGAGTCCGCCCGCGCCGGGAAGGTGATCGCGGCGCGGACGGGCCGGCGGTGCGGGGTGTTACCGGGTGGCGGTGGCGCTGAGGTCGGTCGGCGCGGTGAGCGTGCCGGGAACCGGACGCCAGGCGGTCCAGTCGCCCACGGTGGTGTCGAGGGTCGTGCTCTGGACCGTGCCGGCGGCGCCGATGGCGTAGACGCTGATGTTGCCGGCGGCGGAGGTGCTCGAAAGGCGGGTCAGTCCGCTGCCGCCGATCCTGGTCCAGGACGGCTGGAAGGCGCCGGCGAGATAGTCGCCCGCCTGGCTGTAGAGGGCGCCGTCGGAACCGATGACCTGGATCTGGACCGTGGCACCGGCGCGGGCGACCGTGATGTCCTTGGCGCCGGTGAAGCCACCGGGGATGTCACCCCAGTTGTTCCAGGTGTTGCTGCGGGTGTCGAGGTCGCGGCCGTAGACCTTGCCGCCCGCGATGCCGTAGAGGCGTACGTACGGGCCCGCCTTCACGGAGGTGAGGCCGGTCAGCCCGGTGAATCCCGGGACGGCGGTCCAGTGGGTGTTCCACCGGCCGGCGTTGTAGTCGCCGACCTGCGTGTGGAGGTCGCCGCCGGATCCCACGATCTGCACGTACAGCACGTTGTCGATCATGGTGGCGGAGACGTCCTTGACGCCTGCCGCGCCACCCGGCACCTCGGTCCAGCTGCCCCAGACGTTGGTGGAGGGGTTGTACTCACGGTCGTAGACCCGGCCGCCGGCGACACCGACATAGCGGATCGTGCTGCCCGTGTCGACGCTGGTCAGGTTGGTGACCGCGAGCCCGCCGACGGTGTCCCACCGGGGCGCGAAAGCACCGGTGGCCAGGGCGCCGTTCTGGATGGCCAGCGCGTTGGGCGCGGTCGCCGCCAGCGTCACCCTGGAAGGTGCGGCCAGGATCGCGGCGGACACGTCGGTGGTGCCGGAGATGCCGCCCCTGAGTTCCTGGAACGCGCTCCAGACACCGGTACCGGTGTCGAGCCGGGCGTTTTCGACCCGGCCGCCGGCGTCGGTCGCGTAGAGCTCGACGGCGTTGCCCGAGGGAGCGCTGGTGACGTTCGTCAGACCGGTGCCGCCGACCCTGCTCCACGCGTCGTTCCAGCGGCCGGCGTCGTAATTGCCGAACTGGGTCCACGCGGCGCCGTCACCGCCGACGATCTGCACCTGGACGTTGTTGCCGATCATGCTGGAGGCGATGTCCTTGACGCCGCTGGCGTTGCCGGGAACCTCGCCCCAGCGCGTCCAACTGCCGTCGCGGGTGTCGAAGTCGCGACCGTAGACGCGTCCGTCGCCGACGGCCTGGACGCGCACGATGGGGCCGGCGGGCGCGCTGGTGACGCGCGTCAGCCCCGACGCTCCGACCGCCGTCCACAGGGCGTTCCAGCGGCCGGCCCGGTAGTCGGCGACCTGCGAGTAGAGATTGCCGTCGGCGCCGACGATCTGCACGTGGACGCTGGCGCCGACCAGAGAGGCGGCGATGTCCTTGGCGCCGGCGGCGCCACCGGGCACCTCGCCCCAGCCGGACCACCTGCCGTTCGATGCCAGGTGGAGATCCTGGCCGTAGACCCGGCCGTCGACGATCGCGTAGGCGCGCACCACGTCGCCGTCGCGGACGGTGACCACGCGGGACACGTCCTTGCCGTCGACCTTGGCCCAGGACTGGCCGTACTCCCCGTAGCCGAGGTCCCCGAACTGGGACCACATCGCTCCACCGCCACCGGCCAGCAGGGACACCTGGCCGCCGGTGCGCGGAGCGGTGATCGTCTCGATCCACGCCGTGAGGTTGTCGGTGCGGGCGGAAATGGCGCCGGTACGGGTTTCGCCGGGATCGGTGCCGAGGCAACCGCCCTGCCAGGAACGGCTGTTGACACCGACGAGTTCGCCGGCCGAGTTGAAGAGGGGGCCGCCGGTGTCGCCCTTGCAGAGGGCGTCGGTGCCCTTGCCCGTGAGGGAAAGAGTGGCCCCGTCGGACGTGTTCAGCGTGAACGCTCCGGTATGGGGCTTGCCGGGTACCCAGTCGGTCCTCGTCCTTCCGAAGCCCGCCGCGGTCACATCGGCGCCCGCCGCCGGAGCCGTCGCGGCGAACTTGGCGGTGGGGACGCCGACGGCCGGGGCCGCGAGGCGGGCGAGAACCAGGTCCCGGTCGGCGGCACTGGCGGAGACTTCGACGATCTCGCGGCTCTGCCCGTCGCTCAACGTCGCGGTCGCCTTCAGCGCGGGCTTTCCGGCCGGGACCGCCACGCCGGGAGTGGTGGAGAAGCAGCTCGCCGAGGTCAGGACCCAGCGCGGGTCGACCAGCGTCGCGGTGCAGCCGCGACCGTTCACTTCGTCGCCGAGTGCCAGCCGCACGAGGGAGGCGTACGGTCCGGCGGGGGCTTCCGGGCCGGTGACGGCCCGGGCGGGGCCGGCGGTGACCAGACCCGCGGCGACCGCGGCCGCCGTCAGCGCGAGGCCGGCCCGCGCCGAGCGGGGGTGGAGAACTGACATGCGGAGCATCCTTAAGCAGCAGGATCAGGTTCGGGGTGCGCGGGCGCGCGCGAAGGGCGGGCCCGCGCACCCCGAACCTGACGCCCACGACGGCGGCGGCCCCGTGACCGGGATCGCGGAGCCGCTGCCGTCGCGGGAACGGGGAGTCGGATCAGCTGTGCAGGGTGGCCGTGATGGCGAGCGCGCCAGGGGCCCCGGGCAGACCCTCCAGGGGCACGGTCGCGGGAGCGCCCCAGGTGCGATCGGTGTGACGGGTGAGGTGCACGACCCGGCCGTCGTCGGTGGTGACGCCGAGCTGGAGCTCGCCGTTGACGGTGGCGGCCGACAGGGCCTTGGCCGTGACGCTGCCGAGGTAGGGCTTCAGGTCTCCGAACGGGGACCACGTGCCGTCGAAGTTGCGGAGCGAGTGGTACTGGTGGGTGCCGTTGTCGGTGGCCACGGTGAAGTGCGTCCCGTCGCCGGCACCGGCCATGCTGATCGCGGTGACGGGTCCGGTGCCGCTGGCGGCCTGGGCCACGTTGCCCCAGCCCAGCCAGTTGCCGTTCGTCTGGCGGATGCTGTGGTAGGGCTTGCCGCCGCTGACGAGACCGACTTGGAGCTCGCCGCGGACGCTCGCGGTCGCGGCGGCGGTGATGCTGCCGAGGGAGCCGCTGCTGATGTCACGGAAGGGGGTCCAGTAACCTGCCGCGTTGCGGACGGTGTGGAAGGCCTTTCCGTCGGCAACGACCACGACGTGGAGGTCGTAGCCGATGGAGACGGCCGAGACCTGGGTGAGGTTGCCGAGGGTGCTGGACGCGGCGAAGACGTCTCCGAACCGGCCCCAGGTGCCGTCCGCCTTGCGGATGGTGTGGAAGAGGCCGCCGCTCGTGCTGATGGCCAGCACGTGCGTGTCGCCGTTGATGCCGGCAGCCGCGGAGCTGCGGATCCCGCCCAGGCTGTTGACCTTGCCCTGGACGTCGGTGAATCCGGTCCACGAGCCGTCGGGCAGGCGGATGCCCTGGTAGAGGCTGCCACCGGACTGGACGAGGGTCTCGGTCTGCCATCCCGGCGTCGTCGCGCGGTATCCGTCGATCCACTCGCGCAGGTCGTCCACGCGGGCCGCGATCGCGCCGGTGCGGGTCTCGGAGGGATCGCCTGCGTAGCAACCACCCTGCCAGGAGCGGCTGTTGACGCCGACGAGCTCACCGGCGGCGTTCAGCAGCGGACCGCCCGTATCACCCTTGCAGAGGGAGTCGGTGCCCTTGCCGGTGAGGGTGAGGCCGGTGGCATCCGCGGCGTTCACGGTGAACGAACCGGTGTGGAGCTTGCCGGGCACCCACTCGGTCCTGGTCCGCCCGAACCCGGCTGCCGTGACATCGGCGCCGGTCACCGGTGCCGCGCCGGCGCGCTTGACGCCTGCGGGGGTGGTTGCGGGGGTGGCCAGGCGGGCGAGGACGACATCGCGGTCGGCGCGCGGGGCGATCTCGGTGATCTCGACGGTCTTGCCGTCACCGAGGGTCGCCGAAGCCTTCAGCGCCGGCTTGCCGGCGGGCACCGTCGTACCCGGGGTGGCCGCGAAGCAACTGGCGGCGGTCAGGATCCAGTTGGCGTCGATCAGCGTGCCGGTGCAGCCACGGCTGTTGGCCTCGTCGCCGATGACCAGCTTCGCGGCGAAGGCGTACTGGCCGGCGGGTGCCTCGGGGCCCACGACGGCCTGAGCCGGGCCGGCGGATACGAGGCCCGCGGCGACGGCCGTGGCGGTTACGAGCAGACCCGTCACTCGTGAAGGGAGGAGACGCGTTTCAGGCATGGTCTTCTTTCGGAGCAGGGAAAGTGAGCCGGCACGCCGGCGGTGACGTACGGCTTTGTGCTCGACGCGCGAGGGTGTGACCCCGCGGCGGCTACTTGGAAGTCCTGATCTCCAGAAGCATGAATTCGCGGCCCTGGTCGTCTGCGGTCTCGCCCACTGCCGTCCAGGCGTTCTTGTCGACGGTGAACGTCTTTTCCTCGGCGCCGACCGACATGTCGACCTGAGCGGCGTAATTGTTTCCCTTGACTCCGAATACCGACGGAATCTCCAGGCTCAGATATCCCTTGTCCCCGGTGACCCGGAAGCACACCTTTTCGTTCTTGTGGGAGAAGACCTCCATCAGTTCGGGCGCACCCGTGCACTCGGCGAGGAGGATGTGACCGTCGCCGCTCTTCAGCTTGATCTTCTTCTCCGCGAGGATTTTATCGGCGTTCGGATAGGCGAAGTCCTCGATGGCGTACCCGGGGCCCTCGTCGGCGACCGACTTCGTCGCGATGCCTTCCGTACCGGCCTGGCCGGTCACGCCGCCGACGACAGCAGCCCAGGCCAGGGCACCCGCGCCCACAGCCGCGCCGACGATCCGCAGGATAGCGCTACGTGCCTTCATGTTCATCCTTAGTGTCGAATCCAGGTGATTCTCGAACGCGCCCACATGCGCGGCGATGGAAAGTCGCCAGGTCATTGGATTGGCGTGCGCATGGTTTTGCACACACCTCAGGGCATGGCTGATAAACGCAGTCGAAAGGGGAATGTGACGGCGTTTTGCAGTGGCTGGCGATCTCCTGAATGAAACCAAGCCATTCGCCATCCAGCCAAGCGAATAAATGGGGTGTTCGGGTAGATATCGCCCATCAGGGGCGTGACTTGCGCCACTTCGCACAATGGTTGTGGCGGTTTTGCGAAAACATGAGGGTGAGATTCAGCCATCTTTCGGCAGTAGTGCCGGTTGAGCTGAAGCCAGGTGTGCTCCGGGCGTGTGTCCTGCTTAAGGTCAGTTCACCGCCGTCCCGGTGAGATTTCCCGGGCGTGATTTGGCCTCGGCCTCGAGGAATCAAAATCAGAGAGGTTCTTCCGTGCAGGAAACGTTTTGGAGCCGACGCCGGTTCGCCACCGCCGTCGCGGCGGGCGCAGCCGCCGCTTCCACACCCTGGCTGTTCACCACGCCCGTACGGGCCGCCACGGCCACCGCCACCGCCACCGCCACCGGCGCCGGCCCGGCCGGCGACGCCCTGGCCCTCCCGGACACGGAGCGCGCCAAGGCCGTCAAGGCGTGGATCCTGGGCGGACGTTCGGTCAAGGAGGCGGCCGCCTACGCGCTGAGCGGCACCGACCAGGAGATCACGGCCTTCCTCGCCGAGGAGCTGCCGAAGGCGACCCGGATCGACAACCGCGTCGCCGCCTTCACCTACCTGGGCTACGGAGGCAAGAGCGTCCGAAGGGACGTCAGCGCAGCCCTCAGCGGTGGGGACGAGGCGATATCCACGTTCGTGAAGGACGGGTTCCGCCCCTCGGTCACGGAGGACATGCGGGTCTCGACCCTCAGCGTCATGGCCAACGGCGGAAAGAGCGTCAAGCGGGACGGCAACGCCGCGCTGAGCGCCGGCACCGACCAGGCGCTGGAGCAGTTCCTGCTCACCGGCCAGTACGACGCCAGGCTGGAGGACATGCGGGTGGACATCATCCGCAGCCTCGCCACGGCCGGCCCGGAGCTCAAGAAGTACGCGAACCGGGCCTTGAGCGGCACCGCGGACGACGTGCAGTGGTACCTGGACACCGGCCAGCACATCGCACGGGCCCGCGACCAGGAGTCCGCGACCATCGACCAGTTGGTAGCCATCGTCGTGCGCGAGAGCGCGCGGGCCCGGGAGCAGACGGACCTTGCCGTTGAAGCCTCCGAGCGTGCGACGACCGCCGCGAGCAAGGCCAAGGAGAAGGCCGAAACGGCTGCGGCCGAGGCCGAGAAGGCGAAGGACGACGTCCGCAGGTCCGCCGAGGCGGCCCGCCAGGCCGCCACCGCCGCCGGAGGCGCCGCGTCCGCCGCCCGCACCGCCATCGCCGCCTCGTCCGCCGCGGTCCAGGCCTCGCAGCGGGCGTCCTGGGCGGCCACGGCAGCCTCCCAGGCGGCCGCCGCTGCAGGATCGGCCGCCACCCGCGCCTACAACGCGGCGATCGCCGCGTCGAAGGACGCCTCGAAGACCAACGAGGCGAAGAACGCCGCCGTCGCCGCCCGTGACGCCGCCGCGAAGGCGTACTCCGCGGCCAAGGCCGCCGACGACGCCGCCGTCGCCTCGGAACAGTCGGCCAAGGCCGGTCTGGCCTCCGCGGACGCCGCGCGCGACGCCGCAGCCGCCGCGCGGGCGTCCGCCCAGGCGGCCGAGGCCTCCGGCGTCGCCCAGGGCGAGGCGGCCGAGGCCAGGCGCCAGGCCGACATCGCCTCCAGTGCCGCCAATCAGGCGACCAACGCCGCTTCCACCGCCCAGGCGCTCGCTTCGACCGCCGCACGGGCCGCACCGACGGCCAACAGCGCGGCCAAGTCCGCCGCCGGGCACGCGGAGCGGGCCGCCGACGCCGCGGAGGAAGCCGTCAAGTATGCCGGTCAGGCCATCGACTTCGCCAACAAGTCGACCGCTTACGCTGACGAGGCGGTCAAGGCGGCCAACGTCGCGACGAAGGCCGTCGAGGACGCGATCGCGGTGGAGAAGAACGCCCGCGCCGCCGAGGCGGCCACCCTGGAGGCCGACAAGCTGCAAGGCATGAAGGAAGCGGCGCAACTCGCCCAGGTGGACAAGAGCGAACGCGCGGCCGCCCTGAACAAGCGCACCCAGGCGCAGCAGACCGCCCAGGCCACCAAGGACCTCCTGGCCAAGGCGGAGCAGGCGCTCGGCCGCGACGACCTCGCCGTAGCCGCGACCCTCGGCCGCCGGGCAGCCGTCGCACTGCTGGACTCCCGGGGCACCTGGACCCGCCAGGCCGCCCGTTTCGCACTCGCCGGATCCGACGAGGACGTCTTCTCCTGGATCGACCTCGACCGGCAGCTCGCCGAGTCCCAGGACGATCGCGAGACCATCCTCTTCATCGCCCAGGTCGCCGAGCCGGCCGTCGCGAAGGCGGCCGTTCAGGCCCTCGCCGGCGGCATCCCCGCGGAAGGGGACTTCAACACCTCCGGCGTCATCAGGTCACGTGCCGAGGACAACAGGGTCAACATCCTCAAGATCCTGCACGAGAAGCCCGGAAGCGCCGTCACCAAGGCCGCCAACGACGCGCTCAACGCCAACACCCCCGAAGCCCTGCAGAAGTTCTTCGACGAGGACCTGGCCAAGGCCGTCGAACAGGACGACGCAGTCTCCACCATCAAGGTGGCGGCCACCGGGGACCTGTACTCCAAGGCCTACGCCGAGGTCGCCCTGGAGGGCCCCGCCTGGATGCGCCGGCGCTTCGTACAGTCCGTCCAGCACCGGGCCGCCCAGCTCGACTACGACTCCCTCAGCCATGCCGCCGCCATGCAGGCGACCATTGCGGCAGCGGCCAGGATCGCCCAGGAGGCTCAGCGGGACGCGGCACTCGCCTCCCAGGTCGCGGCAGTGGCCCGGGATGCCGGAGCCAAGGCCCAGGAGTGGGCGCAGAAGGCGCTGGACTCGGCGAAACTGGCCGACGGCTACAAGGACCAGGCCCGTCAGCACGCGGACGCGGCGGACAAGTCCGCCGCCGATGCCCAGGCCTCCGCGAACAAGGCCAAGGACGCCGCCGCCACCGCCCAGAGCGCCTCCCGCGCGGCGAACCTCTCGGCCAACCGTGCCATCGACGCGGCCCGCAGCGCACTGGCCTCCGCCTACAGTGCCCAAGCCTCCGCCGCCAACGCCCACCAGGCCGAACTCGCCGCGGGCCGGGACGCCAAGACGGCTGCCGCGGCCGCCGCCGAGGCACGCCAGATCGCCGCGGACAAGCGGACCGCGGAGGTGAAGGAAGCCGCGCGCCTCGCCGCCGAGCAGGCGCAGAAGGACCGGGCGGCGAACCGCAACCCCTCCGACACGCCGGCCAATGACACGGTCAACCCCAAGGGGACGCAGCCCGGGAAGGACGAATGGTGGAACGACGCCAAGTGGTGGGCTGACAGTGCCGACAAGGTCAGCACGGCTGCCGGGCTGCTGGCGACCGGCTTCGCCGTCTCGTGCGTGTTCTTCCCGGCGGCACCCGTTCTCGGCAGCATCGCCGCGGTCTGCCTCGGCGTTTCCGTCGTCGCCGCCGGGGTCGGCGCGATCGCCACGGGAATCGAATACGGCTTCACCAGCGGTGAATTCGTCTCGTCCGCGGGTCGTACGGCGCTGGGTCTCGTCACCCGCGGCGGCGGACGCGTCGCCACCACGGTGGCCAAGCCGGTCATCCGCACGGTGGAGAAGGCCACCAAGTCCGTATCCAAGGTGCTCTTCGACCTCGTCGCCTGACGGCTGATCCGTCACCGATTCCCCCTCGCCGGCCGTGTGCCGGCGCATTCGCCCCGGTGCTGCCCGGGGCGATTTCCCACAGAGAGAAGACATGAATTCAGCACGCAGGAGACGAATACTCCCCGGCCTCCTCCTCGCCTTGAGTCTCATGGCGACGGGCACCGCCGCCGCCGACGGCCAGGGCCACGCCCCGGGCGCCGCGGGCAAGGTGTCGGCGGAGGAGGCCCCCGCCCGCACGGCGGGCGGTAGCGACGCGAACCGTCCGACCGGTGTTCCCGCCCCCACCAAGACCCGTCCCGCCACGATGGACTCCCAGGAGAAGCGCGAGCCCACGCCCGCCGGCTCCCGCGAGCGCAAGGCGGGTGCCGTGCGGGCATGCGTCACCACGAGCGCCACGCCGGTGACCCAGGTCGGGCGGAAGTTCCTCGCCGCTGCCGCCGCGCCGGCGGCGGCAGCGGCTGCAGTTCCCGACCCGGGTACCTGCTCCATCACCACCCCCGGGACGTGGTGGTACGGCCGCTTCGGGTACTGCGTGTACAGCCTGACGGTGCTCTACACGCTCAAGGACGGCAACGGCAACGTGGTCGGCACCGGAACGCTGAACGTGTCGAGCAGTGCCGTCCTGCCCGACAAGGGCACGAAGTGGAAAGAGAAGATCTCGGTCACCATGACGGGCGCGACCGGGTCCGTCACGACCTTGAACGTGAAGTTCAGGGCTGAATGCTCGGCGGGCTGCAAGGTCACCACCGCGGCCCCGTGGTACACGAAGGGCGCCCTGATCCCGGGGCAGCTCATCAGTGGCGACGTCGCCTACGAATCCACCCCGGCGGCCGGCACGGCGGTCGGCTTCACGACGTCGTACAAGATGTACGTGACCTCGCCCGGAGCCCAGATCACGGACCCGAGCGCCTCCTGGAGGAACCCGGAGGAGATCCGCTGCGACGACGCCGTCCGGGACACGACCACCACCGGCACGCCCGAGCCCGGCTGCGTCGTGCCCAGCGTCATGCCGGTCGTCAGGATGAGCGACCAGCAGTCCCCGTCGGGCGCGGGGGCCGCGGCGGCCGGCTACCTGTGGGCCCAGAGCAACCTCGCCGGCTGGGGGCGCGACAAGCCGCTGACCCGGGCAAAGGACGACATAGCCGGCCGGACGGCTCGGACCTGCGGGTCCTTCCAGGCCCGGACGGACCTCGTTCCGGGCGACAGCTGCGGCGACTTCCCCCTCGCGGTCACCCGCGAAGGAGGAATCGACGGCGCTCAGTGCGCCGAGGTCCTTCCCCGGCACAGCACCCGAGGAGGATGGGTCACCGACGTCCTGGACGGCGGCACGGGCAGCCCCTGCGCCCGCGCTCACGTCCCGCTCGCGGACAAGCAGGCAGGCGACGGTCAGCTCTCCGAAGGCTTCACGAACCAGCGAGTGCTGGACGGCGACCAGTTCAAGCTGGACATCAGCGGTTCGACCGCCGAGCCCCAGGCCGTCTGCCTCCAGAACGCTCCGGCCGGGCACGTGCCTTCCGGCAACGGATGGATCAAGAACACCACCGAACCGGTCCCGCACGTCAACAAGACGATTCCGACGAGCCCGGCCGGTCTCCGGGCGGCCCAGGCGCAGGCCTGCCTGGGCACCACGACCGTCGAGGGCAGTCCGGCAGAGGGAGACATCACCGGCTGGCAGGACGCGCAGGAGTTCGCCCGCAGCCACCCGCCCGTGGCCGGGCTCGCCCGGTGCCATCTGATCGCCAACGTCCTCGGAGGACCCGGTGAGAAGAAGGACAATGGACCGGTCAATCTCGTTCCCTGCTGGCAGGCCGGAATGAACACCGGAACGCCGAGCATGCGGACCTACGAGGCCATGACCCAGAAGTCGGTGAAGCCCGTGAAGGACGGCGGCATCCTGGGCCCGAACGATGCGGTCTTCTACCAGACGACGCCCGACTACCTGGACAGCACCAGCACCATTCCCAAGGGAGTCTGGATGAGCGCTAGGGTCGAGCGGTCGGACGGCACGTCGCAGCCGCTGTTCCCCGACATCTACGTACCCAACACCCAGAAGAACACCGGACTGCTGAACCTAGGAAACTAGCCCGCTCAACATGCGCCATCGGGAGCCAGCATGAGACGTACCACCCCGCCGCGGCCTTTCGACGTCACCGCGGTCTTCCCTGACCTGGCCCCGCTGGCGCGCCCGGCGATCCGGTTGCATCCCCGCCCCGGGTCTCCGACCCCGCATGACAGTTCGGTCGGCGGGCCACTGCTGTGGCCCGCCGGCGAACCGTGGCCGTACTGCCCCGAGTCGCACGAATGGCACGACCCGCGGACCGACGAGTGGCACGAAGGCCCGAACGCCATGCTGCCCGTGGCCCAGCTGTACGTGCGCGACGTACCCCTGCTGCGGCCGCCCGGGCAGGCGGACCTGTTCCAGATGCTGTGGTGTCCGTTCGAGCACGAGCCGGACTGCAAACCGCCGACCGCGCTGTTCTGGCGATCGGCCGCCGAGGTCACCGACGTCCTCGCCGCGGCGCCCGAGACGTGTGCCGTCGAGCACGACGAGTACGTGCCCGAGCCGTGCGTCCTCGCGCCGGAACAGATCACCGAATACCCCCATCCCATGCAGTTGAGCAAGGAGTTGCAGCGGCAGCTGGAGGACTGGAGCACGTGGCAGGCAGCCGGTGCCGGTGTGGACAGCTCCTACGCTCCCTATCCGGACGCGTTCTACAAGGAGGAGCTGTCCATCGCCCCCGGCTGGAAGGTCGGTGGCTGGCCCCCGTGGGGTCTCACCGATCCCATCGCCCGGTTCTGCACCGTCTGCGGCGCCGAGATGGCCCCGCTGCTGACCGTCCCCTCGAAGGAATGGCACTCCCGCCACCTCAGCTGGGTGCCGTACGAGGACCAGGCCATCGCCGCGGTCGACCACTCCGGCGTGGTGAACTCGCCCAGGATCCAGGTCTCCGGCGGCAACCACCTGCAGCTCTACGTGTGCCCGGAGTCCCCGGACCATCCGCACACCGACCTGATCCAGTGAGGCCACCGCGCGCCGGCAGCCCGGCTGGAGTCACAGGCTCATGAGGAGGTCGTCGAGGGGGGCCGGTACCTGCCCGGGGCCGAGCGCCTCGGTGAGGAGGCGGCCGTAGCGGATCTTGCGGCCCTTCTTCGTACCGAGGAAACGCCGCAACTGCTCCTGTCGGGACCGGCCGTGCTGGGCCGGCTGGCGGAGGAACGTCTGCCAGGCGCGGGAATCGCCTTCCGCCCCGACGATCTCCTCGACCTCCGCGGTGCCCAGCGCGCGGATCAGCTCGTCCTCAAGGTCCCGCAGGCATACGAAGAAGCCGCGGTCCGGCGCCCCCGCCCGCCGCAGTCCGCGCTCGTAGAACGGCTGCTCGCGCTCGTCGCACAGCCCCGCCAGGCGCAGCCCGAGGCCGGGCGGCCCGAGGAGAGCCGCGTAGCGGCCGATGTTCATCGCCCCGCCCATCGGTACGACGCACACGCCCTCGGAGGGCAGGTCCCGGCCCCGCCGCCCTGCCAGCGCGTCCACGGCGGCGAGGTCGCTCGGCCCTTCGAGCAGCACCGCCGTGCGCACGCCCATGCGTACGGCCAGCTCACGGGCCGGCCCCTCCGGGCCTCCCATCGCCCAGTCGCCGATCGCGTCTCGCAGTGCCTGCGTGTCACCGTCCCCCATGGGGGCGAGTCTGCACGTCCGTGGAGGTTGGGGCACGCGATATTCGGCGCCCCGCCCGCGCCCACTCCGGCGCCCGCGCCCCGCCCGCGCCCGGGCGGCCGCCCGCCAGGACGGGGTGGCCGGCCGGCAGCTCAGTCCTGGTACACGACGATGAACGCACCGCAGGGATGGGAGCCCGACCGGCCCGCCGTCTCCACGAGGGCGCGGCGCAGGTCGTGCAGGTGAGTGGTGGCGAGTTGGAGCGGAGGCTCGTCCGGCTGGTGGGTGGTACCCCGCGGGTAGTCCTTGTCCGGTTGCGAGGTCATCTCGATGTGGCAGCCGAGGACGTGGGTGACCGGGCGGCTCGCGCAGAAGTCGACGAGCCGGTCCACCGTCTCGGCGTAGGCCGCCCGGTCCTCCACGTAGAGCCGCCCGGGGTAGAGCGAGTCACCGGTCAGCAGCAGACCGGTGTGCCGGTCGTAGAAGACCAGGGCGGCGGCCTGGTGGCCGGGGCCGGGGACGAGGTCGAGGACACGCCCGCCCAGGTCGAACTCGCCGATGCGGTCAGGCCAGTCGTCGAGCCCGAAGTGGGCCGTGACCTCGTCCAGCCCCGGGCCGACGATCGTGGTCTGCGGTCTGTCGGCGAACTGTCCGTCGCCCGCGACGTGGTCGCCGTGGCCATGGGTGTGGGCGACCGTCAGCCCGTACCGTGCGCGGGGGTTGCGCAGCAGCCAGTCCTCGATCAGGGCGTCGACGGTCGCGCGCAGCGGGAAGTGGGCGGGGTCGGCGGTGGCGCCGGTGTCGATCAGGAGCGCCCGCTCGTTGCCGAAGAGCAGGAAGAGGAACGGCGCCTCGTAGTGCACTGACTTGTTCTGGCGCAGGATCACCGTGTTCGCGGTGTATGCGTGGACCTGGATCTCGGGGGCGGGATCGTGCTTGGGGACGGCCAGCCCGCGTGCCACACGGCGTCCAGGCTGCCGGGGACCGGGGCGTCGGCGAGGAAATCGATCACTACCCCAACCTACCGCCGCCGTCCTCGGCCGGACACGTCCCGGTGCGCCTTCCAGGAGTCCCCGCACCACGTGGTCAACACCGAGCCAAACGGACTGGCCCGCGGTGGAACTTCCTTTCCCGCGTGTTGCGGATCCCTGTGGCAAATGTGTCATCTGTGTCGGCGCGTTGCGGAGTCTTGTCCTTCCCGTGAAGAGACGGGCGGCGAATCCGGCATGACCGGCCGAACCGCCATTTGTGCCCCGTGACATGTCCACGGCTTGCTGAGAGTCTCCCTCCCCATCAAGGCATTCCTCCTTGCAGAGGTGGACGGCGATCCCGTCCAACTCCCCACGACTCTCTGGAGAAACCGAATGTTCTCGCTTTCCCCCGCAGGCAGCAGGGCACGCCGCCTCGCCCTCGTGTCCGGCGCAGCCGTCCTCACCGGTACCCTGCTCGCCGCCGGCGCCTCCGGTGCATCAGCAGGTCCCGTTCCGGAGCGTGTCGACAGCACCTCCGTCGCGGCCACCGCCCTGTCGCTCGGCCTCGGCGGCGAGGAGCAGCTGGTCGTCAAGGACGTCATCAAGGACGCCGACGGCACGGTCCACACCCGCTACGAGCGCACCTATGCCGGTCTTCCGGTCCTCGGCGGCGACCTCGTCGTCCACCGTGGCGCCGACGGCGCCGTCAAGGACGTCACCAAGGCCACCGAGTACGACATCAAGGTCGCCTCGGTCACTCCGAAGCTGAGCCCGAGCGCCGCCCATTCCGCTGCGGTCCAGGCTGCCGAGGCCGCGAACACCACGGGTGCCGCCACCGGCGATGCACCGCGCAAGGTCATCTGGGCCGTGGGCGGCAAGCCCGTCCTCGCCTACGAGACCGTCGTCACCGGCACCCAGCACGACGGTGTCACTCCGAGCCGACTGCGCGTCATCACCGATGCCAACACCGGCCAGAAGCTGTACGAGATCCAGCTGATCGACGACATAGCCGACGGCATCACCGCCCAGGGCGGATCCGTGGCCGCCAAGCCGGGTGGCGCCCAGGTCGGGGCGGTCGGGTCCGGCGCCAGCCAGTACAGCGGTACCGTCAGCCTCAACACCACCAAGTCGTCGAAGGGTTACGACCTCGTCGACGGCCTGCGCGGCGGATCCAGCACCGTCGACCTCAAGCACCGCACGGGCGGCACGGGTACCGTCTTCTCCGACGCGGACAACGCGTGGGGCAACGGCAGTCCCGCCAACAACCAGACCGCCGCCGTGGACGCCGCCTACGGTGCCGCACAGACCTGGGACTTCTACAAGAACGTCCTGCACCGCAACGGCATCAAGAACGACGGGCGGGCCCCCGTCTCCCGGGTCCACTACGGCAACGCCTACCAGAACGCCTTCTGGGACGACCAGTCCTTCACCATCACCTATGGCGACGGCGCGAGCAACCAGCACCCGCTGACCCAGCTCGACGTGGCCGGCCACGAGTTCAGCCACGGCGTCACCTCCGCCACCGCGAACCTGCAGTACTCCGGCGAGTCCGGCGGCCTGAACGAGGCGACCTCGGACATCTTCGGCACCGCGGTGGAGTGGAACGCGAACAACGCCCAGGACCGGGGGGACTACCTGCTCGGCGAGAAGATCGACATCTTCGGGAACGGCAAGCCGCTGCGCTACCAGGACAAGCCGAGCAAGGACGGCCGCGGTTCGGCCGACTACTGGAGCGCCGGGGTCGGCAACCTCGACGTGCACTACTCCTCCGGCGTCGCCAACCACTTCTTCTACCTGCTGTCCGAGGGCAGCGGCGCGAAGGACATCAACGGCGTGCACTACGACAGCCCGACCGTGGACGGCTCCACCGTCGCCGGGATCGGCCGCGACAAGGCGGTTCAGATCTGGTACAAGGCGCTGACCGCGTACTTCACCTCCACCACCGACTACCACGGTGCCCGTGCGGGCACCTTGAAGGCGGCGACCGACCTTTACGGTGCGAACAGCGCCGAAGTCAAGGCGGTGGACGCCGCCTGGGCCGGCGTGAACGTCAAGCCCTGACCTCTGAACCTCGGCCCTGAACCCGGGTCCTGAACCCGGGCCCCTGAACCCGGGCCCCTGAACCCACGCAGCGCCGCACCGGTGTGAAGCCGGTGCGGCGCTGCCGCGCTGCGCCCAGTACGGCTCAGGCGTGTATGAATCCTTGACGCGATGCCCGAGCAGTCCTACATTCTCCATGTAAAGAATCCTTTACATGGGAGCGGGTGCGGTCGTGGCCTCGATCGGCCTGAACGTCGCTGTCGCGATCGCCTCGCCCGGCGAAGCCGGCGCCAAGGACCCGCGCGACAAGGAGATCGTCCGCCTCGGGGAGTACACCGGGCAGTCCTTCCTCGTCCTCGACGCGGTGACCGCGCTGCCCCTGTCCATGGCCGGTGCGGACCGCTTCTGGATCTCCAAGGTGATCCACCTGGCTTTCGTGCTCTCGGCGGTGCTCGCCTCCGTCGTGAAACTCGCCGCCTACCGGTGGGGACTCCAGTCTTGGTGAGGTCCACCGGTATTACCAACCGGATCCGCATCCTGCGGTTCGAGCACGCGGAGATGACCCAGTCGGCGCTGGCCGAGCGCATCGGGGTGACCCGCCAGACCGTCATCGCCATCGAAAAGGGCCGCTATTCGCCCTCCCTCGAAACGGCGTTCAGGATCGCCCGTGTCTTCGCTGTACCACTTGAGCAGGTGTTCCAGTACTCGGACGACGAAGGGACGGCGCCGTGAAGGCGGTCGTGCAGGACGGATACGGCTCCAGCGAGGTCTTGGAGCTGCGGGACATGGAGGCGCCGAAGCCGGGCCGTGGCGAGGTGCTCATAGCGGTCCGGGCGGCCGCTCTGGACGCCGGGGTCTGGCACCTCATGAGCGGGAGGCCCTATCTGCTGCGGCTGATGGGGTACGGGCTGCGCGCACCCAGAGTCCGGGTGCGGGGACGTGAGGTTGCGGGACGGGTGGAGGCCGTCGGGGCCGGCGTGACCGGGCTGAGGCCGGGAGACGAGGTCTTCGGGATCTGCGAGGGTTCCTTCGCCGAGTACGCGACCGCCTCGCAGGACAAGCTCGCCCTCAAGCCCGCCGGTCTTCCGCTGGAACGAGCGGCCGCGCTGTCGATCTCCGGGCTCACCGCGCTCCAGGCGCTGCGGGACACGGGCCGGGTCCGGCCGGGGCAGCGGGTTCTCGTCGTCGGCGCCGCCGGCGGGGTCGGCACGTACGCGGTGCAGCTGGCCAAGGCCTACGGCGCGCACGTCACCGGAGTGTGCAGCACCGCGAAGACGGAGCTGGTGCGCTCCATCGGCGCGGACGAGACCGTCGACTACACCCGCGAGGACTTCACCGAAGGGGGCGTGGCCTACGACCTCATCCTCGACACCGCGGGCAATCGCCCGCTTTCCCGCCTGCGCCGCGCCCTGACCCCGAGCGGGACCCTCGTCCTCATCGGCGGTGAGGGCGGCGGCCGTTGGACCGGCACCATGGGCCGGGTGCTCCGGGCCGCCCTGCTGAACCTCTTCGTACGCCAGAGCCTGAAGCCGTTCATGGCCTCGGAGGTGAAGGCGGACCTGGACGAGCTCAAGCGGCACGTCGAGGACGGCACCCTGACCCCGGTGATCCAGCGCACCTGCCCCCTGGAGGGTGCGGCGGAGGCCATCGACCAGCTCCACCGGGGCGAGGCCCGGGGCAAGATCCTGATCTTGCCCTGACTCCGCGTCCCGGACCGGCGGACGGTGTCCCACGCCCGGTCCGCGGGGTGGGTCAGGCTGCCGGTGCCAGCCGAGTGGCGGGTGGAGCGAGGGCGGGAGCACCGTCCGGGACGGGTACTGCGGCGAAGATCGCGTCCTGCTGGTCCTGCAGCTCCTTCTTGCGTGCGGGGCTGGTCGACGGCAGCCGCTGCTCCTCGTACAGCTTGTGCGTCTCCTCCTGCGCGGACTTGCTCGCCGGAGTGTGGAACTGCACCTCGAACAGCTGCCGCGAACCGGGCGCTCGCCAGCCCGTGTTGAGTCCCTTGTAGCCGTTCTCGCGACCCCAGGTGTTGGACCACTTCGTGGTGTCGTCGCCCCAGGCGGACAGCACCTCCGAGGCGATGGTGACGCCGGTGACGTAGCGGTCTTCCGGCCACTGGAGGGTGTAGCGCACCGCGTCACTCAGGCGTGCCAGGACGTCGTCGGTGTTGCGCTCCGGATGCTCCTTGAGGTCCGTGGCGACTTTCCGCTTGAGCGAGTCGGGAGACTTGAGGCGGTAGTCGAAGCCGACGAGTTGGGCCTGGCTGAGATCGGCGGCAGCCTGCACATCGCGGCTGATCGAGGGCTCCGCCGAGCGGGCACGCGCAAGGTACGCGTCGACCTTGCGGCTGTCCGCGGAGTTGAGGCACAGGCCGTCGCGCTTCCAGCCGTCCGGGTCGTCGTCGCACAGTCGGGCACCGGCACCGGCACCGGCACCGCTGAGCATGGTGGTGGAGTGCTTGCCCGTCGTGCCGGAGGGGGTGGCGGCGTATGCGGTGAGCCCGGTGGTGGCCGTGGCCAGGGCGAGAGCGGCGGCCAGTACGGCGGCCGCCCGGGCCGGGTGGTGCGTGCTCATTCGGCTGAAGTGTCCTTTTCTGGGTGCGTGGCACCGCCTGCACCGGATGAACGGGGCAGGCGGTGATCGTCGCTGGACACAACGGGAGAGAGGCCGGAGAAGTACCGCGAAAAAGTCCCGGAAACGGGGCATTGGCGTGATGGCGCCGCTCGGCGGCGGCATCGTGCGGTTACGCGACCGCGGGGGCGGTGTGCGCCCGATCGCAGCGGGTCAGGGACCGGGAGTTCCGGAGTTCCGGCGCAGGAGGAGCGGTGCGGCGGCCGCGAGGCCGGTGAGGAGGCCGAGGGTGTCGAGGTCCAGGGCGTGGGGCGTGGGGTAGGAGCCAGGATCAGGGTCACCGCCGGAGCCGTCGCCTGCGCTCGCGGCCCGCTCGGCGCGGGCCGCGGCGGCGGCCATCTGGTTGCCGACGGAGGTGACGAGGCCGACTCCCATGGTGCGGAGCTGGTTGAAGAGGACGATGGCCAGGCCGCCGGCGGCGAGTTCGCGGGTACCGATGAGAAGCCATCACCGTGTCGGTGGTGGTCAGGGCCACCTGCGCCAGCTGGTCGCCGCCCACCCCGACACGGTCCACCTCCTTGACGCGGGCCGGCTCGCGGGCAGCGGCACCGCGGCAGGTCTGGTACTCGGTTGCTGAGGGCGCCGCCGGGGTGGCGTGGGAGGGCAGCAGCGGCGCGGGAGGGCGGCCGTCAGGTGCGGGAGGCGCGGCGCGAGCGCAGGATTTCCAGGCCGACCGGGATCAGGGACACGGCGGCGATGACGGCGATGATCGGCAGCAGGTAGTGGTCGACGTCCGGAACGGAGGCGCCGAGGGCGTATCCGGCCAGTACCAGGCCGACGGTCCACAGCAGGCCACCCAGTACCTGCCAGAGGGTGAAGGTGCGCGCCGGGACGTTCAGAACCCCGGCGAGCGGGTTCAGTACGGTCCGCACGATGGGCAGGAAGCGGGCCAGGACGATGGCCTTCGCGTACCCGTAGCGTTCGAGGATCTCCGCCGCCCGGGCGGCGCCTTCGCCGACCTTGCGGGACTTCGTCCGGCTGAGGAACGCGGGCCCGGCCTTCCGGCCCAGCAGATACCCGGTCTGCGCGCCGAAGAGGGCGCCGCCCGCGGAGGCGAGGAGGACCCAGGGCAGGGACAGGTGCCCCGGGGAGGTCCCCGAGCCGGCGCACAGCAGTCCGGCCGTGAACAGCAGCGAGTCCCCGGGCAGGAAGAAGCCGACGAGCAGGCCCGTCTCGGCGAACAGGACGACCGCGATGCCGATCGTTCCGAACGTGGCGAGGAGGGACTGGGCGTCGAGCAGGTTCACGGCGAGGTGCACGGTCGGCGGTGTGGCGAGCTGGGCGAAGGGCATCGGCGCGGTCCCATCGATAATGGAGGTCGGGGTGAGGCTCACCGCCGCGGGCAAGAGGCTGCCGGATCGCGCGGGTGTCGTCCACCCTCTCTTGTCTACAAGACAGTAGTCCGTCTACCTCACTGTAGACGATCTCTTCGAGGGGAAGGTCCCATGACGGACAGCGCGAGCGAACGCCGGCCGGCGGGTGAGCTGGAGTCCAGCGTCCTGGCGGCATTGTGGGCGGCGGGAAAACCGCAGTCCGCGGCCCAGGTGCGAGCCGCGATACCGCAGCCGCTGGCCCGGACCACGGTGGCGACGCTGCTCGCCCGGCTGCAGGAGAAGGGCGTCGTCGACCGGAAGCCGGGCGGGCGGGGCTTCCTGTACTTCCCGATGGAGGACGCGCACGGCCTCACCGCCCGCCGGATGCACCGTGAGCTCGACCAGGACGGCGACCGCAGTGTCGTACTGGCACGGTTCGTCGCAGGGCTCAGCCCCGACGACGAGGCGGAGCTCAGGCGCCTGCTGGAGGGAGGCGATCGGTGATCGCCCTGCTGCTCGTCCCCCTCGTGCTGCCCTGGGTCCTTCCGCCGCTCGCCCGGCGCGTGGCCTCCGGGGTGAGGCCGGACGTCGCGCTGTGGACGATCACCACCGCCGCCGGCGCGCTCGCCGTCGGGGTCGTGGCGTGCCTGGGCGTCCTGCTGCTGCCCCTCGCCCTGACTGTCCCGTCCGTGGCCGCCCTCGTGCACCTGGTGCAGCCGCTCCAAGCGGGTCCGGCCCCGCTGGCCCTCGGAGTGTCCGCGTCGTCCGCGGGGATCGTCGCCGTGACCGGCGTCGCCGTGGTCCGGCACGGACGGTCCGAGGTGGCGCGCCTGCGCAGTGCCCATGGCGATGTCGCTCACCTTCCGCAGGTCGCGGGGGTGTGCGTCCTGGATGATCCCCGCCCGGACGCCTATGCCCTGCCCGGACTGACGGGCACGGGCCGGGTCGTGGTGACCAGTGGCATGCTGCGCTCCCTGGACCCGCACGAGCGCGAGGTGCTCCTGGCCCACGAACGCGCGCACCTCGCCTCGCGCCACCACCTCTTTCTCGCCGTCGCCCACCTCGCCGGCTGGTGCCACCCGGCATTGGCGGCGGTCGTCCCGCAGGTGTCGTTCGCCGCCGAACGTGCCGCCGACGAGGCCGCCGCCCGCGCCACCGGCGACCGGTTGCTCGCCGCTCGGGCCGTGGGGCGCGCCGCGCTGGCCACCGTCCGTGTCGGCGGTCGGCCCGGGGGGCCCGTGCTCGCGGCGGGCGCTGTCACCGGACCCGTCCCCGCCCGCGTGAAGGCCCTGCTCGCACAGGCGCCCGCCCGGCGCATCGCCCCTGCGGTGCTGGCCATGGCCCTGCTGTGCGGCACGGCGGGAGCCTCCTCCCTGGCCGGGGCGGTCTGGCTGCACCGCGGTGTCGAAATCGCCCAGGGGGAACACCCCTCCGACTGACGTCAATCTCCGTGCGATCCCGGCACAGGCAGGGGGCTCGTGGTGCGTTCGAGCAGGGCCGCCGGTACGCCCGCGTGAGCCCTCGGCCATGGCGGCCCCCGGAGATCGGGCCTGCCGCGTCCGGGCCGGCCGGTGGGCGAGCCGGTTCGGTGCCGGGTTCGGCGATGATCCCGGCCAGTGGGTTGTGCAGTTCGGGGGACAGCTCACGGAGGTGGTGGCCTGTTCGGTCATGGCGTGTACGGGACGCAGCCCACGGCCCCCTGCGGGGCGGGTCGGGTCGGCACGTACGTGCAGGCGAGCACGGCCGTGTCCAGTGCCGTGACGACAGCGGCGGGCGCGCCTCGCGTTGCCGCGGCGGGCGGGGCGGGCCGGCCCTGCTGAGGGCTGCGTGCAGCCGGGCGGGAGTTCGGCGAGGTGGAAGGCTTGGCGAGGTGGTCGTCGCCTCCCGCGGAGAATCCGGTCAGCCGTCGGCGAGGCGGTGGTGGGCCGTCGGGAAGGTGACGGGCTCCGGGAAGCCGTGGGCCCGCAGGGCCTGGCAGACGTCCCGGCCGTGCCCGTCGGGTGAGCCGACGCCAAGGCGACGGCGTGGGATCCGGCCTCGGCCGGCCGCGGCGCTCGGGCTCCGTTCCGTGCGGGCGCCGGGCCGAAGTCCTCGCCGCGCAGGTCCCGCACCCGTATGTCCCGCAGCGTGGTCGTCCTGGACGACGAGGATGCGCGGGCGCGTCAGCCGTCGGCCGCGGGCCGGTCGCGGGTGCGGGACAGGTACGCGAAGGCGAGGAGGGACAGCCAGGCGGTGGCGAAGAGCCAGCCTCCGATGACGTCGGTGAACCAGTGGACCCCGAGGTAGACGCGGGTGAGACCGACCGCCGCACCCCACACCGCGATCCCCGTGACCGCGGCCCGCGACACCCGGGGACCGCGCAGGAACAGGGCGGCGATCAGGAGTCCGGCGGTCATCGCGCCGGTACTCGCATGCCCGGAGGGGAAGGACCAGCCGGAGGCGTGGGTCGCCCAGTCTGCAACTGTGGGGCGGGGGCGGGCCACCAGCATCATGATCGCGTAGCGCAGGGTCTGACCCGCGCCGAGACACAGGAGCAGCGCGGCGGCCGTGAAGGCCCGCTGCCGGGTGGTGTGGCCGGCGTAGAAACCGGCCAGCACGAGCAGGACGTACGGGATGAACCCGGTGCCGGTGGAGGTGAGGACGCGGGTGAGGGCCGAGGCGAGCGCCGGGCGGTGCTCCACGGACCAGCGGTGCAGGGTCACATCGCCGGGCAGCGGATGATCGGGGGTGCGTACGACCCACAGTGTCAGCAGGATGAAGAGCACGGTGGCGGCCAGGGCCAGCCAGCCGGCCCGGTGTGCGAGGCGGGCGCGGTTCACGTGGAGGCCGCACGACGGTGGCTGACCGTGGGTTCGGCGGCGGCGTGCACGGAAGCGGCCATGCAGTGGGACCTTTCGGGGGAGCCGGGCGAAGGCGGCCGGGCGGAACACCCGGGCGACTCCACCGCCATAGATGGTCTACTGCACTGTAGACGATGGCGCGCTAAGGATGAGATCAATGGACGGGTCACCAGCCGCCCGCAAACCGGCCGGCGGGCTGGAGGCGGTCGTGATTGCGGCCTGCGGGGCCGCGAGGAGCCCCGGACGGCAGGGCAGGTGCAGCGGAGCCCGGCGTTCGTCTCCCGGCCGAGCCCCGGGGTGAGCGCGTGCTGCGCTGTTGCCGGCGGCCCCTGTTGCGTGCTGCGGGTGTGTGCGGCGGGGAGCGCCGCGAGGCAGGACGACGCCGGGGGCTGACGGCCGCGCGGAGGGCGGCCCCGGCCCGTACCCGCTACCGGTGGTCGAGGGCCGGCCCCCGCTCCGAGGAGCCGGAGTCCGCGTGGGTCCGTCCGGCCCGGGCGGACCCACGCGGCGGCGGAGACTGCCGTCAGGCGGCGAGTACCCCGGTGCCGAGAAGGCCGAAGAGCAGGACTCCGATGATGATCCGGTAGATGACGAAGGCGTTGAAGGAGTGCTTGGCGACGAACTTCAGCAGCCAGGCGATCGAGGCGTAGGCGACCGCGAAGGAGACCGCGGTGCCGACGGCCAGCGGAACGGTGTCCACGCCGGCGCCGACGGCGTCCTTGAGTTCGTACAGGCCCGCGCCGGTCAGGGCGGGGATGCCCAGGAAGAACGAGAGGCGTGTGGCGGCGACGCGTTCGAGGTCGAGGATGAGTCCGGTCGACATGGTGGCTCCGGAGCGGGAGAAGCCGGGGAAGAGCAGGGCGAGGATCTGTGAACAGCCCACCAGCATCGCGTCCTTGAGGCCGGTGTCGTCCTCTCCGCGCTTGTGGCGGCCCATCTGGTCGGCGGCCCACATCAGGCCGCTGCCGACGATGAGGGAACCGGCGACCACCCACAGGGAGGCCAGGCTGCTCTCGATCAGGGGTTTGGCGGCCAGTCCCACGACGACGATGGGGACGGTGGCGTAGATGACCCACCACGCGAACTTGTAGTCGTGGTGGTACCGCTCCTCGCGGTTGACGAGGCCGCGTCCCCACGCGGTCACGATCCGCACGATGTCCTTGAAGAAGTACACCAGGACCGCGGCGATGGCTCCGACCTGGATGACCGCGGTGAAGGCGACGACGGCCTTGTCGTCCACCGGGATGCCCATCAGCCCCTCGGTGATCTTCAGGTGGCCGGTGGAGGAGACCGGCAGGAACTCGGTGACTCCTTCGACGACGCCGAGGACCGCTGCCTGTCCGATGCCGATGGTACTCAATTCGTCCGTCCCTCAGGTTGGTCCGATGGGGTGGTGAAGCGTCGACCGGGCCCCGGTGGCTGCCGGGGCCGAGCCGGTCACCGCGATGGCGGCGGCGGGGGCGTGGGAGGAGGAGGGCGGGCGTGGCACACTCGGGGAAGACCCTCATCGTCTACACGCGTGTAGAAGACGAGGGTGACTGTAGAGGATGAGCGAGGAGGCGGCCAACATTGGACGGGCACGACCCCGCCGGTCCCCTGCAGGAAGGGGAGCGCCGACTGGCCAACGGGAGGCGGGAGGCCGAGGTGCTCGCCGTACTGCGGTCGGCGTCCCTGGCGCTCACGCCCCGGCAGGTGTTGGACCGCATCGGCGGCGACCTGGCCTACAGCACGGTGGTGACGATCCTGACGCGCTTGTACGACAAGGACGTCCTCACCCGGGCCGCGCACGGCCGGGCCTTCGCCTACGCCCCCGCCACGGACGAACAGGGCTTCGCCGCACGGAAGATGCACCGGGCGATGGAGGAGGCGCAGGACCGCGAGGGGGTGCTCATGCGCTTCGTCGACGACCTGTCCAGCGGGGACGAGGCGCTGCTGCGCCGCCTGCTGGGCGACCTGGACGCGGGCCGGTAGGCGCCGGGCCTGCCGTGCATCCGGCCGTCTGCCTCCCGCTGCTCTTCCCGGAGGAGGACCCGGTGCTCGTCCCCGGGGAACGGGCTGCGGATGCGTTTCGATGCCGGGGCTGCCAGCCCGCATCGGCCGGCGAGGTCGCGTACACGCTGGAGCGCTGAGCGGAGGAGGCCGCGGTCCGGGCGACCGTGGATCGGCGCAGGGTGGCCGCGAGGGTGGGGAAGGCCGCGCTGGCGGCGAAAGAGCACGGTCCGCTACCGCCGTACCCCGGTGGCACGCACGGCGGGGCGGCAGCGGCGCGTGTAGTAGGCGTAGGTCAGCACCAGTACGAGCGGACCCCACAGCATCCCGGGAGCGATGCAGAGGAGCGCCAGTGTGTGCCAGCCGGGACTGGTGAACCCGGCGGCGTCACCCACACCGAACCAGCTCAGCAACACGGGAGCCCAGAACGCGGTAGCGCCCAGGCCTCCGAGGGTGGCGGGAACGATCGCGGCAAAGGGGTTGATCCGTTTTCCACCGATGAACGGAAGCCATGCGGGCGCGATCTCGCCCCATCCCCGCACCAGTCCGAGGGACAGCAACGCCAACACCTCCGTGATCAAGCTGAGCCCGAAGACGTAGGGGACGGACACCCACAAAGACGACGGCATCGCCCCGTCCACGTCCAGTCCCATCTCGAAGCCGAAGGCGAACGGCAGCCGCCACAGGCACTGGGGCAGCAACAGCAACGGGACTGCACGGGCGGCGGCGGAAGCCCACGGCGGGACGGGCCGTTCCGTGCCGTACGCAGTCGTGGTCGGGCGGAGTTCGTCGATCTCGGTCATGGCATCAGCCTCCGCGGTCCGCGGCGGAGGGTCGTCATCCCCGAGGTGGTACCGGCGTCTGCGCGGGGGAGCGGTGGGTCAGCCTCCTGGAGGATGCGCAGAAGTCGTTGACGCGCAGCGCACGGAACTCGGTGGGGCTGATTCCGTATGCCTCGCGGAAGGAACGGCTGAAGACCGCCGGCCCGCTGAAGCCCCAGCGGGTGGCTATGGCGCTCACGGGGTGGGCGCTGCGACCGGGGTGGGCGAGGTCGCCACGGCACTGTTCGAGGCGGCGTCGGCGTATCCGGGCGCGGACGCTCTCGCCCCGGTCGTGAAAGAGCTGGTGGAGGGTGCGCACCGATATGTGGTGGTGGGCGGCGACCGCGGACGGATTCAGCTCCGGGTCGCCGAGGTTGTGCTCGATGAAGGCATGGATCCGCTGCACGAGCGCCTGCGTACGGACCTCGGCAGGAAGGTGGTCCTCGGCGTCCAGGTACTGGGCCAGGCAGGCCGTCGCGAGGTCGACGGCGACCGCCCCGAGACGGCGTAGCTCCTCAGGACTGCATTCGGCGCCGTGGTCTTCGAGCGCGTTCATGAAGGATGACAGGATCGCGGCCATGCCCCAGTCGCCCGGGATGCGGCGGGCCAGTACCTGGTCGAGGCGCTGGGCGCGCAGCGGCACGACGGTCCGGGGCAGCAGCAGGATCGTCGCCTGGACCTGCCCGCCCGTGGCGGGCATCTGGTTGTCGGAGGGGCGCGAGGTGTCCCAGAGCATGAGGTCACCGGCTCCGATGGTGCACTCGTTCCGGTGCTGCGACAGCGATGTGGCTCCCTTGCGCAAAAGGGCCAGCTGGTACTGCTCCGGGTCGCCACGCCGGATCATCGCGGCCGTGCGCCGGGAGCGCAGGGGTGACAGGGAGAACCTCGACGCACGGACCTCCCCCAGGTCCAGCACGGCGGCCTCGCCATGGAACTCGGCGGGCCGCTCGCTGCTGAGCGCGGCGGGCATCACCTCGCGCGAGACGATGTCGGAGTACCAGTCGAACCGTTCCCCCGCCGATACCACGCCCGTTGACAACACTGACCACATCCAGCGCCCCCTGTCGGATCCTTCGACCAGACCCAGGATGCAGCGGGTACCCCGGCCGACGCACGGAGATCCCGCGGGCGTTTCGCGCGGCGAGGGCGCGGACGAGCGCGCGCAAGGTCAAGCAATCCCGCACGCCACGTCAACTCCGTCGCGCGGGCCGTTGGCATCTTCTACGAGGGAGTTACGGCAGCGACAGGCCCCCACTCGCGTGACGACCGGGTCTGCCGGATGCCCCTACCCAGTACCACACGCCTGGAACGTTTCGAATGGAGGACCATGAGCATGATCCGCAGGCTTGCTACGACCGCCGCGGCGGTCGGTATGGCCGTAACCGCACTCATCGGTACTGCCGGAACCTCATCGGCGGCCGCAGGCCAAAGCTTCCTGTACCGGGGTGAGGCCCTGCACGTCGGGCAGATGATCTATCGGTACTCGCCCCAGGGCTGGCAGATCCAGCTCGTCATGCAGAACGACGGCAACCTGGTCGAGTACCTCCGGTTCGACGACGGCAGCCGCTACGCCTGCTGGGCGACGAACAGCTGGGGTTCCGGGAACAACAACTGGGCGGTCTACCAGACGGACGGCAACTTCGTGGTCTACAACAGCAGCGGCGGCGTTGTCTGGGCCTCGAACACCAAGGGGGGTGCCGGCTCGACCGTCGACATGAACTCCAACGGCGTCCTCTACGTCGGCACCAGGGCCATCAACAACGGCTGTTGACCTCAGCGGGAAGATCCGTCCGCGGGCCGTCGCAAGCCCGCGGACGGATCCGGTGTTCCCGTTCCTCCCGGGCGGCTGGGCCGACGCATCGGCAGGTGTGTGAATCGGGGACCGTGTCGCTCACCTCAGCCCCGAGCTGAACGCCTCGCGGACTCGTCGTGGCCCGGGCACTGCACCGGTGCGGCTGCCACGGACCACAAGTCCGAGCGTGCCGCAGCGGCACGGAACCGCTCGTGCCCGCAATGATGCTCAGGACGGATCCACCGCCACGCGCCAGGCACCCGACACCCGCGGGGTTCTGGACGGACCGGACTCCGAGGAGACGATGCACATGCCAGCCGGACCGCCCGCCGAGGGCGCTGGAGCACCGAACGACCCGCTGGCGATCGTCCGCACCCGCGGATACGTGTGGGTGTTGGTGATCTCGGCCCTGCTCGGCGTCCCGATTTCGGCCGCCGCATTCGGCTTCCTGGCTCTCGTCTCCCAACTCCAGTCGCTGGTCTACAGCGACCTGCCGAAAGGGCTCGGCTTCCAGGACGCTCCCGACTGGTGGGCGATCCCGCTGCTCGCGGTGGCGGGCGTACTGGTCGCCCTGACGATCCGGTACCTGCCCGGCGGTGGTGGCCACAAGCCGGCCGAAGGACTCAAGACCGGCGGCACACCCTCGTTCGCCGCCGTGCCGGGGGTGGCGGCCGCCGCGCTCGTCTCGCTCAGTCTGGGTGTCGTCCTCGGCCCGGAGGCCCCGCTGATCGCGCTCGGCGGCGGCCTCGCCGTCGGCGCGGTCAAACTGCTGAAACGCGATGCGGCACCGAGCGCGGTGGCCGTGATCGGCGCGGCCGGCAGCTTCGCGGCCATCAGCGAACTGCTGGGATCCCCCCTGGTCGGAGCCTTCCTGCTGATGGAGGCCACCGGGCTGGGCGGCCCCATGATGGGCGTGGTGCTGGTGCCCGGCCTGCTGGCCGCGGGCGTCGGTTCGCTGATCTTCACCGGTCTCGGCGCCTGGACCGGCCTCGGCACCTACTCGCTGGAGTTGAGCCACGTGCCGGCGGCGGGCACGCCCACCGTTGGCGAGTTCGCCTGGGCGATCGTCGCGGGCGTCATCGCCGCACTCCTCGGGGAGGCGATCCGCCGTTCCTCGCTCGCGCTGCAGGCCCTGGTCGATCGTCACCGGCTGCCGTTCACCCTTCTGATGGGCCTCGCCGTCGGCGTGATCGCACTGCTGTACGCAGTGATCACCAAGCGGCCGGTCACCGGTGTGCTGTTCTCCGGCCAGGACGCGCTCGGCCCGCTGCTGGCGGACAACGCGGGTTACACAGCGGGCACCCTGATCGTCCTGCTCGTGTGCAAGTCACTGGCCTACAGCGCCTCGATGAGCGCCTTCCGCGGCGGCCCGGTCTTCCCCGCCGTGTTCGTGGGAGCGGCCGGCGGCCTCGCGCTCTCCCACCTTCCCGGTATGGGAACCACCGCAGGATTTGCCCTCGGGATCGGCGCGATGACGGTCGCGATGCTCAAACTGCCGATGACGTCCGTGATGCTGGCCAGCCTGCTGCTCGGCACAGAGGGTCTGATCGTGATGCCGCTGGTGATCGTCGCTGTGGTGGTCGCCTACGTCGGCACGCTCCGGCTCGCCCGCCTTCCCGCGGGGCCGCCGCCACCCGAAACCCCCCCACGGCAGGCCGCACCCGCCGTGTAGCCACCACCGCCGTGGGCACGAGCCCCCGGGCCCCGGCCGGCGGCCCCCGAGCCGGGCGAGCCGTGTCGACCATGCCTCGGTCGGTACCGCCGCCGCACTCGCCTGGCTGCTCCAGCCGTGGGCCCTGGTCGGCGCCGGCGCCGCCACGGTCGTCGAAGCCGACCTCTCCTTCCTCTCCGACTGGCTCGCCCCGACCGGCTACTGCTGCTCGCCGCTCTCAGTCTCCTGATCATGGAGCCGTACACCGTCCGGGCGCCGACTGCCGCCCAGTCGGCGGCAGGGGTGTACGTCGGCATGTGCGGCCGTACCGAGCCCGGACCCCGGCTCCGCCCGCCGGTCGCGCGGACGGAGCCGGGGTCCGCCGGGACCGTCAGGCGAGGCGGTCGGGCAGCGGCGCGAGGGTGAAGTTGTCCCAGATGAAGTTGTCCATCTGGTGCTGGTCACCGCTCAGGTTGACGACGCGGTCCACCTGACCGTCGGCATTGAAGTGCCAGACCAGGGCCCAGGTCGTGTCGACCTTGCCGGTGCCCGTCGTCGTCCAGCCGCGGTGGATGTCCACGACGTAGTCGTCGTTGCTGCCGAAGAAGATCGGCTCGGCCTGGAAGCCGGCCTTGCCGAGCTGGTCGAAGAAGCTGCGGACTTCGGCGACGCCGTGCTTGGTACCGGACAGCGGATGCCGTCCGGGGATCGTCCAC
Organism: Actinobacteria bacterium OV450; assembly: GCA_001298555.1. Classification (GTDB taxonomy): domain Bacteria; phylum Actinomycetota; class Actinomycetes; order Streptomycetales; family Streptomycetaceae; genus Streptomyces. The sequence continues at coordinate 59,448 of LJCW01000368.1, forward strand.
TGGATGTCCGGTGCGAGGACGGCACTCATGCCCTCCACGTCACCGGCCGCGTAGGCGGCGAAGAAGTTCTCGACTGCCTCGACCTTGGGATCTTTCGCGTTCATGAACTCACTTCCGGCATAGGGGCGTTGAGCGACCATCCTCGCAAGATCGACTCGGCGGCCACCAGCGCTTTCTGCATCGTGGGCCCTGGGCGGCGGCGCACCCCACCGTGTCCGGTCGCGCAATCGCCGGCTGCTCCGGGCGCGGTTCGCGTTCTGCCATGCGGCGTTGACGGCATCCTGGAGGCGGAGTGTCGTTTCCGGGACCGCGCCGCGAAGGTGCAGCGGTGCGCCGATGTGCACGTGCAGGTCCGGCCGCCGCAGCGGCGCCGTCACGGCTCCGGCGAGTTGTTTGACCGGGCCGCCGGAGCACAGGCGGCGGGCGCCGACCTGGCCGATCGGCACGAGCGGAGCCCCGGTCATGCCGGCCAGCCGCGCCGGGCCGCTGCGGAAGGGCCCGGGCGCGGCCTCGCCCGCGTCGGTGCGTTCGGGCAGCCGGCCTTCGCCGTAGAGCAGGACGCAGCGCCCGGCCGCAAGGGCGGCGGCTGCGACGTCGAGGCATTCGCCGGCGCGGGCGGTGCCGCGCCGGACCGGGATGTGCCCCTCGCGGCGCAGCGCCGCTCCGAGCAGGGGCAGCCGCCACAGGCCGGCGGCGGCCATGACGACCGGCTCGATTCCGTACCGGCGCAGCGCTGCGACCACGACGGCCGGATCGGCGAGCGAGGTGTGGTTGGCCACCAGGATGCTGCCGGCGTCGGGACCCGATGCGGCTTCGGAGGTGACGGTCAGTCTCCCGGCAAGGGGGACGACTGCTGCGGCGAGTCGGCTGAGCATGGACGGCCTCGTTCTTCTGGGGCACTGCGCTGACGCCCTCATCGTCGGCTGCCGCCGAGCGCCGGTCATGAGTTGCCGTACTCACCCCTCCCCGCTGCCGACCCCAGATCTGGTGGGTAGGACCGGACAGGTCGAGGGCCGCCCTGGCCGTTCGCGCCGACCGTCAAGGTGGGAGCGGCCGTACGAGCCGAGTCACCCGGTCCGCCGGGGATGCCGGGCAGAGGGCGCCCCTGCTTCCTCGCAGGAGTGAGGCAGGGGCGCGAGACGTTCCCGGTTCCCTTCGGGAGAGGGTTACTTGGGCATCAGGACGGTGTCGATGATGTAGACGGCGGCGTTGGCGGTCTTCACGTTGCCGCAGACCACGGACGCGCTGTCGTTGACCTCGTAGGACTCACCGGAGCCCCTCGTGGTGACCTTGCCCTTCTGCAGGGTTTCGAAGGAGCCGTTCTCGAGCTGCCCGGGGCTGAGCCTCTGGCCCACGACGTGATAAGTGAGGATCTTGGTGAGAGTCGCCTTGTCGGCCAGCACCTTGTCGAGGTCGGCCTTCGGAAGCTTCGCGAAGGCGTCGTCGGTGGGCGCGAAGACGGTGATGTCCTGCGCGTTGTTGAGGGTGTCGGCCAGGCCGGCCCGCTTGACGGCCGCGACCAGGGTGGACAGCGCCGGGTTGTTGGACGCGGCAGTGGCCACGGGGTCCTTGGCCATGCCGGCGAAGGAACCGGCCCCTTCCCCGGGGACTCCGGCACAGGCCGGGCCGAAGGGCCGGTCCGTGGTCACGGCGCCGTCCGCGGAGGAGCTTGCGCCGGTCTTGGCCTCGTCCCGGGCGGCCGCGGTGGGTCCGGCCCCGGTGTTGCTGCCGGAGTCGGAGCACGCGGCCAGGGAGAAGGGCAGCAGAGCGGCTGCGGTGACGGTGACCGCGGTACGGCGGATGTTCATGCTGTTCATGATCGTTTGCTCCTTGAGCGTCTGTCGGGTCATAGGTGTGAAGATGCAGCGGTGGTGCTTCCGGCCCGGCCCTGCGCGGACGGGGCCGGTGGTCTAGGGGACGGTGACGAAGACGCTGTGCCAGCCGCTCGCGCCGTCGGGGATGGTGCGGGCGCGCTGCTCGGTCTGCACCTGGCCGGTGCCGTCGGTGGCGCGGACGGTGATGTCGTGGCCGCCGGGGGTGGCCTGCCAGGGCCAGGACCACTGGCGCCAGGTGTCGACGCCTGCGTGGGCGGCGAGGTCGGCGTCGTGCCAGGGCCCGTCGTCGATGCGGACTTCGACGCGTGTGATGCCGCGATGCTGGGCCCAGGCGACGCCGGCGACGGTGACGGTTCCGGCGGAGGGGCGGGCGAAGGGCCTCGGGGTGTCGATCCGTGCCTGGGTCTTGACCGGCGCCCGGCGGGCCCAGTTCCGCTTCACCCAGTAGGGGTCGTAGGCGTCGAAGGTGGTCAGCTCGATGTCGGTGATCCATTTGCAGGCCGACACGTAGCCGTACAGTCCGGGGACGATCATGCGGACCGGGAAGCCGTGGTCGAACGGCAGGGGTTCGCCGTTCATGCCGACGGCGAGCATCGCGTCCCGTCCGTCCATCACGTCTTCGACCGGAGAGCCGAAGGTCATCGCGTCGACGGAACGCGCCACGAGCTGGTCGGCCCCTCCCCCCTGGGACGGGGGCCGGATCCCCGCTTCCCGCAAGAGGTCCGCCAGGGGGACGCCGAGCCAGCGGGCGGTGCCTGCATAGGGGCCGCCCACCTCGTTGGAGACGCAGGTCAGGGTGATGTCGCGCTCGACCAGCGGGCGGACGAGGAGCTGCTGGAGCGTGTAGGTGCGGGGACGGGTGACGCCCTTGCCGTGGATGCGCAGACGCCAGGCCGCGGCAACGACCTCGGGCGCCTCCAGGGCGGTGTCGACGCGGTAGAAATCGCGGCTGGGGGTGGTGAAGGGGCTGATGCCGGGCACGTTCAACCAGGCGCCGGCCGGGACGGCAGGAGCCGGGGAGGCCGGCTCGGGCAGGACGAGGCCCTCGCGGGACGCGACGGCGCCCTGCCCCTGACGTCCTGAGAGGACGCAGCCGACCCCACCTGCGGACGCGGCCGCGACGGCACTCACGCCGACCGTGGTCAGGAAGCCGCGCCTGCTCCACCCGCTCTCCACGGTCTCGCCGCCCCCGGACGCCGGGGTGCCCGAGGGCGCTGCTCCGGAGGCCAGGACGTACAGGGTGAGGGCGCCTGCGACCGCTCCGGCGACCGAGGGGAGTGCGTCGCCGGTCCCGGTGGAGTCGGGCCGGCTCAGGGCCGCGGCGGCGCCGACGATGCCGAACAGCAGGACTCCCGCGGCGCCGGAGCGGCGGTGGCGCAGGCTGAACATGCCCAGGGCGACGGCGATGACCGACAGGAGGACGAGGATCCCGAGCTGCAGGACGGCCTTGTCGTTCTCGCCGAAGTTACGGATCGCGAATTCCTTCACCGCGGCCGGGGTCCGGTCGATCACAGCGCCGCCCACCACCGTCACCGGTCCGGCGGCGGGACGCACCAGAGCGGCTACCGGCTCGGCCACGGCAAGCGCCGTGAAGGCGGCCAGGAGTCCGGCCAACGCGCCCTGGGCGGCGCGGGAAAGGGTGTTGCGGAGGCTGCTCACACGGCGGATTCGGCAGCACCGGTCCGGCGGATCGGTGAGGTCCCCCGAAAGAGTGAGCTGCTCGTTCCCCGGAGCATCGGTTTCCCAGAGGGGGAGAGCGGCGTCGGCGACGACGGCTTCGTGAGCGCGCGCCTGCCACCTACATGACGTAACCCGCATCGGATCTTCGTGGAGCCGGCCAGGGCGCCCGATACTGCCGTCGACGGATTTCCATCAGGCGGGGCGGTGCGGAACGGAACCCGGCGCGCCGCGGCGGCGGCCGGTGGCGCCGCACGCGACCGGTGCAGGGAGGCAATGCGGTGTCGGATGCGGAGCAGTACGGCGATCAGCTCTTCTCCCACGCACACCCCGCGGAGACGGCCCGTCTGGAGGCGCTGGCGCAGGCTCTGGACCCGGGGACGTTCCACCGGCTGGAACAACTGCCACTGCGGGAGGACTCGCGATGTCTGGAGGTCGGGTCAGGGCTGGGCACGGTCGGGGAGTGGCTCGTCCGGCGCCTTCCGGCGGGGCACGTGGTCGCCGCCGACCGGGATCCGGTGCATCTGCGAGCAAGGGACGTACCGGGCCTGGAGGTCCGGCGGTTCGACGTGACCGCCGACGAGGTCCCCGAGGGGTCCTTCGACCTCATCCACGCCCGCTGGGTGCTGTCCCACCTGCCCGCCCGGCAGAACGTGCTGGAACGGATGGCGCGCTGGCTGGCACCGGGTGGCTGGATGGTCGTCGAGGACCTCGTGATGTTCCCGCTGGAGACCTCGCCGGAGCCGCTGTACCGGAAGGTGAGCCTGGCCATGTGCGATGTCGTGGAGCGCCGCATCGGCACGGACTGCCGTTGGGCCCGCACCCTGCCCGAGCTGCTGAGCGCAGCCGGGCTCACCGACGTACACGGTGACACGCGGACCAGCCGGGTCGGCCGCACGCCCATGGGCCGCTTCTGGCGGCTGAGCGCCGAACAGCTCGGCGTCGACCTCCAGCAGGACTCCGGCATCACCCCTGATGAACTCGCCGCATTTTCGGACCGGGTGACCGCCGCGGACTTCGCGGCCCCCGGCCTGGCCACCGTCACGGCGATCGGCCGCCGAGCCGGCCGGCGTGAGCGTCCGCACGCTGCACCACTGTGACGGGGCCGGGCTCGTCCGGCCGCCGGCGAGGACCGCGGCCGGCTACCGGGCCGGCCCGGGCGCAACGGCTACCTCGCCGACCTCGATGCCGCAGATCTCGGTCTCGGTCTGCTGACGGCCTGAACCGCAGCGCTCCGTGCACAGCACGACGCCCCCGTCCTCCTGTGTCCTGGAGGCGGGGGTGTCGGCGTACCCGGGTTCGGGCACTGTGCAGCTTCAGCTCATGCGCGCTCAGGCGCTCGGAGACGGTCTGGGGCGGTCAGAAGGTGAGCTTGAAGTCGGTGATGGTGCCGGTGTCCGCGGCGCCCTTGTCCTGGACCTTCAGCTTCCAGGTGCCGTTGGCCGCGACGGCCGAGGCGTTGACGGTGTAGGTCTTGTCGAGGTTCGCCGTGGAGTCCGAAGAGGAGTTCTGCAGGCGGAACGCCGTCCCGTTGGGCGCCACGAGGTCGATCTGGAGGTCACCGATGTAGGTGTGGGTGATCTTCACGCCGACCTTGAGGGTGCTCGGCGCGTTGCCGGTGACACCGGTGACGCTGACCGACGAGGTGACCGCGGGGCCGGGGGAGTCCGGGATGGCGACCTGCGAGGTGCTCTCGAAGACGTTGCCCGGGGTGGGGGTGCCGCCGTTCGAACGGGAGCCCACGTTGACGGCTGCCCAGGCGTCGGTGACGTTCTTGACCTCGGCGCTGCCGGCACCGTACAGCTCGGTCGCCGCGGCGATCGTGCCGTCGCGGGCGCCCTTGTAGTCGGTGCTGGAGTTGAACTTGGTGGTGAGCGCCTTGTACCAGATCAGCTGCGCCTTGTCCCGGCCGATGCCGGTGACGGGCAGACCGTCGGAGGTCGGCGAGTTGTAGTTGACCCCGTTGACCGTCTTGGCGCCCGAGCCCTCGGAGGCCAGGTAGAACCAGTGGTTGGCCGGGCCCGAGGAGTAGTGCACGTCGAGGTTCCCGACGCCGGAGTACCACGCGTCCGCGGAGCCGCCGTCCTTGCTCGGCTTGTCCATGTAGCGCAGCGGGGTGCCGTCGCCGTTGATGTTGATCTGCTCGCCGATGAGGTAGTTGCCCGGCGCGCTGGGGTTGTTCGCGTAGAACTCGACGGACGTACCCATGATGTCGGAGGTCGCCTCGTTGAGGCCGCCCGACTCGCTGCTGTACTCGAGGCCGGCGGTGGCGGCGGTCACGCCGTGCGTCATCTCGTGCCCGGCGACGTCCAGCGAGGTCAGCGGGTCGTTGTTGCCCGTTCCGTCGCCGTAGGTCATGCAGAAGCAGCTGTCGTCCCAGAACGCGTTGACGTACGCGTTTCCGTAGTGGACCCGGGAGTAGGCGGCGACGCCGTCACCGCGGATGCCGGACCGGCCCAGGACGTTCTTGTAGAAGTCCCAGGTGACGCCGGCGCCGTAGGCGGCGTCGGCGCCCGCCGTGGCGGCGTTGGAGTTGGCCCCGTTGCCCCAGGTGTCGGTGGTCTGGGAGAAGAGCGAGCCGGTGCCGGACGTACCGCGGTTCAGGTTGTACGTCTTGTGGCCGCCGCGGCCCGCGTCGTTCAGCGTGAAGTTCGAACCGGACTTCGAGGTGCCGAGGGTGACCTGACCGCTGTAGTGGGTGTTGCCGACACCTGTCTCGATGCCCTGCCACTGGTGCAGCTTGGCGCCGGTCTTGGCGTCGGTGATGACGTGGAGCTGGTTGGGGGTGCCGTCGTCCTGGAGCCCGCCGATGACGGTCTCGTAGGCGAGGGTGGGCACGCCCTGGGCCATCCACACGACCTTGCGGGGTGCGGCGTCGGCCTTGTCGGCCTTGGAACCGACCGCCTTCGCGGCGTCGAGGGCCTGCGCCGAGGCGGCCGCCGGAGCGTCGGCCGGGGCGGAGGTGGAGACGCCCGCCAGCTGTGCGGTGGAGGCCTTGCTGACGCTCTGCGTCGTGTTGGCCGCCGTACGGCTGACGATCAGGTCGCCGCCGAGGACCGGGAGTCCCTCGTACGTGCGCTCGTACCGGGTGTGGGTGGTACCGTCCTGGTCCTTGACCACATCGTGGACGAGGAGCTTCTCCTGGGAGGTGAGGCCGAGCTCCTTGGCCGTCGCGGCCGTGGTGCTCTGCGCCTTCGCTATGAGCTCGGCGCGCTGGGACGGGGTGAGCTGTACGGGCAGTGCGCCCGGGTTGCGAACGGGCTGGCCCGTGGGGGCGGTCGCGTTCGCGGATGGGTCGGACTGCGCGCTGGCGCTGCCCGCCTGGACGCCGACGGTGAGCAGGGCGGCTGCGGCGAGCAGGGCACCGGTGGCGGTGGCGGTGGCGTTACGACGATGCGTGGAATTCACGCTGACTCCTTCTGCCTGTGGGGGGTTTCCGGGCGGCTGGGATGAGGCCGGCCGGGCAGAGCGCGGCGGAGCTGGTTCGCGCTGGGGATGGGGAGAGAGTGCCAGCGATCCCGATCTTTGTCAGGACCGCGTCACGAATCAGCCGAACGGAGTCCGGATTTCGCCGTTGAGTGTTCGCTGACCGGACGCTCCGGGTGGGCGCTCGACCGCCCCGGATGCATCCGAAAGCGCTGACCTGGGCAAGGACTTGCTCCGGCGGAGGTGCGCAGCTGCTGCGGGCGTTCGCCGGTGTCCGGTCGACGGTTGGCCGGGGGGTGGGGGCGGGGGGGGAGGCGGCGTAGTGCGCATTCAGGTAAAGCGTTCGGCATCAAGCGTCAAATACCCTTGTCCTGCACATGACTTGCCGGGTGAGATCACGGAAGCCGCTCCGTGCGGCAGCCACCCCCCCAGGGAGTCTGCAATGCATCCAGTTCGTCGTACGTGGCCGCGTTCCGCAGCCGCCACGGCCGCTGCCTTCGGCCTCGCGCTCACCGCGATGGCGGCCGTCCCACTGGCCGGTACCGCTACCGCCTCCGCGCCGCACACCACAGCGGTCCCGCACACGGTGGCCCGTCCGGCCGTCGCGGGACACCAGCTGATCCGTTCCGTGGGCAGCCCGCTCTCCATCGAGGAGTGCCGGACCAAGTGGAAGATCGCCTGCTACACCCCGCTGCAGTACCGCGAGGCGTACCACCTGAACCCCCTGTACAAGGCGGGCATCACCGGCAAGGGCCGCACGATCGTCATCGTGGACTCCTTCGGCTCGCCGACCGTCCAGCACGACCTCGACGTCTACAGCAAGCAGTTCGGGATACCCAGCACCAAGGTCGAGGTGGTCAAGTGGGGCAACGTCCCCGCGTGGGACCCGAAGAACGCCGACATGCTGGGCTGGGCCGGCGAGACGACCCTGGACGTGGAGATGGCGCACGCGGTGGCGCCGGACGCGAAGATCGTCCTGGTGGAGACGGCGGTCGCGGAGACCGAAGGGACCACCGGTCTGCCGGAGATGATGGACGCCGAGAAGTACCTGATCGACCGGGGCATCGGCGACGTGATCACGCAGAGCTTCGGTGCGACCGAGGACACCTTCCCCGGTTTCGAAAAGGGTGACTTCTCCAGCCTCAAGAACCTGCGCTACGCCTTCGAGGCCGCCGCGCGCAACCACGTCACCGTGCTCGCCTCCTCCGGCGACGGCGGAGCCACCGACTACAACGCCGACGGCAGCGCCCTCTACGACCACCCGGTCAACTCCTGGCCCTCCTCGGACCCGCTGGTGACCTCCATCGGCGGCACCCAGCTGCACCTGAACGACGCGGGCGGGCGGACCGCCCCCGAGAGCGTCTACAACGACAACGGCGCGGGTGGCGGAGGCCAGTCGCACGTGTTCAAGCGTCCGGCCTTCCAGAACGGGGTCAAGGGCGTCGTCGGCGCGCAGCGCGGCACCCCGGACATCTCGATGGCCGCTGCGGTCGACGGCGGTGCGTGGATCTACACCAGCTACGACCCGGCGTCCGCCGGCTGGGACGTCTCCGGCGGCACCAGCGAGTCCAGCCCGCTGTTCTCCGGCATCGTGGCCCTGGCCGACCAGGTTGCGGGCAAGCGCCTGGGGAACATCAACGAGGCGCTGTACTGCCTGTACGGGCGCTCCGCCCATGACCCCTCCACCGGCCTCGTCGACGTCAACGACGGCACGAACAACAGCTACGGGGGCGTCACGGGCTACACGGCGGTGAACGGCTACGACATGGCCACCGGCGTCGGCACCCTGGACGCGGCCCGCTTCGTACCCGCCCTCGCCCGCGAGGGACGGCACGGCTGACGGTTCCCACCGCCACCCCGGCACGGGTGCGCCACCGCGGACAGACACCGCACCCGTGCCCTGCGGTGGGCCAACTCACCATCGCCGACGAGGTCATCGCTGCCCCCCCCGGTCGGGTGTTGGACCACGGCGCGGACGCGGCGGCGACGCTGGCGCTCGCCGTTCTCCACCCGCTCTTCACCCGCTGGATCGAGCCGGACCACAACCAACTGCGACATCGGGACGGAACCGAATGCGCCCCGACAGGATCGGTGTGCGGCCGGCCCGCGCGAGCGCCTCCGGGCCATAACGCGAAGCCGGCCGGCAGGAAGCCCCAGGCCGGCCTGGGGCTTCGTCCGAGTCGGACGGGGTTGCGCCGCGAAGATCCTAGCGGCCGCGGCCCCTCTGGATCTCGAAGTGGTCGATCCGCTGGCCCGTCTCGGCCAGTGCGCTGACCTTCAGTTTCGGGGAGCGGCCCGTCTCGACCTCGACCGCGAGGAAGGAGTAGTTGGTGTACCGCACCCGCGACCACTCGACGGTCTCGGTCGCCTTCGACCCGCCCTTGACCCACCGGTAGGACTCGACGCCGTCGCGGTCCGCGACGTGGCCCTCGTACGAGTCCGGCACCGGGAAGCTGTACAGCGAGCGTCCCGCCGCGCCCGCCGTGACGTACACGATGCCGTCCTGCGTGGGGTCGGTGCGCTCGCCGATGGGGACCTTGCGGCCGACCTTGTTGCCCTTGATCGCGTCGGTCCGTTCGTACACGTGGTTGTGGCCGTTGATGACCAGGTCCACCTGGTGCTTCTCGAACAGCGGTACCCACACGTCGCGCACCCCGCCCTCCGAGGCGTGTGCGCTGGTGGTGGAGAACGCGCAGTGGTGGAAGAAGACCACGATGAAGTCCACGTCGCGGTGGTGGCGCAGTTCGCCCAGCCGCCGGTCCAGCCACGCGGTCTGCTTTCCGCCGCTGATCCCGAAGTTGGCGGGGATCTCGTACGAGACGTCGTTCGCGTCGAGTGCCACGACACCGACGTTGCCGTGTACGAACGAGTACACGCCGGGCTGGTTGACCGGGTCCGGTCCGTTGTCGGGCAGGGACCAACGGGCGTTCTGGCCGCCGTAGCCCTGGGGCGAGTACCAGGCCTCCATGTCGTGGTTGCCGGTCGTCACCATCCACGGCACCGTCTTGGCCACCGTCTCCGTCTGGGCCAGGAACTGGTCCCAGGCCCGCGCGTCGTAGGTGTCGCCGGCGGTGCCCGAACCGGAGGAGTCGGCGTAGCAGATGTCACCCGCGTGCAGGTGGAAGGCCGGGTTCTGGGCCAGCAGCACCGCGTCGTTGCCGAGCGCGTGGTAGCTCACGCCCTGGTCGCCGAAGGCGGTGAAGGTGAAGTCCTCGGGGCGCGAGGGGGCGGTGGTGAAGGTGCCGAGCGTCCCCAGGTTGCGGTGGTCCGCAGGGTCGAAGCCGTCGTGCCCGACCCCGTAGTAGTACGTCTGCCCGGGCCTCAGCCGGTCCAGGCCCACGTGCAGGTAGAACTGCTCCGCCGCGGCGATCTTGCCGCCGTTCAGGACCGGGGTGCTCAGGTGCCGGACCTCGGCGTCCATCTTCACGCTCAGCGCCCAGGGGCTGGTGCCCACGCGCAGGTACGGCCTCTTCACCGCGAACGGCACCTGCCAGGACACCCGCATCTGCGTCTTCGGATCGGCGCCGTACTGCAAGTGCCGCGCGAACGGTGCGGCCAGCGCGCCGTCGACACCGCGCCGCTCGGTGGAGGTCAGCACGGCCGGAGCCGCGTACGCGGGCGAGGCCGCGCCGACGCCCAGGCCGGCGCCGGCGACGGCCGCGGTCACCGCACCCGCACGCAGCGCGCCGCGCCGGGTGAACTTCGCGCGCAGGTACTCGTGCTGCTCAGCCATGCTCATCCGGGAGGCGAGCTGCTGGGGGATACCGAAATCGGGAAGGTCCATGGCTGCAAACCTCATCGTCCGAGGCGACGCGGAGTTCGCCGGGAGGTGAACGGACGGGGTCGGAACCCCCATGAGAATCCCCGGAATTGACCATCTTCGTGCCACCCGCACCATGCCGGGCCGTCATCGGGCCGACGGCACCCGCCGGTCCCCACCGCCGGCTCGACCTGGAGAATGCCACGGTATGAACTCTCAGTCACTGCGGGACCCTTCGGACAGGCTGCTCCGCGCCGTGCGGGGGTATCCGCGCCGTGCGCCGTTGACGCTCGCCTACGTATGCCTGCTCCTGGTCGGCCACGCGTGGGTCGGCTACGGGCTGTCCGCCGATCAGGCAGCCACCGTGTTGGGCCACCTCAGCACCAACCTGGACAACCTGCAAGATCATCCGCTGTCCGCGCTGCTCGGCAGTGCGCTGTTCTTCGACGGGACGCTCACGGATGTCACCTCGGCAGACTTCGTGGGTACCTTGATCACCTTCGGCCTCGGCGTCTGCTGCTTCCTGGCCTGGGTGGAGGCCCGGTGGGGAAAGCGGCGCGCCGTGGCCGTGTTCCTCGGCGGGCATGTCGCGGCCACCCTGCTCACCGCTCTCGTCATCGCCTTCGCGGTGCCGCACGGCTGGTATCCGACGGCCGTGCGGCAGGCCCTGGACTACGGGGTCAGTTACGGAGCCCAGACCGTGCTGGCGATCGGCACTCTGGCCCTGCCGCGCCGTGGCCGTCTCCCTTGGGCCGTCTTCGTCCTCGCATGGCCTCTCGGCGGCGCCGAATGGAACGGGCCGCTGCCGGACTTCACGACGATCGGGCACCTCGTGGCGGCGGCCCTCGGCTTCGGTCTGTCGGGCGTCCCGGCTTTCAGGCGGCAACGGGCCCTCGCGACCACGCCGTCCTCCGCTGGGAGCGACCCCGAACCACACCGGGACTTCGTTCCGGAATCGGCCACACCGGCGGCAGCGGGAGTGGAGACACCCCCCGCGGTGTGACCTCCATCGCCGGCCCCGCCCGGCCCCGTCGGCGGGGCGTGCGGCCGCAGCCCCGGAGGCCGTGGCGGGCAAGGCCCGAAGGCCGTGGTGGGCAACCCGGGTCAGTGCGCGTGGTGCCGGACGTCCCGCTGACCGGGTACCCGGGTCGACCGGGGAGCGCCCTCGCGGCGGTGGCCGGCGCGCGCTCTGCGGCCCGGGAAGGGGTTGCGTCGAACGGTGGCGCTGGGGGCCACGATCAGAAGACCGACGGGGATGAGGGCCGCGACGAGGATGAGGACGGCAACGAGGTTCATGTTCCTGCCTTTCGTCGGGTATTGACTGGCTGTCACTACTTCTTGTTACCGAATCCCGAGCGCTTAAACACGGAGGGTGACGGTGCGGGAGTGTCGGCGTCGACGCGACGCACAACGTCCCGGAACGACGAAGACGATCAAGGCGCTGACTCCGGAACCCGGGCGCACCGAAACCGCGGCCGTGCGCCGGTACGACGCGGACGCACTCCTGAAGTGTGCGGGACCGGACACGGCGCAGCCGTGGTGGCGCCGCGGAACCTGTGTGGAGGCCCTTGACGGAAGGTCGCCGGAACGGCGCGCGGCCGAGTTGATCGGCGACCGGCGCCCTGGCGACGCTCGCCTTCAGCCCGTGGCGTCACAGGCGGGAGGTCAGCGAGGCAGGGCTGGACGAACCGGCCGCACGGTACGGGGCCGAGCCGGGGCTGGCCGAACTCGACTCGGCCCGCCCCGCGGACCCGGCCGCCGGCATGCGCGTAGACCACCACGCCGACGAGGACGTCGTCGAGGCGCTCGCCGACCCCGACCGGGCGGTCGCCAACCGGGCCGGGACAAGGAGCTGCGTGCGGCGATCCGGCCGGGCCGTGCGCACCACCGCGGGCCCCGCGTCGAAACCGCCGCGCCCCCTCTTCTGCGGAGAGGCCCACCGGCAGGGGGACGGCACGGACGACGTGATCGGCTACGGCAGGGACGGCGGCGAGGTCCACCTCAGCACGCTCGGCCGGTTCGCCGCCGGCCGCGACGGCGGTCCGGAACCACGCCTCGCCCTCGAATCGGCCGGCTTCCGCTGGATCGACGATGCCGGCGGCTCGATCCGGGTGACCGGCCCCGGGGGTACCGCTTCGGCGGCCGCGACGCTTGGGAAAGGAGCCCCGTTCTCTGACGGATCGTGATTGCGGTGGCTCCACCCGTCACGGGAAGACCGCCCCCTCCTGCGAGGCAGCGGCCGCGTGCGCATCACTCTCGCTCCGGGCGATCGGCCGGGCCCCGGCCCGCGCGCGCCGTACGACGACCGCGAGGACCGGGGCCCGGTCCGTCACCCGGATCCCCGGGTCACCCGGATCCCCGGGTCACCCGGATCCCCGGGTCACCCGGATCCCCGATTCAGCAGACCGGGTTCTTCAGGGCGCTCCAGGTCTTGGGGCCGACGATGCCGTCGACCGGCATGTTGCACATGTCCTCCACCCGGCGCTGGAACTCGCGCACGGCGCGGTCGGTGTCCGGGCCGAAGTCGCCGTCGACGCCGGAGGAGCCGATGTTCACGTTCCAGGTCTTGAGCAGACACTGGGCCTGCCGGACCGCGGCGCCCTTGGAGCCCCTGCTGATGGTGGGCTGCGAGTCGGTGTAGTTGCAGCCGCGCGAACCGGTCACCGACGTACCGGAGTTCGTGGCCGCCACGGCCGACGGGGCCAGGGCGACGCCGGTGCACAGGGCAGTGGAGGCGACGAGGAGCGCGAGACGCTTGCTGACGAGCATGGCTGTGTTCCGTCCTTCGATCGGCGCGGGCCGTTTCCCCCGTGGGTGTCCGCGAGTTGACCCGCAGTCCTGGTGTGCGGGACCGGTGGTCGGCCGGTCCCGTGCTGGCGAGGCATGAAGCTACGGGCCGGGGCCCGGGCCCGTCGTCCCGTGGCGGGTGGACCCTCGCGTCAACCTCCGGCACACGGGCCAGCGCCTTTCCCAACTCATGGTGGAGTACGGGAGTGGGAGGCCGGTGCGCGCCGTCCGGGCTAGGCTGCGGCGATGCGGATCCGCCCCTCCTCCATGGACGCGCTGACAGCCCTCGCTCAGACGGGTGTGGCCGTGCTTCTGGGCCGGGAGGCGGTCGCCCAGGGCTGGCCTCCCCTGGATCTCGCCGCGTACCTGCTCGGCGGGCTGGTGACGGTGCCGGTGGCCGTGCGGACGAAGGCACCCGTGGCGGTCTGCCTGTTCACCCAGCTGATGTGGGTCGTGTACGTCACCGCCGGGTACTGGCCGGTGGTCACCTGCTTCGGTCCCATGCTCGCGGTGTACACGGTGGCCGCACTCTGCCCGGTCCGCACCTCGGCGGTCTGCGCCGCGCTGATGGGGGCGGTGTGGATCTACGCGGGCCTGCTGGGCAACGGCCCCGCCGGCGGTTCCATGGCGACCGTGCTCGCGCAGGCCGTGGTATTCCCGGCCGTGTTGTGGCGGTTCGGGCTGGTGGCCCGCAGGTCGGCCGAACTGGCCCGCCAGCTGCGGCGCGAGCGCGACGAACGGGCCCGCCGCGACGTCGCCGAGGAACGTGCGCGCATCGCGCGGGAGCTGCACGACATCGTGGCCCACCACATGTGCGTGATCTCGGTCCAGGCGGGCCTGGCCGGGTACGTGTTCGACTCCGCGCCCCGCACGGCCAGGGCGGCCCTGTCCACCATCGAGGACACCAGTGCCGAGGCGCTGGACGAACTCCGCCGCATGCTCAGCCTGTTGCGGGACACCGACCGGGAGCAACCGGACGGCGGGGCCGATCCCGAGACCCCGGGCCGGGACGCTCCGATGCCGGGCCTGTCACGGCTGGGGGAGATGGCCGAACGGGTCCGGGCGGCGGGCGTGCCGGTGAACCTGCGGATCACGGGCGATGCGCGTGCCTTGGCCCCCGGCGTGGAGCTGTGTGCGTACCGGGTGACGCAGGAGGCGCTGACCAACGTCCTCAGGCACGCCCCGGGCGCCAGCGTGACCGTGACCCTCGACTACCGGCCCACGGACCTCTCGGTGACCGTGACGGACGACGGCGCGGGCGGGGGCCCCGTTCCGGCCAAGTTGGCACAGGGGAGCGGGAACGGGTTGATGGGCATGCGCGAGCGGGCCAAGCTTTACGGAGGAACGATCAGCACCGGGCCGCGCAGCGAAGGGGGCTATGCCGTGTGCCTTACGCTGCCGACCTCGGCCCGGACCGGACTGCCACGGGGGGACGGTCGCCCGGCATGACGGGATCCGGATGCCTGAGGGTGCTCGTGGCCGACGACCAGTTCCTCATCCGGGCCGGGCTCGTGGGCCTGCTGGAGGTCGCGGAGGGCTTCGAAGTCGTCGGCGAGGCCGTGGACGGCGCCGAGGCGGTCGAGCTCGCCGCCCGTACCCGCCCCGACGTCATCCTGATGGACATCCGGATGCCGCGCATGGACGGGATCGCCGCCGCGGAGCAGATCCTCGCGCGGACCCCGCCCCCGGCGCCCCGCGTGCTGATCCTGACCACCTTCGACCTGGACGAGTACGTGTACGGGGCGCTTAAGGCAGGGGCCTCCGGCTTCCTGCTGAAGGACTCGGGCCCCAAGCGGCTGCTGGCCGCCATCACCGCCGTGGGCAGCGGGGACGCGCTCTTCGCGCCGACGGTGACCCGTCGGCTCGTGGAGGCCTTCGCCACCCGCGCGGGCGGTGAAGGGTCCTGCGCGGCCGCCAGGGCCGGGGCGGCCGGACTGGACGCGCTGACGAGCCGGGAGATCGAGGTGCTGGAGCTGGTCGGGCAGGGCCTGGCCAACGCCGAGATCGCCTGGCGGCTGTTCATCACCGAGGGCACGGTCAAGAGCCACCTCAGCCGGACGATGACGAAGCTGGGCCTGGAGAGCCGGGCCCAGGCCGTGGTGACGGCGTACGAGAGCGGGCTGGTGGTCCCCGGCCGGAACGCCTGAAGGTCCTGTTGCGGCTGGACGATGCCGTTCCTGCGGTTGCCTGGTGGACGTGGTCCCCGGCGGCCCTCTTCACGGTGGGCGGCGACTGGCACGGCTGCGGCCTTGCCGGAGGCACCCGGTCGCCCCGGCTCGGTAGCATGCGAAGCGTGGCCATCAGACTTGAGAACGTCGGCATCGCCGTTCGCGATCTCGAAGCAGCGATCTCCTTCTTCACCGACCTCGGCCTCACGGTCATCGGCCGTGACACGGTCCGTGGGGAGTGGACCGACACCGCCGTAGGCCTTGACGGCAATCACGCGAACATCGCGATGCTCCAGACGCCGGACGGCCATGGCCGCCTTGAGCTCTTCGAGTACATCCACCCCGAAGCGATCGAGTCGGAGCCCACTCGTCCCCACGAGATCGGCATGCATCGCGTCGCCTTCTCGGTCGACGACATCGACGAAGCCCTGGCGACGGCCGCCAGGCACGGATGTCATCCGCTTCGCGGTGTGGCGACCTATGAGGACGTCTACAAGCTCACGTACGTCCGTGGTCCCAGCGGCATCCTCGTGATGCTCGCGGAGGAGCTGAAGAAGAAGTGACGGCCGATCGGGTGGGGACGGTGTGAACGAGGGTGCAAGGGTCCGCGGACTCGATCCGTGGACCCTTGCACCAGATCCGGGCCGAAGCCGAGGTCTCAGTGCTCGCAGAGGGAGAATTCTCGCTCGTAGAGCTGTTCGTTGTGTTCGTCGACGAAGAACTTGCGTTCCTGCATCAGCTGTTCGCGGTACTCCTTCGCCTGCTCGAGCGTCATGGTCGAGGTGTCGGACCACGGCTGCTGCGGTGGTACATCGGATGTCGAGACGATCCGTTCCGACGGGTCGACCAGGAAGAACGCGAGAATTTTGCGATGTCCCGGGCGGGTGGTGTCCGCGAGGCGGAATGAGTCGACGCGGTGTTGCAGGACGTTCGGAAACGCCAGGCAGCGGCCCGCTGGGGTCGACGCCGACCCCAGCAGCTGGTTCAGAGCGTCCTCGTCCTCCAGGCCGTAGACCTCGCGCACGCCGTTGTTGTCGTTCTGTTCGTAGTCCGGGTCGTCGAGTGCCGCCCGGAAACCCAGCCTGCTTTCGGTGATGTTCTCGCTGTCCCAGTAGTAGAGGCCGGTCGAGACGATCCGCTCGTTCAGCATCCCCTCGACGTGCCAGGAACCGCCGGGGTACTCGGGCTTGTCCGGGGTGAGATGAATGCTGGCGAGCTTGACGATGACCTGGAGACGACGGCCGCGCAGGTCGACCCGGGCGGATGCATCGGGCATCTCGGGCGGGGTGAACGCCGGGGCGTCGGGGATGACCGGGCGACGGTTCTCCCACCAGTCGTCCTGAGCCTGTTCCCACACACGAAGGGCTTCTGCGTAGGCCTCGGCATCACTGTACGAGGACTTGTCCGGATACTCCGGCTCCGAGTCGTACCACCCGTAGGGATCCGCCTCGATGCGCAGCGGCCGCGGATGACGCAGATCGGTGAGCACGTTCTCCAGTAGCGGGCGCATCCGCGCGAACAGATCCGGCAGTACGGCCGCGAGTTCGCGGTGCGTGTCGGGGTGGACGTTGTTGACGTACGAGCGGAAGACGACATCCCCGTCGTCACTGACGTCCACGTCCGTGGGCAGCCACTGGAACTTCTCCGAGAACTCGTACTTCGAATAGCGGTCCGTCGGATTCTGCCAGGCCCGCTCGGGCGCGCCGCTCACCTCTCTCACCAGGCAGAACAGTGAGGGATGAACCAGATCCAGTACCTGGCCGCCGGAACCGGGGTGCCAGTCACGTTCTGCTTCGGGGACCTGCTCCAGAACCTGGACCGCCTTGCGCAGCCGGGACCTGAGCTTGTCGTCGACCAGTGTGTCCGACTGCCACACCCCGTCGACGGCGGACACCTCGACGCCGCTTCGTTCGTCCCGCAGGGCGGCGTAATGAGCGAGTTCGGCGAGCACGTAACGAACCTGCGCCACGGTGAGGCCCTGGGTGACCGCTTCCCGCGTCCACCTCGCGACGACGTCGGCATCGTTCATCTTGTCGAACCACCCGGGCTTCGCCCGGATGTGTGCACTGCACTGCATCATCTGAAGCTCCCGCAGCGTCCGGGGTGTCGCGAACGCTATGGAACGGGAGGCGTGAAAGGGCAGCGGGAAAGCAGACAGGCCAGACAACTCTGTTGGTCCTCCGAGTCGGTGTGCGGTGGCGGGAAGGATACTTCAGCGGACTGACACCGCATCCGTGTCCCCGGCACCGCTCCTTGGCGGCTATGGCCCTGAGCAGCCGGGGACCGAGACCGGATCATGACCGTTTCGAGGCGGCGGCCCGGGCGTGCGCCGCGGTACGGCAGCCGGGCGGTTTGCGGCCGACCCGCGCGTGCGGTGGGGCGGACCCGGACCGGAAGCTGATATCCCGTCATGTGTAGCCCACCTGCCGCCACACACCGAGAGGCCTCCGGTCCATGCCGTCATCGCCGCTGATCCGACGACGCCTGCGCGGGTTCCTCACCGCGTCCCTCGGCGCGCTGCTCGACGTCGCCGCCACCACCGCCCCGGCCCGGGCCGACGCGGGAAGCGTGACGGAGTACCCGATCACGACCCCCGACAGCTACCCCGCCGGCATCACCGCGGGCCCGGACCGGGCCCTGTGGTTCGCCGAGTCCGGAGCCAACCGGATCGGGCGCATCACGACCGGCGGCACGGTCACCGAATACCCGCTGCCGACCGCCGACAGCCTCCCCCAGGGCATCACTCAGGGCCCCGACCGTGCCCTGTGGTTCACGGAGGGGGCCGCCGACAAGATCGGCCGGATCACGACGAAGGGCCGGGTCACCGAGTTCCCGCTGCCCGGCACGGGCCGCTTCCCCACGGGTATCGCGGTCGGTGCCGACCGCGCCCTGTGGTTCACCGAGCCGGGAACGAACGCGATCGGACGGATGACGGTCGACGGCCGGGTGGCCGAGTACGCCCTCCCCACGCCGGACAGCATCCCGTACTACATCGCCCCTGCGGCAGACGGTTCCCTGTGGTTCACCGAGTTGTACGCCGGCAAGATCGGCCGGATCACCCGGTCCGGCCAGGTGACCGAGTTCCCGCTGTCCAGTGACTCCGCGTTCCCGTCCGGCATCGCGGCCGGGCCCGGCGGGATGTGGTTCACGGCGAGCGGGCTGAACGCCATCGGGCGGATCACCTCACGGGGCGAGATCAAGCTCTTCCCGGTACCCGTCGCCGACAACCAGGTCTACGACATCACCCGAGGCGCGGACGGACACATGTGGTACGCCGTGCAGTCCGGCCGCATCGGCCGGATCAGCGGGAGCGGTGCCATGACGGAGTACGAGGTCCCGGCAGGCGCGGACAAAGTGCCCTTCAACATCACGGCCGGCCCCGACCGGAACATCTGGTTCACCGAGCTGTTGGCCGGCGCCGTCGGCCGTGTCCAGGCCGTTCCGGGCCGATGGGTCCACCCGGCGCCCGCAGGTCACCCCCAGCGCCCCCTCCACTCGGCCCCCACGCGCCACCGCCCCCTCCACCTCGCGCCCGGCCGGACGGGACCGTCGTCCCTACGGTGATCGGCGCGGGCCGTCGTGTTCGTGGGCGAACGCGGAACGGGCGGCTCCTTTCAGGCGAAATGGGGATGTCCGGCTCATTCGTCCGAGGACGGATCCCGATGACTGAGAGTGATGGCTCCGAACGACCCCGTCCTGCCCGAGAGGCACACCATGGCCCACCCCGCCGACCGCTCCACCCCGGACTTCGTCCCCCACGCCGCCGAACCCGTACGGGAGCACCTGACAGCGGCCACCGACCTGCCCGCCTTCCTCGAGGGCGCCGGCACGCTGACGCTCGCCGAGCGCCGCCTCATCGTCGACCAGGCCCTGCTCATGCTCGACCAGAACTACGTCCACCTGCCGCTCAAGTCCGCCATGTACGCCGTCAACCCGGTACAGCGCCTACGGGTGCTGCGGCGCCGGCTGGAGCGGCAGACCGAGGAGACCAAGCCCCGGGAATGGCTGTTCCACGCCGAGCTGTCGGAGATCTTCCACTCGGTGCGGGACCTCCATACCAACTACCTGCTCCCCGCCCCCTACGCGGGCAAGGTCGCCTTCCTGCCGTTCCTCGTCGAGCGGTACGAGGACGCGCAGGGGGAGCACTTCACGGTTACCCACGTGGCCCAGGGATTCTCAGCCCCGGGCTTCGCGCCCGGCGTCGAGATCACCCACTGGAGCGGGGTCCCCGTCTCCAAGGCCGTCGACCTCAACGCCGCCCGTTTCGCCGGCAGCAACGCGGCAGCCCGCCGCAGCCGCGGCATCCAGTCACTGACCCTGCGGCCGCTCGTCATGCACCTTCCCCCCTTCGAGGAATGGGTGACGGTCAGTTACATCGGCGCCGACGGCGCCGCGCACGAGCTGCGTGAGAGCTGGCGGATCGTGGACAACAACCTCCTCCCGACGTTCGTCCACGCAGCGCCGACGACGGGGTCCGCGTTGGCCGTGGGCCTGGACCTCGACATGGACGAGGCCAACCGCGCCAAGGTGATGCTGTTCGCGCCGAGGGTCGTGGCCCGGCAGAAGGCCATCGAAGCGGGTGAGGCCGCCCCCGAGGTGCGGGCCGGCGAGATCTCCTCGTCGATGCCCAAGGTGTTCCGGGCGCAGGAGGTGCAGACGGCCGCCGGCACCTTCGGCTACATCCGGATCTTCACCTTCAACGAACCCGACGTGGAAGGCTTCATCAACGAGTTCGTGGCACTGCTCCGCCAGATGCCGGACCGTGGTCTGATCCTGGACGTCCGGGACAACGGCGGCGGTGTCATCTGGAACTCCGAACTCGCGCTGCAGACCCTCACCCCCCGCACCATCACCCCCGAGCCGACGCAGTTCATCAACACGCCGATGAACCTGCGGATCTGCCAGCGGAACCAGGAGGAACTGGGCGCCTGGCTTCCGTCCATGGAGCAGGCCCTGGAGATCGGGGCCACCTACTCCAGCGCCGTGGCCCTCACACCCGAGGACAGCGCCAACGCGATCGGCCAGCAGTACGACGGCCCGGTCGTCCTCATCACCAGCGCACGCTGCTACTCCGCCACCGACATCTTCGCCGCCGGCTTCCAGGACCACCAGATCGGGCCCGTCCTCGGCACCGACGAGAACACCGGTGCCGGCGGCGCCAACGTCTGGGAGCACAGACACCTCGTCGACCTCCTCAAGGGCGACCCCGAGACGCCGTACCGGCCCCTGCCGAAGGGCGCCGGCATGCGGGTGGCGATCCGCCGCAGCCTGCGGGTCGGCGCGAACTCCGGCACGCCGGTGGAGGACCTCGGCATCACCCCGGACATCCCCTACCGGATGACCCGCCGGGACCTGATGGAAGGCAACGCCGACCTGTTCGAGCGCGCCGGGGAGATCCTCAAGGGCCTCACGCCGCACGCCGTGAGCATCACGGACGCCACCGCCGCCGACGGCGGTGCGCTGCGGCTCAAGGTCAAGGCCACCAACATCGACCGGCTGGACGTATACGTCGACCAGCGTCCGCGCGCCTCCGTCGACCTGTCCGACGGCCAGGCCGACGTCACGGTCCCCGATGCGGCTGCCGCCCACTCGGCGCGCGTGGAGGGTTTCGCCGGCGGACAACTCGTCGCCAGCAACACCGCACATCTCAACTGACGGTCCGGACCGACCCGCGGCGGCGCAGCCCGCGCCGCCGCCGGTGGCCGTGTCCTCCAGGGGCGGCGACATGCGCAGGGGCCCCCGCCTTCGCGCTGCTCGCCGTCGTCTACCAGGTCATCAGCATCGCGTACGTCACCGTGTTGATCTTCAGCGGCACGTACCTCGCCTCGCAGTTCCGCCGCCGCCGGAAGCTGTCGGCGGGCCTCACTACGGCGGCAGGAGCGGTGTTCCTCGGCTTCGCTGCGAAGCTGGCCACGACGAGCAACTGAGCACGGCGGCGACAGCACGCGCGTGCCCGACATGTCCGCGGCGAGTCTGCGGACAGGTCGGCTCTCCGGTGTCGGCGTCGGCGGTCTTACGAACTTCTTAAGATCGCTTCCTACCCTCGCCACTCATGACGACCCGACGACTCTCCGCCGTGCTCGGCGTTCTCCTCGCCGCGACCCTCACGCACTTTGGCCTCGCGCCGACGGCCGCGGCGGCTCCCGCCGGCTCCGGGCACACGGCCCGGACCCCGACCCGGACGGCGGCCAGGCCTCCGGCCCAGTACCTCTACTCCTCGATCGGAGACTTCGACACCGAAGTCAAACCCTTGATCGACCGGCCCGACATCGCAGGTGTGCAGGTGGTCGTGCCCTGGAAGGCCCTGGAACCGCAGAAGGACCAGTACGACTTCTCGGCGATCGAAGAGGCCCTCGCCTACCTCCAGGTCCGCCACAAGAAGCTGTTCGTCCAGGTACAGGACCGCTTCTTCAGCGCTCCCACACGGCTCCCGAACTACCTGCTCACGGACCCGGAGTACGCAGGCGGCGCCGCGCCGACCACGAACGAGAGCGGACTGGGGCCCGGCGAACCCGGAGCCGTTGCGGCCCAGTGGAACCCCGAGGTACGCCGGCGCTTCCAGAGCCTCCTCAAGGCGCTGGCCGACCGCTTCGACGGGCGTCTGGCAGGAGTGAACCTTCCGGAGACGGCCACCCAGGTGGATCCGGGCAAGGACCGCAGCGGCTACACCGACGAGTCGTACTTCCGGGCCGAGCTCGACAACATGGCCTTCGGCGCCAAGGTCTTCAAGCGGACCAAGTTCATCCAGTACGTGAACTTCTGGCCCGGTGAATGGAACAACGACCACGGCTACATGGCGAGGACCTTCGAATTCGCCAAGGCCCACGGAGTGGGTCTGGGCGGACCGGACGTGCTGCCGAACCGCCAGGCGCAGATGGAAAACTCCTACCCCTTCTTCGAACGCTACCGGGGGCTGCTTCCCATGGTGGCGATGGCGGTGCAGGAACCGGACTTCGAGTACACCAACCCCTCGACCGGCAAGCCGTACACCAAGGAGGAGTTCGTCGACTTCGGCGGCCGCCGTCTGGGCGCGGACGTGATGTTCTGGGCGACGAGCGCACCCTGGCTCCATCAGCCGGCATCCTGACGCCCGGGCCTCCGCGGCCCTGGCCGGGTGTTTCTCCATAGGATCTGCGTCATGGCAACGCGACTTGTGCAGATCACCATGAAGGCCCACGACGACTCGGCGCTCGGCCGGTTCTGGGCGGACGCACTGGGCTGGGGTGTCGACAGTGAGGGTCCCGGCGTGACCAACCTCGAACCCGTGGGGTTCTCGTACCCCGACCCCGTTGCCGTCTGCATCGACGTCGTCGCCGGCCCGGAACGCAAAACGGTCAAGAACCGGGTGCACCTCGATCTGGCCACCACCTCGACCGCCCATCAGGCGGAGTTGGTCGCCCGCCTTCAAGGACTCGGCGCGACGCTCGCCGACGTGGGTCAGGGCCAGGTCCCCTGGACGGTCATGGCAGACCCCGAGGGCAACGAGTTCTGCGTCCTGGAGCCCCGCCCGGTCTACCGGGACACCGGGCCGATCGCCGCGGTGGTCGTCGACTGCGCCGACCCACGGGAGATGGCCCGGTTCTGGGGCAAGGCGATGGACTGGACCCTGCACCAGGTCACCGACGACCTGGCAACGATGCGTTCGGCCCAAGGCGTCGGTCCCTACCTGGAATTCATCCGCACCCCCGACAGGAAGAGCGGGTGGAACCGCGTGCACCTCGACGTCCGCCCCTACCCGGGTGACGACCTGGCAGCAGAGGCGGCCCGGCTGCGCGACCTGGGAGCGACCGACCCCGGGATCGACCAGTCCGCCATCCCCTGGACGGTTCTGGTCGACCCGGAAGGCAACGAGTTCTGCCTCCTCACCCCTCGCTGACCCTGCGGCCTTCCGGCGGGTCTGTTCGAACTTCACGGCGAGCCTCTCCCACCCCTCGGGAGGGTCGGTCCCGACCCGCGCCACGGTCCGTATCACGGCCGGCTCCCGCCCTCCGGCCGCCAGCCGGAGGCCCGGCCCGGCGGGCGCCGTCGTGAGCCCACAGTCGGCGGTCACGGGGTGCAGCGTCGACAGCCAGTCACGGGCCGTGTGAACGGTCTCCAGCCGCTCGTCCAGGCCCGGCCACACGCCCATGAGCAGGTCCGTGCCCGACGGTAAACCTGTGATCCACTGCTGTCCGCGCAGGTCGGGCACGTCGACGTAGTCCCCACGGGCCAGTGGGTGGGCTGCGGGGACGGCCAGGCAGAGGGCGCACCCCACCGGTGGCCGCGGCAGCGGCCGGGGCCGGCCGGCCTCATCAAGACCGTCGAGCAGGGGCCGCCACCGGCCTGCCGCAGCCGGCAGGCCGGAACCGGCTGTGCCCGTTCCGGTGGCCGTGGTGATCGCGTATCGTGCGCCGCGGCGTCCGGCGCTCGGCCACTCCAGGTGAGGGATGAACGCGGACCTCGTCGCTGCCCGGCTGCTTCGGCCGGTTCTGACGACTTCGGACATTGGGGTGGCCGATGGATGGGTTCACTGCGTGGCTGTTGCGCCACGTGACGGACGAAAACGCGATCGGGGAGCTCGCCAGGTGGGCCTCCGCGGATCCGCACTGGCCCGAGGGCCCTGACCGGCTGGGAACCTTCACGGATCACCTGGAGGACGCCGATGCCACACGGGCCGTTCTGCAGGACCTGACGGACGCCTGGGTCCGCTACGCCTCCCGCTGAGTGACGGTGCTTCACACAGCAGAGGTGACCGCGGCGGAACACCGGGAGCCGACGACCGGCGTGAATCCGTCCGCCGGCCGGGATCAGCTGCCTGACTGCCCGCCCGCGCGGCTGCCCGCCTGCGTGCCCGGCCAGCCCCGCCCACCTGCCAGCCCCGCCCACCTGCCAGCCCCGCCCACCTGCGCGCCCCGCCCGCCTGCGTGGCGCGCGGATCGTGACCCTGCCGGCCGTGAGCGGTTCGGCAGGGACAGCGCGGAGTGCACGACGGAGGCGTACGCTGGGGCCATCTCCCGGTATCCGCGGTGATGCGGGGAGAGCGGTCAGGTCTGGACCACTGATGCCCAGCCGTCCGGGCGGGCCCACGGCCCGGTCCGGACGCGCACCGGGGCACCCGGCGTCGAAACCCGTCCCGTGTCCTCCGGAGCAGGAGCCCGTCCAGGCCCGCTCCGCGCCGGGTATACATCTCCCGTCCCGGGCCGCAGCGGCAGGGAGGCCGTCATGGCGTTCGATACGACTGGTTTCGGGCAGGCGGAAGGCGGCCGTTACACCCCGATCGCCGAGCACGGCCTGATCGGTGATCTCCGCACGACCGCCCTGGTCGGCGCGAACGGCACCATCGACTGGTACTGCTGCCCGCGCTTCGATGCGCCCAGCGTCTTCGGGTCCATCCTCGACGCCGACCGCGGCGGATCGTTCGAGTTGGCCGCCGAGGTCCCCACCCGCACCAGACAGTTCTACTTCCCCGACACGAACGTGCTGATCACGCGGTTCTTCGCCGCGGACGGGGTGGCGGAGATCCAGGACTTCATGCCCGTGGCCGACGAGTCCCGCGAGGGGGGCCGGCACCGGCTGATCCGGCGGGTGGTCTGCGTCCGCGGAACCCTTCCGTTCGGGGCGCGGATCGCCCCCCGCTTCGGCTACGGCGCCGAAGCGCACACCGCGCACCTCGAAGGTCACACGGCGGTGTTCCGCTCCCCGTCGCTGACGCTCGCTCTGACCGCCACCGCGCCCCTGGAGAGCGACGGCCTGGACGTGTGGTCGCGCTTCAAGCTGCACGAGGGAGAAACTCATGTGTTCGCCCTCGACCAGGTCGGCGACGACGTCCCGCCCCGGTCGTGCCCGCGCGCAGAGGCGCAGGAGCAGGCCGAGGCGACCGTCCGGTTCTGGCGCCACTGGCTGGCCGGCTCGCGCTACCACGGGCGCTGGCGGGAAATGGTCAACCGCTCCGCGCTGCTGCTGAAGCTGCTCACCTACGCACCGACCGGTGCGATCGTCGCCGCTCCGACCACCAGCCTGCCCGAGCAGATCGGAGGCGGGCGCAACTGGGACTACCGCTACGTGTGGGTCCGCGACGCCGCCTTCTGCGTCTACGCGATGCTGCGCCTGGGGTTCACCTCGGAGGCCGAGGCGTTCATGGGGTTCATCTCCGAGCGGGGCATCCTGCGGGGCACGGGCGAGACCGGCCCGTTGCAGATCATGTACGGGATCGACGGACGCACCGACCTGCCCGAATACGAGCTTCCGCATCTGGAGGGATACCTCGGTTCCGCGCCGGTCCGGGTGGGAAACGCCGCCACCGGCCAGCTCCAGCTGGACATCTACGGTGCGCTGATCGACTCGATCTACCTCTACGACAAGTGGGGGCAGCCGATCAGCAGTGACCGCTGGGACGAGGTCGGTGCCGTGGTGGACTGGCTGTGCGAGCACTGGGACCAGCCCGACGAGGGCGTGTGGGAGACCAGGGCGGGCCGGCGGAACTTCGTGTACTCGCGGCTGATGTGCTGGGTGGCGCTGGAGCGCGCGATGCGCATGGCGAGCCGCCGCGGTCTGCCGGCGGACCTGACCCGCTGGCGGGAGTCCCGGGACGCGATCTACCGGCAGATCATGCAGCGCGGCTGGTCGGCCGAGCGAGGAGCGTTCGTCCAAGGGCTCGACGGCCACGTGCTGGACGCCTCGCTGTTGATGATGCCGATGGGCAAGTTCGTCTCGCCCACCGACCCCAAGTGGCTCTCCACCCTGGACGCGCTCACCGCGGACCTGGTCTCCGACTCGCTGGTGTACCGCTACGATCCGACCGTCAGCCCGGACGGTCTGCACGGCCCCGAGGGCACCTTCTCCATCTGCTCCTTCTGGTACGTGGAGGCGCTGGCCCGGGCCGGCCGGCTGGAGGACGCCAGGCTCGCCTTCGAGAAGATGCTCACCTACGCCAACCACCTCGGGCTGTTCGCGGAGGAGATCGGCCCGACCGGAGAACAACTGGGCAACTTCCCCCAGGCCTTCACCCACCTCTCGCTGATCAGCGCCGCGTTCAACCTCGACCGCGCCCTGGGCTGACGCAGCACCACCACCGGTACGGGGGTGCCCGAGGCGTCGTACCGGCCCTCCTGCAGTCGAGGGCCGTCAGCCCTCCTGCCCGTGGGCGGGAGCCGGCACGCCGTCGTCCTGCGCTGTCCGTGGGGCGGGTAGCGGAGCGAGTGCGGGCTGCCAGACGTAGGCGGCCGGATCGAAGCGGTTGAGGCGGCGTGTGAGGCGAGGCGTGGACCAGGGCCAGGCGAAGGTGTTGCGGCCACTGGAGGTGAGGTAGTAGCTGGTGCAGCCGCCGGTGTTGTAGACCGTGGTCGCCAGTGCCGTCTGCACGGAGCTGTTGTGGGCGTCCTGGACCCCGGGCCGGACCTCCAGGGCCCGGCTGCCGGTGTGGTCGAGATGGGACAGGGCGGCGGTGAGGTAGGAGAGTTGGGCTTCCAGCACGGTGATGGCGGAGGTCGAGCCGCCGAGCAGGTTGGGCCCCAGCAGCAGGAACAGGTTGGGGAACCCGCTGACCGTGGTGCCGAGGTAGGCCTGCGGCTCGCCGCCCCAGGCATCGTGCAGACTCCGGCCGCCCGAGCCGTACAGGGCCCTGGCCAGGGGGAGTTCACCGACACGGAAACCGGTGGCGGTGATGAGGACGTCGGTCTCGGCGACCGTGCCGTCGGCGCCGACGATCTCGTTGCCCCGCACGGCGCTCACCGCGGTGGGGTGCAGTCGCACGTGCGGCCGGCTCAGGGTGGGGTAGTAGGTGCTGGAGGTGAGCAGACGCTTGCACCCCAGCCGGTAGTCGGGCGTCAGGGCTTGGCGCAGCTGCGGATCCGGAACGGAGAGCCTGAGGGGCGCCCGGGCACCCGCTTCGAGGAGGCGGGCGACCCCGGGGTGGCGGAAGGCGTAGCCGAAGCTTTCCTGCAGGGCGTACTGGGCCGCGCGCTCGCCGCGGCGGGCGCCGGGCAGCCGGCCCACCACCTGGTGGAACGCGGGGGACAGGGCCAGGTCGGGTTTCGGCAGCACCCACTGGGGCGTGCGCTGGAAGATGTTCACTGCCGCCGCCCGTTCGGTGACGGCGGGGACGACCTGCACGGCCGAGGCGCCGCTGCCGACCACGCTCACCCGCTTCCCGGTCAGATCGACGCTGTCGTCCCAGCGGGCGGTGTGGAGTACGGGGCCGGTGAATCCGTCGAGCCCCGGCACGTCCAACGGACGCGGGACGTGCCACGGGCCGGTGGCCATGACCAGGACCGCCGCACTGTAGGAACCGTCGCTGGTGGCCAGCCGCCAGCGCCCGGACATCGGATCCCACCGGGCTCCGTGCAGGACCACGCCGCAGCGCAGCACCTCTGCGAGGCCGTACCGCTCGGCCGTGGTGGCGAGATAGGCGCGGATCTCCTCCTGCCCGGCGAACACGCGGCTCCAGGCCGCATCCGGCGTGAAGGAATAGCTGTAGAGCGTGGAGGGCACGTCGCACGCACAGCCCGGATAGGTGTTCTCCCGCCAGGTACCGCCCAGCTGCTGCGCCTTCTCCAGCACCAGCACATCGCGAAACCCCGCTTCACGCAGCCGGATGGCTGCGCCGAGCCCCGAGAACCCCGCCCCGATCACCGCCACCCGCACGTCCCGGCCGCCCCGTACGTGATTCACCGCACCCCTCCGGCCGCTGCCACCGCACCCTGCCACGGGGCATCGCGCATGCTCGTCTCCCGTGGCCACCCGAAACTCTTCAGCAACGCCATGCGACGCATGATCCCCCCGCCTCCTCGCCGCTGTTGCTCCGCGGCCGACCGCCGCAAGCGGTGAAGAAACGTCCCACTCTGGGTGTCTCCGGTGTCTGGCATTGTCGTGCTGGAACGCCCAGGTCCCTCGAACGGGGCAATGACCCCGGCCCGGTCACGGCGGGGTCAAGCACCCTGCTCCCCACTCCTGACGGGCGTCCGCGTCATTCGCCCCGGCGGCTACGGCGAGGCTGTGTGTCAGTGCGCCGGTGTGGGCGGCGACGAGCGTGATCTGGCCTTGCCCCGGATGCCTTAGCCCAGAGGAGGGAAGGCCACGCCCGGCGCTGCCCGTACTCACCCGCACCAACGTTCTCACCGACGACGCCAGCGGCAACTGCCGCCCCGTTGACACGGCTTCCGCCCGGGGGCACCTTCTGCGCCCACGTCCGGAGCCGCCAGGTCCTCTCTGCAGGTCGCGACCGTCGCCGGCCCGCCGGGCGGAGCGTACGTCATGTCCGGCCGACCGGCCGCAGCCAGGCGCCGATCAGCTCCTCCCCAACCGCGAGCGCCCCATCCAGGACACCGCAGCCGGCCGCCGGTCGTGCAAGCTGTCCGAGGACCTCGCCTCAAGAGGCTTGCCCGGCAGTCCAGTTCAACTCGGAAGAGACCCGTGTCAGCAGCGACCCTCAGGGGCCGGGTTCGACAGAACAGCTCATGCGTGTCGTCCGGCTCCGCGGCACGGCCGGTCCGACGACCGGTCGCCGCCCGGACCACGCCCGTGAGCAGCATCCCGAACCCGGACAGGAGCCCCGCCCCGTGACCCGTACACCCGACGTCATCACCCATGCGTCCCTCGAAACGCACCGCCTGATCGTCACGCTGCCCAATCACGGCCCCGCCGACGTACGCTCGAACCTCCCGCGCGCCACCGCCGCCGCCCCCGTGCGCCGCCTCGCAGACGAGCTCGACGCCGGGCGACCGCTCACCGCCCTCCCCGGAGAAGCGTTGGCCACCCTCACCCAGCAGCTCGCTCGCCGCCCCCGCCCCGCCGACGCCGCGCGGCTCGCAGCCGCTGCCCTCGCCCACCACACCCGCGAGCTCGCCGGCATGCTAGACGCCGCCCTCGACCGGGGCATCCCCGCCGAAGCCCCGTCAGCCGGCCGGCACCTGGTCTCGATGCTGCAGAACCACGCCGACGACCTCGACAGCCCGCCTGCGCCCCCGGCCCGCAGGTGAGCTGCTCCCGCTGTTCGAGCACCTGACCGACCCTGCTTCCCGGGCCGCCGCACCGCTGCACGTACATTCCCGGCATGACGATGCTCCTCCTCGATGGCGGGCCGGTCGCTCCGGATGCCCCGGTCACCCGCACCGGCGGTGCACCCCTGGGCCCTGTCGTCAAACTGCCGTCTGCCCCGCGACGCCTGGCACGCACTCTCGCCGCACCGGGCGAAAGCCAAGTACGTCCAGTACGCGGTCTTCCGCCCGGCGCGCCGAGAGCACGCACCAGACGCCGCGGGGCCGCCCTCCGGGCGACGACGGGAGTTCGACGACAGGGCCCAGCCCCCGTCGGCACCACATGGCCGGCCTGCGCAGTATGCGCCGCGCCCCTGCAGTTCCTCGCCCAGATCCGCCTCGGCGACCTCCCCGGCCACACCGCCCCCACTCCGGGGTTGCTGGCCCTGTTGATGTGCGCGAACCGCCCCGGGCAGTGCGCACAGTGGAGCCCCACCGGGGGCGGAAACCTCGCCCTGCTGCTGCCTGCCGGGGGCCTGCAGCCCCTACCGGCCCCCGACAGCGCAGCTCAGGACCTCCTCGAACTCGGAGCCGTCCGCGCCGCCGTGCCCGCGCACGTGGCACCCGCCACCGCGACGGTCCTGGGCCGGCTCGGCGGCAGCCCCGACTGGCTCCAGTACGACGAGACACCCGGCTGCCCCAGCTGCGAGCAGCCCATGGACTTCGTCGCCGAACTCGCAGAAGGCCCCGACCCCGTCACCGCGATGAACTTCGGCTCCGGCCGCGCCTACGCGCACACCTGCACCCCCTGTGGCCGCGCGGCACTCCTCTGGCAGTGCTGACCGCTGTCGAAGCCCACGTCGGAAATGGGGGTGGCAGGCCCGGCCGGTCGATGGTGAAGATCACGGCATGACCGACTTCCTGGAGACCGACCGGCTCGTCCTGCGTGCGTTCACGGCGGCTGACACCGACCACCTGTTCGCTCTGGACAACGACCCCCGGGTCATGCGCTTCATCAACGGCGGCCGTCCCACCAGCCGTCGGAACCCGCGTCCCGCAAGCTCACGCGTGCTCCGCCCCTAGCCGGGGTTGCTTTCTCGTCGGTCGCTCGGCCGGTTGGCCGGGTGATCGGATGCCTCCGTCCGACGGGCCGCGTTCGCCTCGGGGCCACCACACGGTCATCGTCCTCGCCGAGCGGCCGTCTGCGCACGGCACGGGCCGGGCGTGCGGCCGCATCCTGGCCGCACGCCGCCGTGGTCGGGGCGCCCGCGGGCCGAACCGGATCCCGCGTGCCGGGCATCGGCCGCGACCAGGGCCTAGGACCCGGCCAGCCAGGCGGCCGCCTGCCGCAGCTCCTCCGGCGTGCCCGGTGCCAGAGCCGCCAGACGCTCCGGGCGGCCCAGCAGCCGCCGGTGGGCCGGGGTGAGCGCGGCCTCGGCCAGCAGCCAGCCGCTGAGGGCGTGCGGGTCTGTGGGGGACCGGCGCAGGGTCTCGGCGTAGAGGGTCTGGGCCGTGCGCGGGAGCGCGGCGACGAGCTGGGCGTCGGCACCGGCCGGTGCGAGCGGCGGATCGCGGTAGAGCCGGGTGCGCGGGTCATGCCACGGGCCCTGCGGGCCGGCCGGCACCGGCTGGTGTGCACCGGTCGGCGGGGGAGCGCCTCCCGCGGCGACCGCCGCGGCCAGCGCGGTCCGTTCGGGTTCGCCGCAGCGCAGGTTCCGCAGCCGCCACTCGACGAGGGGGCTCAGCGCGGCGGGCCGCGCCCGCTCCGCCGTCCGCGGTGCCACGGGCTCGCGCAACCAGCCGTCGAGGGTGGCCCCCAGCCCGTGCACCAGCCGGGTGCCGGTTGCGGTGAGCCGTGCCCGGGTCAGCAGCGTACGGACGATCAGCCTGGTCTGCAGGCGTCGCAGCGCGAACTGGAACCCCGCGACCGCGGGGTCCGCCCCCGAGTCCGTCATGCGGTCCCGCCAGAAACCGGTGACCCCGGTGAAGGCGTACGCGCCGTGCAGCAGCCCGGTGGTGTGGCGCGGATCGGGCCGCCACGGGGCGTAGTGGATCTCGGCGCCGTCGTCCTGGAGCAGGGGGAAGAGATGGAGCAGCGCACCGAGTTTGCTGTGCTGGAACTCGTGCACCATCGCCTCGGCCAGCGCCAGCGCGTCGGGCGGGCGGGAGACGACCATGGAACCGAAGGCGTCCGACGTGGTCGCGCTGACCAGTACGTCGGTGGGGGCGGGACCCGGTGCCGTCGATGCCGTACGGGTCGGTCCGCCCGGCTCCGCGAGGTCGGCCGGCACGATGCGCCGGACCTCGGCCACCCGCAGCCCGCCCGGCCCGTCCGGCCCGCCCAGAGAGGGCCCCTCCAGGATGGCCGCGGCCTCGGTGAACAGCCGTTGCCAGCGCTCCGCCTCCGCACCGGACAGCGGCTGCGGGGCGACCGGCTCGTCAAGGTCGCGGTAGGGGTCCAGGTCGTCCAGCCAGGTCGACGTGCCGGCGAAGGTGCGCGCCGGGGTCCAGTGGCTGCGCCAGGCCCCGTCCAGCGGGCGGACCAGGATCGTGCGGCCGCCGGAGGTCAGGTGCAGATCGCCGCCCCGCAGCCGGGCCCGGGCCGCGCCGTAGCCGTGAAGACCGCCGATCCTGGCCAGGCCCAGGGTGGGCAGGGACAGGCCCCCGTCCAGCAGGGGCACGTCCAGTTCGACATCGAGCCCGGCGAGGATCCGTGCGGTCAGCGAGATGGCGCACAGGTGCCCGGCATCCGCCCACATCGGTGGGCCACCCGTCGTGCCGTGGAGGCGGCGCACCATGTGTGCCGTCCAGCAGCCCATGTGCGGGCTCATCAACAACGCCTCGCACGCGTCCGGTTCCGCCTCGGCCGCCTCGGCGAACAACTCCCAGACCGCAGCGGCCTGGCCCAGTTCGCCCAGTGCACCCGGCAGTTCGTTCAGCCGGTCGAGCAGTTCACCCAGGAGCATCAGACGCCGGGTGCGTTCGACGCGGACCAGGAACGCGACGGCTTCGGCGGAACCGCCGCCCGAGGCGAGTTCGTCGAAGTGGGCCGCGGGCATCCGTAACCGCGCTCCGTGCTCCTGCGACGCCATCTACTCTGCCCTGGCCCCGCCGGTCGGATTGCTGTGCCCCATGGTGTTGCTCCGGGCACGGCGGGCCTGGGCGAGCAGCCGTCGGCTGCGCAACTGTGCGGGAACGCCGCGCATCGCGGCGAGGCTCACCCCGGTCAGATCCGCGAGATCGGATTCGACGTGCTCCCCGCGGTCCGCACCGGGACGGTGGTCCGCACCGGGACGGTCCGCGTTGGCCGGCTCATGCAACGTGCTTCCCCCTTCAAGTGCCCCACTCCCACCGATCGGGCGGGGCGTGTCGCCGGCGCTGCCGGAGTCACCTCCATGATGACGAACGGGGGCGGCGACGAAAAGCCCGTGTGATCAAGCCATTTGACGATGCCTCGGCCCCTCACCCGGCGGGTCGCGGTCCGGCACACGCGTGGACGGCCGCCTCCAGGGCCACGGCCCGCTGGTCGTCGTCGTCCAGCAGGGTGACCGCGGCGTGGAGCAGCCACAGCTCCCCGGGGACCTCGCTCAGGGCCCGCACGATCCCGATGAGGTCGGTGCGCGGCTTGGCGTGCCTGCGCATCCGTTCCACCGTGCGGGTGGCCTCGCCCAGCTCCGTGACGATCGCCTGTCGTTCCTCGGGATCGGTCATCATCGGGTAGGCGAGCAGGGCGCCGATCAGGCGTTCCATCGGCCGGCCGGGCGTGTTCGGCGCCTCTGCGGCGGCCCGCGCTACCGTCGGCGCGGTGGCCGGCGGCCCCGGGTGCTCGGACCGCTGGGGGCCGTGGAACCAGATCACGGGCAACTGGTCGGTGCGCCGTTCGGCCCGCAGGCGCTCCACCCGCTCCTGGACGTCGCCGAACAGGGCCTCCGGATCCGGCCACTGCGGCGCACCCGAGCCGACCGCGCCGCGCCTGCTGTCAAGGGCGGCCAGGACACTGGCCGAGAACAGACCCGTGCCGCGCGCGGGATCGTTCGTCGCCCGCTGCCCCCGGGTCGCCGCCAGCAGCAGCGTCTGCTGGTGGGACTGCACCCGCCGTCCCACGGGCAGCGTCTCGGCGGGCAGCGTGTGCTGGAAGCCGTACTCCTCCTCGAACGTCTGGCAGGCGTCCACGATCCAGATCTGCCGGCCGAAGCCGGGCAACGCGTCGCTCGCCAGGGTCCGGCGCATCGAGTCCAGGTCGAGGTTGCGTTTGTCGGCGGTGGTGGCGTCCGCGCAGAACAGCCGCAACTGCTCCGCCCGGTCCAGCACCCCGTGCCCGCCCCACCACACCCACAGCGCCTCGCCCCGCAGGCCATGCAGCTCCGACACCACCAGCTGCCGCAGCGTCGCGTGGTCGGCCGGCCGGTACGGAACGTCCGGGTCGGTCAGCGGATCCAGGTGGAGCAGGATGTTCCGATCCGGTACGCCGGCACGCAGCAGCCAGCACCGGAAGCGCAGGGCGTCGCCGGCGGGCCCGGGCAGGTCCCAGCCGGTCCCGGCGGCGTACCGCTCGATGCCCACGACCACTGCGAAGGTGCGCTCCGGCGCAGGCGCCGCGGTCCCCGTCACGCGAGCCGGGCCGCGATCTCGCCGTAGACGGCCGGATTGGTCCAGTAGGCGCTGTGGGCGGCCGGGAACGGCTGCCGGTTGTCGACCTCGACGTCGGTGACCCGGTCGGGGAACAGCCCGGCGCCGAGGTAGCCGAGCAGGTCCCGCCGGTCGTAGACGTTCAGCCAGTCGGGCACGTGGGGCGGCAGCGGCTCCGGGTGGGTGAGTCCGGGCAGGGCTCCGCTCTCGTAGAGGAACGGCCCTTGGGACCCCACCGTCACCAGCAGTTCCACTTGCGGGAGCGGCGCGGTGACCAGGGTGTCCAGGGCGATGATGCCGCCGAGGCTGTGCCCGACCACGACCACCGGGGCCGGCAGCTCATCGATCAGTTCGCGCAGCCTCTGCCGCACAGCCGCGCCCCGGGCCAGGTAGCGCATGATGTCGGCGGCGGCCGGATGGGCGGCCTCGGTCAGCGCGCGGCGGCGCCGGACCGCGGCATGGGAGGCGAGCCGGAGCGCCGGCCGGGCGAGCAGGGCTCCGAGGCCCCGCTCGGAGCCGGCCGGACGGGCTCCCATCAGTTCGGCGAGGGAGGCCACGGCCGCGTCCCGGGCCACGCCGTCGGGGACGACGGGCGCGTCCTCGGCGAGTACGGCGGCCAGCGCCGCCGCGACCACCGCCCGGGCCAGCAGCCGGGCGAGGTCCTCGTCGTCGGGCAGGCCGCCCGCGGCCCGGCCCGGCAGCGGGCTGCGGGCGAGGGCCAGAGCGGCCTCGGTCAGGTGCCGTTCCGGTACGCCGGTGCGTTCGGCGACATCGGCCGTCTTCCCGTCGAGGGCGGCCAGCAGCGCCCGGGGTCGCTCCCCGGGAACCGCGGCGCCGAGGGGCAGTTCGCCGCGGGCGGCCGGGCCGTCGGCGGCGGCCAGTGTCAGTTCGACGAGCGGATCGCGGTACAGGTCGGCCCAGCGCTCGCTGTCGGAGTCCTCGGCCGGGGCCGCGTCGGGCGACTCTCCGAGGCCGCCGCGGCTGCGTCCGCCCGGCTGCGGCAGGGACAGGCCACCGGCCGCCAGCGTCGCGCCGAACTCCCCTCCCCAGTAGAACGGGACCGGTCGGACGGCCGGGGCCACGGCGCGCAGCCCGGCCGAGAAGCGCCCGAACAGCTCGGAGAACCCCGGCTCCCGGACCCCCGTGCCGTGGATGAACAATGCCGTCGTCATAAGCCCCCACCTCTGACGTCAACCAGTCGCCCTGAACGTGATCGTGGCACATAACGAGCCGTCAACTTGGCAGTATGCTGAAATCGTGCCCCTCGACCCCGGGTGCGCGCTCTTTGGTCTGCCGTGCACCAGCCGTGGCCGTTCCGGCCCGGCGCCGGACTCCTCGAGGGGGACCGTATGGGTACTGATGCGATGATCACCCATCTCATCGGCGCCACCGCGCTCATCCTGATCGTCGCCCACACCGCGGGCTGGCTCTCCCGGCGGTGGCGACAGCCCACGATCATCGGGCAGTTGATCGCCGGCATCGCACTCGGCCCGACCATGCTCGCGGGGCTCTTCCCGGGACTGTCGCGGATCCTGTTCCCCCCGGCGCTGAGCCCGGTGCTCACCGGGCTCTCCCAGATCGCCCTGGTCCTCTTCCTGTTCGCCGTCGGCTACGAACTCGACCTCGGCGTGGTCAGGGGCCGGGCCCGTACCGTGGTGGCGGTCTCGCTCGCGGCGTTCGTGCTGCCGATGACGGCCGGGTGCGCGGCCGCACTGCTCTTCCACCGCCGGCTGGCGGAGCTGGGCGCGCCCCAGGAGATGTCCGCGGCCTCGGTGCTGTTCTTCGGCGTGGCGCTGTCCATCACGGCCGTGCCCGTCCTGACGGCCATAGTCCGGGAGAACGGCCTGGCCGGGACGGTGCCGGGGATCGTCGCCGTCGCCGCCGCCGGGTTGATCGACGTCATGGGCTGGACCGTCCTGGTGGGCACTCTGCTGGAGACCGAGGCGGAGGGCGGGCTCTCCAGGGCGGTGCGGCTGGTGCTGCTGCTCGGGTTCACGGCCGTGATGCTGCTCGCCGCCCGGCCGGTCCTGCGTCGCCTGTTGTGGCGCTCGGGGGTCGATCCCTCGGTGCGGCTCGCCGTCCTGGTGGGCTTCGCGTTCGCCTCGGCCTGGG
This sequence comes from Actinobacteria bacterium OV450, assembly GCA_001298555.1. Classification (GTDB taxonomy): domain Bacteria; phylum Actinomycetota; class Actinomycetes; order Streptomycetales; family Streptomycetaceae; genus Streptomyces. The sequence continues at coordinate 95,794 of LJCW01000368.1, forward strand.
TCACCCAGGCACTCGGGCTGCACGTCATCTTCGGCGCCCTGCTCGCCGGCGTGGTCACCCCGCGGGAGGAGGGGGGCACCCTGGACCCGGACCTGGTCCGGCCGCTGCACGACATCGGCATGCTGTTGCTGCCGTTCTTCTTCGTGGTCTCCGGCCGGAGCGTGGAGATCGGCGCGCTCGACTCCGCCGGTGTGGTCGCGGTGGTCGCGGTGACTCTCCTCGCCGTGACGGTCAAGGTGGTGAGCGGGACCGTTGCGGCCCGGCTCGCGGGCCTGGACCGGCACGATGCCCGGACCGTGGGCGTCCTGCTCAACACCCGGGGCCTGACCGAGCTGATCGCGCTGAACGCGGGCTTGCAGGCGGGACTGCTCAGCGGCCGGCTCTACACGGCGCTGGTGCTGATGGCCCTGGCGACCACGGTGGCCACCGAGCCCCTGCTGGCCGTCGTACGCCGCCTGCGGGCGCGTGCGGAGGCTGCGGGCGGGGACACTCCACCGCCATCACCCCGCACCCCGGTCGACGCATCGTCCGCCGAGGCCCTCTGACACTGCTCACGCGGCCTGGGCGGCCCCGTGTACACGGCCTGGGCGGCGCCGCGTCGCGGCCTGGGCGATACCGCGGCGCACGGCATTCGGACGGCGGCACTCCGCACCCGTGAGGACGGAGTGCCGCCGTACGTCTCCTACAGGGGCATCGGCGCGATGTCGCACTCGATCCGCTGGTGGAGCCGGGCCGCCACCAGCCAGGGGTGGTCCGGACCCAGCACCCGGGTCATGCCCTCCACGGCCTCGGCGTTGAGCTCGTCGGCCTCCTGGATCCGGCCGAGCCCGCGCAGGTCCAGGGCCAGGTTCGCCCGGCAGGAGAGGGTGAGCGGGTGGTCGGGGCCGCAGGTGCGGACGAACTTCGGCAGGTTCTCCTCGTCGATGGCGCGGGCCGCGTCGAAGTCCAGCTTGGCGTAGTGGTTGTTCGCCAGCCCCAGGACGGCGGTCAGCGTGAAGGAGTGCATCTCGCCGAGGGTCTCCCGGAAGGTGCCGGTGGACTCCAGGTCCAGGGCCTCGGCCTCCTCGACCTCGCCGAGGGCGCGCAGGGTCGCCGCCAGGTTGGTCATCGTGATCAGGGTGAACGCGTGCTGCGGGCCCAGCGTGGCCCGGTAGCGCTCCAGGGTCTGCAGGCCCAGCTCCCGCGAGGCGGTGAAGTCCCCGCGCAGCCGCCGGTCCACGGTGGCGTTCACCGCGCAGGCCAGGGTGTCCGGGTACTGGGCACCGTAGCGCAGGGTGAACCGCGCCAGGGTCTCCTCGGTGAGGTCCGAGGCCTCCTGGAGAGCCGCGTCCCGGCGCCGGCACACCGCCAGGTTGCGGGCGGCGCGGATGGTGGCCGCGTTGTCCTCGCCGAAGACGGTGCGGTAGATCCGGTACGTCTCCTCCTGCATGACACGGGCGGCGGGGTAGTCGCCGCTCTCGCGGATGTCGATCGCCAAGCCGTTCATCGTGTTCAGCGTCAGGCCGTTGGTGGAGCCGTAGAGGATGTCCCACTGCCGGGCGGTCTCCTCGTCCAGCTCCCGGGCCTGGGCGAACTGACCGCACGCGCGCAGGGTCACGCCGTAGCTGTGGGCGGCCAGCAGGGTGGCGGGCTCCTCCGGGCCGATCAGGTCACGGGCCCGGCTGTCCGCCTCCTCGTCCAGCGCCCGGGCGGCGTAGAAGTCTCCCTTGTAGCGCAGCGCGCCGGCCATCTGCGTCATGGAGTCGATCAGGTCCTCCTCGGGAATCGAGTCCCGCCGGGAGATCTCCAGCACCTTCTGGAACAGCTCCAGGGCCTGCGTGACGCCGCCGGTCTGGAGCAGCAGGAACCCGAGGAGTTTGCCCATCACCAGGACCTGCGGGTCCTCCTCGCCGGACCGGGCGGTCCATGTCTGCCACGCTTCCTGGGCCACTTCGACACCGGTCTCGTGCGCGCCCCAGTAGTAGAGGTAGAGCACCATGGACTTGATCAGTTCGCGGCCCCACGGGTCAGAGGTGCGGACCGCGCCGCTCGCCATCACGTGCGGGAGCAGGGCCTGGTACGCCGGCCACTGGTCGGGTGCGTTGGGGGCCCCCGGCGTGGCGGTGGCCAGGAGCAGGTGTGCCGCGCGCCGCAGATCCTCGGTCCGGCTCTCGTCGAGGCCGGCGGCGAGCACCGCCTGCATCAGACGGTGGATGTGCAGGGTGCCGTTCTTGTGGTCCAGCTTGATCAGCGACAGCTTGCTGAGGTCGCGGGTGGCCCGTGCCAGCAGCACAGGGTCGCGCAGCACCGGGTCCAGCTCCGGGGTGATGTCCACGTTGCGGGTGCCGCGCAGGATGCTCAGGGGGATCGGCTCGGGCGCCATGCAGGCGCAGATCTCCAGCAGCTGGCGTGCGGCCGGGTTGGTGTTGGCCAACTGGTCCAGGGAGATGTTCCACGCGGCGGCGACCGAGACCGGGTAGTCCGGCGACGGGTCGAGCTCCAGGATGCCGGGTCGGCGCTGCTCCAGCAGGTCCAGGTACTGGCCGACCGGCATGCCGGTGGCGGCGTGCCAGGCGCCGGCCTGTTCGATCGCGAGCGGCAGGTCGCCCAGGGCCTCGGCGAGGCGGTTGGCGTCGGCGTGGCTCAGGTCGCGGGCCCGGCGCTGGAGCAGGGCGATGCTCTCCTCGCGCTCGAAGACGTTGACGGTGAGGGGGGAGGCGACCCGCTCCCAGTCGCGGTTGCGGGAGGTGACGATGATCTTGCCGGGGCCGCCGGTGGGGAAGTAGCCGCGGACCGTCTCGATGTCCTCGGCGTTGTCGAAGACCAGCAGCCAGTTGTCGTGCGGCCGTCCGGTGCGCAGCGCCTCCCGGACGGCGGGCACCGCGGTGTTGGCCTGCGGGCCGACCTCCAGGTTCAGGGCGCGGGCGAGGTCGACGAGGGCGCCGAGGATGAGGTTCTCCCGCTCCGCGGGGATCCACCAGATGACGTTGTACTCGTGGCTGTGCCGGTAGATGTACTCGATGGCCAGCTGTGACTTGCCGACCCCTCCCATGCCGTGGAGGGCGTGCGGGAGCACCGCGGCCGTCTCGTCCGACCGCAGCTGTTCCTCGACGGCCGCCAGGAGACTCTCCCGGCCGGTGAAGTTGGGGTTCTTCGGCGGGACGTTCCCCATGACCCTCGGCTGGCCGGAGCGGACGAAGAGGGTTTGGGACTTGGTGTCCATGATCGGTTCAGCCTTCCGGACTGCGGGGTCTGAGGGGTCGGTCGTGGTCGGCACAGGTGCTCCAGGGGATGCGTCGTCGTTCGTGGGGACGGGGATCTCCTGGGCAGGTATGCCCACTCGTGGAATGTCGGCTGCGCCGGGAGGACCGGAGCCACCCGCCGAGATGAAGGGGGAGCCCGTACTGACGCCGCCGGACCCGGCGGCCCCACCCGGCCCGGCCCCACGCGGAGCGGCGTCGCCAGGCCCCGCGCCGACGGCGGCCAGGACCCGGTCGGCGCGCCGGGCGTAGGGGCCCGCGAGGGCCTTGAGCACGGCCAGCTCGACGCGCAGCCACGGCCGGTCGGCCGCCGTCGCCTCCGGCAGGGCTGCGTGCTCGGGGTCCTGCAGCGCGGCCCGCAGCCGTACGCCGCGCCCGCGGGCGCTCGGCAGTTCGGCGAACAGGCTCACGGTCCGGGCGAGCTGGCTGCGGGTACCGGTGGCGAGCAGCGCCTCCCGGACGCCCTCGGCGAAGTCGGGGCGGCCGTCGGAGCCCTCGCCCTCCCAGTCGATCAGCCCGCCCATCAGCAGCTCGGCCACGTGCCCGGGTCCGGCCTCCGGCACCGCCCGGTCGCGCAGCTCCTCGATCAGCTCGAACTCGAAGGGCAGGGCGGCCAGATGGGTGGCAAGCCGGCGCGCGGTCGGCGTGGCCAGCGAGAAGAACCGGCGCACCGCGGCCTCGGCGGCTTCCGTGGAGCCGGGCCCGTCCGTCCGCGGCGGCAGCAGCCCCGGTGTCGGCCGGCCGTCGGCCAGCGTCCCGGCGAGCAGGAAGGGCAGCGTCCGCCGTACGCCGAGCTCCCCGGCCACCAGCTCGGCCCACGCCGTGAACGACTCCGGTTTGAGGCTCAGCACGGGTACGGGGACGACCGGCTTGCCCTCCGCCCCCCGGGGCGGCTCCCCGGCCGGGTCCTCCCAGGCGGGACCGCGGCCGATCCGGGTGTTGGGCGCGCCGAAGCCGCCCGCCTCAAGCTCCGCGCGGTACGGCGCGGCGGAGGAGCGGTGCCACAGGTACGTGGGCAGGAGGTGTACCAGCGCCGTGGGACCGCTGCGCGCCAGTCGCATCAGGAGGTCGTCCGCCGCGGGTCCGGCCCAGCCGTGCGCCAGTCCGTCGGTGACCAGCAGGTGCACCCGGGAGCCGCGCGCGTCGAGGACCTCCGCCGGGTCCCCGGTTCCCTCCCCGGGCCAGCGCAGCCGGGCCCGGCCGCTCGGGGGTAACTCCAGCCGCACCGTGCGCACGTCCCGGAACGCGCCGCTGCGGGCCGCCTCCACGGCGATCGCGGCGATCCGCTGCTGCCAGATCCGCATGGTCGGCGCCGCGTCGACGAGCAGCACGAGGTCGAACGCCTTCTCGGTGGCCGGCCGCAGGTACGGCACCCACAGGTTGTCGGAGATGCCGTACCGGGCGGTGCGTTCCTCGTCCAGCTCCTTGCTGTGGCGGGCGGGCATGCTGCGGCTGAGCAGGTGCAGCGCCCTCGCCAGGGGGAGCGGCACCGGTCTGCGGGCCCGCCGGGCGGCGAGGGCGACGGGCACGGCGCGGCCTGCCTCGGCCTCGGCTTCGGCCCCGTTCTCCGGGATGCGCGCCGGGCCGTCGTCACCCGAACGCTCGGACGCGGGCGGGGGCGTGACGGGGGATCCGGTGGCGCCGTCCGTTTCCGACCCCGGCTCGGCCTGCGGCGGGCCGCCGGGCATGCTCGGGGGCGGGGTCACGTCACCGGCCTGCTCCGGGGCGCGTTCCGCTGCCTCGCCCGGCTCGTCCTCCGGGGCGTTCTCCGTGGGAGGGCACTGCTCCCCGGCCGCCGGCTCCGGGGCCGCGTCGGAGGCCCGACGGGCCGCCGCGAGCCAGACCGCGTCGGCGATCTCCCGCCAGGTAGTACCGTCGCCGGAGGGACCGTCCGTCCCGGTACGGGCGTCGGGTGCGCGCTCCCTGGGAGTGCCGTCCATCAGCGGCCTTTCGCGAGGTCGCGCAACAGCAGTTCAATGAGCTTACGCCCGTCGGAGTCCGCCTGGAAACCACCCGCTGTGGTCAAATGGACGGCATTGAGCAACTGGTCGACCGACTGTGTGCCGCCGGTACGCACCCGCCGCTCGAAGTCGTCGATGAGTGCGTCCACCGCTTCGGGCCTGCTCCGCAGGTGACTGACCACGATCGAGACGAGCTGCTCCCGGCTGGGCGGACGCATCTCCAGCGGCAGACAGCGGCGCCGGAAGGCGGCCGGAAACTCCCGTTCGCCGTTGCTCGTGATCACCACGAGCGGGAACTCCCGGCACTCGACCCGGCCGCCGACGATCTCGGCCCGGCCGTCCGGGTCGTCCGTGAACACGCTGACCTTCGGCAGGGCGCTGCGGACCAGCTCCGGAACCGCGTAGCTGCCGTTCTCCAGGACGTGGAGCAGGTCGTTGGGCAGGTCGATGTCGCTCTTGTCGAGCTCGTCGATCAGCAGGACGCGGGGGCGGGCGTAGGCGAGCAGGGCGGTGCCGACCGGGCCGAGGGTGACGAAGTCGCCCAGGTAGGGCGGGGGTTCGGGACGGGACCCGGCGGCGGGCGGTACGGAGGGCGCCCCGGGTGCGGGCGGGGCGGGCGGTGGCGGGCCGGCGGGCCGGACGTCCGTGGTCGCCTGGTCGGCGCCCGCCGGCCAGGCCGCGATGGCCTGGGCCCGGCCGATGGAGTCGTACTCGTAGAGCCCGTCGCGCAGCGTGGTCCGGCTGACGATGCTCCACTGGAGCACCCGCCCCAGGCCCAGTTCGCGGGCCACCAGATAGGCGAGGGTCGACTTGCCCACCCCGGGCGGCCCCGACACCAGCAGCGGACGACGCAGCAGCAGAGCGGCGTTGACGGTGTCGATCTCCTCGTCCCGCAGCCCGGGCCGGGCGTCGTGCGCACCCAGGCGGCGGTGCAGGGCGAGGTCGTCGTCCGCGGGGGCGGGCTGGAGCGGCGCGCCCAGGAACTCCCGCCAGGGCGGTGCGGGCGGGATGGCCGGCGGGTCACCGGCCGGTGCCGCGCCGGTCGCGTGGAAGACGCGCCAGGATCCGCCCGGCGGGGTACCGGTGGTGTCGCCGACGGCCGGGGCGGCGTCGTGCTCCGGCTTCGGCTCCTGCTCGTACTCGGTCACGCCGGTACCTCCTCGCAGTCGATGAGCCGAAACGGGTCATCGTAGAAGAACGCCACATGGCGGCCGGGGAGTTGCATTCCGTTCACTTCGGTCTCGGCCTTCATGCGCAGCCGATGGATGGTTCCGGGCAGCTGGGTCGTGGGGTAGCCGACGAGCATGTCGAGCGGGGCGCCCAGCGCCTGCAGCGCGGGGTCGCGGCGGTCCCAGAGCGCCACGCCGATGCCCTCGGTGATGGCCGCCTTCAGCGGTTCCAGGGCCTGCCCCTCAAGGGCGGGGGCGCTGAGCGTCACCGCCGTCAAGTGCTGGTCCGCGACCAGCTTGTTGCGCCAGATGCGCAGCCCCGTCGTGGTCGGATCGGCGCCCGTCCAGGAGTGCGGGCGGGCGGCGCTGGCCGCCCGCAGGGTCTGCCAGCGCAGCCGCCAGCGGCGCAGCTGGGCCGGGTCGCGGGTACGCATCCGCTCCAGGCTGCGCAGGTGGACGTAGTAGCGCAGCCCTATGGGGACGGGCTCGTCCTCGCCCGCCTCGCGCAACCCCAGGCCGGCGACGTCGTGGTTGAGCATGCTGTACGGGAGGACGAACTCGATGTGGATCGGGCTCTGGTCCTCGCCGGCGCGGTCCGCGTCGGCCCAGTACGCCTCACCGCGCCGGACGGCCCGCTCCACCACCGTGCCCAGGGTCGGCGGGGTGGCCCGTTCCAGGGCGCCCGCGACCGGGGCCCAGTGGCCGGCGGTCCGGTTGACCCAGTGCCGCACGTAGATGTCGGGGGAGCCGTCGAGGGCGGGATCCACCATCACGATCAGACAGCGGGGAACGTCCCCGCCGGGCGGCCCCGTGGTGCCCGGCCGGCCCGGGGTGGCCGCCCGCTCGCGCCGCCGGTGCAGGGCCTCGTCGGTGCCCGCTCCCGCGCCGGCCGCCCAGGTCTCGCACCACTCCCGCAGGCGACGCCGCCGCTCGCTGTCCCGCGGCATCAGCTCGGCGAGGCACTCCAGCAGGACCACGGCGGGCGGCAGCCCGCCGGCCTGGGCGTTGAGGTCGAGCAGGTGATCGAAGAGCCGGCCGGCCGTGAGCCCGCCGGGCAGGTCCAGCTGCAGCTCCCGTCTCAGCCGGTCCACCAACTCGCCCGCGTCCACCCCCGTGTGCCCGGCGAGCAGTGCCCGGGCGGCCTTGAGCTCCCTGTCCTCGAATACGCCGAGCAGGGGCGTCGCCGAGGAGGACTCGGGCTCCCAGGCCCGCAGCACCCGCTCCCGCACGCGCCCGGCGACGTCACTGCCCTCGTGCAGCTCGACGGCGTAGAGGAGCGCGTCCACGCCCGTCTCCACGTCCTGCTGGTCCCGTAACACCGCCTGCACAAGGGCGACCGTATCGTTCCGGGCGTTCGTGCCGGGCAGATCCAGAGCTCTTTCGAGGTATCCGCCGACACTCTGCCCGAACAACAGCCGCTCGCGGGGGTCCCGGACGCAGTCCAGCGCACTCAGCTCGTCCACGAGCGCCATCCGCAAGCGCGCCTTCTCCCCGACGCCAAGCCGCACCACCACGATCCCCACCCCCGACCATCCCCCAGAAGTCGGCACGAGCCCCCTCGCTGGTCCGCGAAATTATCACGGGGCTTTCTTTGCCACCATAAGAACTGATCAATCCCCTGGGAACGTCCCGCAGAAACCCACGGCTTGGCCGAATAGAAGCCTTCCCCGGACGCAGCCGGCGCGTGGGAGGTGCCCTCCGGCGCCCTCCGCCCTGGTGTCGCGCTGCGGTACCACCCGATGCTCAGGGTGGAGCGGCCCCGGTCAGCCGGGGTTGGGGGTGGCCGCGCGCGACGGCTCGACGGCTTGCAGCTGGGAATGCCCGATTCCGTCCCGCCTCACATGGAAAGTACGGCCACGGTCCCAGTCGATCAGGTTCGTCGTGAGGAACTCCACGGAAACAGGCCGGGGGAGGGCTCAGGGTCTGTCCGGGACGCCGAGCGGCGCGGTGAAGCGCGACCGCCAGCCCTCCTCCGTCAGCACCACCAGCTGGACAGCCGCCGCGCGGGTGCGCAGCGGCAGCAGGCTGCCGGTCACGGAGCGGACGCGGGTGGCGACTGTCAGGTCGTCCGCACCCATGGCGACCGTGACATGGGCTGGGGGCCGCGCTCCGAAGCGGCCCCCGTACGGCCGCACCCCGGGCCACCGGGCGTGGAACGCATCGACGATCGGTTGGAGCCCTGGAACGGTCACGGCGACGAAGCCCGACGCCGTCACGACCTCCTCCAGGACCAGATCGGCTGCCGGAAAACGCGCTGCCAGGGAACGCACGCCCTCCTCGTCCTGACCTGTCAGCGCCGATTCCGGCACGAACGGGTAGAGGAGCGAGACGTGCGCCGGCACCCCACGGCGCACCAGAGACGGGTCGATCCGCCGCGCCGCGTCAAGGAGCGGGGCGGCATCGGGCAATACGATGACGACGGCGGTGGTCCCTGGCTCTGGCACGCCGTCATCATCGCAGGCCAGACCCGTACTGCGCCCACGGCCCTCGGCGGTGGGCCAGGGCGGCGCGCAGCACCCGGTTCCCCCGGGCGGTTCGGACGGGCTACCTCGGGCTGATCGTGACCTTGTACGTGGCTCCGGCCCTGCCGTGTGTCCTCACCGTCACGGTATCGCCGCGGTGGCCCCAACTCACCTTGCTGCCCTCGACGTCGACGCGGTAGCCGCCTGGGTAGGTCTCCCTGGGCGTGGTGATCTGCGTGGGCCCCTCGGCGTTTTCGCGGGTGCGGAACGTGAGCGTGTAGGTGCGTGTGGCCGGGTCGTACGCGAAGTTGAGGGGGTCGCCCGCGACGGCCCTCGCATACGGCTGGACGAGCAGTTGGGCGTTGGGTTTCGCGGCGCCCGTCTGATCGAGGAAGCAGTAGCCGCCGCCCCGGCACCACTGCCACCACGTCCAGCCGCTGGAGAAGCGGTCAAGAGAGGCCGTCATGTCGGTGACGAACTGGCTCGCGTGCGCAACGTAGGGGTTGCCGCCCCACTCCCCGACGATCACCGGCATGTGGTTACGGGCGGGGTAGTCGCCGATCGCCGCTTCGTAGGCGGGGATGAACGTGCCGTTGGGGTCGTAGTCGGCGCCGGTCTCCATCGCGGTCTCGTAGAAGTGCGGTGCGTAGCCGGCGTGCGGGTCGTCGATGGCGCCCAACCGGGTCGGGACGCCGAGACCGACGATGACGGTGGGTTCGACGAACACCCACGAGTCGTGGTCGACCAGGCGGACCGCCCGGGAAAGGCGGTTCCAGAGTTCGGTCAGCTCGGTCGCCTCGAAGCGGGCCGCGGCGGCGGGGAGGTCCTCGCCTTCGAGGAACTTCGCGAACGGCTCGTTCATCAGGTCGTAGCCGAGTAGCGCCGGGTGCCCGCCCAGGGCGGAGGCGACCGTGAGCCACATGCGAGCGTGCGCGGCGCGGAGGTCGGCGTCCTTGTACAGGTGGTCGAAGGCGGTCTGCACGGAGGGCTCGAAGTACTCGGAGAACCAGTCGTCGGGTATCGGCCAGAACGGCAGCCCCTCGTCGCGGGTGGCCCAGTCCGGGACACCGCGGGAGCCGAATCGGGGCCCGTACACGTCCTGGTGGGCGTCGAGGATGACCTTGATGTGGTAGCGGTCGGCCCAGTCGAGGATGCGGCGCATCTTGGTGAGGTAGCCGCGGTCGTAGCGCCCGGGGGCGGGTTCGAGGTCGTCCCAGAAGAAGGCGAGGCGCGCGAGGTTGAAGCCCCGGGCGGCCATGTCCTTGAGGTCGCTCTCGTGGATGTCGGCGAAGGCGTTGGTGCCCCGGCTGCTCTTGTCGGCCAGGTTGAAGCCGCGCCACTGGAGCGCGCGGCCCTGGCCGTCGGCGATGTAGGTACGGCCGCCGACCGTGACCCTGTCGGGGGCGCGGTCGGGCCGGGCCTGTGCCTGGGTGGGGAGGACGCCGAGCAGGAGCGCGGCCACGGCAAGGGCGACGGGGGCGACACGGGCGGTCAAGCGCATGCGGGTGACCCTTCGAGGACGGCTCTCGGGCGGCGTGTGCTTCTGGCCGGTCGGATGTTAGTGGTGAGTGCGTCAAGTTCCCAGTCCGGGCGGGCGGATCCTCCTCGACTGTCGGTGCCGGATGGCAAGATCATCTCCGTTGTCCGTCATCACAAGGGGGAGACCATGACCGAACAGCAGAAGACGGCCCGCCGTGCCTTGCTGACAGGAGCCGTGGCCGGGCTCACCGGGACCGCGCTGATGTCCGGCGGCGGTACGGCGGCTGCGGCGACCACCGCAGCGGGCGCGCCGGATTGGTTCGACGTCAAGGGCCACGGCGCAGTCGGCGACGGCTCCACCGACGACACCGCAGCCGTCCAGCGCGCCCTCGACGCGGCTGCCGCGGCGGGCGGCGGCACCGTGTACTTCCCGGTCGGGAAGTACCTCGTCAAGCCCGCAGCCGGCGGACCCGCGCTGGCCGTCAAGGCCGACGGCATCCGCCTGGCCGGCGCCGGAGCGAAGGCCTCCATGCTGATCAAGGGCGGCGACGGCATCCTGCTCCGGATGTCCGGCACGGGAGCGGCCTACTCCACGGGCTCCACCCACCGCCGCTACTGCTCCGTCGAGAACCTCGGCTTCAACGGCAACGGCAAGACCGGCCTGCTGCTGGAGCTCTACTACAACAACAACTCCTACTTCCGCGACGTCTTCATGACCTCGAACAAGGACATGTGCATCGACGCCGTGGAGTTCTGGGACTCCCGCTTCTACAACCTGGTCATCGAGGACTGCACCGGCACCACCGCGAGCACGACCCAGCCCAACATCTGGCTGCGCAACGCCTCCTCCGCCACCGACGGCGCGTGGGGCCACAGCAAAGACAACATCAACCAGATCCACTTCATCGGCTGCCGCCTGGAGGCCTTCGGCACCGGCGCGCTGTGGATCGGCCAAGGCGCCGTCACCACCAACAACCCCAACGGCGTCTACATCACCGACTGCAAGTTCGAGACCTCGCGCATGCAGGGCGGCCCGCACCTGAAGACCGACGCGGGCTGCAAGCACATCTACGCCACCAACATCTACTGCTACGCCGGTGACTTCGCAGCGGGCACCCCGGCCACCGCACGGAACATCATCAGCTGGGCGGCCAGCTCCAGTGCGCTGGAGAACGTGGTCATCGCCAACCGGGACAAGGCCACCGTCAACGCGGGCGTCGCGCTCTACTCGGGCCCGGGTTCCACCGCCGTACTGCGCAACGTCGTGGGGCACTACGCCACTGTGCCCACCGGCACGCACATCTACTACGAGCAGTCCTCGACCGGCGACTTCCGAGTGGAGAACAGCTACGGCACCCTCGGGGCCCAGGCGACCGGCACGATTCCCGTCAAGAACGCCCCGAACCCGCCCCTGCGGCTGGTGCCCGGGCCGGTCACCGACGCCTCCTTCACCCGTCAGCCGCTGGACGGCACCATGGCCGTGGACTCCGCGAACAAGCGGCTCTACGTCCGGGTCGGCGGCCAGTGGCTCTGGTCGGCGCTCAACGCGTAGGCGCCCGGCGCACCCGTGCACGATCCTGGGCGACGGGGCAGCCGCCATCGCCGCATCTCCCGACACGCCTCGTAGATGACATGCGCGTCCGGCGGGGTCGCCGGCGAACCCGGCCGGCTTCAGTCCGGGCCCGTCCAGTCGAACGGGATGTGCTTGCTGGACCGGCCTTCGCGGCTCCAGTGGAAGCCGAAGGCGTTGGCGCGGTCCGCCGTCGAGCGACCCCAGGTCGCGACCTGTCCCGGTCCGGTCTCGCAGCCCGGCAAGTTGGTCGATTGGACCCGGGCGCCCTCTGGCGTGGTCGGTCCGGCGAGCGCCTGGGCCCTCGCCTCGACACGATCGGGGATCGTGGCCCGCCAGCCGCCGAGGTCTTCGTCCACTTCGATTTCTATGGGCGCGAAGTCCATGCCCCGGATCTCGTCGGGAGCCATCATGGTGATCATCGCGGCAGGCCAGCTGCCGGCCTGTCCGCCGAAGATCATCTGGAGTGCTTCCCGCTGCGGGGCGTCGGCACGCTCGTCGAGGAACACCGCCGCGTAGGTGTCGCTGTGCTCGGCCCACACATTGCCGACGAAGGAGCTCAACATCAGCACATTGAGGCCGTCCAGCCGCACCTCACCGTAGTTGCCGTCGCGTATGTGCCAGGCCAGGACGCCGTCGCATTCACCGTAGGTGGGCAGCTGGGCGAACGAGCAGGGACAGGGGACGTTGCACCTGCACGTATCGAACCAGTCGCCGGCCGCGTGCCACCTCGGAACTGTCGCCGCCGTTTCGGACATCTCATCGCCTCCTCGCGGCCCGTACCGACGGGGGTCACGCTGGGCGAGTGCCGGCACAGGCGCTCGGTCGTACGAGTCATCGTCAATTCTGCTCCTGCTGAGGCAGGGGCAAAAGCCCTTGCCGTCCACGCGTGCAGGCGCAGGGCGGGCCGTCCGCCGGTGGCGGTGCGCGAGGGTCTGCACACCTACTGTGAGCGGAGGCGGAGCCTTGCCGGACTGCCGTCCGTCGCCCGTCGCCCGCCCCGCCGACGCCCCGCTCAGCCGGTCATCTGGTCCATGGCGGGACCGGATGCCCCCAGGCCGGGCAGCAGCCAGTCGTGGAACGGGGCGAGCACGGCCAGGACGAGGAAGAGGAGGCCGACGGCCCAGGCGAGCCAGGGGCCCTGCCGCCAGAGTTTCTCCAGGAAGATCACGGCTGCCAGTCCGGCCATCGCAGCGATGTTCATGACCCCGAGCGGGATCAGGACGATCATCAGGCCCCAGCAGCACCCGACGCAGTAGAGCCCGTGGTGCGCACCCACCCGCAGGTCCTTGGCCCAGGGCCGGAAACGCGAGTACCGGAGGAGCTGGAACATCGGGCTGCGGCAGTGTCGAAGGCAGACGCTCTTCAGCGGCCCGAACTGCTGAGCGCCCGCGAGCAGGAACACGGAGGCGCCAATCCAACGGCCCGCATCCGGATCGAGGTCCACCAGGTGTCCCGTCGCGGCGAGGGCGACGTACACGAGCAGCCCGAAAACGGTCCAGACAAGGAGATATCCGCTGACGAACCCGGCGATCCGCACGGCACGGGCAGGCCCGGCCGTTGAGCGTTTGATCCCGCGCACCCAGGTGATGGCCACCGGTGCGACGGACGGCAGCATCATCGCCGCCATCATGACCACCCACAGAAGCAGGAACAGCGGGAGCGCCAGACCCATGGTGCCGGGCTCCATCCCCATGTGGCGGGACTGGCCTATGGTGAGCGCCCACGCCAGGGCGGCCATCAGCACCATCAGGGACCACGCGACCGCCAGTTCTCGCGCGGGCAGAAGGAATCCGGGCCGCGTCGGTGCCGGAGGCGCCAGGTGGAGATGCGGCATGGGAATCCTCCCGACGACGCGAGATACCCGGCCGCCCGACCCGCACGGATGGTGGCGGCGCACCGCGGGTGGCTGACACGGTACTGAACGACACCTTCAGCAGATCACAGAACCCGCGGGCCCAAAACCCGGGAGACCGGTCGCGAGCGGGGCCGGCAGGCCCGTCGAGGCTCTGCAGGACCCCTCGGACGAACGAAGCCTGCGCTGGGTGCGAAGGTCAGCCGTCGCGCGCGTACGGTGGAAGCAGGGCGGGCGGCCACGCCGTGCAGACGCTGCGGGCCCGTCCGTGCTGTGGGGAGTTCCACTGCCGCACGCGAGGAAAGAACCATGCCCGAGCACGAGGTCGGCACGCAGGAGGAATTCGAGGCGGCCCGAGCGGAGCTGCTTGCGAAGGAGAAGGAACTGACGCGGCGCGGCGACGAGCTCGCGCGGATGCGGAGGGACCTTCCCTGGGTACGGGTCGAGAAGGACTACGGGTTCGAGACCGAGGGCGGGACGAAGTCGCTCGCGGAACTCTTCGACGGGCGCTCGCAGCTGCTCGTCTACCACTTCATGTTCGGCCCGCCGTACGAGGCCGGATGCCCGGTCTGCTCCTCGATCGCGGACACCCTCGACCCCAACGCGGTCCACCTCAAAGCCCGCGACGTGACGCTGATCTGCTCCTCGCGGGCGCCGGTCGGGAAACTCCTCGCCTACCGGGAGCGGATGGGCTGGCGCTTCGACTGGGTTTCCGCAGGCCGCGGTGAGTTCCACCGCGACCTCGGTTTCGTGTACACGGGGGAGGAGCTGAAGCCGTTCCTCGACGGGGAGATTCCGGGCACCGTGCGACAGATGGCACAGGCGTGCGGCACGGACGTTCCCGGGTACGTCACCGAGGCGCCCGGCCTGAGCTGCTACGCGCTGGCGGACGGCGCGGTGTACCGGACGTACGTCACCACCGCGCGCGGGCTCGAGCCGGCCATGGCCTACTACGGGCTCCTCGATCGCACGCCGATGGGCCGCCACGAGGAGGGCGAGGAAACCCACTGGCTACGCCGCCACGACGAGTACGAGCAGACCTGAGAGGCGCCGTCCCGGAACCACCCGGAACACCCGAACTCAGCGCCCCAGCTTGCCGTCGAGCCAGGTGAGCACCTCGGGCGTCACGGCGTCGGTGATGTCGGCGAACTCCTGGTGCTTGGTGAGGAACTTGGCCACGTAAGGGCAGACGGGCACGATCCGCATCCCGGCGGCGCGGACGTCGGTGAGGGCCTGCTCGACGAGGATCGCGGCGAGTCCCCGGCCGGCGTACGCGTCGTCGATCTCGGTGTGGAAGAAGACCCGCTGGTCGTCGCGGTCGCGGTAGGCGGTCAGGCCGGCCCGGTTGTCGTCGACGAGGATCTCGTAGCGGTGGCGGGTGTCGACGCGGTGGACGACGGGGGCGGTGGCGCTCTGCTCGCTCATGGCGAAGGACCTTTCGGGGCGGGGTTCAGTGGCGGGAGGGGTTCTGGCGGGGCGCGATGACGGCGTTGGGCAGCGCGGGGGCGGGCAGCCGGTCGCCGGGGTAGCCGTCGACGGTGCCGAAGCGGGCGGAGGCGCGCTCCCAGTCCTCCCGTGCCTCGACGATGTCCCGGTGGCTGCGGCCGATGAAGTTCCACCACATCACGATCTCCTCCTCGAAGGGCGGCCCGCCCAGGAGGACCGTCCGGGCCGGGTGGTCGGAGTCGTTGGTGAGGGTGAGGGCGGTGCGGCCGGGGGCGGCGTAGCCGAGCTGCGCGGGGCACAGGGACGTTCCGTCGAGGCTGACGTCTCCCTCGTCGACCAGGAGCCCGTGTTCGAAGCCGGGGTCGACGTCGAGGGTGACGGTGGCACCGGCGTCCATGAGGACTTCGGCGCCGAGGAGGGGGGTGAAGGTGCGGACGGGGGAGGTGTCGCCGGCGAGGGTGCCGAGGAAGACCCGCAGTTGCGCGCCGTCGACGCGGAGCGGCTCGGGGGCGTGGTGCTGGAAGTCGCGGGGCGCGTGGCGGTGCTCGTCGGGCAGGGCCACCCAGAGCTGGACGCCGTGCAGGACCGTGGTGGCGGGGGTGGAGACTTCCGTGTGGCTGATGCCGTGGCCACCGGTCATGAGGTTGATCTCGCCCGGTCGTACGAAGGCGTGGGTGCCCAGGCTGTCGCGGTGCTCGATCTCCCCGCTGAACAGCCAGCTGACGGTCTGCAGCCCGGTGTGCGGGTGCGGGGCGACGTCCATGCCGCCGGAGTCGGCGACCCGGTCGGGACCGTAGTGGTCGGCGAAGCACCAGGCCCCGATGAGCGTCCGGGCCCGCTGCGGCAGCGTGCGGCGCACGGTCATCGCCCGCGGCCCGCCCAGCGGGACGTCCCGGGCGGTGAGGACCTCGACCCCGGCCGCGATCCCGAGTTCCCTGTGATCCATCTCCGAGACCCTCCCGCACCAAAGTAGTTTTACTTTCAACAACTATGGGTGATCATAGTCCCGAAGGTAGCCGACGACAACAGGCGAAGGAGCACAGGGTGATCGACACGGCACAGGCCACGGAAGCCCGTCGCAGCAACGGCCGGATCCACCTCGACAAGCAGAGCCCGGCCGCGTACCAGGCGCTGGTCAAGACCGCTGACACCGTCCGCACGACAGCCGCCGAGGCCGGCCTCGACCGGATCCTGGTCGAGCTGGTCAACCTCCGGGTGTCCCAGCTCAACGGCTGCGCCTTCTGCCTCGACGTCCACACCCGGGCCGCACTGCGCGCCGGGGAGACCACACGACGCCTCGGCGTGCTCGCGGCCTGGCGTGACACCGAGCTCTTCACCGCCCGCGAACGCGCGGCCCTCGCCCTCGCCGAGGCCACCACTCACCCCGCCGACGCCCTCGCCCAGGACCGGGCGTACGTGCAGGCGCGCGAGGTCCTGGACGCCGCCCAGATGTCCGCCGTGATCTGGGTGGCGATCACGATCAACGCCTTCAACCGCGTCTCGATCCTCAGCAAGCACCCGGTACGGGAGGCCCCCGCCCACTGAACCGCTACGTGCCGCCGCCCGCGGGACCCTCTGCAGCGCCCTCGCGGGAACATCGCTGGTCAGTGCTGCTGCCGATCCGCAAGGGACGGCTCATCCGGTTTTCGGGGGAGGATCGATGAGGCCCGCTCACCCTGCGTCGGCGGCGAGATCATAGGGCGGCAGTGCGATGTCCCCCGCCTTGGCGAACTGGGCGGCAAGCAGGTTCCGTACCGGCCAGCGGGTCATCTGGCGCATCGAGAGGTCCCGCAGGCGGATCCCGAGCCTGCCCGCAGGCGCGTACCCCGAGGCGCCGCCCGGCGGGAGTTGCTGGGCCTGACTCACGTACGGGCGCATCACCTCGTCGTAGCGGCCGAAGGCGACGTGATGGTCGCCCCGGGCGGCGGCGAGTTCGCCGGCCAGGACGTAGGCGCCGACCAGTGCCAGGCTGGTCCCCAGGCCGGTCAGCGGGGTCGCGCAGTACCCGGCGTCCCCCAGCAGCACCACACGGCCGCGCGACCAGTGGTCGAGACGGACCTGGCCCATGGAATCGAAGAAGAAGTCCGGGGCGGTGCGCATGGCGCGCAGCAGGCGTGGCGTCTCCCAGCCGGTGTCGGCGAAGCGCTGGGCCACGAGTTCCCTCTGGGCGTCGACGTCGCGGCGGTCATAGGTGATCGGGGTCGAGCGAAAGCTGAGACCGGCCTTGACCTCGCCGGGGAGGCGGCCGGGCCGTGCGGACGCGACCAGGCCGCCGGGTGCGTTGTGCATCAGGTACCAGCCGTCGAGCTCCAGGTCGTCGGTGGCGGTGAACCAGGACGTGTAGAGGCCGAGCGGGCGGACGAACTCCTGCTCCGGGCCGAAGGTCAGCGCGCGTACCACGGAATGCGGTCCGTCCGCGCCGACCACCAGGCCGAACCGGCGCGGCGCGGCGTTCTCAAAGGTGACGGTCACTGCATCCGCGTCCTGATCGATACCGGTGACGGTGTCGTCGAAGAGGTATTCCGTGTCCGGCAAGGTGGCCTCGTACAGCAGCCGGGCGAGATCACCGCGGAGGATCTCGATCTCGGAGACGAACCCCTCCCCGCCGAAGCCGTCGGCGGGCATCCGTGCGGTGATCCGGCCGGAGGCGTCGACGAATGCGAGGCCGCGCTGGTCCAGGCTCTCCGCTCTGGCCCGGTTCAACAGGCCCATGCGCTCGACCACGGTGCGGCCGGCGCCGCGTAAGTCCACGGCCTGCCCGCCTGGCCGGGGTTCCGGCGCGCGTTCCACGATCGTGACGCTGGAGCCTGCCCGGCGTAGCCAGTACGCCAGCGCGGGCCCAGCGATGCCGGCACCACAGATGAGGACTTCATTGTTCGACATGGTGCGAGCGTACGTCGTACGCAAGACGGTGTGCAAGCGTGAAATGGCTCATGGATCACGGGTGTTGGATGGCGCTGCACTAGTGCTGAAGGGTGTCGAAGGTGCTCCTGTCCGCAGATCGCCCTTGGCGCGCAGCTAAAATGACGCCCATTCAGGTGCACTAGTGCAGAGGGGCTTCGGTGGGCAGACAGGCGGTACCGCGTTACAGCCAGATCGCCGGCGAACTGCGGCGGCGGATCGAGACGGGTGAACTGGCGCCGGGCGATCGTGTGCTCTCGACCCGCGAGATCACCAAGCGGTGGGGCGTCGCGATGGCGACGGCGACCAAGGTGCTCACCGAGCTGCGCCGCGAGGGCCTGGTCCGCGCCGTCCCCGGCGTCGGGACGGTCGTAGAGGCCCCGAGCCGCCCCGTGCGCACCGCCCGACCCGCTGCCGGAGCACGCCCGGGCAGCCCGTCCGACTCGCCATCGGGCCAGCAGGCGCTCACGCTCGGACGGATCGTCGGTGCCGCAGTCAGGATCGCCGACACGGAGGGGCCGGCCGCGCTCTCGATGCGTCGGGTCGCCGCCGAGCTCGGGGTGGCGACCATGTCGCTGTACCGGCACGTGGCCGACAAGGACGACCTGCTGGTGCGGATGATGGACACGGTCATCGCGGAGCACCCGCTGCCCGCTGACCCACCGGCGGACTGGCGCGAGGCGATCGAGTTGGTGGCCCGGCAGCTGTGGGACCTGTTCCGCCGCCACCCATGGCTCGCACCGGCACTGTCGGTGACCCGCCCTCAGATGATCACCTCGGCCCTGCCGTACAACGAGTGGATGCTCGCCACCCTGGACGCCCACGGACTCGACCTGCAGTCTGCGTTCACCGCGCACCTCATGCTGCTCAACTACGCCCGGGGTATCGCCATCAACCTGGAGTGGGAACGGGAGGCCGAGGCGCACAGCGGCCTCGACAACAAGGAGTGGATGGACACCCAGGAGTCCGCGCTCCTGGCGGTCCTGGCCACCGGCCGGTTCCCCGCGTTCTCCCGCCTCACCACGACCGGATACGAGCTCGACCTCGACGCCCTCTTCGAGTTCGGCCTCCAGCGCCTCCTCGACGGCCTCGCCCCACTCCTCGACGAGAACCCCGCCGGCTGAACGAAGCACTCAAGAGGCCCCCGGGGATCCGGCTTCCAGCCGGTGGACGCTCGCCCCCCGTGCTGCGGCGGACCCGCCGGTTCACGTGCGTCGGTATCCGCGGCTGGGCCGAGCCGGTCGCTTCGTCGACCGGCCGGCCCCCGCGTGCCCGGGGGTCCCGTCAGTCCTCGTGGCTTGACAGGACCTCCTTGACCTTGGCGATGGCGAAGCCCCACCCCTGCGCCACCGTCGGCTTGGCCGGTACGGCCACTTCCTCGGGATTGGTCAGTACGTCCAGCAGGACCGGCCCCGGCGTCTCGAACGCCCGGCGCACACCGTCGTGGAGTTCAGCCGGATCGGTGACACGGATCCCCGTCAGACCGAGGGCCGTGGCGACCGCGGCGAAATCGGGGTTGTCGAGCTGCGTGCCGAACTCGGGCAGGCCCGCCTGCTCCTGCTCCAGTTTGACCATGCCCAGCCGGCGGTTGTCGAAGACGACGAGCTTCACCGGCAGCCGGTACGTCCGGATCGTCATCAGGTCGCCGAGCAGCATGCTCAGGCCGCCGTCCCCGCAGAAGGCGATGGTCTGGCGCTCGGGTGCCCAGAGCTGGGCCCCGAGGGCCTGCGGCATGGCGTTCGCCATCGAGCCGAGGTTGTACGAGCCGATCAGTCGCCTGTCGCCGCGCATGCTGACGAAGCGGGACAGCCAGACGGTGGCCATGCCGGTGTCGGAGGTGAAGACGGCGTCCTCGGCGGCATACCGGTCCACCGCGGCAGCCAGGGCCTCCGGGCGGATCTCGTGGTCCCGGTTGTCCAGGGCTGCTCGCAGCCTGCCGGTCCAGCGGTGCTCGTGGCCCGGATCGGCCAGCCGCTGCTGTCCCTCCTCCCAGCGCGCGAACCGTTCCCGGGCGCCCTCCAGGTGCGTACGGTCGGAAGCCTCCTCCAGCAGCGGCAGCAGGGCGCGCAGGGTCGCCCCGACGTCGCCCGCGAGGCCCACGTCCACCGGGACCCGGCGTCCCAGGTGCTCCGCACGGGTGTCCACCTGGACGACCTTGCAGCCCGTCGGGTACCAGTCGCGGTAGGGGAAGTCGGTGCCCAGCATGAGGAGCGCGTCGCCGCTGTCGAGAGCGTGGGCCGCGGCGGGATTGCCGATGAGACCGGTCTGCCCCACCTGGAAGGGGTTGTCCCCCTCGAAGCCCTCCTTCGCCTTGAGGGTCAGCACCATGGGAGCGGCGAGCAGGTCCGCCGCCCGGAGCACCTCGTTACGGGCCCCGTGCGCCCCGCGGCCGACGAGCAGCGTGACGCGGGACGCGGAGTTCAGCAGCTCGGCGGCCTCGGCGAGAGCCGGATCCTCGGGGCGCGTACGGGGCGCGGCGAGGGCGAAGCGCGTGGGCCGGTCCTCGCTCAGCTCCTGGTCGCCCAGATCGCCGGGGACGGTCAGCACGGCCACGCCGCCCTGGGTGACGGCGGCGCGCACGGCCGACTCGAGCATCCGCGGCATCTGGTCGGGCGAGGTGACGGTGGCGCGGTAGACGGCCACGTCACGGAAGAGCAGGTCGTTGTCCACTTCCTGGAAGTAGTCGCTCCCGACCTCGGCGAGGGGGACCTGTCCGCAGATCGCCAGGACCGGCGTGCGGCTCTTGGCCGCGTCGTAGAGCCCGTTGAGGAGGTGCACGGACCCCGGCCCGACCGTGCCCATGCACACCCCGAGGGTGTCGGAGAGCTGCGACTGCGCCGAGGCCGCGAAGGCCGCGGCCTCTTCGTGCCGGCAGCCGACCCATTCCAGGTCGTCGGTGGTGCGGATGGCGTCGGTCAGGGGGTTCAAGGCGTCCCCGACGACGCCGAAGACGTGCCGGACACCCACTTCCCTGAGTGCGTCGACGATCACGCGGGCGACGGTACGTGCCACAGGAATGCCCTTCGGTCCGGTGCGGCCCCCGGGGCGAGGGCGCGTGTCAGAGGGTGAAGCGGTCCGGGTCGGCCGCCCGCCAGTCGGATGCCCAGCCCTCGGGCGCTGATGCGAGCAGTTGTCCCGGTGCGAGCCACTCATGCAGTTCTGCGTAGGAGCGGACGGTGTGCGGGTCCACCCGCTGGACCAGCTGGTGCGGGCGCAGCCCGGACGGCTCGTCGACGCCCATCGCCGCCATGATCTGCAGGGCGCTCTTGACCGTGGCCTCCTGGAAGCGTTGCACGCGCTGCGCCTTGTCGCCGACATCAAGGGCGCGGGCGCGCCGCCGGTCCTGGGTGGCGACGCCCACGGGGCAGGTGTTCGTGTGGCAGCGCTGTGCCTGGATGCAGCCGACCGCGAACATCATGGCGCGGGCGGCGTTGGTGTAGTCGGCGCCCTGCAGGAGGCGCTTGACCAGGTCGCTGCCGGTGGCGACCTTGCCGCTGGCCCCGATCCGGATCCGGTCCCGCAGCCCCGCCCCCACGAGGGCGTTGTGCACGGTCATCAGCCCCTCGCCGAGGGGGAGGCCGACCTGGTCGGCGAATTCGAGCGGCGCGGCGCCCGTCCCGCCCTCGGCGCCGTCGACGATGATGAAGTCCGGCGTCGTGCCCTCCTCCACCATGGCCTTGCACACGGCGAGGAACTCCCGGCGCGAGCCGACGCACAGCTTGAAGCCGACGGGCTTGCCGTCGGACAGTTCACGCATCCGGGCCAGGAAGCGGACAAGTTCGCGCGGTGTGGAGTAGACGCGGTGGTAAGGCGGAGACACGATGGTCCTCCCTTGCGGGACGCCGCGGACCTTCGCGATTTCGGCATTGACCTTGGATCCCGGCAGGACCCCGCCGATACCCGGCTTGGCACCCTGGCTGATCTTCAACGACACGCACTTGACCTGCTCGTGCGCGGCCTTCTCGGCGAACTGCGCTTCGTCGAAACCCCCGTCGTCGGTCCGGCAGCCGAAGTAGCCGGTACCGATCTCCCAGACGAGGTCCCCGCCCGGGCGCAGGTGGTACTCCGACAGTCCGCCCTCCCCGGTGTCGTGGGCGAAGCGACCCGACCGGGCGCCCGCATTGAGCGCGAGTACGGCATTGGCCGACAGTGAGCCGAAGCTCATCGCGGACACGTTGAGCAGGGCCATGTCGTACGGGCGGGTGCAGTCGGGCCCGCCTATCCGTACCCGGGGCGGGTCCGTCCGCACCGGCCGCGGCGCCATCGACGGGGTGAGGTACTCGCTGCCGGGCCGGTACAGGTCGAGCTCGGTTCCGAACGGCTCCTCGGCGTCGGTCCCCTTGGCCCGTTCGTAGACGATGCTCCGGGTGTCGCGGTCGAAGGGGCGGCCGTCGAAGTTCCGCTCGATGAAGTACTGCTGCATTTCGGGCCGCAGGGCCTCCAGGGCGAAACGGAGGTGCCCGAGCAGCGGGTAGTTCCGCAGGATCGAGTGCCGGCGCTGTACGAGGTCGTGTACGGCCACCAGCGCGAGCACGACCAGAGGGAGCGCCAAGACCCCGAACCAGGGCGCGGCCACGACGGCGGCGGCCGAGGCGGCTGCGGCGAGCAGGACGAGAAGGGCGACGAGAGGTGTCTTCAGCACGTCGTGCTTGTGTCCCGAAGTCTCCCGGCCAACCGCCTGTCCGGTGCGCGCGGGGACGCTCGTGTCCACGGGCCCGTCCCCGTGCTGCCGGCCGCGGCCGGCCGACAGCCCCGGGCCGCGGCCCGGGCGGAGGGTGGGATCAGGTGCGGGCAGCGGTTTCCAGCGCGGCGGTGTGCTGGTGCTCGGCGCGTGTTTCGATCAGGCGGCGGAATCCGGCGAGGGCGTAGCGCTCTCCTGTGGCGGATCCTCGCCCGCGGATCCCCGCGACGGTGGCCATGAGCTGCTGGGGCTGTTCGCGCCAGCCGACGGCAAGCACCCGCAGGCCGAGGCATTCGGCGCGGCGGTGCAGGTCCAGGAGCAGCAGCAGTCCCGGGGTGTCCATACGGGCGACCTGGTGCAGGTCGAGCATGAGCACGTCGACGCTCGTATCGCCGACGACACCCGGCAGGACTTCGTGCAGGGCCGGCTCGGCAGCCGCGTCCAGGTCTCCGATGAAGCTGATCAGGACGGTGTTGCCGCGGCGCTCGGCCTCGATGGTGAACGAAGACGTCACGGTGCCCCTTTCTGTCGCGGCCCGGCGGATGCGGGGCCGAAGCCCTCCATCTTCACCCGCCGCGCGGGCCGTTCCCCTCGACGCCATGCCGTGCGCCGCGGCTGATCGGTTCTCCCTTCGGGCGGCCGCCGCCCGCGGCGTGTCCGTCCACGCAACGGCCTGGCCTTGACGTGGGTCAGATCGCGACGCCCGTCTCACGGGCCAGCGCTTCCAGCAGGCGGTTCTGGAACGCCTGGTCATGGACGGCCTCGTGCGGTGGTCGCCGCTGCCGGTGATACCAGTACCCGCCGGTCGTCAGGGCCTGGGAATCGTCGCTCGTGGCCAGCCACTCCTGCGTCCGGTGGCCGAGTTCGAGGTCGTCCGGCGCGTTCGGGCCTCCCATCTTCGTCGGCACCCAGCCGGGGTCAACGGCGTTGCTCAGCACACCGGGGCGCAGCCGGGCGACGGCGGCGGCGAGCGCTGTGACGAACAGCTTGCTGTCCGCGTACGAGCCCGCGCGCTCGCCCCGCCAGTCGATGCCGACAAGCGAGGGGTGGGGGTGTCCGCCGAAGTGCGAGCCGCTGCTCAGGTACACCAGGCGCCGGGGCTCGCGCAGCAGGGCCGTGAGCAGGTACGGCGCGATGATGTTGACCGGCATGACTGCCGGGCCGCTCCACACGCCCGCATTGTGGATCACCGCGTCGGGGGGTTTCGCGTCGTTCAGCTTCTGCGCGATGCGCCGTACGGCCCCGCGGTCCGTGAAGTCGCCCACCACGATGTCCGCTCCCCGGTCCAGCAGTGGACGGAGGCCGGCCGCGCGATCCGGGTTCCGCGCGTGCACCACCACCTCGTATCCCGCGGACAGCAGCGATTGTGCTGCCGCCCGTCCCAGTCCGTCGGCGGAACCCGTCACGAGAATCCGGCACGTCTTGTGGTTCATGAGGTCTCCTCATCGGGGCAGGAGGCCACGCGTCACGGCAGGAGGGGTGAAGCCGCCCGCCAGCTCGATCGTGCCACGGATCGCGGGCCAGGCGTCGCCCTACCCGCACACCCCCTCTCCGATGTCGCGAGCGACGTGATTTCCCCCGTTCGGCTCCGTCCGCGAAGCACAGACCGCCCGGTCGGGCAGCGCTCAAAGCGTCACGGCACGAGCACGCCGAGATGCGTCTGCTCGTGGCGCGGGTGCTTGTCCGTTTACCGGGTAGGCGCGCCAGGACCACAGCGTTCGCATTGCGAAAGGAGAGGGGACTGCGCATGAGCACGATAGAGCGGCAGACCCACGGCACCGATGAATCCGTGAGCGTGCTGGTCTCACGCGCTTCCCAGCAGATATCGGAGCTGGTTCGCGAGGAGATGCAGCTGGCTCGGGCGGAAATGACTCAGAAGGGGAAGCGCTTCGGGAAGGGCGGCGGCCTCTTCGGCGGGGCGGGCCTGATCGGCTTCCTGGCGGCCCAGGCCCTGGTGGCGGCCTGCATCGCAGCCCTCGCGTTGGTACTCCCGGTCTGGGCGGCGGCACTGATCGTCATGGCGGTGCTGGCGTTGGTCGCCGCAACGATCGCCATGGCCGGAAAGAAGCAGATCGCCGAAGCGGGCGCGCCCGTCCCGGAGCAGACCATCGACAGTGTCAAGGCCGACCTGGCCCAGATCAAGGAGAAAGCGCACCGATGACCAACGACCCGCGAACCAATATCGGCACGCCCACTCCCGCGGAGCTGCGCGAGCAGGTCGAGTTCACCCGCGACGAGCTCGGGCAGACCGTCGAGGCGCTGGTGGACAAGACCGACATCAAGGCGCAGGCGAAGGAGAAGGCGGCCGCCGCCAAGGAACAGGCCGCCGAGAAGACCGCCGCGGTCGTCGACCAGATCTCTGTGACGGCACACCATGCCGCGCAGCTGGTGAAGGACTCGACACCCGATCCGGTTCTGGACAAGGCCGGCCAGGTCGCAAGCGTGGCACGCGCCAACCGCAAACCCCTTCTCGTGGCCGGCGCCGCTCTGCTCGTCTTCCTGCTGGTGCGGCGCCGCCGCGTAGGCCGATGAACGCCTCCAAGGTTGCCTACAGGCCGGTCGGGCTGGCCTTGGGCGCCGTCAGCGGTCTGATCGCCGGTGCGGTGTTCAAACAGGTCTGGAAGGTCGTGGAAGGGGACAACGACGCTCCCAGTCCCATGGACGAAGACCGCTCCTGGAAGCAGATCCTGTTCGCCGCCGCCGTCCAGGGCGCGATCTTCGCCGTGGTCAAGGCCGCGGTCGACCGGTCGGGGGCTGTGGCCACGCGCCGTGTGACGGGCACCTGGCCGGGCTGACCCCGGCTCGGGCCCCGAGAGGCGGTGCGTCGGCTGGGCCGCTCAGGCCCGGCGCGCCGCTTCGACGTCCGGCGTGATGCGCAGGGCCGCTGCCGTTCCGCTGAGTTCGAGGAGCCGGCGGAGTTGCGGCGGAACGGGGCCCGCGACCATGAACCGGGGGAGCCGGTGATGCGCCTGGACGAGGAGTCGGAGCAGACCGGAGTCCGCGTAGACGACTCCGGACACGTCAACGATCGTCCGCGGGGCCTTGGCCGATTGCGCATCGGTCAAGGCCCTGCGGAGCGGGGCCACGGTTGCGCCGTCGAACTCCCCGGCGAGGACGAGGACGAGGGCGCCGTCCCCGCTGTCGGGCAACTGAGTCACGCCCGTCCCGCTGAGCGTGCTCGCCAGCCAGGACCCGTAGGCCGACCGCCGGGTGTGCCGAGGGCGCGCGGTCCGGGAGGTGGATCGGAAGCGGAACGGGAGTCGCATCGGCATGGCCTGTCATCGATGCTGCTGTGCGCAGGGGAGGGGTTTTCCGTGCGGATCGTCCGTCGTCATGCTGCCTCAGGGAACGCGCAGGGCCAGCACGACGACATCGTCCTCGGGTGCCGGGTTCACCTGCCTGCCGCTGATCCGCTGGAGCAGTTCGTCCAGCGGACGGTCACCGTGGCGCGCGAGCAGAGCGACGAGTCGTGCCGTGGACGCATCGATGTCGTGGCCGCGGCGCTCGATGAGCCCGTCGGTGTGGAGCACCAGTGTGGAGCCCGGCGGAAGGTGGCGGCGGGACTCGGTGCGAAGGAACGGCCCGAGGTCCCGGTGGAGCAGCATGTCGTGCTCCTCCAGGGTGGTCACCCGCCCGTCGGGCGTACGGAGCAACGGCGGGGGGTGGCCTGCGTTGGACCAGGTCAGCGTCCAGCCGGGGCCCTCGGCGGCCAGGTCGAGACGCGCGTGGACCAGTGTGCCGCTGGCCTCGACGGGCAGGACCGAGCAGGCCGTATCAAGAGCGGTCAGCGCAGCGGCGGGACTGTACGGGGGGTGGTCGAGGGTGGCCTGCCGCAGCATGCTGCGGACCTGACCCATGACCGTGGCGGCGTGCATGTCGTGGCCGGTGATGTCACCCACCGTGACCATCAGCGCTCCGGGTTCGCCGCCGGGCGAAACATGCGGAAGGTGGTAGGCGTCGTACCAGTCCCCGCCGATCATGTCGCCGACCGCGGCCGGCTGGTACAGGGCGCTGATTTCGACGTGGCCGGCCAGGGGAAGAGCGGTGAGCATGGCCTCCTGGAGCTGCCGGGCCACGGAGATCTTGTCGTCCAGGTAGAGGGCGCGCTCCACCGCCTGCGCCACGTAACCGGACGCGGCGGTGAGCGCGGCACGCTCGGTGACGCCCACCTCGTGCCGCTTGGCCCAGCAGACGGCGAGCACCCCCAGCAGGGCTCGGCTTCCCCAGAGCGGCAGGCACAGCACGGTGCTGAAGCCCATGCGGTCGAAGAAGTCGACCGCCTCGGGGCCGTAGTCGGCGACGAGGGCCTCCCGGTCGGGTACGAAGACCGCACGCCGTTCCCGCATGGCTCGGGTGCTCGGGAACGCCGCGTCCACGGGCAGCGTGAGGACCTCCCGTTCCACCGTGTGATCGATGTCCGGGTCGGGAACCCGGTGCAGCTCGTCCTTGTCGGCGACCAGCAGGCCGACGTACGAGGGCTTCCCGGCGCCGGCGAAAAGGTCCCGCACCCGTCGTCGGACGTCCTCCAGCCCGGACGTCTGGGCCAGCTCCTCCGATGACCGCAGCAGCAGCTCGGCATGGTCCAATCCGGCCTGGGCCTCGCGCTCCAGCCGCTGCGCGTCGGTCCGGGCACGCTCGGCGGCGGCCCGCGCGGTCTCCAGCACGCTCTGCACGGACCGGCTCTGCGCCGACAGGATGCGCAGGCACAGCTCGGCGGAGCAGACCGCCGCCAGATCTTCCAGGTCGGACAGCTCGCCGTCCCCCCAGGTCCGCGGCTCGTGGTCGACGGCGCACAGGGCGCCCAGGACGAGCCCGTCGCCGTCGGCCAGCGGCACTCCGGCGTATGCGACGACTCCGAGATCCGCGATGGCGGGCTCGGTACGGAGCCGCTCATCGGCGCGGGCGTCGGGCACGGCCAAGGCCCGCCCGGAGGCCACCACGCACCTGCAGAGCGCATGCGAAGGCGGCAGGGCGCGAGCGGCCGTCCAGGGCTGCGGCAGACCGTACGCGCCGGGCAGAATCTGCCGGTCCTCCTCGACCAGTGAAACGAAGGCCATCGGGACATGGAGCAGCCGGGACACCAGGCGTGCGAGTCGATCCATCCCTGAATCCGAAGTCGCCGAAAGGCCGGTCAGCCGCAAAGCGTGCCGCCGGGCGTTGTCCGGGTCCGAGCCGGATTGCCGTACCTGCTCCGACATCTGCCCTCCGGTCCTGCTGCCCGAAGTCCTCAACGGCATCGTAGAACGGCGCGGGCCCGGTCGGCCGGTTGTACGGTGACAGGACCGACAGGTGCAGAGGGCGTAGCAGGTGAGCGTGGATCGTGCGCGGGCGACTCTTCCACAGGGCAGGCGCGGCCTGACGGTGGGAGTGGAGGAGGAGTACCTGCTCGTGGACCGGCGGACGGGGCTGCCCGTGGCCCGTGGTCCGCACGTGGTGAAAGCCGCGACCGCGGTCCTGGGTGAGCAGGCCCAGGCGGAGTTCCTCGGCGCGCAGGTCGAGGTGTGCACCCGCCCCACGGCCGATCTGGCGGAACTGAGGTGTCAACTGGGCCTGCTGCGCAAGGTGATGGGCGAGGCGGCCGCCGACGCGGGATGCCTCCTGGTGGCCACCGGCACCCCCGTGATCCCGCCGGGGAGTCCGCCGACAGTGACCCCGGGGGAGCGCTACGGGCGGCTGGCCGCCCGTTGGCCCTCGCTGGTCGGTTCGTACGACGGAGTGGTGTGCGGCTGCCACATCCATGTCGGGGTGACCGGGCGCGGTCAAGCCCTCGCGCTGTCCAACCACATGCGCCCCTGGCTGCCGACGCTTCAGGCCCTCGCCGCCAACTCGCCCTTCTCCCTCGCTCGGGACACCGGGTGGGCGAGCACCAGGTCCGTGGAGCACGCGCGATGGCCGGGGGTCGGGCCCGCGCCCCTCCTCGACGAAGTCGGCTACGAGCGCCTTGCGGACCACCTGGTGAAGACCGGCGCCCTGCTGGACCGTCGGATGATCTACTGGTACGCGCGCCCCTCCGAACACGTACCGACGCTCGAGATCCGGGTCTGCGACGTGAACGCCGACCTCGACGTGGTGCTGCTGCTCACCGCGCTCGTGCGCGGTCTGGCCACCACGCTGCTGCTCGACGTCGGGGACGGGCGCCCGCTGCCCGACCTCCCCGCCGACCGCCTGCACGCCGCCCACCGGCTCGCCGCCCGCCACGGACTGGCGGGCGACGGCCTCGATCCCGTCCTGGGGGAACGCGTACCGGCCCTGACGCTGACGGAGCGCCTCATGGCCCGTGCGGCGCCAGGGCTGGCGGCCGCGGGAGACATCGACCTCGCCGAGGAGCTGTTCCGCCGGGTGAGGCGCTCCGGGGGCGGAGCCGCCAGTCAAAGGGCCGCGTACGTGCGACGGGGACGCCTGGCCGACGTGGTGAGCGATCTGGTCCGCACGACCGCCGCCGGCTGACGCGTCTCGCAGGGAGAGTGCGACAGGAGTACCACCCGTGGCCTGGTCTGCCCCGTGGCCCGGCCTACATGGGGTCCATGGTTCCGCTGCCCCGGCTCTCCCGCTCGGTCTTCTCCCGGAGGCGCATGGCCCTGTCCCTCAGCCGCTGCCGTTCTGCCGGGTCGGTGGCGTGCTGTGCCGCCTGCTCCAGCTCTTGAGCCCTTGCGCGCATCTGCTGAGCCCGCTCGCTCGGCTGGCTGTCGCCACTCATGATCACTCCTACGGTCGGGTGTGGGTCCCATCCCCAGGCAAACAGCGGGCGGGCCGACGCGCCACCGCTGCCCGAGGGTCGCGCTTCCAGAAAAGGTGCGCTTCCACCGTTTGGGCCGAGGGAGAGGGGCCATACGCGTGGTCATGGGAGTCCGTGGCGGTGAGCGGCGCGGGTTCCCGAGGGGGCCCGAGCCGGGCGGTGGCACCCCCCGCCATCACGCGGCTCGGGCCCTTCGTACGAGCCTCGCCACCACGGGCGAGCCCGGGCGGTCGCGGCCCCGAGGCAATGCCGAGGTGCCCTAGAGTCGCCGCATGCGAAGAAGGACGGGGCTGGTGATGGCCGGGGCCGTAACCCTGGCCTGGGGCGAGTGGGTGAACTGGCGCTGGTCTCGGGCTCTCGTGGGGAGTCGCGGCGGGGGTACCGAAGCCGTGGTCGTGTTGGGTTACCGGAACCCCCAGGCCACGGCGAACGTGATCACCCGCTGGCGGGTGCGTGCCGGAATCCGCTCCATCGCCGCCGCTGACGGTGATGGTGCCACCTGTCTGATCCTCAGCGGCGGGGCGCCCGGCGGCGGCGCAACCGAGGCCCGACTGATGGCTGACTATGCGAGGTCGGTGCTCAACTTCGACGGCACGGTGCTCCTCGAAGAGCAGAGCGGTACGACATGGAAGAACATCACGAACGTGATCCCCCTGCTGGAGGACGTCGACCGCATCAAGATCGCCTCTCAGCCGGCCCACGCGCTGAAGGCACGCGCATACCTGCGGCGCCAACGCCCTGACCTTGCCGAGAGGCTCGTGCGCGCGGACGACTACCGCCCCGGTGAGTGGCTCTTCGCCAAACCGCTGCTGGCTCTGTACGGACTT
The DNA here is from genome assembly GCA_001298555.1 of Actinobacteria bacterium OV450. Classification (GTDB taxonomy): domain Bacteria; phylum Actinomycetota; class Actinomycetes; order Streptomycetales; family Streptomycetaceae; genus Streptomyces. The sequence goes on from LJCW01000368.1 coordinate 126,120, forward strand.
TGGACACTCCGCGGCCTCGAAGCCGGGGAACGAGGGCCCCTGCTGTAGACACCCGCCGTCGTATCGGCACCGGAAACCGACGGTGGACTGTGCTCGACAGCAGTGGAGGTGCCGGTTGCCCGGTCGAGGGGCGGGGCGAGCAGTCCGGTCGCCGTGACCGATGCCCTGCGGACTCGGATACGGGGAACCCGCCGGGCCAAGGCCAGCGCGCCAGGACGCCGACTAGGCAAGGGGCTCATAGGCTGACCGGATGCACCTTCCCCACAGCGGCCCACGGGGCCGTGAGGCGACGCCGCCACACTCCCCGGGGCTCGTACCGGGCTCCCTCGCGCGCTCCCCGGGATCGTGGAGAAACGCCCTGCTCGACCTGAACCTGTGAAGCCCCCCGTCGGGGGAGGCGCAAGGAGGCGCTGTGACAGAGCTCGACCCCTTCACCGACGCGTTCGACGGCCCGATGTACGTGGTCACGGCCGCATCCGGCAGCGAGCGGGCGGGCTGCCTGGTGGGCTTCGCCTCGCAGTGCTCCATCGACCCGCCGAGGTTCACCGTCTGGCTGTCGGTCGCCAATCACACCTACCAAGTCGCCTGCGAGGCCGAGTACCTCACCGTGCACCTGCTCCACCGGCAGGACCGTGCGCTCGCGGAGCTCTTCGGAGGGGAGACGGGTGACCGGGTGGACAAGTTCTCAAGGGTCGGATGGCGGCCGGGAGAATCAGGCAGTCCGATCCTGGACCAGCTCTCCACCTGGTTCACCGGCCGGATCGAGGGGCGTATCGAGGGCGGCGACCACGTGGGTTTCCTCCTGGCGCCGGCAGCAGTGTGCCCGCCGTCCGAGGGCCCGCCACCCCCACTGCTCAGGTTTCGAGAGCTGGGGGACCTCGAGCCCGGTCACCCGGCCTGATGCCACGCACGGCGTTGTGGACCGGAAGACCGGCACGTTTCAAGCGTGCCGGAGCGGTAAGGCGCCCGGTATGGTGCAAATCGGCTACACGATGATGACCGAGCAGGCCGGGCCCCGGGAGCTGGTCGACCACGTGGTGGGAGCGGAACGGGCAGGTTTCGACTTCTCCGTCATCTCCGACCACTCCTTCCCCTGGCTGGAGTCCCAAGGCCACGCGCCCTACGCGTGGAGCGTCCTGGGCGCCGCTGCGCAGGCCACGTCACGGATCCCTCTCATGACGTACGTGACCTGCCCGACCTTCCGCTACCACCCCGCGGTGATCGCCCAGAAGGCCGCCACGATGCAGCTCCTGTCCCAGGGGCGCTTCCGGCTGGGCCTCGGCTCCGGCGAGAACCTCAACGAACACATCGTCGGCGCGGGCTGGCCCGCCGCCCACGTCCGCCTGGACATGCTCGAGGAAGCCGTGGGCATCATCCGCTCCCTGTTCGCCGGCGGGTACGTCAGCCACCACGGCGCCCACTTCGACGTGGAGAACGCCAGGCTCTGGGACCTCCCCGACGAGCCGCCCCCGATAGGTGTCGCCGTCTCCGGTGACCGCTCCTGCGAGGTCGCGGGGCGGTACGGCGACCTGCTCATCGCCACCGAGCCGAAGGCAGAGCTGGTGAACGCGTTCAGCGGGTACGGAGGCTCGGGCAAACCGTGCGTGGGCCAGTTGCCCGTCTCCTACGACCGCGACCGCGATGCGGCCGTGGCCCGGGCGCACGACCAGTTCCGCTGGGCGCTCGGCGGCTGGAAGGTCAACGCGGAACTCCCCGGCCCGGCGGGCTTCGACCAGGCCTCGCAGCACACGACGCCCGAGGACGTCGCGGCTGCCATCCCCTGCGGTGACGACGTGGACGCCTTCGTCGACGCGGTACGCCCCTACGTGGAGGCCGGATTCACCGAGATCGCCCTGGTCCAGATCGGCGGCGACCAGCAGGAACCGTTCCTGGACTGGTCCGCCACGAAGCTGCTGCCGGCCCTGGGAGAGCTGTGAAAGCGGCCTCCTCCGTGAACCTGAACAAGGCCGGGCCCGAGCAGGGGCCCGGACGCTGAGGCCCGCGGGAGGCGGACATGAACCGTGCCGCTCTGTTCGATGTCGACGGCACCCTCGCCGACACCAACCACCTCCATGTCGTGTGCTGGTGCGAGGCCCTGCGGCAGGCGGGCCACGACGTCGCGATGCACGACATCCACCGCGCGATCGGACTCCCCGGCGAGGGCCTTCTTGCACACCTGCTGGGAGAGGGGCGGGACACGAGCGAGGACGAGGAGCTCAGCGCCGCCCACACCACCCTCTACGGCACGTACTTCGACCGGCTTCCCCCGCTGGACTCGGCAGCCGACCTTCTGCGTGAGCTCGACCGACGGGGCTGGCGGATCGTCCTCGTGACCTCCGCCAAGGACGCCGAGCTCGACGCGCTCAGACGGGCCGTAGACGCCGACGACGCCATCACCGCGACGGCGAGTTCCGACGACGTCGACGAGGGCAAGCCCGCACCGGACCCGGTGCGCCACGCCCTCGGTCTCGCCGACACACCCGCGCACGGCGCCGTGTTCGTCGGCGACACCGTCTGGGACATGCAGGCGGCCGCCCGCGCCGGCGTCGCGGGTGTGGGACTGCTCTGCGGTGGCATCCCGCAGCGCGACCTCGAGGAGGCCGGGGCCCGAGCCGTCTACCGGCACCCCGCCGACCTGCTCGCCCACCTCGACACCAGCCCGTTCGCGGCCACCCCGGACCGCAGCGCTTGAGCAGTGACCTGCCGGGTAGGCGCAGGGCCCAGGAATGCGCCGAAGTCAGATGAGGCCCCAGGATGGAGGCCAACCATGTCGACCAGCACGCTCATCACCATCATCGTCATCGCAGCCGTCGTCGTGATCGCGCTTGCGGTCGGACTGTGGATGGCGGCACGTAGAAGGCGGCTGCAGAAGAGGTTCGGACCCGAGTACGACCGCACGGTCGAGGCCGAGGGCGGCCGCATGGCTGCCGAACGCGAGCTACGGGCCCGCGAGGAACGCCACGACAAGCTGGAGATCAAGGAGTTGCCACCCGCACGGCGAGAGCGGTACGCCGTCGAATGGATCACCGTCCAGGAGCATTTCGTGGACCGGCCGGAAGACTCCGTGGAGGAGGCCGACGAACTGGTGTCGCGGCTGATGCGCGAGCGGGGCTATCCCACGGACGACTACCGCGGGCAGCTGCGCGACCTTTCGGTTGACCACGGCCGGACCCTGGAGCACTACCGGGCCGCACACGACGTGAAGGTACGCAGCGCCGGTCACCAGACGACGACCGAGGAACTCCGAGGGGCGATGGTGCACTACCGCGCCCTGTTTGACGACCTGCTGACTGACCAGAGGAGTCGTTGAGATGCAGAACGACGCAAGCAGCAACGAGAGAGTGGGGGACCCCGGCATCACGACGGAGGACATCGCCCATCCGGTGCCGGCTTCGGAGGCAGGGACGGACACCCGCACGGACGCCGGTGCGGACGCCGGTACGTACGGCGACTCCGGTGGTGCGCCGGCGGACGGGCGGACGCCGCCCGTGTATCCGGGGGAGGCCACCAGGGACGCGTCCGCCGAGGAGCGCGATACCCGCGGGAGCGAGGCCGGGCTCGCGACGGACAGCGAATCGCAGGCCGGCTCGGACGAGGCCGGTGCCGATCAGCCCCTGCTGGGCGCCGAGGACACTGAGGAGTACCACAAGACGTGGAGTGAGATACAGAGCCGGTTCGTCGACGACCCGCAAGAAGCGGTCAGGTCGGCGGACGCCCTGGTGGCCGAGGTGATGCAGACCCTTGCCCGTTCGTTCTCCGCCCACAAGCAGGGGCTGGAGGAGCAATGGAGCCAGGGCGAACAGGTCGCGACCGAGGACCTGCGGCTGGCGCTGCAGCACTACCGGTCGTTCTTCAACCGTCTGCTGAACACCTGATCTGCCGCGGGTGATTGGGCTTCCCGCGGCGGTGAACCAAGCGCCCGCCCAGGGGAGGTGGCTCCCGGCCTCCCCTGGGCGGGGAGGGAGTTCAGTCGATGCAGAACTCGTTGCCCTCGATGTCCAGCATGGGGATGCACGACTCGTTTTCCTCATCGGCGTACAGCGTTTGGACATGGGTCGCGCCGAGCGCGACCAGTCGTGCGCACTCGGCTTCGAGCGCGGCGAGGCGTTCGTCCCCCACGAGCCCCGTGCCGACCCGGACGTCGAGATGAACCCGGTTCTTGACGGCCTTGCCTTCGGGGACGCGCTGGAAGTACAGGCGCGGGCCCACGCCCGTGGGGTCACTGCAGGCGAACCACGATCCCCGCTTTTCCGGAGGCAGGGTGCCGTTGAAATCGTCCCAGGTGGTGAACCCCTCCGGTGGCGGCGGTGCGACGTACCCCAGCACTTCGCACCAGAAGCGGCCGACGCGCTCGGGTTCTGCGCAGTCAAAAGTGACTTGGAACTTCTTGATCGCTGCCATCGGCGCACCGTACCCCGTACCAGGCGGCCCCGGCATCCATTTTCCGAGCCGACGTGATCGCGGACTGCCGCCGGGGCGGGGTCCCCGGAACTCCTTATTTTCGTCCCCTTGACGATATGGGTACTGCTCATTATCGTCTCGTTGACGAAATAAAGGGGGTTCGCCATGGCCGACATCACCCGGCGCTTCGGCTGGCGTCATCTGCGCTCCGCGCCCACCGCCCACATCCGCCACCACAGGCGCGGTCGGCTCGTCCACGACGGGCGAGGACTCAGTTTCTGGTACCGGTCGCTGTCGGCGGCGCTCTCCGAAGTGCCGGTCGCCGACCGGGAACTGGCCATGGCGTTCCACGCCCGCACGTCCGACTTCCAGGACGTCGCGGTGCAGGCCACCGTCACCTACCGGATCAGCGACCCGACCGAGGCCGCGGACCGACTCGACTTCTCCATCGATCCGGACACCGGGAGCTGGCGCGGCGCACCCCTGGAGCAGATCGCCACTCTCCTCACCGAGACCGCGCAGCAGCACACGCTTGACGTACTCGCCCGGACTTCGCTGGCCGTCGCCTTGGTGGACGGCGTCGCCGCCGTACGGGGGCGGGTCGCCGCCGGTCTCGCCGCAGAGCCCAGACTCCCGGCCACCGGCATCGAAGTGGTGGCCGTGCGGGTCGTGGCGATCCGTCCCGAGGCCGAGGTGGAGCGCGCTCTGCGTACGCCGGCCCGCGAGCAGATCCAGCAGGAGGCCGACCGGGCCACCTATGAACGGCGGGCCGTGGCCGTGGAGCGGGAGCGCGCCATCGCCGAGAACGAGCTGGCCAGTCAGATCGAACTGGCCCGCCGCGAGGAGCAGTTGATCGACCAGCGCGGCACCAATGCCCGCCGTGCGGCGGAGGAGGAGGCGGCTGCGGACGGAGTGCGGACCGAGACCGAGGCGGCCCGCAAGGTCCGCCTGGCCCGCGCGGACGCCGAGGCGGCGCGCGAGACGGGTGCGGCGCGCGCCGAGGTGCAGGCAGCCTGGCTGCGCGTGCACGACGAAGCTGGCCCGGGCACCCTGCACGCCCTGGCGGCGACCCGGCTGGCGGAGAACCTGCCGCGGATCGAGAGCATCACGCTCTCTCCCGACGTCCTCACCGGGCTCCTCACCAGGCTCGGGCGTCCGGAAGGCGGCGCGGGCGCGTGAGCCTGGCCCCGCGGGCGGTGCTCGTCCACCGCAGGACCGAGTACGAGGAGCTGCTCGCCCGGCACGGGACGCACGGGCAGGCCGCGTTCTTCCTTTCCAGCCGGGGCAGGTCGATCGACGATGTGGTGCGCCGCCACGACGGCACCGTGCAGGCGCTGAGGGACGTGGCGGCGGCGGTGCCCCTCACATGGCGTAGCTCCCGTGTGGAGCGGGCGGACCTGGACCGCTTCCTGTTCGCCCCGGAGGACGTGGTGGTCGTGGTCGGCCAGGACGGCCTGGTCGCCAACACCGCGAAGTACCTCCGCGGCCAACCCGTGGTGGGCATCGACACCGACCCGGGGCGCAACCCGGGGGTCCTGGTCCGTCACCGCTGCGTCGACGCAGCCGCCCTGCTGCGTGCGGCGACCGCCGCCGGGGGGCGGGCAGAGGAGCTGACCATGGTCGAGGCGGTCGCCGACGACACGCAGCGACTCCTGGCTTTGAACGAGATCTACCTGGGCTCGCCCGGGCACCAGACGGCCCGCTACCGCCTGGGGTCCCACGACGAGCAGGGCCCGGGGGAGGCGCAGGCGTCCTCGGGGGTGCTGGTGGGCACGGGCACGGGCGCCACCGGCTGGCTGCGTTCCCTGTGGCTGGAGCGCGGCAGCCCCGTGGGGCTGCCTGCACCCTGCGACCGGCGGCTCGTGTGGTTCGTGCGCGAGGCATGGCCCTCACCCACGACCGGAACGACGAAGGTCGCCGGGGAGCTCGGGCTGGGGCAGGGGCTGCAGCTGACCGTGGAGTCGGACCGGATCGTGGTCTTCGGCGACGGGATGGAGAGCGACGCCCTGGAGCTGACCTGGGGGCAGAGCGTACGGCTGGGCATCGCGGAGACGTCGCTGCACCTGGTGACGTGAAGTCCTCAACTGGAGCTGCAGGGAACCCGGTCCATGACTATGGTCCCGGCTCGAACGGGCCGGGACCGTAGTCGGTCGTACCGGCCAGAGGATGCGCCAGGCGACGGCGTACGGCTGGGCGAACCGGGTGATCCGGAAGGCAGTGACGACGACCTCTGCTTCCCCGGCCGGAACGCTCTGCCAGTTGACCTGCTCGACGTTGTTGACACGGTCGAACCCCGGATCCGTGCCCATGTTGCCGTGGCGCTCCTGACTGCCTGCCCGGACGACGAGGTCGAGATCGTTCTGCAGTGCCTTCCCGGGAGGATCCGTCCAGACGAGGGTGACCTTCAGGGTGCGCGCCGCCCCTTCCGGGATCGTGATGCGGAACGACCGCTCCTCTCCCTGGTCCAGCTCTTTGGCGTCGGTGAAGCCCGCCCGGCCGGCATCGGTCGGCAGGACGACGGCACGCTCGAGGTTCACGATGCCGAAGCCGCAGCTGTTGTTCGGAGCGGGGCCCGTCTCGGAGGGGCTGTACTGACCGGGCAGCTCGTCAGCGCCGTTGATCAGCATGGCCTTGATGAGCGCCGCGCTGGGCTTCGGGGTGCCGTTCTTCACGAGCGTCTCGCGCAGCACCGCGACACAGCCCGCGACCAGCGGGGTGGCCATGCTGGTGCCGCTGTCGAACATGAACGCGGGGTCCGTGGAGACGCCGAAGAGACCGTCGTCGGAGGCCAGCCGCGAGCGTGTCGAAAGGATCGCCGTGCCAGGTGCGACGATGTCGGGCTTGACCCGTCCCTCCTGGGTGGGGCCGCGGCTGCTGAAGGCCGCCATCCCGGCGGGGTTGTCCGCCATCCTGTCGCCGCGGATCGGTGGGGCGGGGTACGAGAGCGGCCTGAGGTCGTCGTAGGTGTGGGCGATCTGGGGGCGGTCGCCCTCGCTGGCGCCGACGGTGATGATGTTCTTGGCTCCGGTCTCCCCGCTGATGGCCCGCAGGTTGATGTGGCCGTCACCGTCGCGGTCCGTACCGTCGTTGCCTGCGGCGAAGCAGATGACGAAGTCCTTGTTGTCCCAGACGAACTGATCGACCTCGCGCGCCGCCTTGTTGTACGGCAAGCCCGGGGTGACCGGACCCCATGAGTTGGTGTGGATCCGCGCCCCGTCCTCCACGAAGGGCGGCTCGAACAGATCGTGCAGGTTGGTGGGGATCCCGGACAGCGAGCCGTCGTCGGCCAGCAGGGACTGGAGCACCAGCCTCGCCTCCGGAGCCGTGCCGGTGACGGCGCCGCCCGTGGCCGGCGACGTGCCGTCGCCGCCCATCGTCGCCGACATGCCGTCGCCGAGGACCGAGCCGGCCACGTGGGTGCCGTGCCCGTCGGGGTCGTCCGTCCTCGCCGGGCTCGTACGGCCCAGGGCGATCAGGCGCTTGACCCGGCCGGTGAAAGCGGGATGGGCATTGGTGGTGGACCCCTTGTCGAACCCGGTGTCGGCGACGCACACGATCTGGCCCTCGCCCCGGAACTTGGTGCCGTTGAGGGAGACGCAAGCGTGCATGAGGTTCGCCGCGACGGTGTTGTACAGCACCCTCTCGGGGACCTCCTCGATCTCCTTCACCTCGTCGAGGGCGGCCAGCGCGGCCAGGTCCTCCTCGCGGACCGTCACGCGTACCTTGTCGTGGTCGGTCTGTACCTCGCCGGGGCTGACACCGGCGAGCCGCCGCGATCCGGTCCTGTAGGCCGTCCGCGCTCACGTCGACGTCCTCGTGCAGGACCACGTCGATGGTCCGGGGACGGGGACCGCCCGCCTCCAGGGGGTCGGCCAGCACGGCCACCCCCGGACGCAGCCGGTTCGACCGGAGCGACTGGGCGATCTTGAAACCCTTGAAGTACACGTCGGCCCAGGTCACGAACGGGAGCGCGCGCACGGCATCCAGGTCGGTGGGCCGGAAGCCGCACAGATACGTGTCGTCCGGAACGTATTCGTGGATCGCCACCCCGAGCGCCGCGAGTTCCTCCTTTTCCTCGGAGGTGGGCGGGTGTGAGGTCTGGACGAGGAGGTAGTTGGACGTGGTGGCGTCCTCGGACACCAGCGAGGCGGTGGCCAGATCGTCGGCCTGCGCCAGCGGGTCCACCGTCACGCCGTTGATGGTGATACGGGACATGCCGAACTCCCGGAGGATGTGGGCGTTGGCGAAGGTGCGCGCAGTCAGCAGCCCTGGTTCTCCCCGGCACTGCCCCTGCCGGCGCCATCCGGTCGGAGCCCGTCCGGTCCGGCGGCGCGCTCGGCGGCGCGGCACTTCCGTTCGGCCAAGATGCTAGGCGGGGCGGCCTCCCGGCACGCGCAGGACACGCACGTGGGAGAGCCGAGACCGTGATCCAGCACACATCGCGCGGAGCGATGACTTCGCCGGCCTCGGCCGGTCGGATGAGCGACAACGCCACGTGAGGAAGGCCCCTTCATGACCCCCACGCTCAGTGCATCGCACGTCGCTTCCGCAGTGCCCGCGTCCCGCGCGGCGGTACGCCCGTGGCTGGCCGGTGGTATCGCGGCCGGTCCGGTGTTCCTCGCGGCCGGTGTCGCGCAAGGCATCGCCCGTGACGGCTTTGATTTCAGCCGGAACGCGCTCAGTCAGCTAGCGCTCGGCGAGGCGGGCTGGGTCCAGACGGCTAACTTCCTGCTCGCCGGCGTTCTGCTGGTCATGGGGGCGGTCGGTCTGCGCCGCGTGCTGAGCGGGACCCCGGGCGGCTCCTGGGCGCCGGTGCTGATCGGTGTCTTCGGTGCCTCGTTCGGAGCCGCTGCGGCCTTCCCGGCCGACGCCGGGGCGGGCTTTCCCGCCGGAGCACCCGACGCGACCGTGCTGAGCGGCCACGCCGGTGTCCACGTGGCCGCCGGCATGGTCGGCTACCTCGCTCTGTGCACCGCCTTCGTCGTGCTCGCCGGCTCGCTCGCCGCCCGGGGCCACCGCAGGTGGGCCGTGGCCTCGCGGCTGGTGCCGGTCGTCGTCCTCGCCGGCTTCGCGGCCTCCGCCGCCTCCGTCCTGGCCTTCACCGCAGGGGCGGGCCTTGGCCTGCTGTGGCTGACAGCGGTGATGACGCGCCTGGCGTGCGTCCCGGTGAACCGCTGACCGCTGGCCGACTGCTGCTCGCGCCACGCGCCCGGCGTCCACACGTACTCGGGCCGACTGCCGTGCCGTGCTACACGGCGTCGAGGCGGTCCGGCAGGCCGAAGAGGGGGAAGAGGCGGTCGGTGTCACGGAAGGCCGTGATGCCGCTGATCCGGGTGCCGGAGAACTCGACGACCTGGAGGGCCCAGGGCACGTAACCGGTGCCGTCCCGGGAGGGACGGTACTGGCCGAACGCGGGGGAACCGTTCGCCTGGGTCGGGACCAGACGCGAGCCGCGGCAGCCGATCGCGGGGCCGGTGAGCCAGGCGTGGATGTCGGGGACACCGCGCATCCACTTCGCGTACGGGGGCAGACACAGCGTGGCGTCGACGTGGAGGAGCATGCTCAGCTCCTCCATGTCGTAGCGGGAGAAGGCCGTGGCGTACCGCTCGGCCAGGACTCGCCGGACGCTGTCGGACGGCCGCGCAGCCGGTCCGTCCGTCGCGCGGCGGCGGGCGGCCAGCGTCGCTCGGGCCCGCTGCAGGGCGCTGTTGGCTGAGGCGACGGTGCAGCTGTGCAGGGCGGCGACCTCGCGGGCCGAGAATCCGAGGACGTCCCGCAGGATCAGCGTGGCCCGCTGCCTGGGCGGCAGGTGCTGCAGCGCGGCGACGAACGCCAGCCGGACCGATTCGCCCGCTGCAGCGGCCGCCTCCGGATCGCCGCCGGGACACGGCTCCACCCACAGGACGGACTCCTGCGGGGGTGCCGGCGGGGCGCCGCCCTCGCTCGGCGCCGACAGGTCCATCGGGAGCGCCCTCCGCTGGCCCGACGCGAGGGCGTCCAGGCATACGTTGGTGGCGATCCGGTACACCCACGTCCGCAGCGCCGACCGGCCTTCGAAGCGGTCGAGGCTCCGCCACGCCCGGACCAGCGCCTCCTGCACCGCGTCCTCGGCTTCGGTGTACGACCCCAACATCCGGTAGCAGTACCCGGTCAGCTCCGCCCGGTACTCCTCAAGACCCTCCGCCACTGCGCCGGGCGCCCCGGAATCCCCCATGCCGCACTCCTTCGAAGAGACAGTCCCAGGCCGGTGTTCCTGGCGCTCCCACTGTAGGAGCAGGCGCCATGGCCGAAGCGCGGGTCCCTCCTGCGAGGAGCTGCTCGGGAAACTTGAGCACGTCACCGGGTTCCGGTGGATCGCCCGTACCGTCGTCTGCGAGCCGGCCGGACCGGAGCCGGCCCGGACCGGGGTGAGTGGGGCTGAACGATCAGAGGGTGCCGGGCTGTTGCCTCCGGAGTCCGTTGCCCGGGGACGGCGGTATGAGCGCCGGAGCCCAGGGCTTGCCGAGCGGCCCCGCATCCCGGCCGGAGTGAGGGGCCGGGATGCGGGGCGTCCGGTGGCCGTACCGAAGGGGCGATGCAGCGGGGCCCGCTCCGGAACCGGCCTGGCCGGGAGGACAGGTCCTAACCGGAACCACTGGTGCTGGCTGGCAGAGCCTGTTGATAGAGCGCCACCAGCACGCCGTGCAGGGGCTGTTCCTCTGCATCTTCCGCGGCCTCGTCGACCAGTCTGGCGAGAGTCTCGCCGAGTTCTCTCGCCTTGGCGGGGCTGAGACGCAGGTGGCGCAGGGTCAGGTGCGTCTCGACGGGTGAGAGGTCCAGTTCCTGGGCGAACGCGGCGAGCATCGCGGCGGTGCCCGCCGCTTGGGGTTCGGCGACGACCATGTGGCGTGCCGTGCGCTGGTAGTACTGCTCGGTGCCGCCGCGGACCTGGCGGGTCTCGGCGATGTGGACCAGCCCGGCTTCGCGGAGCACTTTGAGGTGGTGGGCCACGTTGCCCTTCTTCGCGTCGAGCTGCGCCGCAAGCTGCCTGATGGTGGCGGGCCGGTGGCCCAGGGCGAAGAGCAACCGCTGGCGCAACGGGTTGGCGAGTGCCGCGAACTGATCCGGCGCGCCGATCTCCAGAACGTCCTCGGGGGGTGGCAGATGGGGAGGCTGATCGCGCATACCGAAAGTGTCTAAAGTCTTTGACGCTTTTGCAAGAGCAGTGGTCTACTCCCTGTCATGACGACTTCAACTCAGCTTTCACCGGCCCCTGTCATCGACGAGACGGTCCGGCTCCTGACCGAGCGCTACGTTTTCCCCGAGATAGCCGAGCAGCTCGCCGGCCTGCTGCAACGACGTCTCGCCGAGGGCGCCTACGACGTCGGCGGCGCCGAGGAGCTCGCCGGGTTGGTCACCGCCGACCTGCAGTCCGTCAACGGCGACCGGCACCTGAGGTTGAAGCACCACGCCGACCCCGTGTCCCCGAAGCGAGGGGCAGCCACCATGGACGCCATGCGCCGGGACTTCGAGACCTCGCTGGGCGGTGCGCCCCGGGTGCAGCTGCTCGACGGAGGGGTCGCCGTGGTGGAGCTGGCACCGATGCTGTTTCCGCTGGAGTGGGCCGCCGAACCGCTGGGCGCCGCGCTCACCCTGGCCTCCCGCGCCCAGGCGCTGATCGTCGACCTTCGCGGCAACCGGGGCGGTGACCCGGACACGGTCGCCTTCGTCTGCAGCTACCTGCTCGACGAGCGCACTCACCTCAACAGCATGCAATGGCGCGCCGGCGAGCGCAGCGAGCAGTCCTGGAGTCTGCCGCACGTGCCCGGCGCGCGCTTCGGTGGCAGCAAGCCGTTGTATGTGCTGTCCAGCGAGACCACCTTCTCTGCCGCTGAAGAGCTGGCGTACGACCTCCAGCAGCTCGGCCGCGCCGTGGTGGTCGGCGAGCGCACCCGCGGCGGCGCACATCCGTGCCAAGGCTGGACCGTGCACCCGCACCTGGAAGTCACGGTCCCCGTCGGCCGCGCCGTCAACCCCGTCTCCGGCACGAACTGGGAAGGCACCGGCGTGCAGCCGGACGTCCCCTGCGCTGCCGCTGACTCCCTCGCCCACGCCCACGCGCTGGCCCTCGCCCGACTGGAAGGCTGAGTAGACGTGACGCCGTTCGGCGGGTGCCAGAGGGCCGAGACCTACACGATGCAGGGGCATGGCCCCCGCGGTCCGCGTCGTCTCACCCGCTGCCGGCGGCTGGAGCGTACGGCCCCGCGGCAACCGGGTTCGGCGCTGCCCCGTTCTGGTCCTCGTTCCGGTCCCCGTTCCGGTCCTCGTTCCGGTCCTGGTGCCGGTCCTCTTCGAAGGACCGGAGCAGGTCCGCCGCGACACTCACCGCGATCGTGGCGGGTTCCTTGCCGGTGATCCCGGAGATTCCGACCGGGGCCTTGATCCGGTCGATGGTGGCCGTGTCATGGCCGCCCTCGGTGGCCAGCCGTTGCCGGAAACGCGCCCATTTGGCGGACGATCCGATCAACCCGATCGAGCCGAGACCGGCGGTGCGCAGGGCGGCGTCGCACAGTGCGGCGTCCTCGGCGTGATCGTGCGTCATGATCAGGACATGCGCGCCGGGCGGCAGTTCCGCGAGCACCTCCTCCGGAAGCAGGGGGGTGTGGTGCACGTGGATCTGCGCCACCGCGTCCGCGAGCACGCCGAGTCGTGCGTCGGCGAGCATGTCCGGGCGGGTGTCGATCAGGTGCAGGTCGAGGTGGTGGCGTGCCAGGATGCGTGCCAGTTCCAGTCCGACGTGCCCGACACCGAAGACGGCCACAGCCTGGACCACCGGCAGCGGTTCGAGCAGTACGGTGACGGCTCCGCCGCAGCATTGCACCCCGTGCCGGCCGGTGACCTTGTCCGTGAGGGCGAATTCCATCAGCTCCGGCTCCGGCCAGGCCGCGCCGTTGAGCTCGCGCGCCCGATCGATGGCCACGGCCTCGATGTTGCCGCCGCCGATCGAACCCCAGGTCTCGGTCCGTCCCACGACGAGTTTGGCACCGGCCCGGCGCGGTGCGTGGCCGCGCACGGTCGCGACGGTCACGAGCACGCCGGGTTCCCGGCGCGCCCGCAACCGCGCGACCGCGGCCACCCAGCTCATGTCAGGCATGGCTCACAGCGCTTGCGTCGGAGCGGACCCCGCTGCCGTCGGGGTCGCGACCGTCGTGCCGCACGCCCCCCATGCGGGCTGCTTCGACGGCCCAGTACACGGCCTCCGGTGTGGCGGGGGAGGCGAGCTCCACGCTGATCCCGGAGGGCCCGAATTCCCCGGCCGCCTGCCGCAGTGCTTCCCGCACCGACAAGGCCAGCATCAGCGGAGGCTCGCCCACCGCCTTGGACCCGTACACCGCGCCCTCCTCGGTGGCGTTCTCCAGCAGCCTCACGTTGAACTGCTCGGGCATCTCCGAGAAGCTCGGCAGCTTGTAGGTGCTCGCGGCCTGGGTCAGCAGCCGACCACGGTTCGGCCCGTCGCCCGCGTCCCACCGCAGGTCCTCGAGCGTGAGCCAGCCGGCGCCCTGCACGAAACCGCCCTCGACCTGACCGATGTCGATCATCGGGGAGAGGCTGTCGCCGACATCGTGCACGATGTCCACCCGCCGGATCCGGTACGCGCCCGTGAAGCCGTCCACCTCCACCTCGGTCGCGGCGGCGCCGTAGGAGAAGTACTTGAACGGCGAGCCCTGGAACGTCTTGGCGTCCCAGTGCAGACCCTCGGTCCGGTAGAAACCGGCCGCGGACAACTGGACCCGCTGGAAGTACGCGGTGCGCACCAGGTCGTCCCAGGCCAGCGTCTTGTCGTTGCCGAGGACGCGTGCGACGCCCTCGACGATGCGCACGTCCGCGGCGTTCGCACCCAGCTGGGTGCCGGCCACCTGCAGCAGCCGCCCGCGCAGCTGCTCGCAGGCGTTCTTCACCGCGGCGCCGTTGAGGTCCGCCCCGGCACTGGCGGCGGTCGCGGAGGTGTTGGGCACCTTGTCGGTACGCGTCGGGGCCAGCCGCACCTTGTGCAGCGCAATGCCCAGCGTCGTCGCGGCCACCTGCAGCATCTTCGTGTGCAGGCCCTGCCCCATCTCGGTCCCGCCGTGGTTGATCAGGACCGAGCCGTCCTTGTAGATCAGCACCAGCGCGCCGGCCTGGTTGAAGGCGGTGAGGTTGAACGAGATGCCGAACTTGATCCCGGTGATCGCGAGCGCCCGCTTGGTGTGCGGGTGGGCGGCATTGAAGGCTGCGATCCCGCGCTTGCGGTCGGCGATGCCGGCGTCGTCCTGGACCTGCTGCCAGACGACCGGGATCCGTTCGGGATGGGCGACCGGCTGTCCGTACGGCGTCGAATGTCCCTGCCGGTAGAAGTTGCGTTCGCGCAGCTCCATGGGATCCAGACCGAGCAGGGGCGCGCACCGGCCCATGATGTCCTCGATCACCAGCATGCCCTGCGGTCCGCCGAAGCCGCGGAAGGCGGTGTTGGAGACCTTGTTGGTCTTGGCGATGCGACCGGTCACGCGTGCGTTGGGAATCCAGTAGGTGTTGTCGATGTGGCACAGCGCCCGGGCCACGACGGGCTCGGACAGGTCCAGGCTCCAGCCGCCGTCCGCGGTCAGGGTGGCGTCCAGGGCCTGGATGCGGCCCTCGGCGTCGAAGCCGATCTTCCACGAGGCGTGGAAGCCGTGGCGCTTGCCGGACATGGTCAGGTCCTGGGTCCGGTTGAGACGCACCCGGACCGGTCGGCCGGTCAGCCTGGCGCCGAGCGCGGCCACGGCCGCGAACCCGTGCGGCTGCATCTCCTTGCCGCCGAAGCCGCCCCCCATCCGCAGACACTGCACGGTCACCTCGTGGCTGTGCAGGCCGAGGACGTGGGCGACGATCTCCTGCGTCTCCGAGGGGTGCTGGGTGCTGCTCTGGACGAACATCTGCCCGCCCTCGTCGACGTGGGCCAGCGCCGCGTGCGTTTCGAGGTAGAAGTGCTCCTGATCGGAGAACTGGAACTCGCCGGTGAACACGTGCGCGGAGTCCTCGAAACCGGCGTCCACGTCACCGGTCAGCATGACCGGCCGGGCGCCGTGGAAACTCTCCGCCGCGATCGCTTCCCGCAATGTGATCACGGAGGGCTTTTCGTCGAGTTCCACCTCGACGGCCGCCGCTCCGAGCCGGGCCGCCTCCAGGGTGTCGGCGAGCACCCAGGCGACGGCGTGGCCGTGGAACATGACCTCGTCGGGGAAGAGCGGCTCGTCGTGCTTCATGCCGGCATCGTTGACGCCGGGGACGTCAGCACCGGTCAGTACGCGGACCACACCGGGCACGGCGAGGGCCGGCTCGGTGCGCAGCGCGGTGATCCTCCCGTGGGCCTTCATGACCTGGACCGGGTACGCGTGCAGTACGTCCTTGGCGCGGTGGACCAGGTCATCGGTGTAGAGCGCGGCCCCGGTGACGTGCAGGTTGGCGCTCTCGTGCGGCATCGAGACACCGACGACGGGCTTTTCGGGACGCTCGGACAGATGGCTCATGACGACACCGCCTCGGTGGTTTGCGCGTACAGCTTCAGCAGGCTCTGGCCGAGCATCGCGGAGCGGTATCCGGCGCTGGCCCGGTGATCGTCCATCGGTGTGCCCTGGGCGCGGAGCACCCGGGCCGCGGCCTCGACGGTCTCCGCCGCCCACGGCCTGCCCTCCAGGGCCGCCTCGGTGGCGAGGGCGCGGACCGGGGTTGCGGCTACGCCGCCCAGGCCGATGCGCGCCTTGCGCACGGTCCCGTCCTCGATGTCGAGCGCGAAGGCGACCGCCACGCTGGAGATGTCGTCGAAGCGCCGTTTGGCGATCTTGTGGAAGGCCGTGACCGGTGACAGCGGCAGCGGGATGCGCACCGCGCGGATCAGCTCGCCGGGCCGGCGCACGCTCTGCCGGTAGGCGGTGAAGTAGTCGGACAGGGGGACCTCGCGTTCACCGTCGACGTCGGCGAGCACGACCGATGCCTCCAGAGCGAGCAGCACCGGCGGGCTGTCACCGATGGGGGAACCGGTACCCAGATTGCCGCCGAGGGTAGCGCTGTTGCGGATGAGGCGGGACGCGAACTGCGGGAACAGCTCCGCCAGCAGCGGGACGCTGCCGTCGAGGCGGCGCTCGATCTCCGTGAGCGTCTGCGCCGCCCCGATCTCGATGTGGTCGGATTCGACCCGCATCCCGCGCAGTTCGGGGAGACGGTCGACCGCGACCACGCAATTCGCCCGACGGGAACGGATGTTCACCTCGACGCCCCAGTCGGTGCTTCCGGCGACGACCACGGCGTCGGTCCGCTCGTGCAGGAGCTGCAGCGCACCGGCCAGGGAGCTCGGCCGCAGGAACGCGGCGTCGTCCCGGGTGTATTCGGTGGCGGCAGGTTCGGGCGGGGACTGCTCGCGGCGCTGCGCCAGGGGGTCGTCCTCGGTGGGCGTACCGACGGCGAAGGCGGCGTCGCGAATGGGGCGGTAGCCGGTGCAGCGGCACAGGTTTCCGCTCAGCGCGTGCAGATCGAAACCGTTCGGACCGTGCTCGGTGCCGGTGCCGGTGCCGGTGCCGGTGCCGGTGCCGGTGCTGGTGCTGGTGCCGGTGCCGGAGCCAGCGGCCGGCTCCGGGCCCGGGTCCGGGGGCGCGCAGCGGTCGGGTCGGTAGTACTCGGAGGCCATGCTGCAGATGAATCCCGGTGTGCAGTAACCGCATTGGGAACCGCCGCGTACGGCCATCTCCTCCTGTACGGGGTGCAACGCGGCCGGCGTGGCGGGCTCGCCGGCGGTGGCCAGGCCCTCCGAGGTGATGACCTCCTGACCGTCGAGCGCCGCGACCGGGAGAAGGCAGGCGTTGACCGCCACCCAGTCGGTGGGCCTGTTCACTCCGGGA
The DNA here is from genome assembly GCA_001298555.1 of Actinobacteria bacterium OV450. Lineage (GTDB taxonomy): Bacteria > Actinomycetota > Actinomycetes > Streptomycetales > Streptomycetaceae > Streptomyces. The sequence continues at coordinate 143,411 of LJCW01000368.1, forward strand.
CGGGCCACCAGGACCGAACAGGCGCCGCATTCACCCTCGGCGCAGCCCTCCTTGGTGCCGGTGAGACCACGCTCGCGCAGGAAGTCCAGCACGGTGGTGTGGGGGGCGGCCGGTGCAATCGGCGTTTCTTTCCCGTTGACCGTGATCCGCGCCGCTACCACGGCGCGCTCGCGTTTCGGCGCGCGGTCGATGTGACTGTCCAAGTCGCCATTTCAGGGGCTCTCTTTTTCGGTGGTCGCAGCTCGATAACTCAGAGCGCGACAAATCGACACGCAATGACGTGCCGTGGAGGGTGACAGAGGTGAGAAGGTGCCGGGGCCCGCGATCGGGCACGCCGGAAAGGGGGCTGCTCAGCAGCCGTGTGCTACGCGGCCGGGAGCCCAGGCGATCTGGTGTGCGAGGCGAAGCAGCTCGGAGAAGGTCGACATCCGGCTTCGCCCCCTTCCAGTAGTGGCTCCCGAGTCGGTGCGGTCGAAGTTACGTCGCCGCAGGTTCATCGGTCAAGCGGATGCAGGTCGATCCCGTCCCGGTCGGGGCTGTCCTACGCGGTGGCCGGCAGGACGTGGTCGCCGGCCTTGTCCGTGCTCAGGCACAGCGAGCAGACGACCGCGTCGTGCGTGGCGCAGGCGGTGACGTCGGGGCGTTCGTACGGCTGGTGGCAGACGTGGCAGTCGAGGGTGGCTGCGCTCGGGTTCCCGTCCGTGTCCAGCAGGGGCTCGTCGATGCCGTCGTCGGTGCGGCGCAAGTAGTAGCGGCCCTTGGTGACCACGGCCATCAGCGGGGTGACGACGAAGGCGATCACGGCTGCGGCCACGGGTGAGTACGGCTGGAGGGCGTCGCCGAGGAGGTGGAAGTACATGGCGATCGACAGGACGGACGCGGCGGCGAAGGCCACGACACCGACCGGGTTGACCGCGTGGAGCATACCCCGGCGGAATTCCGGCTGGAGCGGGGACAGCTTCAGGACGCACTTGTTGATGCCGATGTCGGTTGCCACGGTGACCACCCAGGCGATCGCGCAGTTCGAGTAGAAGCCCAGGATGCTGCCCAGGAAGCTGAACATGTCGGCTTCCATCAGGACAAGTGCGAAGGCCAGGTTGACCAGGACGAAGACCATGCGGCCGGGGTAGTGCTTGGTGACGCGGGTGAAGGAGTTCGTCCAGGCCAGTGAGCCGGAGTACGCGTTCGTCACGTTGATCTTGATCTGACTGATGACCACCAGGACCACGGCGAGCGGGACGACCACCCAGGACGGCATCACCGCCTCGAAGGCGCTGCGGAACTGCTGGATCGGCTCGGGCGCAGCCGCCGGTCCGACCTCGGCGATGACGTAGACGGCGAGGAAGACACCGATGGCCTGCTTGAGCGCACCGAGCAGGACCCATCCGGGGCCGGCCATGACCACGGCGGTCCACCAGGTGCGCTTGTTCGCCTCGGTCTTGGGCGGCATGAAGCGCAAGTAGTCGATCTGCTCGCCGATCTGCGCGATCAGGGACAGGCAGACACCCGCTCCGAGCATGACGGAGGCGGTGTTGACGGCGCCGTCGCCGTTCGTGCCGGGGTAGGCCAGGAAGCGGTCCACGGTGCCGGGGTCGTTGGCGATCAGGTAGACCAGCGGACCGACCATGAGCAGCAGCCAGATCGGGGTGGTCCACACCTGGAGCGTGCTGAGCGCCTTCATGCCGTAGACGACCAGCGGGATCACCATGAGTGTGGAGACGGCGTACCCCAGCCACAGCGGCAGTCCGAGCCCGAGTTTGAGGCCCTGGGCCATGATCGAGCCTTCGAGGGCGAAGAAGATGAAGGTGAAGCTGGCGAAGATGACGCTGGTGACGACCGAGCCGTAGTAGCCGAAACCGGAGCCGCGGGTGATCAGGTCGAGGTCGATGTTGTAGCGCGCGCCGTAGTAGGCCAGTGGGAATCCGGTGATGAAGATGACGACGGCGGCTACGGCGATGGCCACGAGCGCGTTGCCGGTGCCGTGGACGAGGCCGATGCCGGCGCCGATCGAGAAGTCGGCCATGTAGGCGATACCGCCGAGGGCCGTGGTGGCCACCACCATGGGGGTCCAGCGACGGTAACTGCGGGGTGCGAAACGGAGGGTGTAGTCCTCCAGCGTCTCCTTGGCCGCCTGGTCGGCAGCGGTCCTCGGCGCTTCGGTCGTGGTCCGTCGTGACTCGGTGGTGCTCATGCCCCGCCTCCCGTTGGCGCTGGATGCAGATGATGCGATGCGGAGCCCCGTATGGCGTCGTCGGCAAAGGGGGGTGACGGTCTGTCATGAGCGTCTTCGGGTCGCCCTGTTCACGGCTCTGGCCCACGGCTCTGTCCCACGGCTGGTCACGCTAGGACGCGGTTGTTACCCCGGGTGCGCTTCGCGGTGAACACCATGTTGCCGGCGCGGTGACCACCATGCACCGCCCGGTCGGAACGAGAAGGGCGAGTCCGTCTCTACGCCGATCACCCGAGACGCGGCAGACCGGGACACGCGCTGAAGGACGGAACAGGGCGCGCGGTCATGCCCGTTGGGCGCAGGTGCCGCGAGGGGGGAGCCGTTCCTGCGCACCCTGGAGCCCGCGCATGGGCGGAACTTCGCATTGTAAACACCCCGGACCCATCGGTCGGCGTTTTCGGCGGAGCGGGCGGAATGATCCGGAGTTCCGCCCGCGTCGCGCCTCGGCCGCTGCCATGCTTCCGCCGGTAACACCAGGCCCCGCCCGCGCGACGGCCCGGTGATACCGGCGAGCGGTCGGCGGCTCCGTATGTGGGGACGGCGCTCCGGTTCGTCGTGCCGGATCGTCCGGCCGCGGCTTCCCAGGAGAACTTCGCCTCCGGCCGCCGCCGGGCGCAGCTGAGAGGGGGAGGCTTCGATGTCATCGGCTGCTGTGGTGAGAGGACCGAGACCCCGGTGGCGCCACCGGCTGCCGGCCGGGGCCGTGTCGGCCGTGCTGGCCGCGGGCGGCCTGACGGTTCTGACGGTTCCGGCGGCGGCGGAAGGCGTGTGCGCCGCCCCGGTCGTGGCGGATGCCCTCACCACGATCACCTGTACGGCGGGTGGTTCGGGAAGCCTCACCGTGCCCGACGGCGTGTCCAGCGCCGTGGTCACCCTCGACGGCGCCGGCGGCGGGAACGCCGCCGACGGGACACCCGGCGGCAGGGGCGCGCACCTCGTGGCGACCCTCCCCGCGACCGCCGGGCAGACGTTCAACGTCACTGTCGGCCGCCGCGGCGCGAACGCCACTGCGAACCCGCAGTTCGGCGCATCCGGGTTCGGCGGCGCCCTCGTCACGGTGACCACGGCCTCCGGGATCCCCTTGCTGACCGCCGGTTCTGGCGGCGGAGCGGGCGGAGCGGGCATCGGATCCCCGGCCTACCCGGGGGCGGCCGGCGGTGACAGCGGCAGCGCGGGCGCCGACGGCCACGGCCTGGTCCCGGACGCGCAGGGCGGTACGGGCGGAGGCCCGGGCACCGGCACGGCGGGCGGAGCGGCGGGGACGGGAGGGCAGGGCGTGGACAACGAGGGCGCGAACGGCTCGCCCGGCGCCTACCCGAACGGCCCCGGGGGCGCCGCCACGCAGGGCGTCTTCAACCCCACCGGCGCCGGCGGCCGCGGCGGGGCGGGCTACGGCGGCGGAGGCCGGGGCGGTGCCGGCGGCCGGTACGGAACCAGGGGGGGGGGGGGCGGCGGCGGAGGCGGCGGGTCCAGCCTGGTCTCCGGCACGGTCCCCGGCTCACCGGTCACCCTGACCGACGGGGCCAACGCCGCGGACGGCCGGATCGTGTTCGCCTTCCACCGCGACGCGCCCACGGTCACCGTCATCAGCCCGGACACCGGACTCGCGGCGGGCGGCACGTCGGTGACGGTCACCGGCACGAATCTGTCGGGCGCCGCCATCACCTTCGGCGCGGGCAACCCGGCCACGGGCGTCTCGTGCTCCCCGACCTCCTGCACCGCCACCGCACCGGCCGGGAGCGGGACGGTGGACGTACAGGCCACCACGCCCGCCGGCACCAGTGCCGCGTCCCCCGCCGCCCGGTACACCTACCTGCCCGTACCCGTGGTGACCTCGCTCAGCCCCTCCGCAGGCCCGACCGACGGCGGGACCGTCGTCACGGTCACCGGTACCGGCCTGAGCGGTGCCACCTCGCTCACCTTCGGCCCCGGCAACCCGGCCGGCGCCCTCTCCTGCACCGCCACCACCTGCACGGCCACCGCGCCCGCGCACGCCGCAGGTCCCGTCGACGTGCAGGTCACGACACCCGGCGGTACCAGCGCCGTGGTCGGTGCGGACCGCTACACCTACCAGCTCCCGCCCGCCGACATCGACGTGGACCTGACAGCACAGCCGGGCCTCAGCCTCCTCGTGCCGTACCTCACCTACACGCTCACCGCCCACAACGCCGGCCCCGGTACGGTCACTTCGGCCACCCTCACCGCGACCCTCCCGCAGGGCTCCGCCGCCACCGCGCTGTCCCCGGGCTGCACCGCCATGGGGGCCACCGTGACCTGCGGCTACGGCGCCATCGCCGCCGGCGCCGCTTCGGCCAAGACGTTCCGGGTACCGCTGGGCCTGCTCTCGCTGGGCCGCGTCTCGGTCACCGCCACCCGCACGGTGTCCGCCCCGACCGACCCCAATCCGCTCAACGACACCGCGACGGCCTCCTGCACGGTCGTCTCCGTCCTCCTGGCCACCTGCCCCTGACCGCAGGCGCACACCCCCTTCAGATCGGCCCCGGTCCCGCGAGCCCCACCGGCTCGCGGCACCGGGGAACCGCCCTGGACCAGCACCAACGGCGCGGGGCAGGCGTACGACGGCGACCGGCGCGGGGGCAGGCGTACGAGGGCGCCGTCCCCGGGGTCTGCAGCGGCGTTCGTGTGTGATTCGGCATCAGCCGGTTCTCTCTCCCCCCGGGTGCCGGAGTGGTGGCCAGGGTTCGTGGTACGGCAGTGCCGCGTCACCGGGTGAGGAAGCGGGTGGCGCCCACGTAGACACGGCCGGTGGAACCGATGGGCTCCTCCTTGACCGGGTCACCGGTCCGAGGCGAGTTGATCATCATGGGTTCGCCGTTCCGGGTCCCCGAATAGATGCCCACGTGGGTGACCGCGGTGCCGGTGGCGGGGCGGAAGGCGACGATGTCGCCGGGCCGGAGGTCCTCCGTACCGGTGATCCGCACCCCAGCGGCCGATCCGGCCGGTACCTGCCCGGCGCCCGCCTCGAACTGCGGCTGGGCGTCGCGGGGGATCGTCACGCCGAGGGCGGAGTAGACCTGGCCGGTGAGCCCGGAGCAGTCGTAGCCGAATCCGGAGGTGCCCGACCACAGGTAGGGCAGGCCCAGGAAGGCCCGTGCGGCGGCGACCACGTCCGCGCCGCTCGGTGCGGTCGGCACCCGCGCCAGGTCGTCAGCCCGGAAGAACAGCCGACCACCGCTGGGGGAGTGGGCGACGACGACCCCGGGCAACGGACCGGCCTCCACCGGGAAGGAGGTGTTGTACGAGTACTCGCCCACCTGCCCGGAGTGGCGGCCGTTGAGCGCGGCCCGGGCGGTGGCGTAGCCCCGGGCCGTGGGGCGGACAACGCGTTCTTCGTGCGTACCGCCGGGCGGGCGCCGGTGCTCCGAGGTCAGTTGCCGGTCGGGGATCCAGCCAGGGTAGGCGCCCCGTCCCGCCTCGTCCCTGGGGGTGGGCTGGCCGTGCACCCATACGTGGTCCCAGAGCAGGCCCCCGTGCCACTCCGTACGGTCGACGGTCACCGTGATGCCGTGGAGAGCCTGCGTCTCCCCGGCGACATCACGCCGCTCGTCCAGGGACATGGTGGTCAACCAGCCGCGGATGTCCGCGGGGTTTGCGGTCGCCGGAGCGTCCACGGGCCGGACCTGTTCCGGGCTCACCCAGACCTGAGCGACCGTCACGTCGACGTAGCAGGTTGCGGCGCCGTCACACGGACGTGGCGAGGCGGGCACGGAGGGGCGGGCCGGGGCGGTGGGAATGGGAGCCGCGGGCACTGCAGTGGCCGGAGCGGCGAGGGCGAGGAGCATGGCAGCGGTGGCCGTCAGGACGGTCTTCACGGAATACATGGGTCGATCCTGTCCAGGGCGGCGCGCCTGCGAACCCCGGGCGCGGTCTCGGTACATCCGCTGTCCACGGCGTGCCGAGACGGTCCGGGCCCTGTGCGGCACCGGAGTCCGGGAGGCCCGGCCCCGTCCGTGCCCCGGGGGCGCCCCGCCCTGCAGCGTGGGCTGCGGGCCGGCTGTCCGCAGCCGTGCGAGAGCAGGCGGTGGAGTTTCGCGCTCGGCAGTGCGGAAGTGGCGCGCAGCCCCGTACCGGCGGCCTCGGTGGCCGGGCGGTATCCCCGGTGCTGATCCGCATGTGCCTGCCGCCCCGGCGGGAGCAACCCCGTGCCCCGTACAGCCGGGACGGCGGCGACGACGCGCACTCGCCGACGCACCTGCGCACCACGGACTGACGCCGCGGAAGCGCCGGCAGCCTGCACCGCCGGGTACGACACTGCGGAGGCCAGGAGAGACCGGAAGCCCGAGCCCCCGCCGGCCGCGGTCCTGGCGCGCCTGCCGCCAGACGGTGCCGAGGGTCAGACGGTCCGGCCGGTGACGTGGCCGCCGTCCACGCGCAAGGCGTGGCCCGTGACGAATTCGGCGCCCGCCAGGTACAGCACGGCCTCCGCGATCTCCGAGGCCTCGCCGACCCGGTCGAGGAGGGCGAGCCCGCCGAAGGAGTCCACGTCGGAGCCCTCGTGCAGCGGGGTGCGGATGATGCCGGCTGCCACGAGATTGACGCGGATGCGGTCGGCCGCCAGCTCCGCGGCCAGACTCGTGGTCAGCCCGTGCACACCGGCCTTGCTGACCACCGGCGCGCTGGCCGGGAAGCCGGCCAGCCCGTGGTCCACCAGGACGGTGCCGATGTTGACGATGCTGCCCCCCTCGCCCTGTGCGCGCAGCGCCCGCACCACGGCCTGGGTGGTGAGGTAGGTGCCCTTGAGGTTGCCCGTCAGGAAGCCGTCGAGTTCCTCCTCCGTGACCTCGGTGAACGGCTTGGAGGCGAAGGTCCCCGCGTTGTTGACCAGCACGTCGATACGGCCGAAGCGCTCCAGCGCCGTGCGGACGAGCGCCTCGCCCGTCTCCCGGTCGGCGATACTGCCGGCGGTCCACGCGGTCCGCTCCGGGTGGCCGAGGCCGGCGGCGGCCTTGGCGAGGCGGTCGGCGTCCCGGCCGTTCAGGACGACGTTCGCGCCGCCCGCCAGGAAGGCCCGGGCGATGCCCAGGCCGATGCCGCTGGAGGATCCGGTGATGAGGGCAGTGGTCATGGTGAATGCCTTTCGGGGAGGGATCGTCGGACCGGTTCTTCCGGCCGACACCCCGAACCTATGGGCCCTCAACCCATAACACCACGACGGAATTTGGAGCATGTGATAATCCAGCGTTATGGAAATGGACCTGCGTGACCTGGAGCTCCTCGACGCCACCGCCGAAGCCGGTTCGCTGACGGCCGCCGCCGAGCGGCTCTACGTCAGCCAGCCTGCCCTCAGCCAGCGGCTGACCCGGCTGGAAGCCCGCCTCGGCATGCCCCTGTTCGACCGCGAGGGCCGTCGGCTGGTGCCGAACGCCGCCGGCCGCCGGATGCTCGTGGCCGCCCGGCACGTCCTCACTGAACTGGAGTCAGCCACCCGCGACCTGCGGGAACTCCGCGAGGGCCGATACCGGCGGGTCCGCTTCGCCGCGCCGTGCAGCACCACCTTCCCGTGGCTGCCGCCCGTGCTGCGCGCCTTCCGCGAGCGGGAGCCCGGCATCGACGTGCGCATCGAGACCGTCGCCGACGACGCGCCGGTCCCGGCGCTCCTCGCCGACCTGATCGACGTCGCGCTCGTCACCAAACCCGACGTGCAGATGGACCGCGTGTCGCTGACCCGGCTCTTCGACGACGAGATGGTGGCCGTGGTGCCCGCCCGTCACGCCTGGGCCGGCCGCAAGCACCTGACCGCCCGCGACTTCGACGGGGCCGACCTGGTCCTCTACGACTTCTACGACCAGAAGCGCATTCCGTCCCTGCCGCTGCCGATCCCCGCCGGGTCGCGGCCCGGCCGGATCACCACGATGCCCGTGGTGACCGACCTCGTGGTCGAGATGGTGGCGGGCGGCCAAGGCGTGACGGTTCTCCCCAACTGGGTGGCCGCGCCGTACGTGGTCTCGCACGGCCTTGCCCTGGTGCAGATCGGTGCGAAGCCTCTGACCCGTACGTGGTTCTGCGCCACTCGGACCGGTGAACTCCCGGCCCACCTGGAGGTATTCGTCGAGGAACTCGTGGGCCGCCTCGAAGCCCCCCGGGGGGCCCATGCCGCACGTGTCCCCGACCGGGAACAGGAGGCCGCCTGCAGCGGCTGACTCTCCTCGGTCCGGAGTGGCGAGCCGGACGATGACGGGCGGGTCAGGTGGCCGGGAATTCCTGCGCCGGGAGCCGGCCCGCTCGCACTGCGTCGACCAAGGCCTGGTGGTCGCGTTCGTTCTGGTCGGCGTAGGCCTCGGCGAATGCGGCGATCGCTCGGTCGAAGACGTCGCTGCGGCCCAGGTAGGCGCCGATCGCGATGCGGTCTCCCGACCGAGCGTGCGCGCGTGCGAGCGTCATGCCGCACATCTCGCCGAACATCCCCAGCTGTTCGGGCGGCATCGTCTCGGGCATGGCGATCCCCTTCCAGTCACGCAGCTGGCGGACGTAGAAGTCGCGCTGCTCACCGTCTATCCCGTCCACCCGCTCCCAGCCGAGGAAGATGTCGCTCGCAGCCTGCATCAAACGCTGTCCGGAGACCACGCGCTCACCCTGGTTGCGGTACCGGCTCGCGCCGAGGTGGGCGGCGAGCACGGAGGTGTCCGCTTCCTTGGCCTGCAGGAAGAGCGGGTCCCGGCCGTCGCGGCCGAGCAGCAGCAGGATCCAGCACCGGGTCCCGACGCTGCCGACGCCGACCACTTTGCGGGCGACGTCCACCAGCCGGTAGTCCTCCAAGAGCACCCGCCGGTCACTCGCCAGCGTGAGGCCGTAGTGGTCGACCAGGCGCCGGAGCTGTTGTTCGAACCCGCTGCGCTCGCCGTCCGGCAACAGGTCCGCGATCGGCACCAGCAGAGGGGGGTCCGCCGCTATCCGGGGCTGACCGTCGACCAGTTCCGTGAGCTTTTCGAAGACCCGGAGTGTGTCACGTCTGCGAGCCTTCGCCATGGCACCGGTCAGCTTCTTCCGCCCGCCCTTGTCAAGCCGGCGGGCGAGGAGGGCTTCGAGGCGGTCCGCGTCGATCTTCGCGTACCAGACGTCGAGGTTGCCCATGCCGGCGAAGCCGCGCATCGCCTCGCGGTAAGAGCGCACGGAGGAGCTCACGATGCCTGCGCGTTCGGCCTCTTCGAAACCGTTCGCCCGACCGGCGATGACGAGGCTCGCCGAGAGTCGTTTGACATCCCACTCCCAGGGACCGGGAAGTGTCTCGTCGAAGTCGTTGATGTCGAACATCAGCCGCCGCTCCGGCGAGGCCAGCAGCCGGAAGTTCAGCAGGTGCGCGTCCCCGCACAGCTGGGCCGTGATCCCCGAGTCCGGGCTGCCGGCCAGGTCGGAGGCCATGATCGCAGCGGCTCCCCGGTAGAACCGGAAGGGGGACTCCGTCATCCTGCCGTAGCGGATGGGGACCAACTCGGGTACGCGGGCCGCGGACTGGGCCTCCAGGATCGCCAGAGGGTCCGGCCGGTCGGCAGAGGGAAGGTAGACGGCATGGGCCGACCGTGGAGAACGGTGCCGTGCCTCCTTGCCATGGCTCGCACGTTCCTTGGGCGTGCTGTGGGGAACCGCCCGCATCGCGGGGGTCGCACTCTGTGCCATCGGTGCACTCCTGCCTGTTCTGCTGCCCTCAGGACGGGAACGGCTCGGCTCCCAGCCGGCGCGAGCTGTCCCGGTGGCGGGCGCCCCCGACGATGTCGCCGGTCCTCAAGACGCGGTGCCGCGACGGGGATGAGGGAGGCGGCACGGCCTGCCACCGCTCGGCAGTCGGACCTCCCGTGCGGGCGGGTCGAGTGGGCGGGCGAATACACGTGACGAATACACGTGACGAATACACGTGACGAATACATGGGATAGCGGGCGCCCGCAGACCACCCGCATGTCCTGCTCCAACTGTAGAACTCCTCCCGACCCCGCGCGCGGGGCAGGCGTACGCGCGGCCCCGGCCGCCGCGCGATGCCGTTCACCGCCCTGAGTGCCACGGGACGTGTCGGCGACGAGGGCCGCCGGACCGCCGGATTGGAACCCGCGTCCTCCGGATCGCTCGGCCGGAGGAGCCCGGCGGAGCCTGCCGGCCCCCCATCTCGGCATCCCGGGTCACCGCTGGCGGCCGACTCAGGCGGAGGTGGTGGCCCCTGAGGTGATCAGGGCGCCCACAGCCGGCAGGCCGCCCTTCACCAGGGCGCGGCGCTGGCCGTCGGCGGACGTTCCCCGCTGGAGCAGCCGGAGGACGAGTGAGGTCACCTCGCGGTGGTCACCGCTCTCTTCAAGGGCGGGGCCGATGTACCGCAGCAGCGCGCACAGCACGTCGCCGCTCTTGCGCAGCCGGCCCGTCGGGTCTACCAGAGTGCTGTCCAGCCCGTGTCTGGCCGCATGCCACGTCGCGGCCTGCAGGAACTCCGGTCGGCACGGCTCAAGCGCGACTCCGGCCTTCTCCTCGGCGATCGCGGTGGCCGCGAGCCCGCGCACGACACCGGCGAGCATCACCGCGTCGTCCGCCTCCAGCTGCACGTCACAGCAGCGCACCTCGACAGTCGGATAGCGTTCGGAGAGCCGGGCCTGCCAGTACAGCTGCCCCCGGTCCGGGATCACCCCGGGTTCCACCAGCGCATCGGCCCGCGCCTCGTAGTCCGCGAGCCCCGCGAAGTGCGGTGGCGGACCGCTGACCGGCCAGCGGCCGAAGATGATCGTGCGCCAGCTGGCGAATCCGGTGTCCCGCCCGTCCCAGAGAGGACCGTTCGCGGACATCGCAAGCAGCGTGGGAAGCCAGACACGCAGCCGGTTCAGGACGGCCACCCCGGTTTCGCGGTCGGGCATCCCCACATGGACGTGCATCCCGCAGATCAACTGCTCGTCGACCAGCAACCGCGCCTCTTGCTGCATCTTCAGATACCTCACCGTGCTGGTGATGGGTACGGGTGCGGCGTCCCTGACCGGTGCGGTGGCGGAGAGGGCGATGCGGCAGCCGTTCGCCTGCGCGGCGGAGGCGACCGCATGGCGCAGCCGTAGGAGATGGCCTCCCACCTCCTCCAGAGCCGTGCACACCGGGGTGGCGACTTCGATCTGTGCCTGCAGCAGCTCGTCCTGGACCTCCTGCTCCTCCGCGAGGGGTGCCAGGCGGGCCGTGGCACGAACCTCCTGTACGAGCGGTGTGGGAAGGAGCGTCTCCGGGTCGACCAGCAGGTACTCCTCTTCGACCCCAACAGTGATCATGCTGGGTGGTACCCCGAACCCGCAGTGATCACCCCCGTAGAGGGCCATTACGGCACATTAGGGCGCATGCGTCACTCTACGGATGCCGGCCGACCAGAGCCGGGGCCATGCCCGTGGCGCCCGCCGCAGCCCGTGGCCATGCCCGCAGCCCGCGGCCCTGGGGGACCAGCTCAGGATTGGTCGGCCACGGTGTCGCCGGAGGACGGGACCGCCCTTCTGCGGTGCAGCACCACCGCGCACACCACAAGGAGGAGGACGGCCACGCCGGCCACTCCGAGGGCCGTCCGTTCGGCGAAGAGTCTTCTCAGCACTTCGAGCACGCCGAGCCCCGCAGTCGCGTAGATCAGCGCCCAGGCCGCTGCGCCCAGGAAGAGGGCGGGGAGGTAGCGCGGCAGAGGCATGCGCATGCTGCCCGCGAGGAAGTTGGCCGCGGTCTGGAAACCGACGGTCAGGAACGAGACGGCGACCACCGGCGCGCCCCACCGGCGAATTGCGCGCTCGCCGCGACGGAACTTCGCCGAAGAGAGCCGCCCGGCGAACCTGCTGCGCCGGGCGCCGGCGTTGGCGAGCCACCCCACGGCGAACGTTCCTCCCGCGCGCAACAGGACGATGACGTACAGAGCCCCGGCCGTGAGCGCGATCTTATGCACGGTCCCTCGTCCCGGGTGCCGGGCCGAAACCCGTGTTCCCCGTCATGGGCGCCCCGCCCCACCAGGCGCGATGCGCACAAGCCCGGTACCCGTATCTCACCTGCGCCCCCGCCTCTGCCCGTGTCGTCCCCTGGGTTGCCGCCTGTGGCACCGAACCCGGACCCTCACACCGGGTCCGCACGACAGGCAAGGTCAGCCTAACCGAACTTGTGTGGTGGATACAGGGCGCGGCCGACCCCCGGCCGGGGGCGGTTGAAGGAAGCGAACGATACGACGAGTGCGACGGATACGACGAGGAGGCGGCCACGGCCGCGCCCGTTCGTACCGGACGGGCGTTGAGAGCGGCATGTGCCCGACGGCATGTTTGCCACCGCCGTGCGCGCGGCCCCGTTCCTGGTCCGGGTCGCCGCTGACACCCGCCGTCCTCACCCGTGCCGACGCGCTCGCCGACGTTCCTCCCCGGCGGGCGCCCGTCACTTCGGCGTCGAGGTGATCAGCCACCCGGTGGGCTGGTCGGTCGCCGCCGCTCGGGCTCGATCTCCGCCGACATCAGCCGCCTTCAGCCACTCCTCGACCGCTTTCGGTACCCCCCCACCCCTGGCGACCACCGCGTGGATGCGAGAGCGGTGGCGGGACGGGGACACCGGTGCTTGAGGTCCGGTCGGCCGCCGTGATCGGCTGGCGCGATCATGTGACTACCGCCGGCCCGGGTCCTCGGCTCGGGCGTCGGTGGCGAGACCCTCGACCGGCGGCGACTCAGAGGGCGGTGGCTTCCCAGGCCGCCTCGATCATCCGGAAGACCTCGTCCACCGTGCCCGCAGGATCGTCCGCCCGGCAGGCCAGCGCGTACGCGTCGATGGTGAACCCCGCGGTCGCCCGGCAGGCCGTCGCACTCCGGGTCAGGTGGGGATCGGCCGTCAGTGCCGCTGCCAGCGACTGCGCGTGACGCAGGATCATCGACTCCTCGTATTCCCGCAGAGGGGGTGATTCCTCGATCATGCGCCGGACGGGGGCACTGCCCTCCGCCGTGCAGTGCCTCACCAAGGCCTCGACCTCGCGTTGCAGCGCCGGGATGAGGGGTTCGTGCGGAGGCCGGTCGCTTACCGCTCGCGTGAGGCGCTGCTCGAAGTCCTGGTCGCGCTCGAACACCAGGGCCTCCTTGGAGGCGAAGTGGGCGAAGACGGTGGTGACGGCCACGTCGGCCTCGGCCGCCACGTCCCGGATGCCCACGGCGTCGTACCCCCGCTCCAGGAAGAGGCGCAGCGCCGTGTCAGCGATCTTCTGACGGGTCGCGGCCGTTCGGCGGTCCCGAGGTCCTGCAACTGCTGGAAGCCGAGGAGCCCCACGCGGGCCCCGGTCGCATACGCATCGCGGTACGGGCGGCGGGCGTCAACCCCGTCGACTGGAGGATCCGCGAAGGCCAGGTTCTGGGAGCCCATCCGGTCGAACTGCCCGCGGGGGTCGGACTGGACGCCGCCGGGGTGGTGGACGAGGTCGGCGAGGGCGTCGAGGGGGTCGAGGTCGGCGACGGCGTTTTCGGTGAAGGTGTCGACACGTACGCCGAGTTCGCCGTGCTGTCGGCCTGGGCCCGGATGCCCGAAGGGCTGGCTTTCGAGGAGGCGGCCGGGTACCCGTCGGTGTTGGAGACCGCGCTGCGCATCATCCGCGAGGTCGGTGTGGGGGCCGGGCAGACGTTGCTGGTCAGCGGCGCGTCCGGCGGCGTCGGGTCGGCGGTGCTGCAGATCGCCCGCGCGCGCGGCATCACGGTGATCGGCACGGCCGGGGCGGCGAACCAGGACTACCTGCGCGGCCTGGGCGCCCTCGCCACGACCTACGACGAGGGCTGGGCCGAACGGGTGCGTCACCTGGGCCGGGTCGACGCGGCCCTCGACCTGGCAGGCTCGGGCGTGATCCGCGAACTCGTCGAGCTGACCGGGGATCCGCGCAAGGTCGTCTCCATCGCCGACCTCGGTGCGCCTCAGCTGGGCGTCCGGTTCTCCGGCGTGGCCGGGAGCGTGCCGGACGCGCTCGCCGAGGCGGTCGACCTCATCTCCCGGGGCAGGCTCCGCATCCCGGTCGAGATGTCGTACCCGCTCACCGAGGCCGCGGCGGCGCACACTGACAGCCGCGCCGGCCACGCCCGGGGGCGCCGGGTCCTGATCGTCTGACCCGGCGGCAGCCCATCGAGCGGGGTACGACCTCTCCGTCCTACGAGGCGACGGTGCTGGCGAGGTGCTGGCCGGGTGCTGGCCGTCATCCTGAACGAGTGGCTGTGACCAGCACCGCCGCAACGGCCCTCAGACGACGTCGAATTCGTTGCCCTCGGGGTCCTGCATGGCGGTGGCGTAGAAGCCTGTGTCCGGCTCATCCTTGATCCGCAGCACGGCGGCACCAGCCTTGACCAGCCGTTCCACCGTAGCCTTGACGCGCTGTGTGCGGACGTCCAGTGGGACGTCACGGCCCCCACCGACCTTCAGGTCGAAGTGCCACCGGTTCTTGGCGACCTTCGGCTCCGGGACCTGCTGGAACCACACCCTCGGTCCGCGTCCCGCGGGATCGATGATCGACTCCGGAACATCGCCGGCACCGGCCGGCAACTCTGTCTCGGGCACCCCCAGCGCCGTCCAGTGAGCACGCCACGTGGCGTGCCCGCCCGGCGGAGGTTCCGGCACGTAACCCAGGGCCTCGGCCCAGAAGGTCACCATTCTCTGCGGGTCGGAGCAGTCGATCGTCAGCTGCACTGTCATCTCCATGCCGGGAGCTTCCCAGACAGGTCTGACAGGCGGCCTGCTCCCGCCACAGGCCTCAACGAGCTCGTCCTCCCGAGCCGGACGAAGTCGCCCTCGTCATGCGTCGTCGAAGCGTTGGCGGGACGCCTCGATGTGGCCGAGGTACCGGTGGGTCCAGTCGCACAGTCCGTCGATCGTCACCCGCAGGGCCTGTCCCGGCTCGGTGAGGGTGTACTCGACCCGTGGCGGTACGACGGGGTGCACCGTCCGCTGGACCAGGCCGTAGCGCTCCAGCATGCGCAGGTTCTGGGTGAGCATCTTGTGGCTGATCCCCTGGACCTCGTCACGCAGCTCGCCGAAGCGCAGGGTGTGCTCGCCGAGGGCCTCGATGATCAGGAGCGCCCACTTGTTGGCGACGTCCGAGAAGATCTCCCGCCCCAGAGAGTCCGCACGCCGCACGTCCGCTTCGTCGATCGAGCCGGTGTACTGCTTGGTCACCATCAGGTTCCCCAGTCACTGAAAAGTGCGTTCTTCCATGTCAACGGCCACTCTCCTACGGTTCCCGAGTAACCACAAGAGAGCAGGGCGCAGTGCGGCTCGATGGAATCGAGCTCACGGGTGCCCATGACGACGAAGGCAGGCAGCATGGCCGTCACCCTGATGGACCCCAAGGGATTGCCGCACATCGACGCCTACCGGCAGGTGTCCATCGCAACCGGGTCGAAGCTGGTCTTCCTCGCCGGACAGGTCGCCTGGGACGTCGACGGCGTCACGGTCGGCGAAGGCGACCTCGCCGCCCAAGTCGAGCAGTGCTACCTCAACATCGCCACCGGCCTGGCCGAGGCCGGCGCCTCGTTCGACGACGTGGCGAAACTGACCGTCTACGTCGTCGACTGGACCCCCGACAAGATGCCCCTGCTGATGGAGGGGATCACCCGGGCCGCCACGAGGCTGGGGGCCGCCCCGGTCCCGCCGGCCACGCTGCTCGGTGTCGCCGCGCTGGATGTCCCCGAGCACCTGGTCGAGGTCGAAGCCACTGCGGTCATCGACTGAACGAGCAGGGCGTCACTGGTCGCTGGCAGGAGTTCGATGCCCGTTCCAGCAGTGCCGCTTGACCAGGGGCGATCGGGCCGCCGGGCCGGTGGTGTCGGTGGCTTGTCGGGGCTGTCGGTGCGATGTCGGCGAGGGCTGACACCTTTTGAGAGGTCCTGCCGGGTACTCATCCGGCTTGGAGTTCGACGAGGGGGATCTCTCATGCATGACGTGTTGATCGTGGGAGCCGGTCCGGTCGGTCTGGCTCTCGCCTGCGAGCTGGGCCTCGCGGGCTGTTCCGTACTGGTGCTCGAACGGGAGCCGGCGCTCGGTTCCCCGTTGCGGGCGGCCCCCCTCGGGAGGCGAGGGCTGTCCGCCGCGTCGGTCGAGGCCTTCTACCGCCGCGGAATGCTGGAACCGCTGCTCACGGCATCAGGCGTCCAGGAGGTGTTCGGGGGTGCGGCCCCTGACGAGGACGCGCCGGCACGCCCTCGGATGGGTGGCCACTTCGCCGGCATGATGCTCGACGGGACCCAGATCGACCTCGCCGCCCTGCCGTTCCGGCTTCCCAGCCCGGCACTGACAGCCGTGATGACGGACCTCGAAGCGGTCGAGACGGTGCTGTCCGAGCATGCGTCCACGCTCGGCGTGGACATCAGGCGCGGCGTCACCGTCTCCGCCGTCTCCCAGAACGGGGAGAGCGTGGTCGCACAAGCCGGCGCCGACACCTACGAGGCGCGGTGGCTCGTCGGCTGCGACGGCGGACGCAGCACGGTCCGCAGGCTCTCGGGCTTCGAATTCGTCGGTACCGATCCGAAGTTCACCGGCTACACCATGCAAGCCACCCTCGCCGATCCCGACAAGCTGCGCCCCGGGTTCCACGTGACGCCGACGGGCATGTACATCCGGATGCCCGCCGACGGGCACGTCGCCATGATGGACTTCGACGGCGGCGCGTTCGATCGCTCGCAGCCGCCGACGCGCGACCATCTCCAGGCGGTCCTGCGCCGCGTGTCCGACACCGACGTGACCATCCGCGAGGTCCACCTCGCCTCCAGCTTCACCGACCGGGCGATGCAGACGACGAGCTACCGCCGCGGACGCGTCCTGCTCGCGGGCGACGCCGCCCACATTCACTCCCCCCTGGGCGGCCAGGGGCTGAACACCGGCATCGGCGACGCCGTGAACCTGGGGTGGAAGCTCGCAGCGACCGTGCACGGTTACGCGCCGGACGGGCTTCTCGACACCTACGCCGACGAGCGCCATCCGATCGGTGCGGCAGTGCTCGACTGGTCGCGCGCCCAGGTGGCGACCATGAGCCCGGACCCGTTCGCTCACGCGATCCGGACAGTGGTCCGCGATCTCATCGGAACCCCTGATGGCGCGACCTACGTGTTCGAGCGGCTGTCGGGATCGTGGATCCGCTACGACCTCGGCAGCGAGCATCCGATGGTCGGCCGCAGCGCCCCTGACTTCTGTCTGGAGGACGGCACGCGACTCGGCGACCTCATGGAGGACGGACGCGGTGTCGTGCTCGACTTCAGCACCGACAGGCGCCTGCACGCTTCGGCGACGGGCTGGGAGGGCCGGATACGGTACGTGGCCGGGGCGGCGAGGGACGACCTCGGGTCGGGTGCCGTGCTGGTGCGGCCCGACGGCGTGGTCGCCTGGGCTGCAGACCGTCACCCTGACCGGGAGGCCTTCGAGCAGGCCGCCGGCCGATGGTTCGGTGGTCCGGCCGCGACCGGACGCACCGGCGGTGCCCACCTGGGCGCCGCCACGGTCCAGCCGGCCTCGCTGCTGGGCGGCGCGGCCCCGGACACACCCGAGCACCTGGTCGAAACCGATTCCACCGCCGCCATCGGCTGAACAGGGGCGCCGCGCCCCGGTCGGTTGGCGGGTCCCACTCGCCGTAGAGCTCCCAGGGCCTCGGCGGAGCTTCGCCCCGGCTCGTCGGGGAACGGGCGAGTCGGGTCCGCGGCGGTGCGCAGAGCCGGGAGGCCGCCTATGCGGTAGCCCGTCACGGCGACCGGGCCGGCGGCGACCTCACAGTCGCGTGAAACGGGCCCCCGTTCCCCATCGCCCGGGGGCTCGTCCGGCGGATCACGGGCCGGTCCAGGGCCGGACGGGGCGAGGGCCGGCCAGTGCCGTAATCGTGTTGACCGCCCCCGGCAGACAGTGCTGGAGTCGGCACGTGGAAAGCATCCCCGCCAACCGGCGGTTCTGGAACCGGATCAGCAGCGCCTACCAGCACGAGCACGATCCGCAAATCGGCGCCACACCGCGACTGTGGGGCATGTACTCCATCCCCGACACGCACCTGCACGCCCTGGGTGACGTCACCGGCAAGCGCGTCCTCGAACTCGGCTGCGGCGCCGGCCAGTGGTCCAGGGCGCTCGCCGCCGAGGGCGCCAGCGTGGTCGGGCTCGACCTGTCCGAAGCCCAACTCGGCGCCGCGGCCCGTGCGATGGGAGCAACCCGCTACCCGCTGGTGCAAGGCGCCGCCGAACAACTGCCCTTCGCCGCCGACAGCTTCGACCTGGTGTTCTGCGACTTCGGAGGGCTCAGCTGGGCGCCCCCGCACCTGGCCGTCCCGCAGGCCGCACGCGTCTTGGGCCGAGGCGGGCGCCTGGTGTTCAACGTCGCCAGCCCGTGGTTCGAAGCCTGCTACGACGAAGCCGCCAGCCGCGTGACCACGACGCTGCAGCAGGACTACTTCGGGCTGAACACCATCGCCGAGGGCGACGGCGCGACCAGCTATCAGCTCACCTATGGCGACTGGGTCAAGGTCCTGCGCGGCGCGGGTCTCGTCATCGACGACCTCATCGAGCCGCGGCCGGAACTCGGAACACCCAACGGCTACAACGAAACCGACCCGTCCGACTGGGCACACCGCTGGCCGGCGGAACTGCTCTGGGTAACCCACAAACCGTAAGTTCCGCCGCGCTGAGACGCGCTGGCCCCCCTTCGCCGGGTAGGCCCTGCCAGCCCCGGAGGCGCGGGCGGTGAAGTGCCCGGGGACGTCCGTCCGTTCGTCATGGTTCGGGAGGACGAAGGGCTCACGCTGGTGCTCCCGCGGGAGGAGGCCGACCGGGCCGGCCTCGCGTACGACCATGTGGCCGCTCGGATCACCCTGCGGGTGCACTCCGCCCTGGACGCGGCCGGTCTGACCGCGGCGGTTGCCACCGCCCTGGCGGAGGCGGGTCTCAGCTGCAACGTGGGTGCCGGGCTGCACCACGACCACCTCTTCGTCGCGAATGCCGAGGGAAGGCGTGCGTCGGCAGTCCTGGCCGGCTTGGCGGCGGGTGGCTCGTAGCGCGAGGGGCGCGACCTGCCGTGAGTCGCCTGCCTCGGTCTCGCAGCCGCGGGGCCGGCTCCGGTGACCTGCCGGTTGCGTGGTCGCAAGTACGGGGGCCATGGGCGCCGGCGAGGGTTGAATTCGGGCATCCTGCGAAGAGGTGCAGCATTGGCATGGACTCGTCAATGAGGTCGTGGCATTCTGAGCGGCCCTCGGACTCCGCCCGAGACGGCGCGCTGCGTGTGACCCCCAGGAGGCACGAGCCATGTCCGCACGCGAAGAAGTGCCTCACCAGGAAGAACCGTGCTGATCGGTCTCCTCGTCCTGGCGGCGACGCTCGCCATGACGTGGCAGTCCGCCGCCGGCCAGGCGCGGGCCGAGAGCCGTCCCGCCGCGGGAGGGATCCGGCTCGACTCGTGGATGGGGGACCTGGCCCCGCGCATCGCCGATACCCCGCTCAACCGGATCGCCATGCCCGGCAGCCACGACGCCGGATCCTGGAGCATCACCGCGCGGTCGGGGCAGTGCCGCACCGGCTACATCTACGACCTGGCCAGGAACTTCCCCCAGTTGGCCGCGAGCGTCGCCAGGACCCAGCGCGTGTCCATCTCCGAGCAGCTCTCGCACGGGTCCCGCTACGTCGACTTGCGCTTGTGCAAGCAGGACGGCCAGTGGTTCACGTACCACGGTTCCCCGCTCGGAGCCCCGTTCTTCGAACCGAACGGGGACGCCGAGCAGATCGGCCGATGGATCGCCGTGCATCCAGCGGAGATCGTCGTCATCAGCCTGTCCGTGACCGCCCCCGCAGCGGAACTTCCCGCGGCGACCGCGGAGGCGTACGACCGTTTCGCTGCCGTGGCCGGTACGTCGAGGCTCGCGTCCCGGCCGCAGTTCTCCCCCCACTCGACCTACGGCAGCCTCGTCGCCGCAGGGAAGAGCGTGATCCTGCTGGACGAGTCGGGACTGGCCGATCGGGACTGGACCTGGGACGCCACCGCCACCGCCTCCGGCCGCGGCAGCTACCCCGCCGACAGCCCACCGGCCGGCAACTACCTCAGGGACTTCGCCGGCCCCCAGGCGCTGTTCGCAGAGACGATCGCGCGCGACCGCGCCGCGCTGGCCCGCGACCCGGGCGCCGACGCCGGAAAGTTCTTCGTCATGGCCGCAATCGTCCAGCCGGACACCCTCCTCGGCCTGGCCGGCCTGCAACAGAGCTTCACCGCTCTGCCCGACTCGATGACCTGCGCCTCGGGCTCCTTCTACGACCCTCGCCACGGAGGGGAGTGCTGGACCTGCCCGGCCGAATACGTACGGAACATCACCCCCGTCACCCAAGGTGACGCCTGCTGGCTGCCCAGTCGCGCCGTCAGCACCGCCGCGACCTACGTGCGGAACGAAACCTGGGCGTGGAACTGTCCCTCGGGCACCTTCTGGGACCCCCGCATGGACGCCTTCCCCTGGCAGGGGCAGTGCTGGTCCTGCCCGCCGGACCACCTGCGCAACGTCACTCCCGTCACCAGCGCGAACGCCTGCTGGCGCATGACCCCCGTCCGCCAGGCCCCAGCGGCCTTCCGGTACCACCCGCACTTTCCTCCTGGAACGTGCGGCTTCGTACAACGCGCTCCTGCACCAGCAGCTGCTTGGCCCCTGGACGGCCCCGGACCTGCGAAAGAACCTGAACATCGTCGCTGTCGACGACGTCACCGGGGAACCGGGCGGCCTGCAGCCCGGCGACCTGGCCCGCGCGATCATCGCCTACAACACGCCCAACACGCCCTGAGCCCTGCCCCGAGACCTCCTTGCCCGACGTGACACCGACGAACGGCGGGAGCGGAGGCACCGGGCCCACGCGCCTCTCGGAGAGGTGTGCCTCGCCGGCCGGCAGCCCGACCGTTCCCCGGAGCGCGGCAGCGCCGGAGCGTGTCCGGATACAGGCGCGCAGCCGGCAGCGCACGCCCCTTCGACGCCTCGGTGCACCCAGAGGACGGCTTGGTTGCGGGAGTCGACGCCGTTAGCGTCCCGGTAGGCGGGGGACCGACATGTCCCTGGGGGCCACGCCCGGGGGAGACGGCGCGAGGGGGGCTCGTGTATTTCCAAGCACGACGGAACAGGACGTTCGAAGGGCGGCGCACATGGCCCTTGATCTTGGTGGCGGCCCTCGTGGCCACCTTGGTGGCCGGCTTGGCAGACCCGGTGTCAGCAGCCCCGATCGGCACGGTCGGCGATCCCGGTTTCGAAGAGCAGACAGTCGCGTCATCTCTGTTCCTTGGTCGGGCGAGGGCCCTGACTACAAGGGCATCGACATTGACCTCGGGTACCAGAAAACCGGGCGGAAGAACGCGTTCATCCGCACCTCGAGCCGTAACTGGAACGCCGTGACCCAGAAGGTCACAGTCATGGCGACCTCTACCCTCAGCACCAGGCGTTCTGGGAGGTCATCAACGCGGGCGTCGACACGCGCGAGCAGCCCGTTCCCCTGGTCGTACAGGCCGGAGACCGCATGTCGGCTTCAGTGGTCCGAAGCACCGCCGACCCCACCAAGTACGTCCTCACCATCGAAAACCTCTCCATCCCCGGGCAACGCCAGACCCTGACCAAGACGGCTCCTGCGGCGCGCTCGGAGAGCGCCGAGGTCATCGTGGAGCGTCCTCACGTCTTCACTTTGGGTTCGACCTGGTTGGGTTCGACCTGGCCCACGGCCGTCAATTTTCCGTTCTCCTACGTCACTGTCGACGGCGCGCCGCTCTCCGCCTACGACACCCTTTCCATCCAAGGACGGCAAGCCGACACGGGGACCGTATACAGCCCC
Source organism: Actinobacteria bacterium OV450 (assembly GCA_001298555.1). GTDB lineage: Bacteria > Actinomycetota > Actinomycetes > Streptomycetales > Streptomycetaceae > Streptomyces. The sequence goes on from LJCW01000368.1 coordinate 165,405, forward strand.
TCGCCGGCCACCACGGACAGTGGCGGTTACAGCCACTTCACCGTTTCCTCGCACCAGGGATGAGTGGCTGCGTCTGGACGTCGCCGGCTGTGCTCCCTCACAGCCTGGTGGCCAGCCAGATGGTCACGGCCGCAGTGGTGGTGAGCCCGACGTTGAGTGCGATCCGGCGGTCTTCGCCGGTCAGGTGGACGATGATCGCACCTGCCTGGAGGAGCAGGAAGCCGGTGGCCGCGGTCGGCGCCAGCGGGAGCGCGATCCCCGTCAGCGGCGGCAGGATCAGGCCGGTCGCGCCGAGTATTTCGACCGTCCCCAGCGCCCGGAGGGCGGGCAAGGGGATGCGGTCGACCCAGGACATCATCGGCCGGAGCTGATCGCGGCTGCGGATCACCTTCAGCGTGCCCGCGTATATGTAGAAGAGGGCGAGCGGTCCCGCGACGATCCAGTAGGCGATGTTCATGGTTCCCGTTCTTCATGAGTCATCGGTTCACGGCAACCCGTCGGCTGCTTCAGCCGAGGTCGGTGGCCGGCTCGGTCGCGTAGCGGCTCATCGCGTCGATATTGGCCTGGGGCGTCAACGGCCGGCCGCCGGTGAGCGCCTCTTGGAGGTCCCGGAAGTACTGCACGTACAGGTCCGGGGTGAACGTGCTGAGCATGACGGCGGGTTGGTCGGTCAGGTTCGCGAAGGTGTGAGGGGTGCCGGGCGCAACCACCACGAGCGTGCCCGTGGTGGCGTCGTGGTCCTCGTCCCCAACGGTGAACCGCACGGTCCCGGAGAGGACGTAGAAGCCCTCGTCGTGCTGGGAGTGGCGATGTTGCGGCGGTCCCTGGGTGTGCGGGGCGAGGACGGACTCGGTGATCGCGAGGCGGTGCCCGGTGTGGCTGCCGTCCTCCAGAACGCGCATGCGCGTGGTGCCCAGAACGATCGTCTCGCCGTCGCCGGGACGCACCACCGATACGGCGTGGCCGGCCTGTTGCGCGTTGGCCTTAAGTTCTTCGGTCATGCTCACAAGTGCACCGCCGGGGGCCTGGCGGTGTCCAAGACCCATCCCGCCGTGCCGATACCCCAGGGGTATCGTTGCAGCGTGGAGCTACGCACCTTGCGCTATTTCGTGGCCGTCGCCGAGGAACTCCACTTCGGCCGGGCCGCCACCCGACTGCACATGAGTCAGCCGCCGTTGAGTCGGGCGATCAAGCGGTTGGAGGCCGGTGTCGGGGCCCCGCTGTTCGCCCGCTCACCCTCAGGAGTCACACTCACTCCGGTGGGCGCAGTGCTGCTGGACGAGGCACGAGCCCTGCTCGACCATGCTGACCGCGTCCGCGTACGCGTCACCGCGGCAGCCGGCGCCGCGACCATCACCGTCGGCATCCTGGGCGACGGCACCGACCCGGGAGTGTCCAGGCTGGCCGCCGCCTACCGCCGGACCCACCCCGGCGTCGACATCCGCATCCGCGACACCGATCTGACCGACCCGACGTGCGGACTGCGCACCGGACTGGTCGACGTCGCCCTGACCCGGGCGCCCTTCGACGAGACCGCCCTGACGGTGCGTACGCTGCGAACCGATCCGGTCGGCGTCGTCCTGCGCGCAGACGATCCGCTGGCCCGCTGCGACCGGTTGCGGCTGGCCGAGCTGAGCGACCGCCGCTGGTTCCAGTTCCCGGTGGGCACCGACCCCGTCTGGCAGTCGTACTGGAACGGCGGCACCCCGCGCGAGGGCCCAGTGGTGCGCGCCGTCCAGGAATGCCTGCACGCCGTGCTGTGGAACGGCACGGTGGGGCTGGCCCCCCTCGGACACGACCTGCCGGCGGAGTTGGCCGTGGTGCCGCTGATCGACATGCCGCCGAGCCGAGTGGTGGCGGTGTGCAACGAAGGTGACACCAACCCGTTGATCCGGTCCTTCATCGAGATCGCCGCAGCGGCCTACCGGCCCTGAGCGCGCGGTGACCGGGGCTGGAGCTTCCACTCCCGATCCTTGCCCACCCTTTGATCGTATGGGCCGGTCTTTTCGCGCCTGCGCTTCGAGCCGGGTGCGGAAGGTCAGAGCTCGGGTTGGTGACGTGTGTCGATGACGAGCAGCCACTCGTCGCCGCGGTCCTCGACGGTGAAGCCGGCGTTGCGGAAGGCGGCCGCCAGTGCGAGTCCGAAGGCGTGGCGCAGCCCTGGGGGCTCGGGTGGGGGAGCGGTGCGGGAGCGGCGGGGGCCGCGGCGGCGCACGCGCAGGCGCTGGACATCCTCGGGCATCCAGCCGACCATGGCTCCGCGGGCGTGCTGGAGCACGTGGACACCCTCGGCATGGGTTTCGGCGCGTGCGAATCCGGCTTCGGTCAGCACGGTACGCACGGCCTGTAGGAACTGTTCTTCCTGATCTTCCACGGTGAGAACTGTAGAGCTGTCGCCTCCCCTTGGCGGGGACTGAAACCACCGGCCGCCGGCCGCCCTCTGCCCGCGCGGACGGGGCGGCTGGCCTTCCCGCCGGTCGGCTGGGAGCGCGGGCGGCTCGGCATCGACGGCGGGCCCTGACGCCGAGTGTGCCTGCGACTCAAGCAGCAGCACGTGACAGAGCCCGGCCGGGGCGCTCGGGGCGTCCGGCCGGGCTCTGCGTGCGTGGGGTGCCGTGCTGTCAGACCTCGTCGTCGCGCAGGTCGCGTTCTTCGTGCAGCGGGTCGTCCTCGCGGCGCGTGATCTCATCAGGGCCTTTGCCGCGGGAGGGGGCGCTGGGCTCGGGGTGCACGGGGTCCTGTCCGGGCCTGACGGGACGCTGCTGCTCCTCTCGGCCCTTGCCCGGCTCTTGGCGCTTGTCCTTCATACCGCCCATGACGGCGACTCCCTTGCTGCGCGCGGTGTATGGATTACTTTTCGCCCACACTGACACGAAGCGTCACTTCTCGCACCCTCTCGGATACGGGGGGTGGCGGGAGGGTGATGCGTGCGGGACCCGGATGCGCCGGCAGGCTCGGCTGGGACGGTGGGAGCCGACGCGAGCCCTCAGTTGTGACCGGAGCCCTTCTTCACCTTCTCCCCCTTCTTCGCTCCAGGGCGCTGGGCCTGGGAGCTGGGGGTGAGAGGGTCACCCGCCTCTCCGTCCTTCCTGCCGGGCATCACCGCTTCTTCGGCTTCACGGCGGGCTTCGCGGTCTCCGCTCTCCCCAGGTGCCTGGGACGGAGTTGTCCGGGGGTGTTCGCGCTTGGTCATGTTTCTCCTCTGGCTCTCGTAACGGAGGGTCGTCGTCTCCACTCGGCCCCGGCAGGCGCCTGCCCGGCTCTCCTGTGCCCACACGCTGATTCCCGCAGTCGATTTTTCGAGTGCTCGACATCGACTGCGGGAGAAGGCGAGGGGACGCTGCACCTGAGGCGCAGGGCCAGGTGGGTGGTATTCGACCGCGACGACGGCGGCGCCGCGAAGGCACGTGCCGAGGGCTCGGCCGTGCGTACGTTCGCGCCCGGCACGGGTCAGTGGCGGGTGGCGCCGGCCAGTGGTTCCGTGTCGGCCCCGGCGCCGGCGCGCAGCCCGGCCAGGAACTCCTGGAGCGCCTCCACGGACGTGTGGCGCGGGATCCAGCCCAGCTCTTCGCGTGCCCGGCCGGCGTCGAGAAGCGGCAGCCGCAGCACCGCGTCCAGCAGCCCCGGTGCGGCCGGGACGATGTGGAGGCGCCAGGCGGCGGAGAGTGCCGACCGTGCTGCTGCGGCCGGCAGCCGGATCGTCCGGGCGTCGAGCAGCCTGCCGATGGACCCGCTGTCGAGGACAGGGTCGCTGACCAGGTTGAACGGGCCCCGCACGGGTCGCACCACGGCTGCCCGGTAGGCGTCGGCCGCGTCGTCGGTGTGCAGCACCTGGAACCGCAGGCCGCGGACGCCGGGCACGGCGGGCAGCAAGCCGGGCCGCACGAGCCACCACGGCAGCAGGTGTCCGGCGAAGATCCGCCGCTGCTCCGACGCGGCCGCCAGCTTGAACAGGAATCCCGGCCGCATCCGCACCACCCGCATCTGCGGATGCGCCAGCTGGAAGCCGTCCAGGTACCGCTCCAGGTACGCCTTCTCCCGGGTATAGGCAGCCCCGGGCCAGCCGTGAGTGGGCCAGGACTCGTCCACAGGCCGGCCGTCCTCGGGGCCGGGCGAGTAGGCCCCGACCGACGAGGCGTGCACCAACGCGTGCACTCCGTTGCGCGCGCAGGCCTCGAAGACGCGGACCGAGCCGAGGACGTTCGTCCGCCAGGTTTCCACCGGGTCGTGGGTGGGCTGGAACTTCCACGCGAGGTGCACCACGGCGTCGGCGCCGCGGAAGAGGGCGTCGAGGTCACTGCCGCCGGGGTCGACGTCCGCGACCTCCCAGCGCACCCGGTCCAGCCGGTGGCCCGGCAGGCGGCGCGCGACACCCGTCACCTGGGACACCGCTGGATCGAGCGCCAGAGCGCGGACCACGCTGGTGCCCGCGTTGCCGGTCGCTCCGGTCACCACGACCCTCATCACGCCCACCCCGCCCTCGCCGCACGGCGGCTGCGGTGCGGGGCGGCAGGCACCTGCGGGGAGACGCCGCGCAGGGCGCGGTCCACGGCCGCCAGCCGCAGGCTCTCCAGCGCACCGGCCTGGCGTTCCGCGCGTGCCAGCAGCCGGGCCATGGCCTCGGCGTCCAAGCGGGGTTCGGTGTGGGCCAGGGTGTGCAGGGTCCGCCAGAGTTCCTTCTTGCCCTCCACGCCCATCCGGATCGCCTCCAGCTCGAGGACGTCGCTCAGGGGCGAACGCGTGAGGATTCTGCCGTTGCCCTTCAGCCGGCCCGCCTGGGCGGCGGCGACGCCCAGCAGGCCGCGGACGTGGTTCACGGGCACGTCGAGTGAGGTCATGATCTCGCGCAGGCTGTCGCGGTCTTCGGTGACTTCCTCGATGAGCAAGGCGAGCCGTGGTCCGGCGTCGGAGTCGCGGTGGGCGCGTGCCAGCCGCTTGAGCAGGGAGATTCCAGACCCCGCCCCGGTCAGATGGTCATTGAGGTAGATGCCCAGCAGACGGTGGGGATCCGAGGCGATGCGTTTCATGGCACTCTCCGATCGGTCGTGGCGACCAAGCTGCGCGGCGGCCGGCACCGGAGGGCGCGCGGCCCGTGCTGCGCACTGCCTGACGGGGTTCTGCGGAGCACGAGCGCGCCCCACGTGCCACACGTGCCGTAACAGGGCGGCTGTGGACGTGTCGCTCCGGGCCCACCGGGCGTCTTCCCCCGTTTGGATGCTCGACACACGCCCGGCCCCACGGCGTCGGTGCCCGCTGACGCAGGGCGGGCGCGGCAACCCGGGGCGGCGCATCGTGACGTGGTCCCTGCCCGGACGAGGGGCCGTACCGGACGGTGTACCCGGCGGCGGTTTCATCGCGGCCCCAGCGGTTAGCCGCAGTACGGGCCCGTCCGTGCCCGGCGGCCCGTCTGCGGCGTGGAGGAGTTGGCTGATGAAGATTTCCGACTACGTTCTGGAACGCCTGCGGGACTGGGAGGTCGAGCACGTCTTCGCGTACCCGGGCGACGGGATCAACGGGCTCCTTGCCGCGTGGGGCCGCGCCGAGAACAAGCCCCAGTTCGTGCAGGCCCGGCACGAGGAGATGGCGGCGTTCCAGGCGGTCGGCTACGCGAAGTTCTCCGGCCGCACCGGAGTGTGCGCGGCCACCTCCGGCCCGGGCGCGATCCACCTGCTCAACGGCCTCTACGACGCGAAGCTCGATCACGTCCCGGTGGTGGCGATCGTCGGGCAGACCGACCGCAGCGCCATGGGTGGCTCCTACCAGCAGGAGGTCGACCTGGCGAGCCTGTACAAGGACGTGGCCTCGGAGTTCTGCGAGGTGGTCACCGTCCCCGCCCAGCTGCCGAACGTGCTGGACCGCGCTATGCGCATCGCCGCCACGCGGCGCACCGTCACCGCGGTGATCATTCCGGCCGACGTGCAGGAACTCGACTACGAGCCCCCCGCACACGCGTTCAAGCAGGTCCCCTCCAGCCTCGGAGTCCCGCACTATGCGCCCGTCCCCGCCGAGGAGGACCTCGCCAGGGCGGCGGAGGTCCTGAACGCGGGCGACAAGGTCGCGATGCTGATCGGGCAGGGGGCCCGGCACGCCCGGCCCGAGGTCGAGCAGGTCGCCGGCCTGCTCGGCGCCGGCGTGGCGAAGGCCCTGCTCGGCAAGGACGCGCTGCCCGACACGCTGCCGTATGTCACCGGGTCGGTCGGGCTGCTCGGCACCCGCGCCTCCTACGAGCTGATGCGGGACTGCGACACCCTGCTCGTGGTCGGCTCGAGCTTCCCGTACACCCAGTTCCTGCCCGACTTCGGCCAGGCCAGGGCGGTGCAGATCGACCTCGACCCGTCCATGGTCGGATTGCGCTACCCCTTCGAGGTCAATCTCGTCGGGGACGCCGGCGTGACGCTGCGCCGACTGCTCCCGATGCTGCAGGCCAAACAGGACGACAGCTGGCGCAAGACGGTCGAGGACAACGCCGCACGCTGGTGGGAGGTGATGCAGCGCCGCGCCGAGGTGAGCGCGGACCCGGTCAACCCCGAGTACGTCGTCCACGCTCTGGACGCGCTGCTCCCCGAGAACGCGATCGTGGCGGCGGACTCGGGGTCGGCGGCCAACTGGTATGCCCGTCATCTGCGTTTCCGTGACGGGATGCGCGGCTCGCTGTCCGGGACGCTGGCGACGATGGGGCCCGGTGTGCCGTATGCGATCGGGGCGAAGTTCGCGCACCCGGACCGGCCGGCGATCGCGATCGTCGGTGACGGGGCCATGCAGATGAACGGACTCGCTGAGCTGATCACCGCCGCGAAGTACTACCGGGAGTGGTCGGACCCGCGCCTGGTGGTGGCCGTGCTGAACAACCACGATCTGAACCAGGTCACGTGGGAGATGCGGGCGATGCAGGGCGCTCCGCAGTTCGAGCCCTCGCAGAGCCTGCCCGACGTCCGGTACGCCGACGTCGCCCAGCTGTTCGGCCTGTACGGGGCGAGGGTGGAGCGGCCCGAGGACGTGGAGCCGACGTGGCGTCAGGCGCTCGCGGCGGACCGGCCGTTCGTCATCGACTTCCGCACCGACCCGGCGGTGCCGCCGATCCCGCCGCACGCCTCCTGGGACCAGATCAAAGCCGCCGCCCTGTCCGTGCTCAAAGGCGACAGCGACCGGACATCGGTGGTCCAGCAGGGTGTGAAGGCGAAGATCCAGGAGTTCCTGTCCGGCCACGGGAGGAGCTGACCCATGCTGTCCGAGCAGGAGGTGGATCTGGCCGCGCTCGAGCGGGCGCTGCGGGCCGAGGTGGACGGCGAGGTCCGCTTCGACGCGGGAAGCCGCGGCGCGTACGCGACCGACGGCTCGAACTACCGGCAGGTCCCGCTCGGCGTCGTGGTGCCGCGCAGCGTGGAGGCCGGCGCCGCGGCGGTGGCCGTCTGCTCGCGGTTCGCCGCGCCCGTCCTCTCCCGTGGCGGCGGTACCAGTCTCGGTGGGCAGTGCACCAACGCGGCCGTGGTGATCGACTGGACCAAGTACTGCCACCGGCTGATCTCGGTTGACCCGGGGGCATGGACCTGCGTGGTCGAGCCGGGCATCGTCCTGGACGATCTCAACCGCCGGCTCGCCCCGCACAAACTGAAGTTCGGGCCGAAGCCGTCCACGCACACGCACTGCGCGCTGGGCGGCATGATCGGCAACAACAGCTGCGGCGCGTCCGCCCAGGCGTACGGCAAGACCGCCGACAACGTCAGCCGCCTGGAGGTCCTCACCTACGAGGGCACCCGGTTCTGGGCCGGGCCGACCGACGAGGACGAGTATGCGCGGATCGTGGCCGCTGGCGGCTCGCGGGCCCGGCTCTACCAGGGGCTGCGCGATGTCGCCGGCAGGCACCTGGCCGACATCCGCACCGGCTACCCGAAGATCCCGCGCCGCGTGTCCGGCTACAACCTCGACTCCCTGCTCCCGGAGAACGGCTTCGACGTCGCCCGGGCGCTGGTCGGCAGCGAGGGGACCCTCGTCACCGTCCTTCGCGCGGAGCTGCAGCTGGTCGAGGTCCCGGCCGCCGAAGCACTGCTGGTCCTGGGCTTCGACGACATCTACCGGGCCGCCGACGCCGTACCCCGACTCCTGGAGCACAGCCACCCCACCCAGCTGGAGGCCATCGACGGGCGCATGGCGCAGCTGATGCGCGAGGAGCACGCCCATCTCGACTCCCTGGACAGCCTGCCGGAAGGCGAGAGCTGGCTGCTGCTGCAGTTCACCGGTGACACGAAGGAGGAGGCGGACGAGCAGGCGATGGAGGTGCTGCGGGCGCTGGGCCGCGGTGATGACGACCCGCGGGTCGCGCTCTCCGATGATCCGGCGCGCGAGCAGGAGATGCTCAGGGCCCGCGAGGCGGGCCTCGGCGTGACGGCACGGCCGCCGGACGGCTCGGAGACCTGGGAGGGCTGGGAGGACTCGGCGGTGGCGCCGGAGAGGCTGGGTGACTACCTGCGCGACCTGGAGCGGCTCTTCAACAGGTACGGCTACCAGCAGGCCTCCCTGTACGGGCACTTCGGGCAGGGCTGCGTGCACACCCGCATCCCCTTCGAACTACGCGACGGCAAAGGCGTCCAAGCGTTCAGGGCGTTCCTGTTCGACGCCGCGGACCTGGTCTCCTCCTACGGCGGGTCACTGTCCGGTGAGCACGGCGACGGGCAGGCCCGCGGTGAACTGCTGCCCCGCATGTTCACCCCCGCGCTGATGGAGGCGATGGGTGAGGTGAAGGCGCTGTTCGACCCGGGCAACCGGATGAACCCCGGCAAGGTCGTGCACCCGCACCGCGTCGACAGCGACATGCGCATCGGCGCCACCTGGCGGCCCGAGTCGCAGAGCACGTACTTCGCGTACCCGGATGACGGGAACGACTTCGGCCAGGCGGTGTTGCGCTGCGTGGGAATCGGAAACTGCCGCACTCAACAGGGCGGCGTGATGTGTCCCTCCTACCGGGCCACCGGCGAGGAGGAACACTCCACCCGCGGCCGGGCGCGCCTGCTCTTCGAGATGCTCGGGGGACACGACGATTCGCCGATCACCGGCAGCTGGCGCTCCACAGAGGTACGCGACGCTCTGGACCTGTGCCTGGCCTGCAAGGGCTGCAAGTCCGACTGCCCGGTCGGGGTCGACATGGCCACCTACAAGGCCGAGTTCCTCGCCCACCACTACCAGGGGCGGCTCCGCCCGGCCGCCCACTACGCGATGGGCTGGCTTCCGCTGTGGACACGGCTTGCGCGTGTCGCTCCGGCCCTGGCCAACGCCGCACTCCACGCCCCCGGCCTGAGCCGGATCGGGAAAGTGCTGGCCGGGATCGCCCCGCAGCGCGATGCGCCCCTGTTCGCCGACGAATCGTTCCGGGAATCCTGGCACCGATCCGGCAGGCCGCAGCCCGATCCGGGCGATCCGCGGACGGTGCTGCTGTGGCCGGACACCTTCACCGACCACTTCCACCCGCACATCGCCGACGCCGCCGTGCGCGTCCTGGAGGACGCCGGGTTCCGGGTCGGCGTGCCGGACGGGCCGGTGTGCTGCGGTTTGACGTGGATCTCCACCGGCCAACTGGCCACCGCCACGAAGGTCCTGCGACGCACCACCGCAGTGCTGAGGCCGTGGTTGGAGGCCGGTACGCCGATCGTCGGACTCGAACCCTCCTGCACCGCGGTCTTCCGCAGTGACGCCCCGGACCTGCTCGCCGGTGACCAGGACATCGTCCGCCTCGCGGCCCAGACGCGTACCTTCGCCGAACAACTCGTCAACCACGCCCCCGACGGCTGGCAGCCCCCGCAGCTGAGCCGGGCGGCGACCGTGCAGACCCACTGCCACCAGCACGCCGTCCTCGGAGCCGATCCGGACCGCGAACTGATGCGCCGCGCGGGACTGGACGCGGAGGTGCTCGACGAGGGGTGCTGCGGCCTGGCCGGCAATTTCGGCTTCGAGCGGGAACACTACGACCTCTCGCAGGTCATCGCCGAGCAGGGCGTACTGCCCGCCGTACGCGACACCGCGCCGGGCGCGTTCGTCCTTGCGGACGGCTTCAGCTGCCGCACCCAGATCGACCAGGCCGGCACCGGCCGCCGAGCGGTGCACCTGGCCGAGGCCCTGGCCCTGGCCCTGGACGGCCCACCGCCCGCGGACCACCCCGAGCAGTCCGTCCCGCGCCCGCAGGACCGTCCGGCACCGGCCCGCCTGCTGACAGCGGGCCTGGTCGGGGCCGCTGCCGGGCTGGCCGCGGGCGGCGTACGCGCCGTACTCCGACACCGTCAGGCCCGGAAGGTCTGGACACGATGATGCCACTGCGCCGGCGGCCGCACCGCGAGGGCCGCACCCCCAGCGTCTTCGCCCCGCACGCCACCGGACCCGCCCCCGCCACCCCGGCCGCGCCGGACTCCCCGCGCTGTGCCCGGGAGGCCGTCCAGCACGCCACCGGGGACCCGTCATGAACGCCGGTACCGGTGTCCCGGTCGTCGAGAACCTGCACGTGCAGGTCCTGCAGTTCCCGACCGACGCGCCGGAGGCGGACGGCACCCTCGCCTGGGACCGGACGACCATGGTCCTCGTCGAGGCCCGTGGCGGCGGCATCACGGGCCTGGGCTACACCTACGGCGACGCGGCCACCGCCCACGTGGTCACCGGACTGCTCCGTGACGCGGTCGTCGGCCGGCCGGTGTCCGACCCGCCGGCCGCGAACGAGGCGATGAGCCGCGCGGTGCGCAACGCCGGCCGGCCCGGCCTGATCGCCGGCGCCATCTCCGCCGTCGACATCGCCCTGTGGGACCTCAAGGGCCGCCACCTCGGCCTGCCCCTGGCCGACCTGCTCGGGCGGGCCCGTACCGAGGTGCCCGTCTACGGCAGCGGCGGATTCACCACCTACGGGCACGGCCGGCTCGCCGAGCAGCTCGAAGGGTGGGCCGCCCACGGCATCACCCGCTTCAAGATCAAGATCGGCGAAGGGTGGGGTACGCGCGAGCGGCGCGACCTGGACCGCACCGCACAGGCCCGTGCCCGGGTGGGCGACGACGCCGAGCTCTACGTCGACGCCAACGGCGCGTACACCCGCAAGCAGGCCCTCCGGATCGGGCGGGCGCTGGCCGGCCTGGGGGTGTCCTGGTTCGAGGAGCCCGTCTCCTCCGACGACCTCACCGGCCTCGCCCAGCTGCGCGACACCCTCACCGCGGACATCGCGGCCGGCGAGTACGGCTACGACCTGCCCTACTTCGCCCGCATGATCCCGGCCGTCGACTGCCTCCAGGCCGACGCCACCCGCTGCGGCGGCATCACCGTATGGCTGCGCGCCGCCGCCCTCGCCCAGGCCCACGGCCTCCAGCTGTCAGGGCACTGCGCACCGCACGCCCACGCCCACGCCGCAACGGCCGTGCCGAACGTGCGGCACCTGGAGTGGTTCCACGACCACGTCCGCATCGAGGACCTGCTCTTCGAAGGCACCCTCGACCCCTCCGGCGGCAGTGTCCGGCCGGGCCGAGGTGGTGAACCCGGACTCGGCCTTGCCCTCCGGGCGGACGTGGCGGAGCAGTACCGTGTCCACCTCTGAGGCGGGCCCGACCACACCCGCGTCCGGACCGGCTCGCGGTACGGGCGCCGGAAGGAACCGACCATGACGGCCCCCACGACGGCGAACGGCGCCCCGCCTCCGCACGCGTTGCGGGACTACGCGCTGCTCGCGGACGGGCACCGCGGCGCGCTGATCGGACCGCGCGGCGACATCGTCTGGATGTGCACGCCCGCCTGGGACGACGATGCGGTGTTCGCCGCCCTGATCGGCGGCCGAGGCTGGTACACCGTCACCCCGGACGAGCCGTTCACGTGGGGCGGCTACTACGAGGCGGGCAGCCTGATCTGGCGTAGCCGCTGGACCACCACCGGCGGCATCGTCGAGTGCCGCGAGGCCCTGGCCTACCCCGGTGACCCGCGGTGCGCCGTGGTGCTGCGCCGGATCCAGGGCGTCGACGGGGAGGCCCGCCTGAAGGTGGAGCTGAACCTGGCGGCCGGCTTCGGCACGCGCCCGATGCGTGAGGTGCACCGCGACGAACACGGCCGGTGGACCGGCCGTGCCGGCGTCCTGCAAGTGCGGCTGAGCGGGGCACCGGACGCCCGGGCGGACGGCAGCACGCTGCGGACCGCCGTGGTGCTGCCGGCCGGGGCCCACCACGACCTCGTGCTGGAGATCTCCGACCGGTCACTGCCCGAACCGGTGCCGCCCGACGTGTGGTGGCGGGCCACCGAGAGCCGGTGGACCGCGAGCGTGCCCGGCCTGTCCGGCACGCTGGGCAGCCGCGACGCGCGGCACGCGTACGCGGTCATGACCGGCATGACCGGCCCGTCCGGGGGCACGGTGGCCGCAGCCACCACGAGCCTGCCGGAGCGGGCCGAGCAGGGCCGCAACTACGACTACCGGTACGTGTGGATCCGCGACCAGGCCTACATCGGCCAGGCCGTCGCCGCCGCGGGAGCGCACCCGCTGCTGGACGACTCGGTGCGGTTCACCGTCGCCCGTCTCCTCGATCACGGGCCCGCTCTGGCACCCGCCTACACCGCCACCGGGCAGGCGTTGCCCGACCCGCGGACCCTCGATCTGCCCGGTTACCCGGGTGGGTTCGACGTCGTCGGCAACCGGGCCAACCGCCAGTTCCAGCTCGACGTGTTCGGGGAGAGTCTGCTGCTCTTGGCAGCGGCTGCCCGCCACGACCGCCTCGATGCGGACGGCTGGCAGGCCGCGCGGATCGCCGCGGAGAGCGTCGCCGCCCGCCACCGCGAGCCGGACGCCGGGATCTGGGAGCTCCACGACGACCGCTGGGCGCACAGCCGGCTCGCCTGCGCCGCCGGGCTGCGCGCGATCGCCGCCGCCCCCGGGGCCGGCGCCGGCGCCGCCGCCCGGTGGGAGGCGCTGGCGGACCACATCGTCGCCGAAGCCTCGGCCGACTGCCTGCACCCCACCGGGCGGTGGCAGCGTTCCCCGGCCGATGCCGGCGTGGACGCGGCCCTCCTGCTGGCCGCCGTGCGCGGCGCCCTGCCCGCCGACGATCCCCGCACCCTCGCGACCCTGCGCGCGGTGCGCACCGACCTCGCCACCGATCACTACGTCTACCGGTTCCGCCACGACCAGCGGCCCCTCGAGGACGCCGAGGGCGCGTTCCTGCTGTGCGGCTTCACGATGGCCCTGGCCGAGCACCAGCAGCACAACGACGTCGAGGCGGTGTGCTGGTTCGAACGCAACCGCGCGGCGTGCGGGCCACCCGGACTGTTCGCCGAGGAGTTCGACGTCGCCCAGCGCCAGCTGCGCGGCAATCTGCCACAGGCCTTCGTCCACGCCCTGCTGCTCGAAGCCGCCGCCCGCCTCGCCGCAACGCGCGCCTGACCGGCCTGCCGGTGCGCCCCGGCACCCGTTCACGGCGGCGTGCGGGGGCCTGCGGCGCGGTCGGACCGGATGCGGACCGCACGGCCGCATCCCGCGGGCCGAGGCGGGCAATCGCGTGCCGGCCCCGGGCGCAGGCCTGGCCGAAGCGCCGCTCGACCAGGCGACGGCACCTCGCGGCCTGCCGGAGGTCGTAGTACGACCGCCGTGGCGCGCCCTGCGGCCACCGCACCCGTTTGCCGCGCCGGATCGGGGAAAGGCGCAGCAACATGGAACCTGTGGAGGCCGTGCGACGGACCGTCGTCATCACCGGCGCCAGCGCCGGCATCGGACGCGCGTGCGCGGTGGCGTTCGCCGCCCGCGGTGACCGGCTCGCGCTGATCGCCCGCGGCCGGGCCGGCCTGAAAGCGGCGGTGCGCGAGGCCGAGGAGGCAGGTGCCGCCCAGGCCATCGCCATCGAGGCCGACGTCGCCGACGCGCAGGCGGTGGAGGCGGCCGCCGCCCGGGCGGAAGAGGAACTCGGCCCGATCGACGTATGGGTCAACGACGCGTTCGCCTCCGTGTTCGCCCCGTTCACCGAGATCACCCCCGACGAGTACCGGCGCGTCACTGAGGTCACCTACCTGGGGTACGTGTACGGCACCCAAGCGGCGCTGAAGCGGATGCTGCCCCGCGACCGAGGGGTGGTCGTGCAGGTCGGCTCGGCGATCGCCTACCGCGGCATCCCGTTGCAGAGCGCCTACAGCGGCGCCAAGCACGCCATCCAGGGCTTCAACGAGGCGCTGCGCTGCGAACTGCTCGCCTCCGGCACCGGCGTGCGCACCACCATGGTGCAGATGCCGGCCGTGAACACCCCGCAGTTCGACTGGGTCCGCTCGCGCCTGTCCAAGCGGGCGCAACCCGTGGCGCCGATCTACCAGAGCGAGGTCGCCGCCCGGGCCGTGCTGTTCGCCGCCGACCACCCTAGGCGGCGCGAGTACTGGGTCGGCGGCAGCACCGTGGCCACGCTGCTGGCCAACGCGATCGTCCCCGGTCTGCTGGACCGCTACCTGGCCAGGACCGGCTTCGACTCGCAGCAGGAGGACCGCCCGCGCCGGGCCGGGGACCCGGACAACCTGTTCGAGCCGGTCGATGACGGACGGGATTTCGGGGCGCACGGCCGGTTCGACGACCGGGCGGCCGACCGCAGCCGCCAGCAACGGGCCGCACACGCACTCGGCGCTCTCCCCGCCGCGGTGCGGCGCGCGGCCGGACGGGTGCGAGCGGGTTCGCCCCGCGGGCGCGCCGGGCGTCCTTCCCGGATACGAGGAACACGACAGGAGCCCCATGATCATGGGCATCATCCCCGGGCCTGACCCCGTACAGACAACCGAGCCGCCGGAGCCGGCCGGGCCGCCGGTGCCCCCGGACCCTCCGGCGCCGCCCGGCTCTCCCGTCCCGCCGGCCGAGCCACCGCAGCCGGCAGGCCCCGGCCCCGGTCACGAGCCCGCCCCGCCGGAGCCCGGGCAGCCCCGCCCTGCGGAGCCGCCGGACTGAACGCCACCGGGAATGGGCCGGGCGGGTGATACCCGCACGCGCCGCCTGCCGCGCCCCGCCGGCAGTGGAGAGCATGCTCACGGGCAACGGGAGGTCGGGTCGTGCGCGCGCTGGTCGAGATCGTCGTGTGGTGGGCGGTGTTGACGGGACTGACGGTGATCTTCATCAGCTCCGTGTCCCCGGTGGAACTGTTGGTCGCCGTCCTCGCCGCTCTGGGCGCGGCGGTCATGGCCCACCGGATGCGCCGGGTCGCGGGCGGCCGCCTTCGTGGGGGCCGGGGGGCGCCGGGTGCGCTCCTCGCGCTGCCGGGTTCGGTCCTGCGCGGTCTGGCCGTGCTGGTGACCGCCATGGTCACCGATCCGGCGGGCGCGACCGTGCGACACCTGCGGCTGCGGCCCGGAGCGGACGCCGGGTGGGCCGGCGCGCTGCTCGCCGCGTCTGCGGACACCTGCGTGCTCGACGTTCCCGCTGATGACGAGGCCGTAGTGCACGCCCTGCGCCCGGGGGCGGGAGCGGTGGAAGAGGCCGTGGCAGCCAAGGGGAGTGCACGGTGAACGCGTGGACGGCCGCAGCCCTGATCCTCCTCGCGATCCCGGCGCCGGCGTGCCTGTGGGTGGCGGCCCACGGCACCGCGGTGCGCCGCCTCGTCGGAGCATCGCTGCTGTCCAGCGTGGTGGGCGCGCTCTTCCTGCTGTTGCCCCCGGCCTACGACCGGTCCTCCTACCAGGACCTCGCGCTGATGCTGGCCGTGCTGGGCCCGGCCGGCACCCTCGTGTTCACCCGCTTCGTCACCGGCCGCCATCACGAGACCCGCCCCCACGAGTCCACTCCCGGGCCCTGACCGCCCCACGCACCACTCGGCGAGGAAGGAGAGCGCATTGACGCCGCATCACGTGGTCGTGCTGGTGCTGCTGTGGGCCGGCGTGGCGTGCATGCTCCTGTCCGCGGCCGCTCTCGTGCGGTTGCGCGGCACTCTGATGCGGTTGCACGCCCTGGCCCCGGCCCCGGTGGCCGGGGTGCCGCTGATCGCCGCGGCCGTGGCCGTCGACCAGGGCGCGGGACGGGCGGCCGTCAAGACCCTGTTCATCGGGTTGCTCTTCGCTCTCGGCGGGACGGTCACGGCGATCGCCGTCGGCCGCGCCGCCCGCCAGGCTGAACACGAGGGGAGGAGCAGGCCGTGAACGAGTGGCTGATCGGTGCCGCCGTCGTCTTCGTCGTCCTGGCCGCCACGGTCGCGGTCCTCACCCGGGACCCGGCCCGCCAGGCCGTCGTCCTCTCGGTGCTGGGCCTGGGCCTCGCGGTGCTGTTCGCGGTGCTGCAGGCCCCCGACGTCGCTCTGTCGCAGCTGGCGGTGGGCACCGCGCTGACTCCGCTGCTGATCCTGCTCACCGTCCGCAAGGTCACCCGCCACCCGAGCGGGGAGAAGGGCAACGGCGAAGGCGACCGCGCGCAGAAGCGGGGCCAAGGGTGACGGCGCGCTCCCGGCTGGTGATGTTCCTGGTCGCGGCCCTGGTGATCGCCGGATTCTTCACCGCCGCGTGCCTGCGCCTTCCGTCCTTCGGAACCCCGCACCACCCGTACGGCGACCGGGCGGTGGCGGCGGCCCTGGACCGGCGCACCGCCAACGTCGTCTCCTCCGTCAACTTCGACATCCGCGCCTTCGACACCCTCGGCGAGGAGTCCATCCTCTTCGGCACCGTCCTCGGCGCGACCCTGCTGCTGCGCCGGGCCCGCGACGAACGCCACCGCCGTGCCGAAGCCGAACGTGTCATGCCCACCACCCGCCTGTTCGGTGCCCTGCTGCTCCCGGTCACCCTGGTCGTCGGGGTCTACGTCGTGGCGCACGGCCAGCTCTCGCCGGGCGGTGGCTTCCAGGGCGGCGTGGTCCTGGCCACCGCCCTGCACCTGGCGTACCTCGCCGCCGACTACCGCGTCCTGAAGCAGCTGCGCCCGCTGACCGTCCTCGATGTCGCGGACTCCCTCGCCGCTGCGTCCTACACGCTGATCGGCTTGGCCGGTCTGATCGTCGGCGGCGCGTTCCTCAAGAACGTGCTGCCGCTGGGCACGTTCAACACCATCACCTCCGGCGGCACCGTGCCGGTGCTGAACGCCGCGGTCGGCGTCGAGGTCGCCTCCGGCCTCATCTGCCTGCTCGCGCACTTCCTCGACCAAGCCGTCGAGCTCACCGACCCCGGCCGGCACAGCGGCGGAGACACCTGATGGGTACCTGGGTGTTCCTGGCTGCCGGATGGGTCCTGCTGATCGCCCTGTTCGGCCTGGTCACGAGCCGCAACCTCATCCACGCCATCGGCTGCCTGGCCGTCGCCCAGTCCTCCACCTACCTCCTGCTCCTCGCCGTCGGATACCGCCGCGGGGCCACCGCCCCCGTCTACTCCGACATCACCCCCGGCACCCGCCCGGTCGTCGACCCCGTCGTGCAGGCCCTCGCCCTGACCGACGGCGTCGTCGGCGCCACCGTCACCGCACTGCTGCTGGCCCTGACGATCCAACTGCGCAAGCGCCACGCCACCGTCGACCCCCAGGCCCTGACGGGCCTCAAGGGCTGAAACCGTGACCGAAGCCACCCTGCTGCCGCTCGCCGTGGCCATCCCGCTGCTCGGCGCGGCCCTGCTCGCAGTCGCCGGCCGGACCCTGCCCCGGACCGGCTGCGACGTCCTCGCCACCGCGGCCGCGAGCACCGAGGTGGTCTGCCTGGCCCTGCTCTGGCCACACAGCCGCGACCTCGCCACCGCGGACCTGGGCGGCTGGCCCGCCCGCCTGGGCATCGTGCTCGCCGCCGACCCCATCGGCGCCGGCCTGGCGCTGCTGGTCGCCGTCCTCGTCCTGGCGGTCGTGGTCTACTCCTGGCGGTACTTCGACGAACCCACCGGCGAGCACGCCGGCGCCTTCCCCGCCCTGATCCTGCTCTTCGAGGCCGGGATGGTCGGCTTCGCGCTCACCGGCGACCTGTTCAACGCCTTCGTCTTCTTCGAACTCATGGGCGCGGCGGCCTACGCGCTGACCGGCTACCGGATCGAAGACCCCCGCCCCCTGCACGGAGCACTCACCTTCGGGATCGTCACCTCCTTCGCCGCCTACTGCTCCCTGCTCGGCATCGGCCTGCTGTACGCCCGGACCGGCGAACTCAACCTCGCCCGCCTGGGCGCCCGCCTGGCTTCGCACCACACCGACGTACTGACCGTCGTCGCGTTCACCCTGATCTGTACCGCCCTGCTGGTCAAGGCCGCGGCCGTGCCGTTCCACTTCTGGCTGCCCGACGCCCACGCCGTGGCCCCCACGCCGGTGTGCATGCTGATGTCCGGTGCCATGGTCGAACTCGGTGTCTACGGCATCGCCCGCATCTACTGGACCGTCTTCTCCGGCCCCGGCGGCATCCCCCACCCCGCCTTCCGCACCGCCTTCACCGCCCTCGGCGTTCTGACCGCCCTCGTCGGCGCCCTGATGTGCTGGCAGCAGCGCCACCTCAAACGTCTCCTGGCGTTCTCCACCGTCAGCCACGTCGGCCTGTTCCTCATCGGAGTCGCCCTGCTCACCCCGGGCGGATCCACCGGAACGGCGGTGTACGTCGCCGCGCACGGCCTGGTGAAGGCCGCACTGTTCGCCCTCACCGGCATCCTGCTGGACCGCTACGGCTCCGTCGACGAGCACGGACTGCACGGCAAGGCCCGCGACCTGCGCCTCGTCGGGGTGCTGTTCGTGGCCGGGGCCCTGGCGCTGGCCGGTATGCCGCCGTTCGGCACCGGCCTCGGCAAGGCCCTCGGCGAGGATGCCGCCGCCCGCTGGCAGCCGTGGCTGGCCGCCGTGTTCGTCGCAGCCTCCGCCGTCACCGGCGCCGCCGCCCTCCGCGCGGCCCTGCGCATCTTCCTCGGCATCGGGCCCGTCCCGCGCAGCCGTCCCGACCAGGAGGAGACGACCGGCGAAGGAGAGGAACCCGAGATCCGCTCTCCCGAGCGCGACCTGCCGCCCGCCATGACCGTCGTCCCGGCTGCCTTGCTCACCCTGGCTGTCGTGATCGGCGCCGTGCCCGCCGTCGCGGCCGCCCTGGCCCACGGGGCGGCCGTGTTCACCGACCCCGCCCGGTACGCGGCCACTGTCCTCGCCCTGCCGGACGCAGCCGACGCGGGCGGCCCCGCGCCGGCCGCCGAATGGACCGCGACCGGCGTACTCCTCGGTTTGCTGTCCACCGGCATCGCCGTCGTCCTGGCCACTGCCGCGGTCCACCAGCGCACACCCGAGTTGTCCACGGACCACCCGGTTGCCCGGGCCGTGCGGACGCTGCGCCGCCTGCACTCCGGACGCATCGGTGACTACGTGGCCTGGCTCGCCCTGGGTATCGCCGCGCTGTGCATCGCCATCGCCGCCCAGACCTGAACCCCGGCGCCGACTACAGGCGCTCCTCCATTCCGACTGCCGCCTTCAGGTCCTCGTACGCCTGCCCGCGCTTGCCCTCCTGCTGCTCCAGCATCGCCCGGGCGATCGCGTCGAGCTTGCGCTGGATGGCGTGCTCGGCCCGCCGCTCGGAGTTCTTCAGCATCGCCAGCAACAACAGCGTCACCGCCGCCATCGAGTCGCCGACCAGTACCTGCCACTCCGTCGACAACCCGGCCAGGTGAACCGCGATGAAACCGCCCACCAGCAACAAGCACAGCGCCGCGAACAGCGGCGAACTGGTGAAGTTCGACGCCAGCTCGGCGAACTCCTCGAACCGACCCCGCCGACCGTCCTGACGCTTGCGCGCCGGATGCTGAAATGTCAAAGCTCTCACACCCTCGTTCGTCCAGGCTCACGCCGGCGGCGCACCTCCACTGTCCGTCGGCCGCCGTTGCCGGACGCGCAACCGGGCGCCAACACGCCCGGAAAGCGCAGCTCAGGTGGCGACCGGCCCCGGGGGGCGCCGCCGTGCGCCGCGCGCGAACATGGCTGACTTCCTCCCGAGCACAGTGGCGTGGACCGCTCCCGGCTGTGAGCCGTACGGGGGAGGCCACCGGGGGCGTGCGGCACTCTCGGGCGTGCAAGGGGTCAGTCTGGGCAGTCGAAGGGGATATCCCTCCCCGAACGGACGTCAAGGGAGCTCGTCGTGGCCCATGCAACCGACCCGCCCACCCCCCGCCCCGCTCCCCACGGCGGCGCCGGACCGGCGCCGCACACCCCGGACGACGCCCTCGCCGGGACCGCCCGCTCCCGTGTGGCCCTGCGCGTCAACGGTGTCCGTCATGACCTCGACCTGGACCACCGGGTCACACTCCTCGACGCCCTGCGCGAGCACCTGGACCTGACGGGCGCCAAGAAGGGCTGCAACCACGGGCAGTGCGGTGCCTGCACCGTTCTGGTGGACGGCCGGCGCGCCAACGGCTGCCTGCTCCTGGCCGTGGCCCTCGACGGCTGCACGATCACCACCGTCGAGGGCTTGGCCGGGCCCGACGGCACCCTCCACCCGCTCCAGCGCGCCTTCATGGATCACGACGCCTTCCAGTGCGGCTACTGCACCCCCGGCCAGCTCTGCTCCGCGGTCGGCGCGCTCCGCGAAGCCGCCGTCGGACACCCCTCGCACGTCACCGCCGCCGCGGCCCTGGCGGAGTCCGGCCCCGCCGTGCTGACCACCGAGGAGATCAGGGAGCGGCTCAGCGGGAACCTCTGCCGGTGCGGTGCCTACCCCGCGATCGTCCGAGCCGTCGCCGATGCGGGAGCCCACGCCGCAGCCACCACGACCGGTGCGGAGGTGACCGCATGAAACCCTTCGCCTACGTACGCGCCACCAGCCTCCGGGAGGCGGCCGACGCCTACTCCTCCCACCCCGGCTCCCGCTACCTCGCCGGCGGCACCAACCTCGTGGACCTGATGCAACTCGGCGTCGAGACCCCTGGCACCCTCATCGACGTCTCCCGCCTGCCGCTCGACGAGATCCGCGAACTCCCCGAGGGCGGTCTGCGCGTCGGCGCCACGGTCCGCAACAGCGACCTGGCCGCCGACCCGCTGGTGCGCACCCGCTACCCGCTCCTCAGCCGGGCGCTGCTCTCCGGCGCCTCCGGCCAGCTGCGCAACGTCGCCACCACCGGCGGCAACCTGCTCCAGCGCACCCGCTGCGGCTACTTCCAGGACCTCTCCAAACCCTGCAACAAGCGCGAACCCGGCAGCGGCTGCGGGGCCCGCGACGGCCTCCACCGTGACCACGCGGTGCTCGGACACTCCGAGCACTGCATCGCCACCAACCCCTCCGACATGGCCGTGGCCCTCGCCGCGCTGGATGCCGAAGTCGAGTTGTACGGCGGCACGGGCACCACCCGTACCGTCCCGGCGGCCGAGTTCCACCGGCTGCCCGCCGACCGGCCCGAGCAGGACACCGTCATCCGCGCCGGGGAGATCATCACGGCGGTGCTGCTGCCCCCCGCCGCGCCGGGCGCCGTCTCCCTCTACCGCAAGGCCCGCGAACGCGCCTCGTACGCCTTCGCTCTCGCTTCGGTCGCCGTCGTCCTCGACCTAGACCCCGACGACGGCCGGGTGCGCCTGGTCGCCCTGGCCTTCGGCGGCCTCGCCCACCGGCCCTGGCGCGCGACCACGGCCGAGGAGCTGCTGACCGGCGCCGTACCGCACCCCGACGCCGTCCGCGCGGCCGTCGACGCCGAACTCGCGCAGGCGAGGCCCCTGCGGGACAACGCCTACAAGATCCCGCTCGCCCGCAATCTCGCCTGTGACGCCATCGCCGAGCTGGCCGGCACGCACCCCGGTTCCCCCGCCGCGCCGTAGCGGCGCCACGGCCGCACCGACCAGGAACAGGACCACGATGAGCCCGACCTCCGCCACCCTCGAATCCACCGCCTCAGCCCCCGCCGCTCTCGGCTCCTCCGTCCCGCGGCTCGAAGGCCGGCAGAAGGTGACCGGCGCCGCCCGCTATGCCGCCGAACAGCACCTGCCCCTGCGGGCCTACGCCTGGCCGGTGCCGGCGACCGTCGCCCGCGGCCGGATCACCGACATCGACACCACCGTCGCCCTGGCCCTGCCCGGCGTACTGGCCGTCCTCACCCCCTACGACGCCCCCCGGCTGGGTCCCTCCGACGACCCCACCCTGCAAGTCTTGCAGGACCTGCGGGTGCCGCACCGCGGCTGGTACGTCGCCCTGGCCGTCGCCGACACCCTGGAGGGCGCGCGGGCCGCTGCCGACGCCGTGCGAGTCACGTACGAAAGCGAACAGCACGACGTCACGCTGCGCGAAGGGCATCCGGGCCTGTACACCCCCGAGCAGGCGAACGGCGGCTATCCCGCGCACCGCGAACAGGGCGACCCCGACACGGCGTTCGCCGACGCGCCCGTACGCGTCGACGTCCGCTACTCGGTGCCGCCGCTGCACAACCACCCCATGGAACCGCACGCCGCAACCGCCGACTGGGACGCCGAACGCGGCCACCTCACCGTGCACGACTCCTGCCAGGGCACCACGATGGTGCGCAATGTCCTGGCCGGGCTGTTCCGGCTGGCGGAGGACCAGATCACCGTCCTGGCCGAACACGTCGGCGGCGGATTCGGCTCCAAGGGCACCCCGCGCCCCCATGTCGTCCTCGCCGTGATGGCCACCCGGCACTGCGGGCGCCCCGTCACGCTCTCGCTGCCCCGACAGCACATGGCCGCCGTCGTCGGACACCGCCCGCCCACCCTGCACCACCTCCGTCTCGGCGCCCGCCCCGACGGCACCCTCACCGCCCTCGTCCACGAGGTCACCACCCACACCTCGCAGGTCCGCGAGTTCGTCGAACAGGCCGGCGTGCCCGCCCGGGTGATGTACGCCGTCCACGACAGCCGCACCACCCACCGCGTCACCGCGCTCGACGTGCCCACGCCCTCCTGGATGCGTGCCCCCGGCGAAACCCCCGGCATGTACGCCCTGGAGTCGGCCATGGACGAGCTCGCCGACGCCCTCGGCATGGACCCCGTCGAACTGCGAGTGCGCAACGACTGCTCCACCGAGCCCGACAGCGGCCGCCCGTTCAGCAGCCGCCACCTCGTGGAGTGCCTGCGCGACGGCGCACGCCGGTTCGGCTGGGCCGGCCGCCGGCCACCCCACCGCGAGGGGCCGCTCCTCATCGGGACCGGAGTGGCCGCCGCCACCTACCCCGTGTACATCGCCCCCTGCGGGGCCCGGGCGCACGCCCGGCCCGACGGGAGCTACCTGGTCGAGGTCAACGCCACCGACATCGGCACCGGCGCCCGGACGGTCCTGGCCCAGATCGCCGCCGACGCCCTGCACGTCCGGCTCGACGACGTCTCGCTGACCATCGGCAACAGCGCGCTGCCGCCCAGCCCCGTCGCCGGCGGCTCCACCGGAACGGCGTCCTGGGGCTGGGCGGTCCACGACGCGTGTACGGCTCTGACCGACCGGCTGGCCGGGCACCAGGGGCCGCTGCCCGCCGCCGGGCTCTCGGCCTCCGCGGACACCACCCAGTCGGCGAACCAGAAGTCTCCGTACGCGCGCCACTCGTTCGGAGCTCACTTCGCCGAGGTCCAGGCCGACACCGTCACGGGCGAGGTGCGCGTCCGCAGGCTGCTCGGCGTCTTCGCGGCCGGTCGCATCCTGAACCCGCTCACCGCCCGCTCCCAGTTCATCGGGGGAATGGTGATGGGGCTTGGCATGGCGCTCACCGAGCACAGCGGACTCGACGCCGAGTTCGGCGACTTCGCGGAACGGGACCTGGCCGCATACCACGTGCCGGCCAACGCCGATGTCCCCGCCATCGAGGCCCACTGGATCGACGAGCACGACAAGCACCTCAACCCGATGGGCAGCAAGGGCGTCGGGGAGATCGGCATCGTCGGCACGGCCGCGGCGATCGGCAACGCCGTGTGCCACGCCACCGGCCGGCGGCTGCGGGAACTGCCCCTGACCCCCGACCGTGTCCTGGCCGCTCTCGACACGGGTCAGGAAGCCGCGGACCAGGCCGGATGAACCGCGTCTGAGCCTCCCGCTCTCCGGTGGCCCGCCGGTTCCGGCACGCCGGCCTCATCAGAGGAGCGCAGCGCGGGCATCGGCCGTGCGCCACGTGCTGGGCGGCGCTCCTGTTCCGCGCTGGAAGAAGGTGGTGAAGTTCGCGGCGTCTTGGAAGCCGAGGCGCCGTGCGCATCTGTTCACCGGCAAGTCGGTGTGGGCGAGGAGCCGTTTGGCTTCCAGCACGATCCGCTGGTCCAGGAACTCCTTGGCGCCGACACCGGTCGCGGCACGGGTGGCTCGGGTCAGCGTTCGCCGATCGTATCCCGTCACCCGGGTGTAGTCCGCGACGTGGTGCCACTTGGTGAAGTGCTCCTCGACCGCGGCCCGGTATCGCAGGAACGCGTCCTGAGAGCGCCCCGGGCCCGTGATGGAGCTGGGGGCCTCGAGCGGCAGCACCCGTAGGACCAATGCCGCCAGGAGGTGGGACAGAAGCGCGGTGGAAGCCAGTCGCGGCGCTCGCACCGCCAGGTCGTACTCGTCTCGGAGATGGTCGGCCGCCAGCACCGCATGCGGTTGAACCTGCGGGTCGAGCTGCCAGGTGGCACTCGTGAAGTGGTCCCACGCGAGAGCTGGGCCCAGGTCGGGCAGGAAGCCGGGCCGGAAGAGGATCAGGGGACCGTCAACGCCGTCGACCTCGCTCCAGCGGTGCACCATGCCGGGCCGGATGGACACCACGCTCCCGGCCCGGAGGTGGTACTTCTCGAAGTCCGCCACGTGCTCACCTCGCCCCGAGACGACCAGGGCGAGGACGTGGAACTCCGGTCGCTGCGGCCGGGTGCGTGCACCCGCGACGTCCATCGCACGAAGCCGCGCGAAGTCGAGAACCTCTACCCCGTACGCCGCGCCCAGGGCGGGCAGGTAGTGCAGTTGCCGCACGGGATGATGTCCGTTTTCCACAAGAGTTTCGTCTCTTTCCACCGTAGCGCGCTCGGAGCACGACTGTAGCTTCGACGAGCGCTGCCTACTGCAGGTAGTGCTTGCATACACGCGACGCGGCTGACACGGTCGCGGTCCGCCGCGCACCGGCGTCGAGAACGGATACGGGAATGATGGAAAAGACAAGTACCGTACGGGTGGCGGGCGGCACCGTCGAAGTGCGCTCGAAGGGGCGCACAGGTCCGGCGCTGGTGTTCGTCCACTACTGGGGCGGCTCCGCCGCCACCTGGGACGCGGTCATCGCGAGGCTTCCGGCCGACCAGCTCACGGTCCGCTTCGACCAGCGCGGCTGGGGCACCTCACGGACTCTGGCCGGCCCCTACGCACTGGACCAGCTCGCCGACGACCTCGGGAGGGTGATCGAGGCCTTGGAGCTCAGGACCTTCGTGCTGGTCGGCCATTCGATGGGCGCAAAGGTGAGTCAGGTCGTCGCCGCGCGCCGGCCCGCAGGACTGGCTGGCGTGCTGCTGGTCGCGCCCGCGCCGCCGAAGCCGCCCGCCGCGGTGACCCCGCAATTCCGGGAGGGGCTGTCCCACGCCTACGACTCGCCGGAGTCCGTCGCGCAGGCACTCACCCATGTCCTGACCGCTGTCCCGTTGCCGGAACCGCTGCGGGCCGCCGTCGTACGCGACAGTCTCGCCGTCCGGCACCCTGAAGCCCGCCAGGAGTGGCCGCTGCGGGGGATAGCAACGAACATCACGGACGCCGCCCAGGCGATCAATGTTCCGGTCACGGTCCTGGTCGGCGGGAAGGACGCGGTGGAACCACCACACCTACTGCGCGATCACCTGCTGCCGTACATCCCGCACGCTGAGATGAGCATCGTCCCCGGCGTCGGACACCTCCTGCCGCTGGAAGCCCCCGACGAGCTCACGGAGGAGCTGTGCAGCCTCACCGCCCGTCTCGGCGGCTGCTGACCGTTTCACGGTGCAGCCGGTGGAGTGCGGGGCAGGTCGCAGGTCCTGGCCCTTGCGCATGTGTACCCGTGGGCGCTTGGGGCAGACGCGATAGCGAGGACCTCTGTTCAACGACGAGATGGTCGAGAAGGGAGCCCCGCCATGGCTGACAAGGCCAAGGGCAAGATGCAGCAGCTGAAGGGGAAGGGCAAGGAGACCGTCGGCAAGGCCACCGGAAACGACCGGATGAAGGCCGAGGGAAAGATCGACCAGGCGAAGGGCAAAGCGAAGGAAACCATGGGTGAGGCCCAGGACCGCGCCCGTGGCGTCGACGACTCCCTGCGCGGCCGGAAGCAGTAGTAGCGGCCGCCGACTGAATCGAGAGCCAAATCCGAGAAACCTCTGAGCAGGAACCAGAACGCGGGCCCGGGGCTTCACCCACAAGGGCCCGCGTTCGGCGTTGGGACCGGTTGGCTCATGCGGCTTGGCGATGCCGGTGCCGGCGGGGTCGGCGGGTCTCCTCCTCTTCAGGTTCCTCTTCAGGTTCCTCTTCGAGTTCCTCAGCCTCTTCCTCGTCGGGCTCTTCCTCGGTTTCGTCTGCGTACTCCCCTTCTTCTTCGTCCTCGCCGTTGTCGTCCTCATCCGAGTAGTCCGCTTCGTCTTCCTCGGCTGCGCCGTCGTCCTCGTCCTCGTCCTCGTACGCGTTTTCCTCGTCTTCGCCCTCGTCTTCGCCCTCGTCTTCGCCCTCGTCCTCCGCTTGCTCCTGTTCCTCCTCGTCGAGGGCCTCTTCGTGGGTCTTTACGACCTCGCCGTCGCGGATTTCACCGCGCCAGCCTTCTGGTTCGTCGGTCGTGAGCATCGTGTAGCGGAGGAAGTGCTTCAGATCCAGGCGCAGGCGCCGCCCCTGGGCCCGCCACAGATTGCCGGTCTTCTCGAACAGCCCGGAGGGGTAGTACTCGACGACGATGACGATGCGTGTCAGGGAGGGAGCGAGTTCGTGGAACGTGACGCAACCGCGGGTGGTGCCCTTGGCGCCCTGTGACGTCCACACGATGCGGTCATCGGGGACCTGTTCCTGGACGGTGGCCTTCCAGCTGCGGGTGGAGGGGCCGACCTTGACCTTCCAGTCGCTGTTGGTGTCGTCGTCACGGGAGACGTCGCGGACGCCTTTGGCGAACCCGCTGAACTTCTCGTACTGCGTCCAATGGTCGTAGACCGTGCGCAGGGGCAGGCCCACATCGATCGCTTCGACGATGTTGACGACCTTGCCGCCGCTACCCTTGCGGCCACGGCCCTTGCCGCCGAATGCCTGGGAGACGGTGTCGGTCACCTTGTCCTTGAGGTTTCCGAGTTTCTGCCCGGCGACGGCTTTGAGGGGGGAGTCGCCCTGCAGGAGTCGGCCGCCTATGCCGGCGACGTCGGAAAGCGTGCCGCCGTTGTCGGCGACGTCGTAGAGCTGGTCGGTGAGGTCGGAGAGTTTGTCGGTGGCCTTGTCGGCCAGGTCGTCCGCCTTGGCGGACAAGTACCCGGACAGTTCCTTGAGGAGCTGGTCCATGCCGGAGCCGGACTCCGACGTCTGGGTGCGGTCTGAGGTTGCCATGGCCTACCTCCGCGCCGACGGCTTGCGGGCCGCGGTCTTCTTGGCGGCCGTCTTGCGCGCCGGGCTGCGGCCGCTGGCCTTCTTGGCCGCGGCCTTGGGGGCCGTGCTCTTGCCTGCCGGGCGCTTGTCCGAGGCCCTCTTGCGCGGTGCGGGGCTCGTCTTCTTGGCGGCGGCCTTGGACGGCGCAGGCCTGGAGGCGGTGCTCTTCCTGGCGGGTGCCGCCTTGCTGGTTGCGGTCTTCCTCGCGGCCGTCTTCTTGGCAGGTGCCGCCTTCTTCGCCGGTGCCTTCTTGGCGGGAGCAGCCCTCTTGGCCGGCGCCGCCTTCTTGGCCGGTGCGGCCTTCTTCGCCGATGAGGGCTTCGTGGTCGGGGCAGCCTTCTTCGTACGCGCCGCCGACTTCGGGGGCGTGGCCTGCTTGGCCTCGGCGGACCGCTGAGGCCGCGAGCGGGCACGGCGCCGCGGTGGGGCCGGCTCGGGTTCTTCCTCCTCGGGCTCTTCCTCCTCCTCTGGCTCCTCTTCCTCTTCTTCCTCCTCTTCTTCCTCCTCTTCTTCGGGTTCCTCCTCCGATTCGTATTCCTCTTCGCCGTCGTCGGCCTGGTCCTCGGCCTCGGAGCCCTCCTCGTCCCCCTCCTCCGGCTCGTAACCCTCTTCGTCCTCCTCGCCCTCTGCGTCCTCGTACTCCTCGTCCTCGTAGGGCTCCTCGTCGGCGTCCTCATTCTCCTGATCGCGGTCCGAGCCGGAGCGGGTGAGCTCCAGGGTGCGCTCGTGGATGGTGTCGGCGAGGTCGGCGAGCTTGCGGTTGGCCGCAACAGCCAGAGCCTGCTTTCCGGCGTCCAGAGCCTCTCCTCGCAGTTGCTCGCCGAGGTCGGCGAACTGTGGCATCTCCTTGAGGCGGGAGGCGCCCTCTTTGAGCAGCTGTCCGGGTTCGAGACCGAAGCGACGGCCGGCGAGGTAAGTGGCCATGGTGAATGCCAGGCGGCCCTTCTTCGCGCGGCCGAGTAGGTAGCCGCCAGCCACAGCGGCTGCGAGTGCGATCTTGGTCGTGTCGTCCATGTCATCCCCTACCAGGGAGCCTGCACGCATGTCAGTGCCGTCCGCGGACTCGCGGACCGTGATTTACCGCAACCTGAGGGAACGCCCCGGTCAGGCCAGGCGGATACAAAGCTCCTGCCCCAGACACAGAACTTATGCGCAGATTTAGTGACATTCTGGTTTCTGTGAGACGTATCCCTGAGGAAGTGGTACATGGCCGCAGGAGAACCTGCACGCCCCCGGCGCACGCCTCCACGTACTGCCGGTGAGGACGGACAGCAGGACAGGAAGGGGCCCGGACGTCCCGCGCCCCGGCGCCGCCCAGGTACGCCCGGCGCTGCGGCGGCGATGCGCGCGGCGGCGGAGCAGTTGGCCGAACTGCTGGGCCGGTTCCCCGACTCCGTCTCCTCGCTCAAGCCGACCAACGAGGGGTGGGAGGCGCAGGTGGAGGTGGTCGAACTTGAGCGGATCCCTGACACCACCAGCGTGATGGCCAGCTACCGCGTCGCGCTCGACGAAGAGGGCCAGCTGATCTCCTACGAACGTACGCGCCGCTACAGCCGCGGCATGATCGACCGGCTGACCTGAGCAGGGCCCGTCGGCGGAAGGAGGCGCCATGACCATGGTGCCGCAGGGCGGCAGCCCCATGGCCCGCGGGCAAGGGGGTGGCACGAGCAGTCTCTATGACGTCCTGGAGCTCATCCTCGACCGCGGCCTCGTCATCGATGTCTTCGTCCGTGTCTCCCTGGTGGGCATTGAACTCATCAAGATCGACGCCCGGATCGTGGTGGCCAGCGTCGACACCTACCTCCGCTTCGCCGAGGCATGCAACCGCCTCGACCTCGAAGCCGGCCGAAAGGCGCCGGCCCAGCTGACCGACGTCATGGGGGACATGGTCGAGAGCGGCTCCCGCGGGAAGACCAAGGGCGCACTCAGCGGGGTGGTGGAATCCGTGACCGACTCCCTTACCGGCAAGTCCTCCGCATCCGACGAGCCGGAGGGGGAAGAGGCAGAAGAGGCGGAAGAGGAAGAGGTGCCACGGCGCCGCCGCCCCGCCCGGCGTCCCGTACGCCGGCAGAAGGAGTAACCGATGCCGCTTTACGTGTACTCGATCACCACCGAGGACCACCCCCGGCGCCTGGACGGCCTCAGCGGTGTCGGCTCCGACCCCTCCCCGCTGCGCACCGTGACGGCCGGGCCGCTGAGCGCAGTGGTCAGCGACATCTCCGAAGAGGTCCGGCCCAAACGCCGGGACCTCACGGCCCACCAGGAAGTACAGGAGAGCCTCATGCGGGACGGGGTGATCCTGCCGCTCCAGTTCGGCTACACCGCCCCCGACGACCTCACCGTCCGCCAGGTCCTGGAGCGCAACGCCGATGACTACCTGGCCGCCCTCGCGCGGCTGGAGGGCTGCGCGGAGTTCCACGTGCGGGCTTCGCAGGCCGATGAGGCACCTCTCCTGCAGCAGATCCTCGAGGATCTGCCCGAGGCGCGGGCCCTCAACGACCGGATCCGTGAGGGGGACCGGGACCCGGGACTTCCGCTGGCCCTCGGAGAACTGGTCGCGCATGAGGTGCAGGCGCGGCAGCAGACCCTTGCGGCAGATCTGACCGAGGCACTGCTGCCGTTCTCCCGCGAGCACCTCACTCACAGCCCTTCGGGAACCGACTTCCTCAACCTCTCCCTCCTGGTCCCCGACGAGCAGCAGGAGGCCCTGCGCACCGCGCAGGCCGATCTGGCCGCCCGGATCGGCAGTGACGTCGACCTCAGGTTCTCCGGCCCCCTGCCCCCCTACACCTTCGTCACGTAACCACATCCGCGTCGCGCAACCACATCGCCGACCTGTACCCGGGAGGAGAGGACCATGGGACTGCTGACCCACCTGCTGACGCTCCCCGTCGCACCCGTGCGGGCCGTCACCTGGGTCGCCCAGCGCGTCGTCGACCAGGCCGAAGAGGAGTACTACGACCCCGCCCCGATCTGGCGCCAGCTCGCCGAACTCGAACAGCAGCTGCTGCGCGGGGAGATCGACCAGGAAACCTTCGACCTCTTGGAAGACGAGCTCATCGACCGACTGTCGGAGATCGCAGAGTTCCGGCAACAGCTGCGCTGAGAACGAGGCAGGAGCGCCACCGTGACCGAACCCCTGCCCGGCCGACCCGGGAGTTTCGCTTCCCGCACACCGATGCCGTACGGGCAGCAAACCTCCTCCTCCAGTCTCGCCGACATCCTGGAGAGGGTCCTGGACAAGGGCATCGTCATCGCCGGCGACATCCGCATCAATCTTCTCGACATCGAGCTGTTGACCATCAAACTCCGCATTCTGATCGCCTCCGTCGACAAGGCCAAGGAGATGGGCATCGACTGGTGGGAACACGACCCCTCCCTGTCCAGTCGGCACACCGGCAGCCCGCTGGAGCAGGAGAACCGCCGCCTGCGGGCCGAACTCGAAGACCTCCGCGGCCGGCTAGGACACGCGCAGCCCGATGACGAAGCCGGCCAGGGGGATGAGGGCCCCGGCACCCGCAGCAGACGTAGGAGCCCGCCATGAGCACGCCCCGCCCGCTCACCTACGTCTACGCCGTGGCCCAGCCGACCGCCCCCCTGGAAACCGCGCTCCCGGCCGTGCACGGAATCGGCCGGACACCCGTCCGCCTCCTGACCGCTGCAATCGGCGCCGGCACCGTCCCGCTCGCTTTCGTCGCCAGTGACGTGCCCGAAAACGAGTTCGACGAGACCGGACTCAGACGGCACTTCGAAGACCTGCACTGGCTTGAGGACGTTGCCCGCACCCACCACGACGTCGTCCAGGCCATCGCTGCCCACGCCCCCGTCCTGCCCCTGCGGATGGCCACCGTCTACCAGGACGACGCCCGGGCACGCCTCGCCCTCACTGCGCAGCAGCACGTTTTCGCCCAGCGTCTCGACGAGCTCCGCTCCCACACCGAGTACGGCGTCAAGATCTACCTCGCCCCGCGCGCCTCCGCCGCGGCCCCGTCCCCCGCCGAGACCCCCGCCGCATCTCCCGCCAGCCCGGGCAAGGCCTATCTGAACGCCCGCAAAGCCCAGCACCACGCACGTGAGGCCATCCACCAACAGGCACAGCAGGCCGCCCAGGCCGTAGAAGCGATCGCCGCCCGCCACACCACCCGCCGCGTACGCCACGCGCCCCAGCGCAGTGCTCTCGCCGGACCCCAGGAGAACGTCCTCAACGACGCCTACCTGGTTCCCGACGGCCAGGCCGAGCAGTTCCGCACCGCTATCGCCGACGCGGCCCGCGGATACCCCGATCTCCGCATCGAGGTCACCGGCCCCTGGGCCCCCTATTCCTTCGCCATGCCACCGGCCGACGCCCTTCAGCAACCATGAGCCTCACCGGATACGACGAACCCCTGCCCGGCCGCCAGGTCGCCCTGGTCGACCTCCTCGACCGGCTCCTCAGCGGCGGTGTCGTCATCACCGGCGACATCGTGCTGTCCATAGCCGACATCGACCTCGTCCGCATCTCCCTGCGCGCCCTCATCGTCTCCGTCAGCTCCGAGACCGGTTCGTTCCGGGTACAGGAGGGCGGCCGCGGTGGAGCATGACCGGCCCGATCCCGCACGCCGGAAACTCCAGGACGCCGGCGACAGCCTCTCGCGCGCCTTCCAGCTCATCCAGGCACCTCCCGACGTGCAGGAACGGCCGGCCCGCCCCGCCCACCGTCTTGGCACCGACCCCGACACCGTCGGCGAAGACCTCCTCAAACTCGTCCTGACCCTGGTCGAACTCCTGCGCCAGCTCATCGAACGGCAGGCCCTGCGCCGAGTCGACAACGGGGACCTCACCGACGAACAGGAAGAGGAGCTCGGCGCCACTCTCCTCGCCCTGCACGACAGCCTCGCCGCTCTGTGTGCCGAACACGGGTACGCCCTCGAAGACCTCAATCTCGACCTCGGACCTCTCGGCCCGCTTCTCCCGCCCAACGACTGACCACTCCAGGACGGGGCGCCGTGGAGCCGGGGGGACAACAGGCCGGGGGCCCGAGCCGTGGGGCGCGGGGCCAACCGGGGCGTCCTGGGGCCGTGTGCCGAGGGCGAGGCGGGGCAGACGAGTGCCACCGTGCATGCCACCCTGGAGGACCGTCGATGTCGTTCATATCCGCTCTGCTCACTGTCCATCTGGACGCGGCGTGGGGCCGTGTGCCTCTCCTCGCCCACTTCTCGTACGACGGCGAGGACCCGTACGCGGTCCAGGCCACGTTCTTCGACGGCCCCGCGGTCCTGGCCCGTTGGCACTTCGACCGGCAGATGCTCGCCGAGGGACTGCACCGCTCGGTGGGCGAGGGAGACGTCAGGTTCTGCCCTCACAAGGCGGACGGAGTCGACGAGCTCCGCGTCACTTTGCGGGGCCTCGCAGGGGAGGGGCGAGGAGACGCCGTCGTCTTCGTGGAGGCCCGCGCGCTCACGGACTTCCTGGACGAGGCGTACACCGTCACCGGCGCGGGCGAGGAGTGCATCGACGTCGACAAGCTCCTCGACGAGTTGCTGGCACGCTGACGCGCAGGGCGTCAGTGCGCCCGCCCGGTTCGCCGCCCAGCGGAGAGGGGGTCGCCGTAGACAGTCCTGCCGGTGCCGGCCGAGGCCGTCATGCGGAGCCGATGGGGAAGAGGGCCGCCGAGTCCGTCAGGTACAGCAGCCGAAGCATCTGGTGGCCGGGGGCCGCGAGGGTGAGGCGGTGGCCGGCTCGGAGGCCTGCTTCCCGCGCCCGCAGCAGGGCGCTGAGGCCGGAGGAGTCACAGAACGAACAATTGCGCAGGTCGATGACGATTTCGGTCGGCCCGTCAGCCTCGGCGAGGACTGCAAGAAGCGCTGCGTCGAGGGCGCCGACGTGGTCGAGGTCGAGTTCATCGACCACACGGATGATGCTGCGTCCGGGTGCGCCGTCGGCGGGCGGGGAGGTCCGGGCTTCGTATTCGGTGAACATTGGGGAGCCTCCTTGGCCCCTTGCAGCGCGATGACCGCAGTCAGTGGCAACCACCACAGCGGCCGTTGCCTGCTCCAGGACCGGCACGGAGCTCCTGCCCCTGTTGCCTCTGGACATACCTCAATGGTGCTTCCTGCCGCGCCATACGAGGTAAGCGACCACGCTGACGGCCGTGATCAGCAGGCCGCCCAGGGGCAGCATCGACGGTAGCGCCACGGCGCCGCCGGCCGGGGGAACGCCGCCTCCGGCCGAGCCGGGCAGCTGGTCGGCGATGAGGGCGGCCTTTCGGAGCGCCGGCTGGCTGGTTTGCGTCGTGTGCTTCTTCATCATGGCCGTGGCATCCTCTCGTGAGCGGCCCGGTTCGGTGGTCGGCGCACCGGACTCCTTCTCTGGTTCGGGCGCGCCGTCTGCGCGCCGGTCACCGAGCGGCACGATGCGGTTCCTGCAGGTGATGCCCTCGGTACTCTGGCAGGTCACGGCGTCGGCACCCGACGCCACGCCGGGCTATCCGCGTGGACGCCCGGGTTCTTCATCCTCGGAGGGCTCTCGCTCCGGTCTGTGAAACCGCACGGCGGGCCGATCCGGGTGAGTGTGTGGGACAGCAGTCCGACGCCTCCGAAGATCATGCCTCCTGATCCGTTCAGTGTGGGTCAGCACGCTCGGAATCGTCCGGTGCGACCGGGGTAGGCGTGCGGCATGAGGACGGGTACGGGCCCCACAGGTCCCGCCCACCTGTTGGCCGAGGCCGGTGGGCTGGACATCAGTGTGGCCCGGAGAAGCACGGGCGTGCTGGTCGACGTCCTCGGAGAAGTCGAATCCGGTGGTGTGGCCACGCTCGCTGAAGTCCTGGACTGCGTCCTGGGGGCGAACGACGGGCCGATCGTCCTGGATCTCTCGGATGCCACGTTCTGTGACCGTGCCGTCTTCGACGTGCTCGTGCGCGTCCGCCGCCGGGCGGCCGTCCGGCACAGACCCCTGATCGTGCGCGCGCCGGGCCGGCCCGCGGCGCCTGGGGCCCCTCCGGAACCGCCCCTGGCCGCCACCTTCGCCCAGCCTTGCCCGGCACCCCCCGTGGCCCCGGTGCAGCCCTCGCAAGCGAGGGCCTTCGGGGCGCAGGTGGAGCGGCTGGACCGGACCGCCCTCGTACGTATGCGGGGAGAGCTGGACATCGAGGCGGTAGAGGTCCTCGATGGTCTTCCGATGCGGTTCGCGCCGGGCACGGCCGTGGTCGTGGCCGATCTGCACGCGGTCGCGTTCATGGACCTCACGGGTCTGGAGGCGCTTGCCCGGCTGGAAGGCCGGGCCGATCGGCTGGGCGCCGGTTTCCCGGCGGTGGGCTGGCAGCCGGCTCCCCTGCGTCTCCTGAGGAGTGTGGGGACCGGGCCGGTGTTCTACGAGCTCACCCCGTTCGCGCGCGGTCTACGGCTGCGGGAGCTGCGTGCCGCGATCGCCCGGCGCAGCGAACTGCGGCGGGCCATCGGCATCGCGGACGCGGCGGGCCGGGCCGGGCTGGCCCGGACCCTTGCCGAGGCGGGGCCATGGACCCGTTCCGCGGCCGGCGTGGCTCCCTGACCGCGACGTCACGCGACGTCATACCGCAGCGGGAAGCGCAGTGCGGGCCGGGCGGAACGCCGCGCCAGGTCTCGTCGACGGAACGCCGCGCCAGGTCTCGTCGGGAGGTCAGCGACGCGGGGTGCTTCTGCTGGTCAGTAGCCGACTCAGCGACCAGCTCGTGATCAGCCGGTCTTCCCCCAGACCGATCCGTGCCGCGCGTGCGTAGCCCGTGCTCTGCCAGTGCAGCTGTTCGGGGGCGTGGGCGTCGGTGTCCACGGCGAAGCGGCAACCCGCCACCGCGGCCTGGAGGAGCAGGTCGTCCGGCGGGTCCCGCCGTTCTGGCCGACAGTTGATCTCCACCGCGGTGCCGGACTCCGCGCAGGCGGCGAACACGGCCTCGGCGTCGAAGTGGGACTGCGGGCGTCCTCGACCGGTGATGATCCGTCCCGTGCAGTGGCCCAGCACATCGACGTGCGGGTTGCGCACCGCGGCCAGCAGCCGGGCGGTCATCGGTCCGGGTGGCGAGCGGAGCTTGGAGTGCACGGAGGCCACGACGATGTCGAGACGGCCGAGCAGGTCTTCGTCCTGGTCGAGTGAGCCGTCGTCGAGGATGTCGCACTCGATGCCGGTCAGCAGCCGGAAGCCGGGGCCCAGCCTGTCGTTCGCGGCGGCCACGGCTTTCAGTTGGCTCTTGAGCCGTTCCGCGCTCAGCCCGTGGGCGATCGTGAGCCGCGGCGAGTGATCGGTCAGAACGGCCCACTGATGGCCGAGGGCGCGCGCAGCGTCGGCCATGTCGTCGAGCGGACTGCCGCCGTCCGACCAATCGGAGTGCAGGTGACAGTCCCCGGTGCTCGCAGCGGCGAGGTCCCACCCGGCGCGGGCGTTCGGGTCGGCTTCGGCCTGCAGGCGGGCGAGGTAGTCCGGTACGGCGCCGGTCGATGCCTGGGATATCACCGCGGCGGTGACCGGGCCCACTCCGGGCAGTCGTTCGGCGTGCGCGGCGTCCACCGGGCCCGGTGGCAGGCCGCGGGCGGCGTCGGCTGCCGTGTGGAAGGCCCGCACCCGGTAGGGGGACGCCCCGCGCCATTCGAGGAGGAAGGCGATCCGGCGCAGGGCCTCGTCCGGAGTCACGGGAAGGGGGCTCCACCGGCGCCGTTGGCGACATCGCCGGTCATGTAGGAGGCCTGGTCGCAGGAGCCCTGCGGGGCGATCGGGCGGGCCTGCTCGTGGGAGGGCATGGTGGTCTCCTTCTGGCAGGGCCGGGTGGGCGAGGGTCAGGAAGAGGGAGGGTAAGGAGCGGCCTTGAGACGGCGCGCGAGGTGCGCGGTGTTCGCGGCGAGGGTCTTGGTCGTCGCGGCGGTCTTCTCGGGGGTCTTGTCGAGGTCCTGGTAGTCAGTGCCCTGCATGGCTTCGCCGACCCAGTAGGTCACGGCGTTCGGGGCGAGGGAGAAGCCGACGTCGCCCAGGCCCTGGAAGAGTTCGGCGCTGACGTGGTGGGCGCCGTCCTCGTTGCCGACGACGCACACGGCTGCCGCCTTGCCGTACGTCAGCATGCGACCTTCGTCATCGCTCTCGCCCAGTTCGGCGTCGAGGCGTTCCAGGACGCGCTGGGCGAGGCTGGAGGGGTGACCGAGCCAGATGGGCGTGGACAGGATCAGGATGTCGCAGCCCAGGATCGTGTCGCGGATCTCCGGCCAGGCGTCACCGTCCCCCATGTCGACCTCGACCCCCGGCTTGACGTCGTGATCGGCGATCCGGATCACCTTTCCGGTGACGCCGTGATCGGCCAGGGCCGCCATGGTCTGCTCGGCCAGCAACTGCGAGCTGGACCGTTTCGGCGACGGGGAGAGCGTGCAGACCAGAGCGACGGCGCGCAGCGGCGTGGTTTCGGTGGTGGTGTCCATGTGATCCGGCTACCCGGATCATCGCCGTGTACCCCGGCTTCAGCCCTGATGTCGGCATTCGGCCTGCGTGCCGTGCGGGAGCGGCACCTACCGGTCGGCGGATCCGGGCGCGGCCATGCGGCGGTGTCCCTCTGCTTTGAGGCTGTCGGGCAGGACCTTGCTGGCCAGGCCCTGTGCCTTGGTCTTGAGGGATCCGGCGACGACCTTGTCCTTGCCCGCGAAGAGAGCGTCGAGGCCTTGCTCGGCGACCTGGGCGGGGTCGTCCTTGTCGCTCTGGCCGATGCTGGTGTCACCCATGTCGGCGCGTCGGAAGAAGTCGGTATCGGTGGGGCCGGGCATCAAGGCGGTCACGGTCAGGGACGTGTCCTTGAGCTCGTTGTGCAGTGCCTGGGAGAAGGACTGCAGGAACGACTTCGAGGCGTTGTACACGGCCTGGTACGAACCCGGCATGGTGGAGGCGATGGACGAGGTGATCAACATCCGTCCCTCGCCCGCCGCGGCCATCGAGCGGAGCAGACGCTTGGCCAGATGCACCGTGGAGCGCACGTTGAGGTCGACGATCTCGAACTCGTCTTCCAGATCGGTGTCGAGGAAGCGTCCTCCTTCCCCGACGCCGGCGTTGAGCGCCGCGACGGCCACCGGGCGTCCGGTGGCGGCCACCGCCCCGACGAAGCGCTCCGCCTCGTCGTAGCTGCGCAGGTCTGCCGGGACGGCCTGCACGCTCGCTCCGGTCAGTCGTTCGATTTCCTCGGCCGCCGGCCGGAGCCGTGCTTCGTCGGCGGAATTCACGATCAGAGCGAAGCCCCGCTCGGCGAGCTGCCGGGCGAGCTCGAACCCGATACCACTGGACGCGCCGGTCACTACGGCAAGTTCTCGGTTCTGGGTCATGCTCCGCGCCTACCCGTAACAGGCAGACCATGCCCCGTCGTACGGGGCAGCCGGCCGCCGACGGCCATTGCACGCAGGGCCCGTCCTGGTCAGTCGAGCGCGGAAGCGGCGACCGAGAGGTCGGCGACGAGCCCGCGGAAGGCTGCCTCGCGGTCGTCGGCCCGCAGTACGGCGGAGGGGTGGGTGGTCGCAAGCAGCAGGCCGCCGCCCTCACGGGACCCGTCTGGGGGCCGGGCCCCACTCCCGTCCCGGTCCCACGCGGGCATCGGCTGCAGGATGCCGCGGTGCTCACCGACCCGGAAGGAGCTCCCGAGGAGCGCCCTGCCCGCCGTACCACCGAGCACGATGGTCAATTCCGGGGACACCAGCCGCAGTTCCGCCTCCAGCCACGGCCGGCAGGCGGTCATCTCGCGCAGGCTCGGCGCTTTGTGGATACGGCGCTTGCCCCGCGGGGCCATGGTGAACTTGAAGTGTTTGACGGCATTGGTGAGGTAGATCGCCTCGTCGCCGAGACCTGCCTCCACCAGCGCGCGCCTCAAGAGCTGGCCGGCCGGCCCCACGAACGGTTCACCCTGCCGGTCCTCCTGATCGCCGGGCTGTTCTCCGATGAGGAGGAGCCGCGCCGTGGGCGAACCGGATCCGAACACGGTCTGGGTGGCGTCCTTGAAGAGCGGGCATCCGTGGCAGTCGGCGGCCGCACGTCGCAGGGCCTGCAGACCGCCGCGGCGCGGCAGATAAGGCCTCGCGTCGTATTCCTGCGCCGTCGGTGACGTGGCCGCGGACCGTTCCGTGGTGGGCCCCATGGGTAGACCTCCTCGGGGTGGTTCTTCGCCGGCGTTCGTGACCGCTGGTCGGCAGTCGGCGCCTCCCCGCCATCGCGCCTCGGAAACCTCCGGCACGCGTGCGAGGCCGCCTCGTGGATCTCCTTGGCCTCCGCCTTGGGGATGCGGCGCACGATGGCTGGCGCGCGGCGTCTGCACTCGGCGGACGAGCGCGTTCGGCGAACCTGTGCCGTGTTCGGGCGTGGAGCGCGATGTCCAGCCGTATGGTCGCGGCGCCGGCGCCTTGGGCCCCTGGCTGGACGGCACTGCCCGGCCCGGCAGGGGCAAAACGCCCTACGACGGAGCCCGACCGCCGGAGCCGCTCCTCGGCTCCCCGGCCCGCGGGGGGTGCGCACCTGCCCGAACAGCCCCGCGCTCGGACGTTCCGGCCGGGCGGCTCAGTCCGAGCCCGGGACACGGCCCGTGAGGGGCTGAGTCAGTTGCACGGGACCAGGCCGGATGAGCGCGTTCGTTCTGCCGGGGGCGCGGATCACCATTCGGGGTGGACGTCGTGGCTGTCGTAGCGGATGCCGGACGCAGTGGCCCAGGGGCGGAAGCGGCCGGGCCCGGTGC
The DNA here is from genome assembly GCA_001298555.1 of Actinobacteria bacterium OV450. GTDB lineage: Bacteria > Actinomycetota > Actinomycetes > Streptomycetales > Streptomycetaceae > Streptomyces. The sequence goes on from LJCW01000368.1 coordinate 204,486, forward strand.
GTTCAGGGGCGTAGGCGACGACCTCGCCCGTGTCCTCGGTGACGATGACCGCGCCTTTCCTCTGCGCTGCGCGAAGGGCGTGGGTCCAGTGCCTGCCGCGATGGCCGGTGCGATAGTCGGGGATCTTGCATTGAGACATTGAGCGTCACCGCCTCGTGGTGTGGGTGTGGCGACAACGGGACCGGACGGTCGGTCTACCCCTAATCCGGGATTTCGAACGCCTCACCGTTCGCGGCCCCGACCGGCGTGGCCGCGAACGGTGCGTGTGTGCGGTCGGTGGCGAGCGGACACGGCGGGTCCAGGGGCGGCATCGCGGCGCCGTCCCTGGCAGGTCCTCTCCAGGATCGGAGAACGAGGCGAGGGGCTGCGCGGACCAGGGCGGCGACGGCCGCGCCGATCACGCCACCGGCAACCACGTCGGAGGGGTGGTGAGCCCCACTGTTGATGCGCTGGACCGCCACCAGGACCGTGGGTACGGCGACTGCGGCACCGGCCCACGGCCAGACGGCCGCGACGGTCGCGGTGAACGCGACGGCGGCGGCGGTGTGGCCGGAGGGAAAGGAGGAACTGTCGGGCCGGTCCTCGGCATCGCCGTGCGGGATCCATTCGACCGGCGGTCGGCGGCGCGACACCAACTGCTTGGCGATGCCGTTGGACACGACTTCCGCGACCGCCATCGCCAGGATTCCGGCCGCGGCGGCCCGGCGGCCCCGTGAGCCGCCCTTGGCCGCCATCGCCAGCGCCGCGGCCCACCACAGCTTCGTGTGCCGGGTCGCATCTGCGACCGCGGACAGCAGCCGCCGTGCCGCCGGGGAGTCCCAGGCCGCGATGCGCCGGGTCAGCCGGTGGTCGCCGGCCTGCACATCGGCGAGCACTCTCATGCTCCGCCACCTCCCGGGTCCGCTGCTCATTCCAGGCGGCGGCGGTCCTCATCCGTCCACTTGCGCGTGTCGCGGGGTTCGACGTACGGCTCCTCGTCCTCGGGATAGCCGCCGGCGACCGCCCGCTGGCGGACCATTTCCGCGTCGAACTCCAGGCCCAGGAGGACGGCGAGGTTCGTTATCCACAACCACACCAGGAAAATGATCACGCCTGCCAGCGTGCCGTACGTCTTGTTGTACGAGCCGAAGTTCGCGACGTAGAAGGCGAAGCCAGCCGAGGCGGCCATCCAGATCACCAGCGCCAGGAAACTGCCCGGAGTGACCCACCTGAAGCCGCGGCCCCTGGCGTTCGGCGCGGCCCAGTACAGGAGCGCGATCATCATGGTGACGAGGAGGACCAGGACCGGCCACTTCGCGATCGACCACACCGTCAGCGCGGTGTCCCCGATGCCGAGGGCAGCGCCTGCCTGCCGGGCCAGCCCGCCGGTGAACACCACGAGCAGTGCACTGACGACCGCGAGGATCAGGAGCGTCACGGTCAGGCCGAGACGCAGCGGCAGCACCTTCCACACCGGGCGGCCCTCGGGGACGTCGTACACGGCGTTCGCGGCCCGGATGAACGCGGCGACGTATCCGGAGGCCGACCACAGCGCGGCGGCCAGAGCCACCACCGCCAGGAGCGAGCCGACGCCGGCGTTGCCCTGCAGCTGCCGGACCGCATTGCTGATCACGTCGTGCGCGGCGCCCGGAGTGACCTTCTGCAGATTGCCCACGACTCGCTCGGAGACCGATTCACCCGCGATGCCCAGCAGGGAGACGAGCACGAGGAGGGCGGGGAAGAGGGCCAGCACTCCGTAGTAGGTCAGGGCCGCGGCCCGGTCCGCCAGCTCGTCGTCCTTGAACTCCTTCAGTGTCCCGCGCACCACCGCCTTCCAGGACCGCTCGGGCATGTCCGACGGCTGGTCCGGTGCCCGCTCTTCCACCTGCCGGTCCGGACCTGCGCGGCCGAGGCGGTCAGGATCCGACAGCTGAGCGTCGTGCTGGTCATTCGCAGGAGGTCTCATGGGCGGCGCCTTTCCCATTACGCCCGGCCCATGCATCGCGAAGAGGGTGCCGTTGCCGCAGGGCCGGTGGCGGGTACGGAGCCGGGCGGGTGAACGTTTCCTCGGTACACGGCGTGGAGGCGGCCGGGGGCAGAAGGACCGTGCGAGGGTGCCAGGGTCGCTGACCCGTTGGGCCGTCGGGAGTTCCGGTGCTCGAACGCACAACGGTGCCACGGCCGACTCCACACCCACCTGACAGGGGACTGTGATGGACGCGATCGTGCTGCTGCGCGACGACCACAAGACGGTCGAGAAGCTGTTCAAGCGATTCGAGAAGACCTCCGACGAGGACGTCGCCGAGCGTCGTGAGCTGGCTGACCAGGTGATCGAAGAACTGACGGTCCACGCGTGGATCGAGGAGCAGTACTTCTACCCCGCTGCCCGTGAGGCCGCGCCCGACACCAAGGACCACGTGCTGGAAAGCATCGAGGAACATCACGCGGTGGTGTGGATGCTCTCCGAGCTCAAGGACATGGATCCGGCCGATGAGCGGTTCAAAGCCAAGATGACCGTGCTGATGGAGCAGGTCCGGCACCACGTGGAGGAGGAAGAGCAGGACTGGTTCCCCGACGTCCGCAAGGCGATGGGGCGCAACCGGCTCGTCGAGCTCGGCGAGCAGCTCAACGCCGCCAAGGCGAGCGCACCGAGGGACCCGCTGGCCGTACCCAGCGCCGCCTCGAAGTGACCCGGCCGCGCCAGGGGGGCCGGTCGGCACTGCTCGCGCTGTGCACGGTCCTCTTCGCCGTATGCGGTTGTGGAGCGCCGGCGGCCCGTGAGAACGCCGCGATCCGGACAGGAATGGCCTTCGAAGAGGCGCTGGCAACCGGTGACCATGCGCTGGCCTGCGTACTGCTGGCTCCTTCCACCCGCCGGCAGCTCGTACAAGACCAGCAGCAGGACTGCCCACGAGCCATCGCGGGCGAGGAGCTGCCCAGGGGCGGTGGGCTGCGCGGTGCCGAGGCGTACGGCCGGCAGGCGATGCTGCGCTTGACGGGAGACACCCTGTTCCTTTCCCAGTTCACCGACGGCTGGAAGGTGGTGGCCGCAGGCTGCGCGCCCGAAGGCGACAAACCCTACGAGTGCTCGGTGAAGGGGTCCTGACATGCGTGCCCTGTTCATCACCACGCTGACCGTGATTCTTGGCGGACTCGCCTACTTCATCACCATCGGGGTGCTCCAGCGATGACAGAGGACCGACGCCGGGGCGGCTTCTGGCGGGACAACAGTCTGACCCTGGCCTTCGGCGGAGCCTTTCTGGTGACGCTGGCCTTCCAGGCCGTCGCCGGCCACGCCGAGTTCAACGAGCAGCTCACCGTGGACGGCCTCCAGCCCCTCGGGTTCGCCGACTATCTGACCTCCTCCGACTTCGCCGTCGATGTGACGGAGAACTGGCAGTCGGAGTTCCTGCAGTTCTTCCTCTACATCTTCGGCACCGTTTGGCTCGTGCAGCGCGGGTCCCCGGAATCGAAGAAGGTCCACAAGACCGGCCCCGAAAGCGATCAGGAGCAGCGCATGGGCGACCACGCGCGAACCGATTCCCCGCGCTGGGCCGGAACCAAGGACTGGCGCCAGAACCTGTACTCCCGCTCCCTCGGGATCGTGATGGGCGCTCTGTTCGTCCTGTCCTGGCTGGCCCAGTCCATCACCGGCACCGCTGCGTACAACGGCCAGCAGCTGCGCCAGCTCCAAGATCCCGTCAGCTGGGCCGGCTACCTCGGCACGCCCGACTTCTGGAACCGCACGTTGCAGAACTGGCAGTCCGAACTCCTCGCGGTGGCGGCCATGGTCGTGCTGTCCATCTATCTGCGCCAGCGCGGGTCCCCGGAGTCCAAGCCGGTCGGCGCCCCCCACACCAGCACCGGCGTCGAAGGCTGAGCCGGGGCGGGCGAGACCCGCTCCTCTCACTCGCTGCGACGACGGCGCAGCCGAAGTGACGGACGAGTGCGCAGAGCGGTGCGAGCGGCGCTGGCGCCCGGGGCGCCGTGGACGCCTCCGCCGGGGTGCGCGGTGGCGGGGGCGAGATAGAGGCCTGGAGAGCCGTCACACACCCTCCGAGTACCGACGCGACGTCGATGAGGACGCCCCCGCCCTGGCGCCGCATGACCGGTACGGGGGCACGAGCTCCCAGTACGGCCCCAGGACGTTGACGTCGATGACGCGGCGCAGCTGCCCCACCGGCACCTGGTCGAACCGGCCCGGGATCCCTACGCCCGCCGCGTTGCATACGTCGATCCGGCCGAATCGGCGCAGCGCGGCGTGGGCGAGCGCCTCGACCGCGTACTCATCACTCACATCCGTGGGGACCGCCAGCGCCTCGCCGCCCCGTGCCCGGCATTCCTCGGCCACCTCCGCCAGCCGCACGCCGCTGCGGGCTGCCAGCACCACGTGCGCGCCCCGCCGGGCACACTCCACGGCAGTGGCCCGGCCGACCCCGCTCGAAGCGCCGGTCACGACGACGACGGCATGATGCATCCTCACCCTCTGCCTCTCACCGGTCGAGCCCGTTTCATGCGGCCCGCGACGTGTTACGCCGGACGTCGAGGCCAGCGCGGCCCGCGCGGCCCCGACGCGCCGCACGCCGTTCACGGCAGATCCCGTTAGGGCCGTCTCAGGTGTCGTGGGCGCTGGAATGGGCAGGGGCCTCGTGCTCAGGGGGCCGCACACAAGGAGCGAGCGCATGTCCACCAAACCGACTTCTCATGTACCTCACGGCGAAGGCCCGAGCCGACACCAGGGGACCGAGCAACACGGCTGGTCGCCCGACGTCGACTCGACGCACACCCAGGAGAACCCCAGCGCGCGCAAGTCGTTCGAGACCCCGAAGACCGCCCGCTCCGGCGGGAAGCGAAGGACGGGAGCCCAGCCGGTCGACAAGGGCACCCCCGTGGAGAGCCACTCGCGCCGGGGCGAGGAGCACGCGAAATCGGGCTCCAAGGGCCACCACGACCTGGGACCCAAGGGCCGTTCCGGCCGGCCGAGCGGGGGCAAGGACTCTTCCGCCTACACCGGCGTCGACCCCGGCGCGGACGGCGGCGAACTCCGCAAGGGCTGAACGACACCGGCGGGCGGGCAAAGACACCTGGGTCGGGCTACGGCGCCCCCGCAGCCCGGCCTCCCGCCCGTCTGCAGGAGCCGTGGAACGAAAAGAGGCGGATGGCGGATACGGCGGAGGGCGGGTACGGTCCGGACGGCTTCAGGGCGTTCCGTGGTCAGGGCCGACGCTTCTCGTCGCTGTCGTCTCGCAGCCGACGGGCTTCCCGGCGCAGGCCGTCCACGCGCTCAGCGAGTTCCGCGTGGCCTTCCAGGTCCGCATGGGTGGCGGCCAGCGCCTCGACGAGGCGCGCCGCGCCCTGTTGCCCGAGGGCCGCGGTCAGATCCTCGATCCGGCCTTCGCTGGTGGCGGGGAGGTCGCTCAGGCCGATGATCTGCCCGGCGAGCTGGCGCAACGCTCCGACGTTCTGCTCCGCCCAGGCGGCGACGGTGCGGTCGGCGGCCCTCCGGTCGCGGACGGCCTGGACGCGCTGTTCGCCGGTGGTTTCGGCGGCGCCGGGTCGCAACCGGAGGTAGCGGCGTTCGGCCGCCTGTCTGCTGGCCACGCCCAGCGGTCCGGCGAGCTCGGCCCAGCTGGCGCCGGATCCCCTGGCGGTTTCGATCAGGCCGCTCTCCCAGGCCGCGAGCGCCTCGCGGATCTCCCGCAGGAGCTGCAGGGCGGCCAGGGCCTGCTCAGGGGCCCCGTCCCGGTCGCCGGAAGGGGCGGCGTACGCCGCGTTCATCAGGGCCTGGATGGCCAGCAGGGCGTCTGCCGCCGCGCCGGCCGAGGCCGGGCCGCCCGTGTGACCTTCCCGCACGCCGCGGTTGGGCTGCACGGGCGTGTTTTCGATCGCCCTTTCGCTGTCATCCATTCAGCGACTCCCTTGCTTGTCATCGTTTCGATGACATGCTACAAGGGGAGGGCCAAACAGCGCATTGGCGGCGATGGCCGGACCCGCACGGAGGTGTTCTGCGAGTCGATGCGGACTGACATGCTCCGCCCGCGATGGACCGGATCGCCCACCGGTCGGCGGGACGCCGGTACGTGGTCCGAGTCGTGGGCGACGGCGACGGACGCCGATCGGCGCGGCGAGGAGTGCGTCACGGCGAGGAGCAGGTCATCGTCTTCGATCCGCCCGGCGTCCCGCGGACTGGCCCGCCAGCTGCGATACCGACCGCTCGTTGCCCACACACGAGAAGAAAGGCGCGCCCCATGCTCACCGACACGACGATCTCCCCCGACGTCACCGGCATGAGCTACCAGCAGCTGCTCGAACGCGTCCGCTATGACGGCGCCTACCCCACGACGGAGCGCGCCGCAGCAGCGGTACACCGGGTCATGTCCGCGTTGGGGCGCCAGATCAGCGGAGACGAACGCGGCGAACTCGCCCGGTGCCTTCCCGTGGAAGCAGCCCTCGCATTCACCGCACAGATCCCCGATGCCCGGCCCCTCACCGGCTGGGCCTTCGTCAAGGACCTCGCCGCTCGGACCGGTGCCACCCCCGCGACCGCACGCTGGGAGGCGGGCACGGTGTTGGCGGCCGTGTCCCGCCTGGCGGGCCCGCACATCACCGCTCGACTCGTGGACCACCTGCCCGAAGGATGGGCCCTGCTGTTCGGCCTTCCGCAACTGCCCCGTCCCCAGCGCACCGTGTGAATCACGGGTAGGGGGCACTGCCTGGGGGAGGGCGGCGGCCGGCCCGGTGCCGCTGCCGCCGCCTCCTCCTGCGTCAGTGACCGAGGGCGTTCTTCAGCTGTTGCTTCGTCATGGTGGAGCGGCCCTCGATGCCGCGCTTCTTCGCCTCCTGGTACAGGTCGTCCTTCGTGCGCTCGGATGAACCGCCTCCGGACCTCTCGCCACCACGCTGCGAGGAGGACTTGCCCTGCATGGAGCTGCGGCTCGCCGTCTTGCTCTCCCCCGAACGGGCGCGTTCCTTGTTCACCGTTCGGGAGGCCATCTCCTTCGCGCGGCCCTCCGACATGCCGCGCTCCTCACCCGACTCCTTGATGTGCTCGTACTGACGCTCGCGCTTGGGGCTGGATCCTCTGGGCATGGCACAACCTTTCATCGACGGGGTGATGTCACGGTCATGGTGCGCGTACCCGGATCCCGCCGCATCTCACGAGTCTCATGTCGGGTCGGCCCCGCCGTGGCGGCAGGGGCGGGTCGGGGGCCGTGCTCGGCGCGTTCGGCAGGCTTGTACGGCGGCCCTGGGGGAGAGTGGGGCACGGCACTCGGATGCCGATGCCGATGCCGATGCCGATGAAGTCCTCGTCACGGCGGGAGGCCTGGTGCAGACGTTCCTTCCGTATCCGTCGTTCGACGCCTCGGCGGCTGCGCTGGATCAGCGGAGGCTCGGCAAGCAGCGGGTCGAAGCCGTGCAGGTGCTGCGCGGGCTGATCGTGCCGGGCTACGGATGGCGCAGGCATCCGGCGGTGCGGATGTGGGCGGGGTACGAGGAGGCCCTCGTCCGGTACGGGTTGGAGATCTGCGCGGCGTGGACCGCTGCGGGGCGTGCCGACACCTGTGCCGTCACCCTGGTCCAGGACTTCACTGGCGGGACGTCGGTGACGGTCCCGCGGTCGCAGGAGCAGCTGGCCGCCGACGGGGACCTGCCGCCGTGGCTGGGGACACCGGATTTCCACCGGAGTCACCAGTCCGCGCTGGTGCGCAAGGATCCCGCCTTCTACCGGGAGTACTTCCCCGACGTGCCGGACGATCTGCCGTACGTATGGCCGCGGTCCGACCGGGAGACGGGCGCCTCGAAGTGACGGACGTGCGGGCGGTGAGGCCGCTACCGAGCCGGGGGTCGTTGCCCGGCGTTCCCCTGGACGTGTGATCCGGACGGCAACCGCCTGCGCGGCTGACCACCCGCGAGGTCGTTCGCGCTCCGGGCGACGGGAGGGCGCTGGGCGCCCGGAAGCGGGTTGCAGGCGTGCCGACGGGAGCCCCTCCCCAAGGGTCTGGGAGGCGTCGAAGCAACAAGCGGATAGTTAATCCGGATGTGTGCTAGCGTCGCCCCCGAGTAAGTGGATGAACTATCCGATTGATGACCCGTGGAGGAGCGTATGAGGAAGGCAGCTGTGGTCACCGCCGGAACGGCGGGGATCGGCTTGGAGACGGCGCTGGGGCTGGCTGACGCCGGGTTCGCTGTCACTGTGATCGGGCGCGACGCTGAACGGGGTGCCAAGGCCGTCGAGCGGATCAACGCCACGGCCCCGGCGCACCCCGCCCGGTTCCTGTCCGCGGACCTCGCCTCGCTCGAACAGGTGCGTGCGCTCGCCCATGAGATCGCTGCCGACCGGGCCGCCTCGGGGGAGCCGCTGGCGGTGCTGGTCAACAACGTGGGGGCGATGTTCGCCGAACGCCAGACCCGGGGCGGTGTGGAGGCGTCGTTCGTCGTCAACCACCTCTCGCCCTACCTCCTGACCGAACTTCTGCTGCCGACGCTCACCGCCGGTGCGCCGAGCAGGATCGTGAACGTGACGTCGGGCGCGGTCGCCGTGGCCAAGCGAGTGTTTGACGCCGCAGAGCCGCCGGGCGGCTACTACGGCTTCCACTGGTACGGTCGCGCCAAGCTCGCCAACCTGGCCTACACGCTGGATCTGGCGGCCCGGCTGGACGGCACGGGCGTCTCGGTCTTCGCCGCGGATCCCGGAGGGGCCGCGACCGACATGACGAACGGCACCATGACCGACCCGAAGATCGTCTCGCCCGCCCTGCGGCTGCTGTGGCCGCTGGTGCGTCGCACGTTCGAACGCTCGACCTCGGGTCCGGCTTCCGCGGCCGCCCGGCCCTCCATCGTGGCCGCCACCGACGGCGCACTGACCGGCCGGACCGGCATCCTCATCGGTGCCCAGGCGCAGCCGGTCTCCCCCCACCGGGCGGCGGCCGACCCGCGCGTCGCCGAAGCCGTGCGCCGGCTCAGCGAACGGCACGCACCGCTCGCCGCCGCCTGAGCCGTGCACCCGGGGCGCCACGGACGCCGTGCGAGCCGGGGCCATCCGGATGAACCATCCGATTAGCATGGCCCCATGACGACACCTCTGCGCAAGGACGCCGTCCGCAACTGGGAGCGGATCGTCTCCGTCGCCCGCGACCTGGTCGACGAGGGAACACCGTTGCAGCTCAACGACGTCGCACGTCGGGCCGGGCTCGGGGTCGGCACGGTCTACCGGCACTTCGCCACGCCCGAGGCGTTGCTGGAGACCGTCGCCACCCCCTGCCTGGAGGACCTGGCCGCTCACGGCCGGCAGGCGCTGGCCGATGGCGACCCCTGGCGCAGCCTGACGGGCTTCCTCCTGCGCACCGTCGAGGCGCAGGTCACCGACGCCGCTCTGCCACCGGTAGCGGCCGCGGCCACGGACGCCGTACCGCGCACCACAGAGCTCAAGAGGTCGATCGCGTCGGCCGGCACCGCTCTCCTCGCCCGGGCCCGTGATGCCGCAGTGGTCCGCCCCGACCTGACCGCCGCCGACCTCGTCCCCCTCATGTGCGGCATCGCCCACGCCGTGAGCGTCCACGGCGGTACCCCGGCCGACCGGGTCGACTCCGCACACCGCTACCTCGCCGCCCTGCTCGAAGGCTTGCGCACGACACCACCGAGCGCGTAAGGGACCCGCTCCACGGTGTATCGACGCCACGCGGCATGTCCCACCGGCCCTGCCGTCGCCGGATGACGGAGACTGGAATCACCCGGCCGGGCCGACAGCGGCACAGCGGCACAGCGGCACAGCGGCACGAGACGATAGGCGGGCTCCGATGCCTCGCACAGCACTCATCGTGATCGACATGCTCAACACGTACGCACACGAAGACGCCGAACCGTTGGTCGCGTCCGTACGCAAGACGCTCCCCGGGGTCACGACGCTGCTGGAACACGCCCGAGCCAGCGACTCGCCCGTCATCTACGTGAACGACAATTTCGGGGACTGGCGCTCCCACCACGGGGAAATCCTGCAGACCGCCCTTGACGGCCGCCACAGCGACTTGGTGGAACCGGTCGCGCCTGACGAGAACTCGCTCTTCGTCGTCAAGGCGCGCCACTCGATCTTCTTCGAGACCCCCCTGGCCTACCTGTTGGGCCAGCTCGGCACCGAGCGCCTGGTCATGTGTGGCCAGGTGACCGAACAGTGCGTGATGTACTCGGCCCTGGACGCCCACATCCGTCACTTCGACGTCGTCGTAGCGGCCGACGCGGTCGCCCACATCGATGCCGACCTGGCCGAAGCGGCCTTGGAAATGATGCGCCGCAACATGTCCGCGGACATCTGCGCGGTGGACGAGGTCACGTTCGACGCCCGGTGTGTGAAGTGACGTCACGCGGTTGGGGCAGCCCGTACGGGGCAGTCGCCGACCATGAGCGACCCTGAGTCGGCGGTGGAACTGTCGGGGGCGACCGGACACGACGGCGTGGCCGACCTGGCGCGGTGGGTGGGCATCGAGTCGGTTTCATCCGACGCGCACCGGAGTGAGGACGTACGCCGGTCCGCCAGGTGGCTGGCGGACGCCATGCGCCTCACCGGCGTTCCCCGGGTTGAGGTCTGGGAGACGGAAGGCCTGCCCGCCGTCTACGGGTGCTGGCCGGCCGCCGATCCGGACGCCCCCGCCCTGCTGGTCTACAGCCACCACGACGTGCATGCGGTCGAGCCCTCCGAATGGCACATCACCGCGCCGTTCGCACCGCTGAGGCGGGACAACCGCCTCTACGGCCGGGGTGCGTCCGACGCCAAGGGCCAGATCATGTGCCACCTGTGGGCGCTGAGGGCGTGCACGGCGGACCGCTCGGCCCCCACCGTCACCGTGAAGTACCTGATCGAGGGGGAGGAGGAGATCGGATCCGTACACCTCGCCGACCTGCTGTCGGAGCACGCCGAGGAGCTGGCGGCGGACGTGGTCATGGTCTCCGACTCGATGCTCTGGTTCTTGGCCGAGCCCACCGTCTGTGCGATGGTCCGCGGGTCGGTCACCGCCACCCTCACCATCCGCGGGGCCCGGCGTGACCTGCACAGCGGCGCGGTGTCAGGTGCCGCCGCGAACGCGCCCTTCGAGCTGTGCCGGTTGGTGGACCTGCTCAGGGCGGAGTCAGGACGCACCACGTTGCCCGGTTTCTACGACGCGGTGGCCGCCCCGGAATCGATTCTGCCGACCCTGGGGACCCTGCCCTTCGACCTGCCGACCTGGATGGCCGACACGGGCACCTACGCAGCTGACGGCGAAACGGGGTTCTCGGTGCCGGAGCGTCTGTGGGCCCGGCCCTCCGTGGAGGTCGCCCGGCTCACGGCCGGCCGCACCGATGCTCCCGCGCTCGGGCTCATCCCTGCCGAGGCGAGCGCGGACCTGCTGTTCAGGCTCGTGCCGGACCAGCGGGCGGACCGGGTCGCCGAGCAGCTGCACGCCTGGCTGGACGAGCACCGCCGGCCCGGCTTCACATACGCCCTGGAGGTCTCCTCGACCATCTCCGATCCGTACCGGACGCCTCCCGACCACCCTGCACTGGCGGTTCTCGCAGGTGCGGTCAGCCATGCCTACGGTGCTCCGGCCCGGTACATCGGCAACGGCGGGGCCGCCCCCGCCGCACAGCTCGCCCGCGCCTGCACGGCGCCCGTGCTCTTCTTCGGGACGGGACTCCCCGGGGATCGCTGGCACGGGCCCGACGAGAGGGCGGAGATCCGAGCACTTGACCTCGGTGTCCGTACGCTGACCCGGTTCCTCGAACAACTGGCGTCGGCGCCCGGTCCTCCGTCGAAGCGGTAGGCGCCGAGGGCCCCGGCCGTCGCCCGGCGGGGCGCCGCACGTGTCGTGTCGCCCGCGTTTTCGTCACGGACCACGGGGCAGGCGCGGCGCATGGACCAGTCAAAGGCACCCGTACTCGACGCGTTGGCCGCCTACCACGAAAGCGGTCAGACGCCCTTCACGCCGCCGGGCCACAAACAGGGACGGGGCGCCGATCCCAGGGTGCGGGCCGTCCTGGGTGACGCCGTGTTCCGGTCGGACGTCCTCGCCACGAGCGGCCTGGACGACCGTACGTCGTCCCAGGGCGTTCTCGAGGAAGCACAGGAGTTGATGGCCGACGCCGTGGGCGCGGAGCATGCGTTCTTCTCCACCTGCGGCAGTTCGTTGTCGGTCAAGTCGGCGATGCTGTCCGTCGCCGGACCGCACGAGAAGCTGTTGGTCGGCCGGGACGCGCACAAAGCCGTGGTGTCGGGCCTCATCCTTTCGGGCATACAGCCCGTTTGGGTCGAGCCGCAGTGGGACGCCGAGCGCCATCTGGCCCACCCGCCGTCCGCCGAGGCCTTCGAGGCGGCGTTCGCTGAACACCCCGACGCCCGCGGGGCGCTGGTCACCACGCCCACCCCCTACGGAACCTGTTCGGACCTGGCAGCCATCGCCGAGGTCTGCCACCGCCGGGGCAAGCCCCTGATCGTCGACGAGGCGTGGGGCGCCCACCTGCCGTTCCATCCCGACCTCCCCACCTGGGCCATGGACGCCGGAGCCGACGTGTGCGTCACCTCCGTCCACAAAATGGGCTCCGGCCTGGAGCAGAGTTCCGTGTTCCACCTCCAGGGCGATCTGGTCAAACCCGAGGTGCTGAAGGGACGCGAGGACCTGCTGGGCACCACCAGCCCCTCCGTGCTCATCTATGCCGCACTGGACGGATGGCGCCGGCAGATGGTGGAACACGGCGAGGCCCTCTACGACCAGGCGCTCGCCCTCGCACAGAAGACGCGCGACCGCATCGGCCGTATCGACGGGATGCACGTCCACGGCCGCGACGACTTCTGCGGACCGGGCCGGGCGGCCGACATGGACCCCCTCCAGATCATCATCGACATCAGCGCGTGGGAGGTGACCGGCTACCGGGCCGCCGACTGGCTACGGGACAAGCACGGCATCAACCTCCACGTCGCCGACCACCGCCGCATCAGCGCACAGCTCACCCACGCCGACGACGGCGACACGGCCGAGGTGCTGCTGAGGGCGCTGACGGACCTGGCCGCGCACGTTCCGGAGCTCCGTACGGGCCAGCCCGTCGAGGTTCCCCCGCCTTCGAGGCTGCGGTTGGAGCAGACGACTCTGCCCCGCGACGCCTTCTTCGGCCGCACGGAACAGGTGTCCTGGCAGAGGGCCAGTGGCCGGATCGCCGCCGAGATGCTGACCCCGTACCCGCCCGGTATCCCGGCGGTCCTTCCCGGCGAGCGCCTCACCGAAGACGTGCTGCGCTACCTGCGGACCGGCGTGGATGCGGGCATGGTCGTGCCGGACGCGGTCGACACCGACGTCATGAGCGTCCGGGTACTCCGGGAAGAGTGACGCCGGCTCCGCATCTCAGCCTTCCGGATCAGATGCTTCCGGATCAGATGCTTGCGCATCAGAGCTCCGCGGGGTCCTGCCGTTCCAGGGGATGCAGAGCCGGTCCCTGGAGAACGTCGCCGTCGATGCCGAAGCGGGAGCCGTGGCAGGGGCACTCCCACGTCCGCTCGGCGTTGTTGAAGGCGACGAGGCACCCCATGTGGGTGCAGACGGCGGACACGGCGTGCAGCTCGCCCTGGTCGTCGAGGTGCACGGCGCAGGGCCTGCCGCCGGCCCGGACGACGGTTCCCCGGCCCGGCCGCAGGTTCCGGACGGGGCCGTTGGTGCCGTCACCGAGGGTGTCCAGGCGGTCTTTGACGAAGTGCTTAGCGGTGTCCCACTGCGCTCCGAGGAGCGCGGGGGCGGAGCGCAGAGCGGAGCCGAGGCGGCCCGGGTCGTAGAGACCGCCCCAGGGCTCGTCCTCCCCGGCGACGAGGGAGGCGATGACCAACCCGGCCAGGACCCCGCCCGTCATGCCCCAGCCGGCGAAGCCGGTGGCCACGTAGACGCCTTCGCCATGCGTGGGGAGCCGGCCGATAAGGGGCAGGGTGTCCGTGGCGCTGTTGTCCTGTGCCGCCCACCGGTGGGTCATCGTGGCTTCGGGGAAGTGCCGCCCGGTCCAGGTCCGGAGGTCGGCGTAGCCGGCTTCGGTGTCTTGCCCCGTACCGGGGGTGAAAGCCGCTCCGGTGACGATCAGGAGCCGGTTGCCGCCCCTGAGCGGCGCCGTGCGCACGGACCGCTTGCCGCCCTCCTGGGTGATGTACATGCCTTCGGGGTCCCGGTGAGGGGGCAGCGAGCCCGCGATCACCAGGTCGCGGTGCTGGGTGAGCCGGGCGGCGAGCACCGAGCGGTCGAAGACGGGGTGGTGCGTGGCGATGACGACGTGCCGGGACGCAACGGTGGCTCCGGAGTCGGTGGTGAGCAGGCAGGGATCCCCGTCGTCGAGTCGGGTGACGCGGGTGCCCTCGTGGATCCGGCCACCGAGCGCGACGATCTCGTCGACGAGCCCGTGCAGGTACTTGAGCGGATGGAACTGGGCCTGGTCCTCGACCCTGACGGCGCCGGCGACGGGGAAGGGCAGGCCCGTGTCGGTGCCGAACGACGCGCTGAGTCCGGCCGACCGTGCAGCGTCGGCTTCCGCGCGCAGGCCGTCGACGCCCTCGGACTGCTCGCAGTAGGTGAATGCGGGGCGTCTCTCCAGTTCACAGTCGACGCCGAGCGCTTCGGACACCTCGATGACGTGCCGCAGTGCGGCGCTCTGGGAGGCTGCGTAACGGCGAGCCGCGTCGTCCCCGTGCTCGCTGCGGAGCGTGTCGTACACGGCGGTGTGCAGGGCGGTCAGCTTGCCCGTCGTATGGCCGGTGACGCCGCCCGCCAGCCGGTCCGCTTCCAGCACGATGACAGTGAGGCCGACGCGGGCGAGCTCCCATGCGGTGCTGAGGCCCACGATGCCGGCGCCGATGACCGCCGCGTCCGCCTGCGCAGCCCCCGAGAGCGGGGCGAAGGCCGGCAGGGCTGCCGTCTGCATCCAGTAGGAGCGGCCGTTTTCCGGGATTCGGTTCATACCGGGCGACTGCCCGGGAAGACCGCGCTGATACGTCGCTGTGCCGCGCGAGGCCACCCCGCCCGGCCGGCCTGCGGATCGATCACGGGTCGGGTGCGTAGCGGAAAAGACGGGCATTCCGGTTCACCGGTGCGGCCGGGGGCACGCGCACCCCGAGGGGGCGCGCACGGCAGCACACTCTGCGAGGAGGCGTCATGAAGGCACTCACATGGCACGGTAAGCGGGACGTACGGGTCGACACGGTTCCCGACCCCGCCATCCAGGACCGCGACGACGTGATCGTGAAGGTCACGACCACCGGGCTGTGCGGCTCGGACCTCCACCTCTACGAGGTACTGGGAGCCTTCATCGACCCCGGCGACATCCTGGGCCACGAGCCCATGGGCATCGTCCAGGAGGTGGGGCCCGAGGTCACCGCACTGAAGCCCGGGGACCGGGTGGTGATCCCCTTCAACGTCTCGTGCGGCTCGTGCTTCATGTGTGACCAGGGGCTCCAGTCCCAATGCGAGACGACGCAGGTCCGCGAGCACGGAACGGGGGCATCCCTTTTCGGCTACACGAAACTCTACGGCCAGGTACCGGGCGGCCAGGCCGAGTACCTGCGGGTCCCGTTCGGCAACAGCCTCCCCGTCCGGGTCCCGGACGGCCCGTCCGACGAGCGTTTCGTCTACCTGTCCGACGTGCTGCCCACGTCATGGCAGGCAGTCAAGTACGCCTCCGTCCCGCCGGGCGGCAGCGTCGCGGTACTGGGCTTGGGTCCCATCGGCGACATGAGCTGCCGCGTGGCAGCCCACCTCGGCGCCGAAACGATCATCGGCATCGACCTCGTACCGGAACGGCTCGCGCGGGCCCGCCGGCGCGGCACCGCCACCCTGGACCTGAAAGAGTGCGGCGAGGGCCTTACGGATGCCGTCAGGGAACTCACCGGAGGGCGCGGCCCGGACGCCGTCATCGATGCCGTCGGCATGGAAGCCCACGGCAGCCGCATCGCCGGCGTGGCGCAGGAGATGACCACGTTCCTGCCGGACGCCATGGCCGCGGCCCTGATGAAACGTGCAGGCGTCGACCGGCTGTCCGCGCTCCACACTGCCATCGACCTCGTCCGCCGCGGCGGCACAGTGTCGGTGTCCGGCGTCTACGGAGGCGCGGCGGATCCCCTTCCGCTGCTGACCATGTTCGACAAGCAGCTCACGCTGCGCATGGGACAGGCCAACGTGTTGCGTTGGGTCGACGACATCCTGCCCGTCCTCACCGACGGGGACCCGCTCGGCGTGGATGAGTTCGCGACCCACCGCTTGCCCCTCGACCGGGCCCCGGAGGCGTACGAGATGTTCCAGAAGAAGCAGGACGGAGTCGTCAAGGTCCTGTTCACTCCGTGATCTGAGTGAGTCCGGCCCTGCGCTCCCCCCAAGTGGACCGTGTTGAGGCCGGGTTGGGGGATCGGCGTCCGCGTCGAGGCCCGGCGGGGGTGGCTGTCGACCGGCTCCACGCCGCAGGCGCGCGCCGCCATGCCGCGGGCGCTGTCGGGTCGACGGTGCGGGCGGTCCGGCTCAGCGGTCAGTCTTCGAAGTAGTCCGTCAGGACGCAGCCCCTGACGAGTGCGGGGTCCTTGCGGTAGCCGGTGGGCGGCTTGAAGTCAGGGTGGCAGTTGAGGATCAGGAGGCCGCCGGGCTTGATCGCGTTGCGTATGACGGGCTTCTGGTCGGGCAGGACGGCGAAGTCCTGGCCGAGCAGGAACTTGCCGCGGTGGCCCTTGTTCGGGCTTTCCTTGCGGTCCTGGTCGAGTTCGGCCTTGTACTGGGCCTCGAAGGTCTTCAGGTCCTTGAACAGGAAGATGCGGGTGCCCTTGCCGCAGGCTCCCCGTTCGGTGACGCCCCACTTCTGGTCGTAAGTCTCGTCACCGGGAAAGAAGTCGTCGTCGCGCGGGTCGGTGGAGATGTCGTCGCAGTCGGCGTAGGTGCTGACGATCTGGGCGGCCTTGGCCATCGAGCCGGCCTTGGGCAGGTTGGCCTTTCCGTTCCCGTCCGAGCCGCCCACTCCATCGGTTCCGCCGTTCTTGGCGGGTGCCTGGCCGTCCGACACCCAATTGGGTGCTGCGCTCCCGTCGCCGCTGCCGCACGCGGTCAGGGTCGCGAGGCAGAGCAGGGCGGTGGTCGTGCCGGTGACGAGTCGTCGGATGCGCATGGTGGGCCGGGGCTCCCGTGTCGATGATCAGGACACGGCGACTCTAGCTCCTGGCGTGGGCATGGCAAACGAAGCGCCCGCCCATCACTCCTCTCCGTCACCCTATTGATGACATTCGACTTGTCATCATTCCGATGACGTGTTACAACGGAAGCACGTTGAAGCGCATTGGCAGTCTCTCTGCCTGAACCAATGGAGGTGTTTCGCGATGTTGATGCGCACCGACCCGTTCCGCGAGATGGACCGGATCGTCCAGCAGCTGTCGGGTACGTCGGGTA
>LJCW01000358.1 GCA_001298555.1 Actinobacteria bacterium OV450
AGGCGACTCCCTCCTCGCCATCCGCGTCATCGCCGACGCGGAGGCCTCGGGCATCGAGATCGCCCTCGCCGACCTGTTCGCCACCCCCACCATCCGGGCACTGGCCGGCGGGGACGACGGACCGCAGCCGCCCGCCGCGCGGGCCGAAGGCCCCGCTGCGGGTGTCGAGGACGACGACGTGGCACAGCGGTTCGGCCCGGAGGTCGAGAGCGCGTATCCGGCCACGCAGATGCAGCTCGGGCTGCTCTTCGAGGCGGAAGCGAACCCGGACAGCGGCCTGTACATCGACGTCATCAGCCGCCGGGTGTCCGGCCGGTTCGACGAGGCCTCGTTCACGGAGGCCCTGCGGCTCGCCCTGGAGCAGCATCCGGCCCTGCGCACCGGCTTCGACCTGCACACGCTGAGCACCCCGGTGCAGCTGGTGTTCGCCGAGCCCGTCGTCGACCTGGAGATCACGGACGTCCGCGGCCAGGATCCCGACGTGTCGGCCGCGGCCGTGGCAGCGGCCGGCCGGGCGGCAGGCCTGCCCTTCGCCCCGGACGCGCGCACGCTGATCCGTTTCCGGCTCGTCCTGACGGCTGCCGAAGAGTACGTCCTGACGTACGGCTTCCACCATGCCGTGATGGACGGCTGGAGCGAGTCCGTCTTTGCTGCGGACCTCCTGCGCCGGTACGACGCGATACTGCGTGGGGCCGCTCCCGAGCCACCCCTGCCGTCGCGGGGCTGCGCCGAGTTCGCCGCCCTCGAACAGCAGGCGGTCGGTTCGGAGGAGACCCGCAGGTTCTGGAAGGAGCGCTGCGCGGCCCTGGCCCCGACCCTCACCAGCCCCCGCGCCCAGGAGGGTTCCGACCGCAGGACGCTGGTCTCCGCGGTCCCGCAAGACGTCGTGGCCGGGCTCCGGCACGGGTCGCGGCTGTGGCGGCTGCCGTACAAGAGCCTGATCGTAGCCGGTCACCTCGCGGCGCTCGGCCGCTTCACCGGTTCGGTCGAGCCCGTGACCGGCCTGATCGTCAACGGTCGTCCGGAGATCGCGGAGAGCGATCGCCTGGTGGGCCTCTTCCTGAACGTGGTCCCGATGTCCGTCCCCGTCACCGGCTCATGGAGGGACATCGTCGAGGGCGTCTTCGAGGCGGAGAAGGAACTGCTGCCCCACCGTCGTTTCCCGTTCCCCGCGTTGCGCGAGGTCATGGGCGCACCGCTGTTCGACGTGGCGTTCAACTACGTGCAGTTCCATCGCAGTACGGAGCTGGACGCGCTCGAGGCCGTACACGTGCTGGACACCCGCATCGAGGACAAGACCAGCTTCCCGCTGGCGTTCGACGTGGTGCAGTCACCGGACGGTGAACGGCTCGTGATCGAAGCGGCCGCCGCGGCCCATGCGTTCTCCGCGGCCGATCTCGACGCGGTGGCGGCTGCCCACCTGGACGTCTACCGGGAGATCGCGGCAGAGGCGCTCGCGGCCGGGGCAGCCCGCGATGTATGACGTCATCGTCGTGGGGGCCCGCTGCGCGGGAGCGTCCACCGCGCTCCTGCTCGCACGGCAGGGGCACAAGGTCCTGCTCATCGAGCGGGCGAAGTTTCCCAAGGACACGCTGTCCACCCTGTACATCCACCAGCCCGGCGTGGCCCGCCTCGCCGCGTGGGGCGTTCTCGACGACATCGCCTCCACCGGCTGCCCGCCGGTGGACACGGTCGAGTACCGCGTCGGGGACGTACGGCTGACCGGGTCGAGTCGGCCCGTGGACGGGCAGCGGGCCGCATACGCCCCGCGCCGGTACCTGCTCGACCGCATCCTGGTCGACGCGGCCGTCGCGGCGGGCGTCGAGTTCCACGACGAGACCACCGCGGGCGACCTGCTCTTCCGGGACGGACGGGTCGTCGGTCTCAAGTGCCGGACCTCCGGCTCGGTGTGGACGGACCGGCACGCGCGCCTCGTGGTCGGCGCGGACGGCATGCGCTCGCGGGTGGCCGACCAGGTCCAGGCGGAGGTGTTGGACAGCACCGGCCCCAAGACCTGCGCGTACTACACGTACTGGGACCTGCCGGGGCCGCGGATGGCGCTGCACGAGGCCCCCGGCCGCTGGGTGGGCGCCGTGTCGACCAACGACGGGGCCACGCTGGTGGGGTGCTACTTCCCGCAGAGCGACTTCCGGCAGATGAAGGGCAACGCCACCGAGGCGTACCTGGGCTGCTTCCGCGAGCACGCTCCGGAACTCTACGAGCAGGTCGCAGGGAAGGGGCCAATCGACCGGCTCTACGGAACGGGTGACCAGCAGAACTTCATCCGCCGGGCGGCGGGTCCTGGATGGGCCCTCGTGGGTGACGCGGCGCACCACAAGGACTCCATCACGGCGCGCGGCATCACCGATGCCTTCCTCCAGGCCCAGTTGCTCGCCGATACCCTGCCGGGCGAGGCCGGCAACACGCAGGACCTGGACACGGCCCTGCGCCGGTACGCCACCGCCCACTACGACCTGGTCGTCGAGGGGTACCACAGCACCTTGTTCGTCGCGGATCTGACGGTCACCCCGGAACGGCTGGCGATGCTCCGCGCCGTCGCCGAGAGCGCCGAGATGACCGGGCTGTACTTCTCGATGCTGTCCGGTGCCTGTGGCTCCGACGAATTCTTCAGCGACGAGTTCGTGGCCTCGCTCTGATCTTGCGCCGCACGACCGAACGGTCCGGCGTCCTGCCCGCGAGCAGGACGCCGGACCGTTTCAGCGTGCGCCCAGCATGCGGCGCACCTCGGCGCGGTCGACCTTTCCGTTCGCCGTCAGCGGCAGCGCCTCGGCACGGACCAGGCGGCCGGGGACCGCGTACGGCGGAAGCGTCCTGCGGACCTGTTCGAGCACGGTCGCGTGGTCCAGGTCGGCGCCGCCCACCACCAGAGCGCCCAGGATGCGGCCGCCTCCGGCGGCCTCGGCCATCTCCACGACGGCCTGGCGGACCCCGGTGGCGGCCGCGAGCACGCCCTCGACCTCGGCGGGCTCGACACGGAATCCGTTGACCTTGACCTGTCGGTCGATCCGGCCCAGATAGTCCAGGGCCCCGTCGCCGCGCCAGCGCGCGAGGTCTCCGGTGCGGTACACCCGCGTCCCGGGCACTTCGGGCAGTTCTACGAACGCGGCGGCCGTGCGCTCCGGGTCGTCCAGGTAGCCCGTGGCCAGGGAGGGGCCCGCGATGCACAGTTCCCCGACGGCACCCCTCGGCCGGAGCCGCAGCTCCTCGTCCACGACGAAGGCAGTGCATCCGGGGAGGGGACGCCCGATCGGCGGTGAGACGGTCCACTCACCGGTGAGCCGCTGCAGGGTCACAGCGACGGTGGTCTCGGTAGGGCCGTAGCCGTTCCACAGTTCGCGTTCGGGCGAGTCCCACTCGGCCACGAGCGCCCCTGCGACCGCCTCCCCTCCCACCGAAACCATCCGCAGGGTGGGAAGTTCGGCCGCGTCCAGCAGCGGCAGCAGTGCCGGGGGCAGTTCTGCGAGGGTGACGCCCTCCTCGTTGATGACGTCGGTGAGGAGCATCGGGTCCAGTCGTGCGTCCGCATCCGGGATCACCACGCGGGCGCCGGCAGCCAAGGTGGCGAACACTTCGAAGACGGAGACGTCGAACAGCGGGCGTGCGAAGGCGAGGACCCGGTCCTCGTCGCCGATCGCGTAGGCCGCGTTGATCTCACGGCAGAAGTGGGCGAGGCTGCGCTGGCTCACCTCGATTCCCTTGGGGACCCCGGTGGTACCGGAGGAGAAGAGCACGTACGCGGCCGCCGAGGGCGCGGGAGGGCGGTGCACCGAGGGCTGCGCCGCCCGGGGGGCGAGGGTGACGGGCACGAGTGGGGTGCCCTCCGGGAGGAATTCGGCTCCCCGTGCCGTCGCCGTCGCCTCGTCGGCCCAAAGGCAGGCAGCGGCGCCCGTCCCGGTGGCGACCTGCTCCAGCCGTGCGCCGGGGGATTCGACGTCCAGGGGTACGTACGCGGCGCCGAGCAGGTGGCAGGCGAGCATGCCCACCACGGTCAGGTCCGACTGGGCACCGTACAGCAGGACGCGCGCACCAGCCCCGACGCCGGCGGCCCGGAGTCCCGCGGCGGTGGCCTGCGCCTGCCGGATCAGGTCCTCGTACGTGAGCGTCCGGCCCGCGAAGCGGACGGCGGGACGCCGGGGGTGGCGCTCGGCCCGGTCGGCGATCGCCTCCACCACGGTGCGGTACGGGGCGTGCGTGGGGGCTCCGCCGTCACCGAGGGAGAGCAGACCGCCGGTGTCGGCCGGGGAGAGCAGCGGGAGGGAGCCCAGGTCCGCCCCGGGGTCGGCGAGCCATCCCGTCATCAGGGTGTGCAGGGAGTCGAGGAACGCCGCCACCGTCCGCAGGTCGAGCGTGCCGGCGTCCCAGGATGCGGAGAGGGTAATCTCTGCCCCCGCTGCGGTGTCCGGTGCGGCTCGCACGGCGAGCGTGAGGGCTCCCGCAGACTCCGGCGGCGGCTCGACGACTCGCTCCGGGATGCGCTGAAGGACCTGCCCGAGCGTCTCCCCGGGTTCGGGGCGGGTGTATGCGCTCCACCGCTCTGCCAGGTGGGCCGCCATCGCCTGGACCACGTCCTGCGGCTCCACTGCGTGACGGTGGCACCAGGTGAACAGCGAGCGGGCCGGTTCGCCGGCACGCAGCACACGGTGCGCTTCGCCGGATCCGCTTCCCCCTGCGTTGTGGTCGGGTGGAAGGAGCAGGTGCCGTACGGCTTGCGGCTGCGCCCCTTCCTCCGTGCGGCCGGCGGGGTGCGGGGTGGTGTTCACGCCTCTTCACCCTGTTTCATAGTGGCGTTCCGCAGCGGGGCGGACGACAGGGCGAGCAGGCCGGCGGCGACCAGGACGGCGGCGCACACCACGGCCGTGGTGAACGCGTCCACGGCTTCGGCCAGCTGGCCGAGCAGGTTGAGGGTGGCGACCAGGACGAGGCTCTGCACCAGCGTGATGAGCGACTGGATCCGGGCGAGGTGGGTCTCGGGGCTGGCTCCCAGCATCAGCGGGCCCAGGTGCGTCACGAAAAGGCCCAGCCCGAGGCCGAACAGGGTGGCGGCCGCCACGGCGAGCGGGGCCGCCTCGGCCAGCGCGAGCAGCCATATGCCGAGGCCCATGGGTACGACGCTCAACGCCGCGACCAGGCCCGGTGCCCGGAGGGCGCCCTTGCGCGCCACGGTCATGGCGACGGCGAGTGCACCGAGCGCTTGGCCGCCCAGGACCACGCCGGCAGTCTGCGCGCTCCAGTGGTTCTCCCGTGCGAGGAGCGGGACGAGCAGGGAGCCGACGGGGATGGCGAAGCCGGCGACCGCACCGGTCAGGATCAGGGCCGGCCGCAGGACCTGGTGGCGCAGCGAGAACGTCACGCCCTCGCCCGCCTCGCTCAGCAGGTTGCGCCGCTCGCCCTGCGGCACTTCGTGGCGGGGGCGGACGAGGACGGCCACGAGGACGGCGAAGGCGAACGTGAGGCCGTCGAAGACGGCGGCCCCGCCTAGGCCTCCGGCCGTGACCAGGGCGCCGCCCAGGGAGCCGCCCACCAGCGAGATGAGCTGGCCGCCCGTCTGGCTGAGGCCGACCGCACGGTCCAGCTGGTCCGAGCCCACGAGCCGGCGCGGCATCGAACCCGACACCGGCAGGTAGAAGGCGTCGATGGTGCCCATGACGACGGCGGCCCCCACCAGCAGCCACACGGTGCTGCCCCAGGTGAACGCGACGAGGGCCACGATCACCGTCATGGCCAGCATCAGGGAATCGCCGATGATCAGGATGCGGCGGGGGGAGAACCGGTCCGCAACGGCCCCGCCCAACAGGAGGAACAGCGTCCGCGGCAAGGCGACGGCGGTGAGTACGAGGCCGGCGGCACCTCCTCCGTGCGAGGTGGCGGCCCAGCCCAGGGCGAAGTACATGGCGGCGTCGCCCAATTGGGACGTGAACGCTCCGCTGAGCCACAGGAGGTACGTTCTGGAAAGGCGGGTCCGGGCCGCCGTGATGTGATTTTCAGCAATGGTCATGAGAGATCACAGTAATGGTGCTGACACCCCTGTGTCCCGAACAACTTGGCGCCGGATCAAGGGTGTTCCACCTGCGACGACGTCCTGCCGGGGCGGGCACCGTGTCGCACCCGGTGCCCGCCCCCGGCCGCCCGCGTCAGGCCGGAAAGAGCCCGCCCGCCTTAGGCCTCAAAGAGCCCGCGTGCGTCGGGCCTGAGAGAGCCCGCGTGCGTCAGGCCTGGAAGAGGGCGCGGACGGAGTCGTCGTACGCGGCGCTGATCCGGAAGGCCTTCTCCGCCAGGGCCAGGCGTCGGGACAGGGGGACCGCCGAGGGGCTGCCCGCGCCGGACTCCAGCAGTGCGAGGACCTCGTCGTAGTCGTCGGGGTCGCCGAGCGGGATGACGTGCTCGCAGTTCTTCGCGGCGCCACGGAGCATCGCCGGGCCGCCGACGTCGATCTTCTCGCGGAAGGCGGCGAAGTCGATGCCCTGCTCCCGCTCGGGCAGCAGGTAGTAGTTGCAGGCGACGAGGTC
Source organism: Actinobacteria bacterium OV450 (assembly GCA_001298555.1). Classification (GTDB taxonomy): domain Bacteria; phylum Actinomycetota; class Actinomycetes; order Streptomycetales; family Streptomycetaceae; genus Streptomyces. Next base: position 6,528 of record LJCW01000358.1, read on the forward strand.
GACGCGGGTGATGTCGTACGCGGCGATCTCCGCCAGGTCCGCGGGGGTGTCACGGGCGAGGATGCCGCCCATGACGGACAGGGTCAGGGTCTTGACCCGGCCCCCCAGCAGCGTGGGCGCGCCGGCCAGGTCGGCGATCCGGCCGACCGGATGGCCGGCGTCCGCCAGCTGCTTCTGGGTCCCCTCGGTCGCCACGACGTCCCAGCCCAGTCGCAGCAGGCCGACCGCCAGGGTGTCGATGTTCCGCTTGTCGCTCACGGCGAGCACGGCAAGCACGTCAGTCCTCCTCGGTGATGGTGATCAAGGCGTCCCGGTGGGAGCCCACCGAGACGTGGCGGACGGGTACGCCGAGCAGTTCCTGGATGCCCTCGACGTAGGCGCGGGCCGCGGCCGGGAGCTCCTCGTACCGGCGGATCCCGGAGATGTCCTCGTCCCAGCCGGCGAACGTCCGGTACACGGGCTTCATCCGGGCCAGTTCGGCCGGGCTCGTGGTGAACTCGGACACCACGGCGCCGTCCTGCTCGTAGGCGGTGCACACCTGGAGCTCGCCGATGCCCGTGAGCTGGTCCAGGTTGGTGACGGCGATCGCGTCGGCGCCCTGGACCCGGGCTCCGTAGCGGGTGGCCACCGCGTCGAAGGCCCCGAGCCGGCGCGGCCGGTTGGTGGTGGAGCCGTACTCGCCCCACTGGCGGCGCAGCCGGTCGGCGCGCTCCTCGTCGAACTCCGTGACGAAGGGTCCCGCGCCCACACAGGAGGAGAACGCCTTGGTGACGCCGACCGTGTGGTCCACCGTGGCCCACGGCACGCCCATGCCGACCGGGGCGTGCCCGGCCAGGCAGTTGGACGAGGTGGTGAAGGGGTAGATGCCGAAGTACAGGTCCTTCAGGGCGCCGAGCTGGCCCTCGGCCAGGACGGTGGCGTTCTCGTCGAGGGCGCGGGAGAGCAGCGCGGTGACGTCCGCGACGTGCGGCTCCAGCCGGTCGCGGACGTCGGCGGCCCACCGCTCGACCTCGGCGAGGACCAGCGGGGCGCCTCCGTACAGCTTGGTGATCCGCTCGTTGGCCCAGTCGACGACGGAGGCCAGCCGGCCCGGCAGGCCCTCCTTGTCGAACAGCTCTCCCACCAGCAGCGTCTTCTTCATGACGCGGTCGCCGTAGGCGGGTGAGATGCCCTTGCGGGTGGAGCCGTAGCGGCCGTGGGAGAGGCGCTCCTCCTCCAGTCCGTCCAGGTCCCGGTGGAAGGGGAAGCAGACGGACGCCCGGTCGGAGACGAGCAGCCGTTCGGGGGTCACTCCCGGACGGCCGGCCAGGGCGTCGATCTCGCCGAGCAGGCCCTCGACGTCGACGGTCATGCCGGGGCCCAGAATGCTGATCACGTCGGGGCGCATGATGCTGCTGGGCAGGCTGTGCAGCTTGAACGTGCCCTGGTCGGTGTGGATGGTGTGGCCGGCGTTGCTGCCGCCGTGGTAGCGGACCACGTAGTCGGCATCCGCGGCGAGATTGTCGACCATCCTTCCTTTGCCCTCGTCACCCCAGTTGAGGCCGACAACTGCCATGAGCACGATGGAACTCCTCTGTTCTGTTCCGGCGGTTCTGTGAAACGGGCGTGCCGGGCCGCCCGCCGGGGTGTGTCCTGCGTCGCCACCGGCGGGCGGCCCGTCACGGATGCCTCGGACGGCCGCTCAGGCCAGCAGTTCGCGCCGGCGCTCGGCGGCGCGGCCCCAGGCGTCCGGGTTGAGGGCGCTCGGCGGCTGCTTGCCGCCGAGGGCGGTGATCAGCTGGTTGGCGGCGTTCAGCGCCAGGGCGCGCTTGGTCTCGACGGTGAAGTCCGCGATGTGCGCGCTGAGCACGACGTTGTCCAGGGTGAGCAGCGGGCTGTCGTCCGGCAGCGGCTCGTCCTCGTACACGTCGAGGGCGGCGCCGGCGAGGTGGCCGCTGCGCACGGCGCGGACGAGGGCGTCGGTGTCGGTGACCCGGCCGCGGGAGGTGTTCACGAAGTAGGCCCCGGGCTTCATCTGCGCGAAGGTCTTGTCGTTGAACATGTGCTCGGTCTCTTCGTTCATCTCCGGGTGGGCGGTGACGAAGTCGGCCTCGGCGAGGAGGTCTTCCAGTCGCTCCACCTTGATCGCGCCGACCTCGGCCATCTTCTCGGCCGAGACGTACGGGTCGTACGCGAGGACCTTCATCAGGAAACCGCCGTGGGCGCGACGGGCGGTCCAGCCTCCGACGTTGCCGAGGCCGACGATGCCCAGGGTCTTCCCGGTGAGTTCGACGCGGTGGCTGCCCAGCCGGCTCTCCCCCCAGGCGGCCCGGTTGCCGTGGCGGTGGATCGCGGCGAGGTTGCGCGTGACCATCAGGAGCAGCCCGAAGAAGTGCTCGGAGACGGGCTTGCCGCCCAGGCCCGGGTTGTTGGCGACGACCACACCGGCCTCGGTGGCGGCCTCGATGTCGATGTTGTCCACGCCGCGTCCGCTGGACAGCACGGCGATCAGGTGGGGGGCGGCCGCGAGGAGTTCCCGGTCGATCCGGGCGGGGTAGCGGGCCACCAGGCCGTGCGCGTCGGAGAGGGCCGCCAGGACGGCCGCCCGGTCGGAGTCGTCCACGCGGCGGACGTCGGCGTGCTGCTCCAGCAGTTCCTCGGCTTCGGCGGCGTACATCGAGCCGACGAGGACTACGTTCGGTCGCATGATGGTGTGCTTCCTGTGGGGCCAGGGGCCGACGGGGCGCCCCTGGACGCGAATGCGGATCGAAGGATGCGGTGGATGCGAGGGGTAGGGGGGACAGCGGGGTACGAGCGACAGCCGGGTACGAGGGATCCGGGGGTACGAGGGGATGGCGCGGTGCGGGTGGTACGGGGGTGCGGGGGCCGCGGAGGCCGGGTCAGGCCGCCACGCTCGCGGCCAGCAGGCTTTCCAGTGGCCTGAGTTCTCCCCCGCGGCTGGCGGCGAGCAGCCGCTCGGTGAGTTCGGCCTGCTCCACGGGCGCGGCCGTGAAGCGGGGCCGGCCCTCGGCGAGCCGGTCGTGGGCCCGGCCGTACAGCTTGCGGCAGTACACCTCGCTGATGCCCAGTACGGCGGCGATCTCCCGGTAGCTGTACTCGAATGCGGTGCGGAGCACGAGCACGGCCCGCTCGGCCGGGCCGAGGCGTTCCAGCAGCCAGGCCACGCCGCGCCGGAGTTCCTCGGCCCGCTCCACGTTCTGGAACGGCTCGGGGGTGGTGGTGACGGTCTGCTCCGGCACCAGGGCGCCGACGTAGGAGACCCGCCGGGTGTGCGCGGACTTGCGGTAGTCGGCGCACAGGTGGGTGACGACGGTGGAGAGGAAGGCCCCGTGGTTCTCGACGTTCTCGACGTTCTGCGCCGTCATCCAGCGCAGCCAGGCCTCGGAGATGATGTCCTCGGCTTCCTCTGCGGAGCCGACGCGACGGTAGGCCAGCGCCTGCAGGCTCGCCCTGCGGCGGTGGAACTCTTCCTGATCAAGATCGAACAAGGTTTTGCCTCCAGGCCGGCCCGTGGCGCAGCCCATCACTCGGGTCAGCTCAGGTCACTAGGAGCAGTACGGGTCACTCGGAGCAGTACGGTCACTCGCAACAGCCGGTGCCGGTCCGGGCCGGCGCGGGCCGGCCCGGACCGGCACGGATCAGGCCCGGCCCTCGGCCAGCACCTGGCGCACGCTCGTGTCGAAGGCCTCGGCGAACGCGGTGATGTCCTCGTCGGTCATGGGGGTGGAGATGCAGCCGAGGCCGCTGTCGCCGATGTGGACACCGTTGTCCAGCAGCACCCAGTACAGGCGCTTCATGGCCGCCGCCGGGCTGGTGTAGCCCTGGGGCGCGCTGGTGGCGATGACGCGGAACAGCGAGCCGAGGCCGTTGACCTGCCAGTCGAGTCCGGCGGACTCGATCGTGGCGCGCATGGCGGTGCGGGCCCGCTCACCGAGCTCGCCGATGCGCTCGTGGGCCTCGGGGGTGAGCAGGCGCAGGGAGGTCACTCCGGAGCTCATGCTGACCGGGTTGGCGTTGTACGAGCCGGAGTGCGGCAGCGCCGGGGAGCCCTGGCTCGGGTCGAAGACGCCCATGAACTTGCGTCGGCCGGCGACCGCGCCGATCGGCATGCCGCCGCCGATGACCTTGCCGAGGACGGTCAGGTCGGCCTCGCTGCCGAGCAGGTGCATGGCACCGTGGTAGCCGACGCGGTAGGAGCCGACCTCGTCGGAGATGAGCAGGGCGCCGCTCTCGTCGCAGAAGGCGCGCAGCGCGTCCAGGTACTCCTTGTCGGCCGGGACCAGGCCGATCCGCCACGGCACCGGGTCGATCAGGACGCAGGCCAGGTCGTCGGCGTGCTCGCGCAGCACCGCGAGGGCGCCCTCGGCGTCGTTGAAGGGGAACACGACGGTGTTGTCGACCACGCCCGCGGGGTTGCCGGTGACGGCGTGGTTGATGAGCGAGCCGGAGCCGTCGTTGTTGACGGCGACCGCGTCGTAGGCACCGTGGTAGGCGCCGGCGATCTTGGCGATCTTCGGGCGCTTGGTGTAGGCGCGGGCCGCCTGGACGGCCATCATCACAGCCTCGGTGCCCGAGCTGGTGAAGCGGACGTGCTCGAAGGTCTCGTTGCGGGCCGAGAGCGCCTCGGCGTACTCGACCTCGACCGGGGTGGGCATGCCGAAGCTGGCGCCGCGGCTCACGGCTTCGGTGACCGCCTTGACCATCTCGGGGTGGGCGTGGCCGTGGATCAGGGTGGTGCTGTTGTTGAGGAAGTCGAGGCGCTCGACGCCGTCGGCGTCGGTCACCCGGGCGCCGCTGCCGGACTGGATGTAGACCGGGTACGGGGCGCTGTAGACGGCGGTACGGCTGTTGCCGCCGGGCATGACCTCGACCGCGCGGGAGTACAGCTCGGCAGACTTGTCCGTGTTCACGTTGTGCCCTTTCACTACCGGAAGGAAGAAATGGAGGGGACGAAATGGAGGGGGAAAGCCGGGGTGACGCGCGGGGCGCGTCGGCTCAGCGGGCGGTCCTGATCGCCACGTCCGCCGTGAAGTACGGTCCGGCCAGGCGCACCGGGGTACCCGCGGGGACCCACTGCGGGGTGTCCGTGGCCACCGTTCCCGCCGTGCCGAGCTGTTCGTCGAGCCGGGCTGCCAGGACGGGCACCAGCGGGCGGGCCGTCTCGGCCAGCGTGCGCACGGCCATCAGCTCCAGTGCCACGCAGGTACGGGCGTCGCCCGAGGGCGCACCGGCGGCCAGCACGTCCTCGGCCACCTCCGCGAACCGGCGGGCCCGCTGGACGAAGGTACGGAGCAGTTCGGCCGCGCCGCGGGAGTCGAACTGCTCGGGCTGCAGGGCCCGGGGCAGTGCGGCGCGGAACTCGCGGATCTGTCCGTAGAACCGCTCGGCCTCGGCGTTCCAGCTGCCCGCCTCGGGGGCGGCGCCGCCGAAGTGCTTGTCGACGCGGGCGGCGACGGAGGCGAGCCAGGGCTCCCAGCCGTCGAGGAGTTCGGTCCGGACGAACGCGGCGTACTCGTCGATGACGAAGTCCCGGCGGCGGATGTCGGGCCGGGTGCCGGCCAGGTGGAGCCGCAGCTGGTCGCGGGTCTGCTCGCGGAAGACCTCCCGGCCCCAGATGGCGTGCATCCGGCCGGTGGAGAACTTCTGCCCGTCCAGCGTGTAGAACTCGTTGCAGATCATCGTGTCGGGCAGGGCCGGCCGGTCGGTGAACGAGCCGAGGACGGCCGGGAAGACGATGGTGCGCAGGAAGGCGTTGTCGAAGCCGAAGAACAGCACCGTGCGCGGGTCCTCCGCCCGGACGTACTCCCGCCAGCCGCTCTCGCCCTTGCCCCGGGCGAGGGCGTCGAGGGCGGTGATGAAGCGGGCCGCGAGCTCGAACGCGGAGTACATGCGCTGGCCCTCGGTGCCCCCGGTGGGGTCGGCCGGGACCAGGATCCCGTCGGGGGCGACGGTGCTGACCGGGAGGTCGGGCAGCGGTCCGGCGAGGACCCGGTCGACGTACGTGCGCAGCCGGGCGCTCATGTGGACGGTGCGCAGGTACGCGGTGAGCTTCTCGCGCAGCGGCTCCAGGGGCAGGTACCACCGGGTGAGGTCGCGCTGCTCGGCGGGGGTGCCGCAGGGGGCGCAGCTCGGCTCGCGCAGGTCCTCGTCGGCGAAGGGCAGCGCACAGGCCTCGCACTCGATGCCGGCGGTGTCGTGCGAGCCGCAGTGCGGGCAGGCTCCCGCGACGAACGCCTCGAAGAGGAACGTGCCGCAGGGGGCGCAGTGGTTGGCCCGCACGGTCTTGGTGACCACGGCGCCCTTGGCCCGGAGGTCCTCGAAGATCTCCAGGGCCACCCGGGGGTATTCGGGCGAGGAGGGGCGGACGAAGACGTCCCAGCGGACGTCGGCCGCGGTGAGGGCCTCCTGGATGGCGTCGGTGTTGCGTTCGGCCAGTTCGTAGAAGGACAGGCCCTGGCTGATGGCGGCGGAGGCGACCTGGGACTGGTGGCCGACCGTGCCGAGCAGCAGGTGGGCCTCGGTCCCGCGGCCTTCCAGGCCGCGCCGGACCAGGTCCGCGCCGAGGAACGGGCCGACCATGTGGCCGAGGTGCAGCTCGCCGTTCGGGGTGGGGAAGGAGGGCAGCAGCAGGACGGGCCGCTCGGCTCCGGCGGGCTGCTCCGCGCGCTCGCCGTGTGCCGCGTCGAGGGCCGCCATGTCCTCCCACCAGGTGGTGAGGAAGGTCAGCGGGCGGTCGCCGGCGGTGTTGTGCAGGGTGTGGACGCCCAGCGGCGGCAGGCGCACGGTGTCGCCGGCGCCGACCCGGACGGTCTGCCCGTCCGAGGTGACCTCGCCCTCGCCGTCCAGGACCACCCACACCTCGGTGTCGTGGTGGTTGTGCGGGGCGGTCTTCTCGCCGGGGCGGAGGGTGACCCGGCGCAGGTTGAAGGGGAGGGTGCCCCGGCCGGCCCAGGCGGGCTCGACGCTGCGGACGAAGTCGGGCAGGTCGAGTTCCCCGACCGTACGTGGGATGCGTATGACGTGCATGGCTGGGCGCGGAACGCCGTGCGGCCGGAGCCGGCCGCGGACGCCCCACTGCTCCTCTCGGAAAGGTCGTGTGCGGGATCAGGCCCGTCCGGCCGCGACGGCCCCCGGCCGGCTCGGGTCCGGCGCGTCGGAGCCCAGCGGCTCCCAGTCCAGGGCGGTGCTGACGGACCCGGTGTCGTACCGCTCGTGGCCGAGCAGGCTGTTGGCGATGACGGCGCTGCGCCAGGCCAGCAGGCTCAGGTTGGGGTCGGCGACGCCGAACTCGCGGCGGGCCGCGTTCTGCACGTACACGCGGTGGCCGGCCGGCCCGTCCCAGTCGAGGCTGAAGTCGGAGCGGACGACGGGCAGTCCGTCGTGCAGGTTGAGGCGGTCCTTCAGGCCGAGGAGCGGTTCGGACATGCCGTGCTCGTAGCCGGTGGCGCAGATCACGATGTCGACGCTCTCGTGCACCGGGTCGCCGCCGCGGGTGGCCTGCCAGGTGGTGGCGAGCCCTTCCGGGGTGCGGGTCAGGGCGGTGAGGTGCTGGTCGAGCAGGATCCTGCAGGGCCGGCCGCCGCCCTCCAGCAGTTCCAGGTCGTACAAGCGCCGGTAGAGGGCCTGGAGGGTGGACAGGGAGATGCCGTCGCTGGCCATCCGCAGCCGCCGGACCACGTCTTCGCGTTCGGCCTCGGGAAGGCTGTGGAAGTGGCGGCTGTAGTCGGGCAGGAAGAGCTCGTCCACGAACGGGCTGTCGTCCAGCGGCAGCAGGTTGGTGCGCCGGGTGCCCCATACGATCCGTGCCGGGCGCTGCGTCTCGGAGGTGAGCAGGTGGCTGACGACCTCGGCGCCGCTCTGGCCGCCGCCGATCACGGCCACCCGCTTGCCCGCGAAGTCGCGGGGCCTGCGCATGAGCTGCTCGGCGTGGAAGACCGTCTCGGGGTCGTGGCCGACGGCGCACTGCGGGAGTTTGGCGGTGAGGCCGGTGCCGGTGGCCACGTTGCGGGCGCGCAGCACGCCGTCGGTGGTGTGCACCAGGAAGGCGGAGCCGTCCCATTCGACGGTCTCGGTGGTGACGCCGAACCGGAGGTTGTCCAGGCGCTGCGACACCCAGCGGCAGTACTGCTCGAACTCGCGCCGCGGCACCTTGGAGCGGCCGGTGACCAGCAGCCGGTACAGCCGCTTCTGCTCCACCTGGAAGGCGAGGAAGGAGTGCGGGTTGGTCGGGTCGACCGGTGTGACCAGGTCCTTGAGGAAGTGCACCTGCATCTCGGCGTCCGGCACCATCAGGCCGGGGTGCCAGTCGAAGGCGTCCTTGCGGTCGAGGAACACGGCGGAGAAGCCGGGCTCCCGCGAGGTGAGCGCGGCGAGGCTGAGGTTGGAGGGGCCTAACCCTATGCCCACCAGGTCGTAGGTTCGCGGTGTTGTACTCATCATGGGGCTCCCGTTACAGGTGGGGGCGTTCGGCTTCGGCGACCTCGTGGGCCGGCAGCCAGGTGACTCCGCGCCCGGTCAGCGACTGCATCACTCGCTCCGTCAGCTCCTGCGACAGGGCGAGGTGCGGTTTGATCCACCCGGTGCCGGTGACGGCCCGCTCGGCGAGCAGCCGGGTGGCGGCGGCCAGGGTGAACCCGGTGGTGCGGGCCATCGCGGACAGGCCGGTCGTCTCGTCGGCGATGTCCACGACGGTGGTGCGCAGGGAGGCGGGCCGGCCGTCGAGTTCCCCGTGTGCGGTGAGGTCCAGGACCACCGCGTCCCGGTCGTCCGCCGTGGCCCGCACCTGGGGGGAGAGGACGCGCTCGACCAGGCGCCGGGGGACGACGCGGGACCCGTCCACGTCCACCGGGTCGTCGGCCAGCAGGCCGAGACGGGCCAGTTCGGTGACGACGCGGGCGAAGCCCGGCCAGCGCAGGGTCTTCTGGGTGCAGTCCGCGTCGCGGAGGGCGGGGTGTTCGCCCAGCCAGGGGGCCATCCCGTCGTGGTAGGCCTCCAGCCGGCCGACACCGGCGTATTCGCGGGTCACCACTCCGGAGAACCGGGGGTGGTGAACCGGTCGGCCCCGGTCCAGGGCCAGTGCCTCCCGCTGGGCGATCGGCAGGTGGTGGTCGTTCTCGCCGCCGAAGAAGGCGGTGTAGCCGATGGGCTCGCGGGGCTCGGTGGGTATGCCCCCGCAGTAGATCTCCAGGGAGTGGACCCGGTCGAGCCGCTGCGCGAGGTGGACGGCGAGCAGTTCGGTCAGGCCGGGTTCCAGGCCGACCGGCAGCAGCACGGTGCCGCCGGCAGACCGGATCCGGGTGTCGAGCAGGGACAGTTCGGCCGTGGGCGGCCGGGTGATGGCGGCGACCGGGCGGCCGGCGCCGACCGCGGCTTGCAGGGCCTCGTCGGTGGGTGCCCAGGGCATCGCCATCGCGACGACCTCGCACCCGGTGAGGGCGGAGTCGAGACCGCCGGTGGCCCGGACCGTGGCGGCGGGCCGGTTCCCGGTCCCGCCGCCGTCCTGTAACCAGTCCCGCAGGGCGGCGGCCTGGCCGGGATCCCGGTCCAGGAGCAGCAGCTCCTCGGTGCCGGGGTCCGTGGCCAGCGCGTACGCGGCGGCCCGGCCCATCTGGCCGCAGCCGAGGAGGGCCACCTTCATGAGCACGCCCTCCGTTCCAGCGTGCTCCGGGTCATTCCGCGGGGTCGGCGGCAGGTGTGATCCTGGCCGTCGCCTCGGTGGTGACACGGTGGAGGAGCTGCTCCAGCCCCTCGCGGGTGGCGTGGCGGGCGATGACCGCGATCACCCGCTGCTGGCCGAAGTTCTGCGGTGGCAGGGCCACTTCGGTGCCGACGGGGACCTCGGTGAAGAAGTGGTCGTAGCCCGCTTCCTCGCCGAGGGGCGTCAGGCCGTCGGCGCCCTCGAACCGGCCCGCCCGCTCGGCGAGGACGAAGCGCAGGCCGGCGTTGAGCTGCCGGTCGTGCTCCAGCCGCAGCGGCTCGCCGGTGGCGACGCGGATCACGTTCTCGAAGTAGTCGACGCCGGTGGCCAGCGGTACGAGGTGGGATCCGATGTAGTCGCCGGCGGGGCGGCCGGCGATCTCGATGAACCGCAGGCCCCGCTCGCCCCACTTGGCCTCCAGGTGGAAGGAGCAGTTGTCGAACTCCAGGGCCCCGACGATGTCCTTGGTGGTGGCGCTGATCTCGGCCCAGGCGTCCGCGGGCAGGGCGCTGGGCACCTTGTGCTCCAGTTCCAGGTGGAACGGGACGCTGGTGATCTTGTCGGTGACGGTCACGATGTGGACCTCGCCCCCGGAGACGAAGCCCTCGACGCTCAGTTCGTCGCCTTCGAGGAACTCCTCGACGATGAACTCGGCGCCGAACTGCTTGAACACCGGGTCGAAGTCGGGCCGGGCGATGTCGGCGAGGCGCTCCATCGCCGCGTCGAGGTCCTCCGGCCGGCGCAGTTCGAAGATGCCCTTCGAGCCGGAGGCGCCGGTGGGCTTGACCACGGCCGGGAGCCCGACTTCGTCGACGGCGGCCTGCAGGCCGGCCAGGTCGGTGACCTTGGCGAAGCGCGGGAGGACCCCGTCCAGGTGCCGCAGTGCGTCCTTCATGACGTACTTGTTGCGGGCCCGCAGGGCGGCGGTCTCGGACATGCCGGGAAGTCCGAGATCGGAGGCGATGGCCGATACCAGCTGGACGTCGACTTCGGTGAAGTTGGCGACGCCGGCGAATTCGTAGGTGGCGTGGAGTTCGCGGGCCGCTGCGATGGAAGCGGCGCGGTCGTACGTGTCGACCTGCCGGAATTCATGGACGAGCGGCTTTGCGAATTCAGGAATGGACCGGCCGAGGAGAACCACTCGGTATCCGAGGCGCCGGGCGGCGAGCAGGGACTCGAGCCCTTCCCTCTGGATGCGCCGGAGATTGACAAGGAGAAGATGACGTTCCGTCATGAAACAGCCCCCGCTGCATCGGGCGTACATATGGAATCTCAAGCACCAATCGAGTGTCAGTCAAGCACAGCACCCGAGGGTTGTGAAGGGGATCTTGGGTGGATCCTCGCCAATTCAGTTAAGACCTGGCCGAAACCCTTCACCCTCTCTACGAAAGCCATGGTTTCGGCCATGAAGCGATAACTCTGAGGCATCCGGACGGCGACTGCGATGACTTACCGGGCGCTTAACTTAATTGATTGCTTCCTCGCGCCCGCAGCCCGGCCGATCACCCTTACACTGCCTCTGACATGCGGAAACGCCGCCCGGCCGACCGGTCCCGGGGTTATCCGGGCCGGCCGGTGCGGACGGCGTCGTGAGAACTGTGTAAAGGTGTCGCGGGAATGCGTTAAAGAACCGCGCCGACCGGCGCCCGGCGATCGCAGAGCGCTGCGGAGAATTGCTCGGTGACGCGTTCCAGACCCACCGCTGATTCCGCGGCGACGCTCACCTCGCCGGCCTCCCCCAGGGTGATGTGCCGGTCGAGGGTGAACCAGCCCGGCGCGATGTACGCGGAGCCCATGGAGGCCAGCACCGGTCGCAGCGCGTAGTCGATGGCCAGGACGTGGGCGGTGCTCCCGCCGGTGGCCAGCGGCAGCACCGCCTTGCCCGCGAAGGCGTACTGCGGCAGCAGGTCGAGCAGCGACTTCAGCAGTCCGGAGTAGGCGGCCTTGTAGATCGGCGTGCCGATGACGATGCCGTCCGCACGCTCGAAGAGTGCGGCCGCCGCCACGATCGCGGGATGCCGCACCTCGGCCCTGAGCAGGGGTTCGGCCGGCAGGGAACGGACGTCGAGGTGCGTCACCTCGTGCCCCTGGGCGCGGAGTCGGGCATCCAGGTGACGCAGCAGCCCGGTGGTCCGGGAGGTCGCCGAGGGGCTCCCCGAGACGGACAGGACGGTGGCCATGAGAGGTCCCTTTCACTGGGGTGGCCTGGGGCCGGAGCGGGCTACGAGGACGCGGAGCGCCAGTCCTCGCCCTCCGGTACGACGATCACGGCGGAGCGGACCGCGGAGTAGTCGGCGTCGGGGCCCAGACCCGCGGGGGTCCCGCCGGCGGCGTGCGCCTTGAGGGCGTCGAGCAGGAAGCGGCGGGTGCGGACGATGCCGCGGTCGCTCTTGCCGGGGTTCTCGATGGTGCGGTCCACGATCGGGCCCATGCTCTCCTGCACGGCCACGTCCTGGAGGACCAGGCCGCGGATGCCGGAGAAGCTCTTGCCGTCGCGCATGGCCTGCCGGTCCTGGCCCCAGCCGTTCCCGGCGGTGTAGCCCTCCCGGATGTTGTCCGGGTTGAGCGTGTCCAGGTCCAGGCCGAACTGCTCGCTGAAATAGGACGGATCGACCGGCTGGTCGTCGTTCCACCACAGGTACCACATGATCGTCTGGTGGTCGTTGACCGGAACCCAGGCGTGCCAGAGCCGGTCCCCGTTGGGCAGTTCGGGCACCACCGTGTACCAGGGCATGGCGAAGGGCTTCACCCGGGCCAGGGTCTCTCCCGAGGAGAGGGTGCGCAGGGCCGCGAAGCGCAGTCCGTACGGCTGCGGGTCGATGTCGTCGCGCGGGGCGGTGTCGTCCAGCAGGTCCTTCAGCGGCCCGTTGCGGGCCTCGGTCTCGTGCAGCAGGGAGACGTGGGCGGAGTCGATGTCCGCCTCCAGGCCCTGCAGCCAGTTGCAGTCCACCAGGGCGATGGTGGCGAAGACGTTCTCCGCGGGGAGCTTGGTGAACGGGAACTCCGGGAAGGGTGCGGGCTCGCGGCCGGTGCCGCCGAGCCAGACCCAGACGACGCCGCCGGCCTCGACGACCGGGTGGTGCTGCAGCTTGACCCGCTCACCGAACCGGGGGCCGTCCTCCTCCGGCTCGGAGGGGGTCTCCAGCACCCTGCCCGACACGTCGAACTTCCAGCCGTGGTAGATGCACCGCAGCGCGCAGTCCTCGTTGCGGGCCAGGACCAGCGAGGCTCCGCGGTGCGGGCAGGCCTCGGCGAAGCAGCCGACGGTGCCGTCGTCCGCGCGGAAGAACACGTACTTCTCGCCGAGCAGTTCCACCGGGAGCGGGGCGCCGCCCCGTTCCGCGATCCGCTCCGACCGCATGACGGGCAGCCAGTACTCGCGAAGCAACTGCCCCATGGGGGTGCCAGGACCCACCTGGGTCAGGGTCTCGTTCACCTTCTGAGTGGTCACTTCCGGCCTCCGTGATGATCGATATCCGGGATCGGCGCCGACTTCCCGGCCGCCGCCCACCCTTCAAGACGATCCAGGCCCGCCGGGTGTGACAGCCGGCGGCGGATCAGGCCCTCGCCGGGTCCGCCAGGACCCCGTACGGGTGCGGAGCGTCCTCCGGCGCTCCGAGGAAACGGCTGGTCAAAACGGTGGCCTCGGCGAGTGCCGGAGCCCAGTCCAGGCCTGCCAGCCGGCCGGCCAGCAGACAGCCGAACAGCACGTCGCCGGCGCCGACCGTGATCACCTCGCCGGCCAGCGAGACCGCCGGCTGGTGGACCGGTTCGGAGCCGTCGGCGGGTATCAGCAGGGCTCCGTCCGCACCGAGGGTGACCAGGCAGCGCCCGCCGGGGGCAGGCAAGCGGCTTGCGGCGGCCACGAGTTCGGCCCGCCCCGACAGCGGCCGCCCGGCCCACAGCGAGAGTTCGCGCAGGTTCAGGGCGACGAGATCGGCCCCGCGGCCCTGCGGACGCAGTTTGGCCACCTCGTTGGGGTCTGCGGACAGCAGCCAGAACGGCACGCCCCGGGCCCGGGCGGTGTCGGCCAGCCAGGCCAGCCCCGGCTCCTCGGCGTCCGTGCCGGCGGCCAGCACGCCCGCGTCCTCGAACAGGTCCCGGGACCGGTCGAGGAGTGCGGGCGTGATCAGGCCGAGGGCCCGCTCTCCGAGGAACCTCTTGTCGGCCACGGACCCCTCGACCAGTTCGGCGTGGAACACTGGCAGCGGCGCCCGTTCGGGCAGCCGCAGCCACTCCACGCCGTTTCCGGCCAGATGTCCGCCGACCGCCGGACCCAGCTCCCCCGTGTACGCCACGGTCGCCAGGGCCGGCCGGGCGCCGCGCGCGGCGAGCGCGCAGGCGGCGTTGTTGGCCACCCCGCCCCACCGCACGGTGGCCGGGTCCTGGCCGCGGCCCAGCGGGCCTTCGTGCAGGAAATCCAGGGTGACGGTGCCGACCAGCACCGGCCGTCCGGTCATGGAATTGCTCTTGATGGAACTCACCCTTCTTTTTTGAATTTCTTTGCCGGGGCGGAAGGAAATCGCATAACGCGCACGGGGCATGGCGGAGCGTGAGAATATGCACCCTCTCCACCCCACCCAACCCGATCGGCAAAAGGAGGACCCTAAATGGTGCGCGCCGGCGAAGTGGCTTCGGCGGATTACGCCCGCCAGGCGGACGGAATTACCGCCGGCATTCTGACCTGGGCCTTTCCGCCGGCCCTCGTGGACGAGGCCGTCGCGGCCGCCAGCCGCACCGAGCAGCGCTCGCGGACGCTGTCCGCCCGGACCATGGTCTATCACGCCCTGGCCATGTGGCTGTACCCCTCCGCAGGCCACGAGGAGGTGATGCGCAGGCTCATGCGGGGGCTGGCCCGCAAGCACGGCTGGGCCCGCGGCTGGCGCATGCCCACGCCGTCGGCGCTCGCCCAGGCCCGGCAGCGGCTGGGACCCGCCCCGCTGCGGCTGTTGTTCCGTACGGTCGCCCCGCGTGCCGTTCCGCAGGTGCCGCCCGGGATGCGGCGGCCGGTCACGCTCGACGCGCTCACGCTGTGCGTGCCCGACACCCACGCCAACCGGGACCGGTTCGGCACGGCGGTGACCGCGGACCGGGGCACCGTGCCGCAGGTGCGGCTGGTCGCACTCGGGCACTGCGGTGCACACGCGGTGCTCGACGCGGCCGTGGGTCCGCCGGCCCTGGGTTCCGCCTGCCTCGCGCTGGAGCTGCTGCCCTCGCTCGGCGAGGGGACGCTGCTGCTCGCCGAACTCGACGCACTGTCCGTGGGCTTGTGGCGGCAGGCCGCCGGCACCCGGGCCGACCTGCTCTGGCGGGCCGGGCCGGACTGGCCGCTGCCGGTGGACGAGGTCCTGGCCGACGGGAGCTACCTCTCGCGGCTGGCGGAGCCCGAGGCTCCGGCCGCCGCCCCGGTGCCGGTGCGGGTGATCCCGTACGACCATGACGACTGGTCGGGTCCCGCGGAGCGGCTGATCACCACGCTGCTCGCGCCCGAGGAGGCGGCCGCGGCCCAGCTGATCGAGGCGCACCGCAGCCGCTGGGGGCTGGCCGACATGGTGGAGGACATCCTCGCCGGCGGCCTGTCCGGGATCGAGCTGCTGCGCTCGCGCGGGCCCGACCTGGTCGAACAGGAGATCTGGGCCATGCTGTTGGTCCACCACGCCGTGCACGGACTGATCGTGGACGCCCAGGACTTCGGGCCGGCGGCCGCGGAGGGGCTGGGCGCCTTGGCCGGAACCGTACGCATGGGACCACCGGACCGCTTGTAGGCCCCTCCAAGATCGTGTTAGCTTCCGGCGAGTCTGCCCGGTTCTGCCGACGCGACGGAGCACCTGTCTCCGGCCGGCATCGAACCGTCACGCGTTCCCGCCGCCGCCCCCTGTGCGGTTGTCCGTTGCGGCCGCGTCTCCTCTTCCCCCTCTCCACGATGCTCTGCCCGTCTGTTCTCCCCTGTCATTGGAGGCACCACGTGAGCACGGGAATGCTCCTGGGTTACGAACTGCCCGAGGCGGGTCTTCCGGACCCCACCGCCTTCCTGCTGGCCGTCGCCCGCAAGGCCGAGGCCGCCGGGGTCCACCACCTCGTCCTCGGGGACCGGCCGGCCGCCCGGCCCGGCGGGCCCGGGACGCCGGCATCGCTCGTCGCCGCGTCCCTGCTGGCCGTCAGCACCAGCCGGATCGGCCTCGTCATGACCGCCGCGCCCGCCTACAACGAGGCGTACAACCTGGCCCGCATGGTGGCCTCGGTGGACCACATCAGCCATGGCCGGGCGGGCTGGCGGGTGGTCACCGGGCCCGACGCGGCCGCCGACGCCAACCACCGTCGCGAGGGGGTGGATCCGCTCACCGACCGGGAGGCCCGGGCCCGCGAGTTCGTCCCCGTCGTCCAGAACCTGTGGGACACCTGGGAGGACGGTGCCTTCGTCCACGAGAAGGGCACCGGCCGGTTCATCGACAGCGGCCGCGTCCACGTCCTGGACCACCGCGGCACCCTGCGGGTCCGCGGGCCGCTGAACGTGGTCCGCCCGCCCCAGGGTCACCCGGTGGTCCTCGCCGACGCCGCCGACCCGCTGGTCTCCGCCCACGCCGACGTGCTGGCCGTGGGCGACCCCGACTCCGCGCCCACCGCGGCGCAGGCCGGCGGCCGGCCCAGGCTCGGGGTGGTCACCCCGTTCGTCGCCGCCACCGAGGAGCGGGCCCGCGAGCTGCACGAGCTGGCCGGCGCCCCGGCGTCCGACCGCGGCCGTGCGGTGCTGACCGGCACGCCCCGGCAGGTCGCCGAGCGGCTGGGCGCCTGGTTCGACCGGGGTGCGGTCGAGGGATTCACCGTGCGCTTCCCGGCCCCCGCCCCCGAGGGCGGCGCCGCGAGCACCGACGGCGTCGCGGAGTTCACCGACACCGTGCTGCCCCTGCTGACCGCCGCCGGACGGTTTCCGGCCACGTACACATCCGACACGCTGCGCGGTCACTTCGGGCTGACCCGGCCCGCCAACCGCTTCGCCGAGCGGATCGCCGCCGGCCCGGAAAGGAATTGAGGGCATGCCCACCGAACGGCAGCTCCATCTCGGCCTGATGTTCTGGGCCACCGGCACGCACGCCGCGGGCTGGCGCCACCCGGACGCGCGCGCGGACGCGGCGTACGACATCGGCCTGATCCAGGAGGTCAGTGCGGAGGCCGAACGCGCCAAGTTCGACTTCGTGTTCCTCGGTGACCGGCTGGCCAGCGACCCCTCCCTGCAGCACAGCAACCCGGCGCAGATCTCACGGCTGGAGCCCTTCGCCACGGCCACCGCGATCGCCGCCGCCACCAGCCGGATCGGGGTGGTCGTCACCGCCAACCCGACCTACTCCGACCCGTACTCCATCGCCCGGCTGCTGGCCTCCCTGGACCACGTCAGCGCGGGGCGCGCCGCATGGAACCTGGTCACCGGCGCCGACACGGCGGCCGCGTTCAACTTCGGCCGCGAGGAGCACTGGGACACCGCCAAGCGCTACGCCTGGGCGGAGGAGTGCCTCCAGGTGGTCCGCGACCTGTGGGACAGCGGCGCCGACGCCGGGTCCGGGCCGCGCCCGCTCGGCCACCGGGGCGCGTACTTCTCGGTGGACGGGCCGCTGGACGTGGCGCGGCCCCCGCAGGGACAGGTGGTGCTGTTCAACGCCGGCACCTCGGACCAGTCCCGCGAACTCAGCGCCCGCGAGGCCGACATCGTCTTCGCCGGCATGCAGCCGACCTTCGCGCTGCGCCAGGCGTACTACGCCGACATCAAGGAGCGGGCGGCCCGCTACGGCCGGGCGGACCAGGTCACCATCCTGCCCGGGCTGACGCCGATCGTCGCGCCGACCACCGAAGAGGCCGTCGAACTGTACGACCTGCTCAACTCGCTCCTGGTGCTGGACCCGGAGGAGGAGCCGGGCGAGCTGGTCCGCAAGGGCGGCATCGGCGAGGGGCACCGGCGCAACCTGTCCTCCGCGAGCCGGGTGTTCGGGGTGGAGCTGCGCGGCAACGACCTGGCCGCGGAGGTTCCGGCCGAGACCCTGGCCGCGGTGTCCGAGGAGGGCGCCCTGCGGCTGGCGGAGATCACCCGGCTGACCCGGAGGACCGCCGACGGCCCCCGCCGGATCACCTACGGGGACCTCGTGCACGCGGCGCCGTCCGAGCTCTCGCACACGGTGGTCGGCAACCCGGAGGAGGTCGCCGACATGATCCAGGAGTGGTTCGAGGGCGGCGCCGCCGACGGGTTCAACATCTACCCGGCGTACGTGCCCGGTTCGGTGACCGCGTTCACCGAACTGGTGGTGCCCGTACTCCAGCGGCGCGGCCTGTACCGCAAGGACTACACCGGGGACACCCTGCGCGAGCACCTGGGGCTGCCGGTGCCGCCGCGCCGCCCCGCCCCCTGATCCGCCGACCCGCAGAACCCGTACGCAAGGAAGAGGTGAACCGGTGGCCACATTGGCCGTCGTGGGCGCCGGGACCCTGGTCTCCGGCGATCTCGCGCACCCCCTGATCGAGGACGCCGACACGGTGCTGTGCGCCGACGGGGTCATCACCGCGGTCGGCCGGGCCGCCGACCTGGCCGGGCAGGTCGCAGCGGCGGACCGCGTCCTGGACGCGGCCGGGGCCACCGTGGCCCCCGGCCTCATCGACTCGCACGGACACGTCACGTTCGGCGACTACTCGCCGCGCCAGAAGGCGGTGGACTACCTGGAGGGGTACGTCCACGGCGGGATCACCCGGACCATCTCGGCGGGCGAGGTGCACGTGCCGGGGCGGCCCCGCGACCGGGAGGGCGTCAAGGCGCTCGCCGTCGCGGCCCGGGCCAGCTTCGACACGTACCGGCCCGGCGGCATGCGGGTCCACGCGGGCAACGTGCTGCTCGAACCCACGCTGACCGAGGAGGACTTCGCCCACCTCGCCCGCTGCGGGGTGTGGCTGGCCAAGTTCGGGTTCGGCGCGTACGAGAAGGCGGTCGACGGCGTCGAGCAGATCCGCTGGGCGCGGGCCCACGGCCTGGTCGTGATGTGCCACGCCGGTGGTGCCAGCGCCGCCGGTTCCGCCTCGCTGCGCGCCGACGACCTGCTGGCCCTGGCTCCGGACGTGTGCGGGCACGCCAACGGCGGCCCGACCTCGATGCCCGATGCCGATGTGGACCGCCTGCTGGCGGAGAGCACGATGGCGCTCCAGCTCGTCCAGGCGGGCAACCTGCGCGCGGCCCTGCGGATCCTGGGCCGGGCCGTGGAGGAGGACGCCCTGGCCCGGATCGTGGTGGGCTCGGACACCCCCTCCGGGTTCGGGGTGATCCCGCTGGCCGTGCTGAAGACGCTGGTGGAGCTGTCCTCGCTGGGCCCGCTGGACCCGGCGCGTGCCTGGGCGCTGGCCACCGGCAACGTGGCGGACGTCTGGGGGCTGCCGGCCGGCCGGATCCGGGTGGGCGCAGAGGCCGACCTGCTCGTCCTGGACGCGCCGAGGGCCTCGGCGGCGTCCACGGCCCTGGAGGCCATGTCGATCGGTGACATGCCCGGCATCTCGGCGGTCGTGACGGACGGCGTGCCGCGGTTCCTGGCCAGCCGCAACACGCCGCGGGCCACCCGGCCGGCGACGCTGGTGCGGTAGGCGGCGCGCAGCCCGAAGGGGGCCCGCCCGGTGCCTGGCACCGGGCGGGCCCCCTTGCGTGCGTCAGGCCGTGCGGGCGGCGAAGCGGCCGGGGCGGAAGGCCGCCGCGAGCGCGGAGGGCCGCCCGAGCACCTCGCCGGCGACGATCTCCCCCAGGACAGGGGCCAGGGTCAGCCCGCTGTGCGTGACGACCACGTACGGGGACCCCTCCCCCCGGACCGGGCCGAGGACGCTCATTCCGTCCGCGGGCATGGGCCGGACGCCGACGTAGGCCGACTCCACCCCGACCCCGGCGCCGCCGCCGGGCAGGACCGCGTCCAGCCGGCCCAGCACCCGCTCGGCCGCCCGCCGCGCCTGCCCGGCCGGGTCCGGGTGGTCCGGGTCCAGCTCGTGGTCGACGTCGTGGCAGTGCAGCACGAGCCGGCCGCCGGTGTGGGGGCGCACGCTCAGCTCCGGGGCGTGCAGGATGCGTTCCACCCGGGCTCCGGTCACCGGGGAGGTGCGTACCAGCAGGCCCATGGTGAGGGTGCCCTCGTCCCCGGGCTCCACCAGAGGGACCTCGGCGCCGGCGAGGGCCAGGAGGTCCCGGGTGCCGCGCCCGGCGCAGCTGATGACGGCGTCCGCCTCGATCCGTTCGCCGGAGGCCAGGACCACGCCGCGGACGGGGTCGGCGCCGATGAGGCCGGTGACCGGGTCTCCGGTGCGGATCTCCACGCCGCGGGCCCGTCCGAGGTCCTGGACTGCCGCGAGGAAGCGGTCGCTGATCACGTGGGCGTCGGCCGGGTAGTGGTACAGCGGGCCGTGTACGTCGTCCAGGGCAAGGCCCGGCTGGAGTTCGGCCAGCGCCCGCCCGGGCCCGTACTCCTCGACGGGATAGCCGCGGGCGCGGTAGCCGGCGGCGATCCCGGCCAGGCGTTCGGCGCCGTCCTGCGTGTCGGCCCAGTGGAGGTTTCCGGTGCGGAAGAACCACGGGTCGCCGCCCGTGCGGGCGGCGAGGCGTTCGTGGGCGCGCAGGCCCTCGGCGGAGAGGGCGAAGTAGGCGTCGGAGCCGTTGTCGACCGCGTTGACCCAGCCGAAGCCGTGGGCGGAGAGCCCGCGGCTGGGGTCCTGGCCGTCCACCAGGACGACCGACACCCCCTGTTCGGCCAGGTTCAGCGCCACGCAGCTGCCGATGGAGCCGGCTCCGACCACGACCGCCCGCACCGCCGTCCTCCCGGCCGCGGTCACCGGTCCCCCTCGGCGAGGCCGGTGCCGCACAGGTAGCCGCCGACCAGCGCCGGGCCGAGGGTGCCGCCCGAGCCGGGGTAGCCCGGGCCCATGGGCGTGGCCGCGACGTTGCCGCAGGCGTACAGGCCGGGAACCGGGGTGTCGTCGTGGCGCAGGACCCGGCCGGCGCGGTCGGTGACCACCCCGCCCTTGGTGCCGAGCATGCCGGGCCCGACCGGGACGGCGTAGAAGGGGGCCTGCTCCAGCGGGCCCAGGCAGGGGTTGGGGCCGTGCCGTTCGTCGCCGTAGTAGCGGTCGTGGCTGGTGCCGCCGCGGCCGAACTCGGGGTCCTCGCCGAGCACCGCGTGCCGGTTGAACGCGGCGAGGGTGGCGGTCAGGGCCACCTCGTCGACGCCCAGGCGGCGGGCCAGTGCGGCGGGTGAGTCCGCGCGGACGAACCAGTCGGGGACCGGGTCGGCGGGCTGGACGGAGGCGATCGGGTAGCGGCTGCGGAACGCCTCGTCGAAGACGAGCCAGGCCGGGGCGTTCGGGTACGTGTGCGTGGTGGGGTCGAACGCCAGGAATGCCTTGGTGATGTCGTTGTAGTTGACGGCCTCGTTGACGAACCTGCGGCCCTGCCGGTTGACGATCACCGACCCGGGCAGGCAGCGTTCGGCCACCAGGTGCCGGGAGAGCGGCGCCCCGTCGTACTCGTCGCCCGGTGCGCCCACCGCGGGCACCCACCACGCCTGGGACATGCCGTCCAGGGCGGCGCCGGCCGCCATGGCCATCTGCAGCCCGTCGCCGTGGTTCCACGGCGGGCTGATCGGGCGGGTGTCCGCGACTCCGAGGTAGGCGTGCTTGAGGCGCTCGTTCCACTCGTAGCCGCCGCTGGCGAGGACCACCCCGGCGGGGGCCCGGTAGGTGACGGGGCCGTCGGCGGTCTCGGCGCGGACCCCGGTGACCCGGCCGTCCTCGACGAGCAGTTCGCGGACGCGGACGCCGGTGGCGAACCGTACGCCGCGCTCGTCGCAGGCCGCGACCAGGCCCGCCACCAGGGCGGCGCCGACGGTCAGTACGCCTTCCGCCTTGCGCCGGGCGACCAGCTCGTGGTCGTACAGCTCCGGCGAGTGCCAGCGGTGACGCTCGTCGTAGGTGACGGCGTCGAAGTGCGCCCCGCGGCGGATCCGCTCGACCAGGCCGGGCCGGTCGGCTGTCGGGAAGGGCACGTTGTCCAGGGTGCGGCCGACGTCCCGGGCACCCGGCCAGTCCGAGTGGTAGTCGGGCCGGTCGATGGGGAAGAACCGGACCGGGGTCTTGGCGTGCAGGTAGTCCACCATCTCGGGCGCGGTGGCGACGTACTGCTCCAGCCGCCAGGACTCGACGGCGCCCTCGGTGACCAGTTCCAGGTAGCGCAGGGCGTCCTCGGCGGAGTCGGGCATGCCGTGCTCGCGCATGACGGAGCTGTTCGGCACCCAGACCATGCCTCCGGACACGGCGGTGGTGCCGCCCAGCACGGGGGTGCGTTCGAGGACGAGGACGCGTCGTCCTCCGTCGGCGGCGCGGCAGGCGGCGAGCAGTCCGGCTCCGCCGGAGCCGATCACCAGGGTGTCGATGTCGCTGTCGCCGTCAGGCGCGGGTTCGGGGTGGAAATCGGTGTGGGGCACGGAAGCGGGTTCCTCTTCCTCTGTTTCCTGGTTCCCAGGGTTCCTCGGGCAACGGGACGCGTGCGGACGCGGTCAGAGCAGCCGGCCGGGCTTGTAGTGCACCGCGTCGGGGTGACGGGCCGTGATCTGCCCGATCTCGGCCACCAGCGCCGTGACCTGGTCGGCCGCCGCGCCGGTGAACCCGATGCGGTCCGTCAGGAGTTCGTCCAGCTGCGCGCGGTCCAGGGGGAAGCGCCCGTCGGCGGCGAGCCGGTCCAGCAGCAGGTTGTCGGCGCCGTCCGCGCGCATGGCGAGGGCGGATCCGACCGCGTGCTCCTTGATGACCTCGTGGGCGGCCTCACGGCCGACACCGAGCCGGACGGCGGCCATCAGCATCTTGGTGGTGGCCAGGAAGGGCAGGTACCGCTCCAGCTCGGCCTCGATCACCGAGGGGAACACCTCGAACTCGTCGAGGACGGTCAGCAGGGTCTCCAGCATCCCGTCCAGGGCGAAGAACGCGTCGGGCAGTGCCACCCGGCGGACCACGGAGCAGGACACGTCGCCCTCGTTCCACTGGTCGCCGGAGAGCTCGGCGGCCATCGACGCGAAGCCGCGCAGGACGATCATCAGACCGTTGATCCGCTCGCAGGAGCGGGAGTTCATCTTGTGCGGCATGGCGGAGGAGCCGACCTGGCCCTCGGCGAAGCCCTCGCTGACGAGTTCGTCGCCGGCCATCAGCCGGATCGAGCGGGCCAGCGAGGACGGGCCGGCGGCCAGCTGGACCAGCAGGCTCAGCACCTCGTAGTCGAGGGAGCGCGGGTAGACCTGGCCCACGCTGGTGAAGCGGTGGGCGAAGCCGAGGTGGGCGGCGATCCGGTCCTCCAGCTCGGCGAGCCGGGCGCGGTCCCCGCCGAGCAGGTCCAGCATGTCCTGGGCGGTGCCCATCGGGCCCTTGATGCCGCGCATCGGGTAGCGGCCGATGAGCTCCTCAAGCCGCCGGAAGGCGACCAGCACCTCCTCCGCCACGGTGGCGAAGCGCTTGCCGAGGGTGGTGGTCTGGGCGGCCACGTTGTGCGACCGGCCGGCCATGACCTGCCCGGAGTGCCGCTCGGCCAGCCCGGCGAGCCGGGCGAGCAGGGCCACGCAGCGGTCGCGGACCAGGACCAGGCTGTCGCGCACCTGGAGCTGCTCGACGTTCTCGGTCAGGTCGCGGGAGGTCATGCCCTTGTGGACGTGCTCGTGGCCGGCGAGGGCGTTGAACTCCTCGATGCGGGCCTTGACGTCGTGCCGGGTGACCTGCTCCCGCCGGTCGATGGAGTCCAGGTCGATGGTGTCCAGGACCCGCTCGTAGTCGGGTATCACCTGGTCGGGGACGTCGATGCCGAGGTCGCGCTGGGCGGTCAGCACGGCCAGCCACAGCCGGCGTTCGAGCACGATCTTGTGCTCGTGCGACCAGAGTCCCGTCATCTCCGGGGAGGCGTAGCGGGCGGCAAGGACGTCGGGGATGTTGGCGTTCATCGCACTCTTTCCGAAGTTCAGGACAGACACGTGGTGCTGATTCCGTTGTTGTTGGCCCGGGTGAACCAGAAGTCGCTGATCAGGCCCCGGCGGCGGAGGTCCTCGGCCCATACCGCGGCCTCGTCGGTCCGCCGGGTGAAGGCGAAGCAGGCCGGGCCGGTCACGCTGAGCGCGATCGCGTCGACGGCGGGTGCCGCGCGTCCGGCCTCCAGGACGCCGGTGACGGCCTCGCCCTGGAAGGCGATCTGGGCCTGCTTGAAGTGGCCGGTGAAGGTGATCTCGTTCACGGCGGCGCAGAACGCCTCGTAGTCCTGCTCCAGTACGGCCGGGGCCAGGCCCATGAAGACCAGGTGCGAGGTGCGCCAGGACTCCTCGGGCGGGATCGGCGTGACCCGCTGGAACCAGTCGAGTTCCTCCTGGCCGCCCAGGTGGCGGCCGTGGGTGAGGAGGACCAGGACGGGCCAGTCGGGGAAGTCGAGCCGGACCACCGGCCGGGGCGGGGCGACGTCCTGGGCGAACCGGCTGGGCCGCAGGTAGGTGTGCGGCGCCCGGGCGAACTCCGGCGGATTGCGGTGCCCGCCGTCCACGAGGAAGCCGCCGTGTTCGGCGAGGCCGGTGCTTGCTCCGGAGGTGCGGCCGCGGCCCAGGGTGCGGGCGAGTTCGCGCAGGTCGGCCTCCTGGCCGCAGAGGCGTGCGTACGCGTGCCCGACGGCGAGCAGGGTGTTGGTCTTCGAGCCGAAGCCGCTGTGCTGGGGCAGCGGCCGGGTGACCGTCACCCGGGCCGGCGGGCCGTCCCACAGCTTGCGCAGGGTCTCGACGGCCCGCGCCACCTCGCGGGTGGTCTCCTCGGCGGTTCCGGTCACCTCGGTGACCCCGTCGGCGGCGGGCCGCACCTCGGCGGTGAGTCCGGGCCGGTCCACGGCCATCGCGGCGATGCCGTTGCGGCGCATCGAGGTGGCGTCGAGGCTGATCAGGGTGAAGCTCAGGCGGGCCGGGGCGGACACCCGTACGGCCTTCCCGGGTTCGGTGGGCGGTTCCATCGCCACGGGGGCATCTCCTCGTCGGTGGTCGGTCAGAGCCCGGTACGGTCGCCCAGGGCGGCCCCGGTGACCTCGGCGAACTCCCGTACCGCGGTGGACAGTCGGGCGCGTACGGCGGCGTCGGGGCCGCTCTCGCCGGCCGGGCCGGTCCACAGGGCGGTCAGCGCGGCGTAGACCTCGGAGGTCGCGGCCACCGCTGCGGCGCCCAGCGGCTCGGGGCGCGGCCACCGGTCACGGGGCAGGCCGTCCCTGATGTGCTGCTGGACGTGCTCGCGCAGGCCGGGGTGCAGGCAGCGCAGCAGTTCCTTGCAGACCGGTACCCCGTCGTAGTAGAAGCGGTTCTCGTCGGGGGTGCCCGCGTGGTCGATCACGATCGGCTCACCGTCCCCGTCGAAGCCGTACTCGGCCTTGCCGTCGACGAGTTCGAGGCCGACGGCCGCGCAGTGGGCGGTGAGCACCGGGGCGAGCTGCCGGGTGAGCTTCTCGATCCGGGCGATGTCCTCCGGCGCGATCCGGCCGACGACGGCGGCCTCCTCGCGGGTGACGAAGCGGTCGGTCTCCTCGAACTTGGTCGTGAACTCGACCATGACCTCGGACAGCCACGGGGAGCCGGGCTCCCGGCGGTCCGGTACGAGGGCGGGGTCGAGGCGGCCGGCCGCGACCCGGCGGTGCACCGAGGACTCCCGGGCCAGGGCGTTGCGGTAGACGACCTGGAGCGGGATCATCCCGCCGGGGCCCGTCCGGGGCCGGGCGCCCTCGAAGTCGATGTCGAGGAGCTTGATCCGGATGGCGTTGTCGGAGACCTGCTCCACGAAGTGCGTGCCGATGCCGGCCTCGTGCATGAGGCCGAACGACCGGACGGCCATGGCGCAGGACGCCTTGCCCTTGCCGGGGATCTCGTCGGGCATGACGCCGAAGTCGTAGACCGAGTAGCGGTCCGTGAAGGTCAGGATTCCGTCGCCGGGCCGACCGTCGCGGGGTGGTGCCAGTGTGTACAGATCCTTGGTGGACCAACGCTTCATGGGCTCTTCTCTTCCTGGCGTGCGCCCGGGCGGGGCCCTCGGCGGCGCGGGTGCGGGAGGGCGGCACCCGGAATGGAAGACGATCGAGGCGGCCCGGATGTGACACCCCGGGGGCCGCCGCGACGCGCTCGGCCTCCGCCCGCGGTCACCCGGGGTCGGGGGTGAACCCGAACACCCTTCCGTACAGGCCCAGTTCGGTCCGCAGGGTGCGCGCCACCGTCGCGGCCCTGCGGAACCCGTGCCCCTCCCCCTCGAAGACCTCGTACGTGTGCTCCACGTCGGAGCCCGACAGCCGCTCCAGCAGCCGCTCGGCCTGGCTCGGCGGGCAGATGGCGTCCAAGGACCCCTGGAAGAGCGCGAACGGGGCCCGGATGCCGGCTGCCCCGTGCACCGGGGAACGGCGGACGTACGCGTCGCGGCTCTGCGGCCAGGGGCCGATCAGCGTCTGCGCGTACCGGGATTCGAAGTCGTGCGTGGTGCGCTGCCAGGTGTCCGCGTCCAGTACGGGGAAGTGGATGGCGGCGGCCCGGTACAACTCCGGTTCGGCGATCAGTGAGGCGGCGGCGGTCCAGCCGCCCGCGCTCGCGCCCCGGATCGCGAGGCGCCGCGGGTCGGCGAACCCTTCGGCGACCAGCCCACGGGCGGCGGTGGCGCAGTCCCGTACGTCCACCACGCCCCAGCCGCCGCGCAGCCGGTCCCGGTAGGCCCGCCCGTGGCCGGTGGAGCCGCCGTACTGGACGTCGAGGACGCCGATGCCCCGGCTGGTGAAGTAGGCGATGTGCGGGTGCGGGGTCATGTGGGTGCGGTTGGTGGGGCCGCCGTGCACCAGCACCACGTAGGGCGGCAGTTCGCCGTCCGGGCCCCGGTGGCGGGGGTGGTGGGGCGGGGAGACGGGGGCCTGCCCCCCCTCCCCGCCGGGGGCCCGGGCAGTCCCACGGGCGGGGGCGGGGCCGCGGTGGGCGGCGCCCCGGGGGGGCGGGGCGG
>LJCW01000359.1 GCA_001298555.1 Actinobacteria bacterium OV450
CCGGACGCCCCCGAGGGCCCCGGCGGCCGCGGCCCCGCAGCCGCGGCCGGCGCAGCCGGGGGAGATGCCGTCGACCCCCGCGCGGCAGCGCTCGCGCACATCGGCGCGGCCCGGGAGGCCGCCCAGGAGAACCTCGCCGAGGCGCGTCGCTTCGTACGGGCGCTCACCCCTCCGGACCTGGAGCACGGGTCCCTCGCCGCCGCGCTGGAGCGGCTGTGCACGGCGGCTCCGGGGCCGCGCGTCCGCTTCTGCCTCAGCGGCGCGCCGCGGGTACTGCCCACCCCGTACGAGGTGGCCCTGCTGCGGATCGCGCAGTCGGCGCTGGCCAACGTGGTGCGGCACGCGGGGGCCGGGCGCGCCGAGATCACCCTGACCTTCATGGACGCCTCGGTGACGCTGGACGTCGTGGACGACGGGACCGGCTTCGACCCGTCGTCGGCGCCCTCCGGCGAGGGCGGGTTCGGGCTGCCGGCGATGCGGTCCCGGGCCGAGACGCTGGGCGGGCTGTTCACCGTGGAGTCCGCACCGGGCCAGGGCACCGCCGTGGCCGTCACGCTGCCGCTGCCCCTGGAGGCCCCCTGATGACGATCCGCCTGCTGCTGGCCGACGACCACCCGGTGGTCCGGGCCGGGCTGCGTGCGGTGCTGGACACCGAGCCGGACTTCACGGTGGTCGCGGAGGCCGCCACGGCGGAGCGGGCGGTGGAACTGGCCGCCTCCGACCCGGTGGACGTGGTCCTGATGGACCTGCAGTTCGGTTCGGGCCTGCACGGTTCGGCGGCGACCGCGGCGATCACCGCCCGGCCGGGGGCGCCCCGGGTCCTGGTGCTGACCACGTACGACACGGACGCGGACATCCTGGCGGCGGTCGAGGCGGGCGCCTCGGGCTACCTGCTGAAGGACGCCCCGCCGGAGGAGCTCGCGGCCGCCGTCCGCACGGCGGCGGCCGGACAGTCGGCGCTGGCCCCCGCGGTGGCGCTGCGCCTGATGGACCGGATGCGCACGCCCGCGGAGGCGCTGACGAAGCGGGAGCTGGAGGTGCTCCAGCTGGTCGCGGACGGGCTGTCGAACCACCAGATCTCGAAGGAGCTCTTCCTGAGCCAGGCCACGGTCAAGTCCCACCTGGTGCACATCTACGCGAAGCTCGGCGTCGACTCCCGCACCTCGGCGGTGGCCGCGGCCGCCACCCGCCGCCTGATCCGCACCCGGTGACCGGCCCGGCCCGCCCCCGGCCCTGATGTTCCGTCCGGCGGGCGACGCCCCATCCGGAGCTTGCGCAAGCCGGCCCCAGGGGTGTCCGGTGCCCGCCGGGGACTGCGGGACAGCCCTCAGGCGACCCAGTGGGGCCGCTCCACCGACGGGGCCAGCGGGATCCCGTCGTGCAGGGCGGCCGCCAGGCGGCGGACGCCCTCGTCCAGGCGGTCCTCCGGGAGGGTGTACGGGATCCGCAGCCGGTGCTCGAACGTCCCGGGGTCCACCCCGAAGCGGGCGCCGCGCCCGATGTGCACCCCGTCGGCCGCCGCCCGCTCCGCCAGCGCCGAGCTGACCGGCTCCCCCAGGTCCACCCAGAGGGACAGCCCGCCCGGGGGCAGCTGCCACGACCACTCCGGAGCGTGCCGCTCCAGGGCGCGCACGAGCGCCTCCCGCTGCTGCCGCAGCTGCGCGAGGCGCTCCGGCAGGGTCCGTTCCAGACCGTCCAGCAGGGGCAGCGCCACCAGCTGGTCCAGTACCGAGCCCGTCATGTCGGCGGCCACCTTCACCGCCGCCAGCTCCGTGATCATCTTCGCGGTGGCCCGTACCCAGCCCACCCGCAGCCCGCCCCAGTGCGTCTTGCTGAGCGAGCCGATCGTCACCACGTGGTCGGCTCCGCCCCGGGGTGCCAGCGAGGCCAGCGGCGCCGGCGCCGGCACGTCCAGGGCGATGTCGGCGATGGTCTCGTCGACCACGAGCCAGGTCCCCGTCCGCCGCGTCGCCGACAGCAGTCGCAGCCGCTGCTCCGGCGGCATGAGCAGGCCCGTCGGGTTGTGGAAGTCCGGGACCGCGTACGCCAGCCTGGGCACGGTCTGGCGCAGCGTGGACTCGGCTATCTCCATGTCCCAGCCCGCGTCGGACACGGCGATCGACCCGGTGCGCAGCCGCGCGTGCCGCAGGGCGTCGAGGGCGTTCGCGTACGTGGGGTTCTCGGTCACCACCCGGTCGCCCGGCCCGCACAGCAAGTTCACGACCAGCGAGAACGCCTGCTGGGCGCCGGCCGTGACCAGGATCTGCTCGGGGCGGGTCGCCAGCCCGCGCCGGGTGAACCGCTCGGCCACGGCGCGGCGCAGGTCGGGCAGCCCGAAGGGGTGGTAGCCGGGACTCCGGGCGAGTCCCGGCAGCCGGGGCGCGGCCCAGGCCAGGGCCTGGGCGAGGCTGTCCGCGGGGGCGCCCATGGCGGCGATGGCCAGGTCGATGCCGGGGTCGCCGTCGGCCTGGTAGCCCCCGGAGCCGACGATCAGGTGCGCGCCGACCGGGCCGTGGCCTTCGGGGAGTTCGGTCCAGGTGCCGGAGCCGCGCCGGCTGCGGACGTAGCCGCTCCCGCGCAGCAGGTCGTAGGCCCCGGTGACGGTGGCCCGGCTGGCGCCGAGCGCCTCGGCGAGCTCGCGCTCGGCGGGCAGCCGTACGTGCAGGGCGATCCGGCCGTCGAGGATCAGGGTCCGCACGGCGTCGGCGAGGGCCCGGTATCCGGGGCGGGCCAGCACCTCGGAGGGCAGCAGAGCCGCGAGCTGACGACTGCCGAGGGTCCTGTCCGCCGTCTGGACGACTCGCCCGTTTGCCATGCCAACCTCCCCCGATTGGCTCTGCCGACCAGACCAATCGAGGGTCAGACTCGCGCTATTGGCCCCCGATTGGCAAGGAGACCGCCATGTCGTACCCGCTGACCGACCGTGCAGAACGCGCCCTGGCCGCTGCGGCCGAGCAGCGGATCTCCGAGCCGCTGCGCCTGGGGGCCGGGCTGGCGGCCGTACGGCGCCTGCTGACGCGGCGGCCTCGCCCGGCGGCGCAGGAGCGAGAATCGCTGTCATGTCATCCCACGCGACACCAGCCCCCCAGTCCCCGGCCCCTGGCCCCGTGATCGCGGGCCTGCTCCTCGCCGCCGGCGGCGGGCGCCGGCTGGGGGGCCGCCCCAAGGCCCTGCTGCCGTACCGCGGCCGTCCGCTGGTCGAGAACGCCGTGCGGGTGCTGCGCGACGCGGGCTGCGACCCGGTCCACGTGGTGCTCGGCGCCTGCGCGGCCGAGGTCCGAGAGCGGGCGGACCTGACCGGCTGCGTGGTCGTGGACAACCCGGACTGGGCGGAGGGCATGGGCTCGTCCCTGCGCGTGGGCCTCGTCTCGCTCGCCGGTACGGGCGCCCGCGCGGCCCTCGTCTCGCTGGTGGACCAGCCGGGCATCGGGCCGGCGGCCGTGGCCCGCGTCCGGGAGGCGTACCGCTCCCCCGCGAGCCTGGTCGCGGCGGCGTACGACGGGGAGCGCGGGCATCCGGTGCTCTTCGGCTCGGACCGCTGGGCGGACATCGCGGCGACGGCGAAGGGGGACAAGGGCGCGCGGGTGCACCTGACAGAGCATGCGGACGAGCTCACGCTGGTGGAGTGCGGGGACGTCGCCGAGGCCTTCGACATCGACACCCCGCCCGACCTGGCACGACTGGGTTGAGCGGCGGCCGGGGCGCAGTTGAGCGGGCAGTGACGGGAGTGGCACTGAGGGCCACTTGGCGGCGTGTTCTGTCGACCCGGAGAATCTCGACATCAACAAACCATTGAACTTCCACCATAAGGAAATTACTATCCACTGGTCAGAAGCGCCCTGAACCCCCAGACGGCGCCCGCGACCGTATTCCGGAACTCTCCACCCCGGCGGCACTGCGTGCCGTCCTGCGCGAGCATTCCCCCGCGGCCGCCAGGCACCGCCGCTGAAGGAGTGACAGACATGTCCGCACCAGCGCCGTCGTCGCCGGCCATCCTCGACGCCGAGCCCCTGCCCCGGCAGGACGAAGTCCTGACCGAGGCGGCTCTCGCCTTCGTGGCCGAGCTCCACCGGCGGTTCACGCCCCGCCGCGACGAACTCCTCGCCCGCCGCGGCGAGCGCCGCGCCGAGATCGCCCGCACCTCCCACCTCGACTTCCTCCCGGACACCGCACAGGTCCGCGAGGGCGACTGGAAGGTCGCGCCGGCGCCGGCCGCGCTGAACGACCGCCGCGTGGAGATCACCGGTCCGACCGACCGCAAGATGACCGTCAACGCCCTGAACTCGGGCGCCAGGGTCTGGCTCGCCGACTTCGAGGACGCCTCCGCTCCCACCTGGGAGAACGTCATCCTCGGCCAGCTCAACCTCATCGACGCCTACGAGCGCCGCATCGACTTCACGGACCCGCGCACGGGCAAGTCGTACGCCCTCAAGCCGGCCGAGCAGCTGGCGACCGTCGTGATGCGCCCGCGCGGCTGGCACCTGGAGGAGCGCCACCTGCAGATCGACGGCCGCCCGGTCCCCGGCGCGCTGGTCGACTTCGGCCTGTACTTCTTCCACAACGCCAAGCGCCTCATCGCGCTCGGCAAGGGCCCCTACTTCTACCTCCCGAAGACGGAGTCGCACCTGGAGGCGCGCCTCTGGAACGAGATCTTCGTCTTCTCCCAGGACTACGTCGGCATCCCGCAGGGCACGGTCCGCGCCACGGTCCTGATCGAGACCATCACCGCCGCGTACGAGATGGAGGAGATCCTCTACGAGCTGCGCGACCACGCGGCGGGCCTGAACGCGGGCCGCTGGGACTACCTGTTCTCGATCGTGAAGAACTTCCGCGACGGCGGGGAGAAGTTCGTCCTGCCGGACCGCAACGCGGTGACGATGACGGCCCCGTTCATGCGGGCGTACACCGAGCTCCTGGTCCGCACCTGCCACAAGCGCGGCGCGCACGCCATCGGCGGGATGGCGGCCTTCATCCCCTCCCGCAAGGACGCCGAGGCCAACCGGATCGCGTTCGAGAAGGTCAAGGCCGACAAGGACCGCGAGGCGGCCGACGGCTTCGACGGCTCGTGGGTCGCCCACCCCGACCTGGTCCCGATCGCGATGGCCTCCTTCGACGCGGTCCTCGGCGAGAAGCCCAACCAGAAGGACCGGCTCCGCGAGGACGTCTCGGTGGCTCCCGGTGAGCTCATCGCGATCGACTCGCTGGACGCGAAGCCGACGTACGAGGGCCTGCGCAACGCGGTGCAGGTCGGCATCCGCTACATCGAGGCCTGGCTGCGCGGGCTGGGAGCAGTCGGCATCTTCGGCCTGATGGAGGACGCGGCCACCGCCGAAATCTCCCGCTCGCAGATCTGGCAGTGGATCAACGCCGGTGTCGTGTTCGAGCACGACGGCGCACCCGTGACCGCCACCGCCGACCTGACCCGCGAGATCGCCGCCGGGGAACTGGCCGCCATCCGCGCCGAGATCGGCGAGGAGGCGTTCGCGGCCGGAAAGTGGCAGCAGGCACACGACCTCCTCCTCCAGGTC
This sequence comes from Actinobacteria bacterium OV450, assembly GCA_001298555.1. Classification (GTDB taxonomy): domain Bacteria; phylum Actinomycetota; class Actinomycetes; order Streptomycetales; family Streptomycetaceae; genus Streptomyces. The sequence goes on from LJCW01000359.1 coordinate 5,529, forward strand.
TCCCTGGACGCCGACTACGCGGACTTCCTGACCCTGCCGGCGTACGACCAGCTCGTCGGCTGACCACCCGACTTCGGCTGATTCGCACAGCAGCCGAACCCGTCTCCGCCCCCGCTGCCCCAGGCACCGGGGGCGGAGCCGTTCCCGCGCCCGGGTGAAGGCGCGGTGCCCAACCTCTTTCCGGGTGCCGGGAGTACGCCGCGAACGGGAGCCGGGAGCAGCCGAACGTTGCGGGGAGTACGGCGCGAACGGGCGGCGGGGGAACGGCGCGAACAAGCGTCGGGGGAACGGCGATATCCGGCCGGGGACGGCGGGCGGGCCACGGCCGAACGACCGGTCGGTCGTTACGTCATCGTAATCTGCGGCTACCTAGCGGTAACAACGTGGCCCGTGTCACCTTTCCGATGCCACCGGCCGGCGGTACCCCCACTTCCCCAGCCATGCACCGGAGTTCACTCCGGCTTCGCCATGGCCTACCGCAGGAGTTCCGCTGTGATCGGATTCCGCAACGCCAGCAAGGACCGGTCCCGTAGTCGAGTGCGACGACTCGCCGGGGCCGGGGTGGTTCTGCCGCTCGCCGTCAGCGCTCTGGTCGGCGGTTCCGCGGGAACCTCCGTGGCCAGCCCCGGGGCCGGGCCCACCGCCGTGGTGTCCATGGGCGACAGCTACATCTCCGGCGAGGGCGGCCGCTGGCAGGGCAACAGCCTGACCAACACCGGCAATCGCACCGGGACCGACCGCGCTTGGGTCTCCGGGAGCACCTACGACCCCACGAAGGTGTACGGGACGACGGCGGACGGCTGTCACCGCTCCGACTCCGCCGAGGTCAGGAGCGCCGGGGCCGTCGCCGACGTGGCCGTGAACCTGGCCTGCTCCGGCGCGACCTCGGAGAACGTCTTCCGCGCCTCCAACGGCGGCGTGTCCTTCAAGGGCGAGGCCCCGCAGGCCGATCAGCTCGCCGCCGTGGCCGCCGCGAACAACGTCAAGGTCATCGCCCTGTCCGTCGGCGGCAACGACCTCGGCTTCGCCGACATCATCAAGGACTGCGCGCTCGACTTCGTCCTGTGGAACTCCTACTGCTACGACGACCAGCAGTACGCGGTGGACCAGAAGATCGACGGCGTCATGGCGAACGTCGGCAAGTCGGTGGACGAGATCCGCGCCGTGATGCGGGCCGCCGGGTACACCGACTCCTCGTACCGGATCGTGCTCCAGTCCTACCCCTCGCCGATCCCGCGGGGCGCGGAGAACCGGTACACCCAGAGCGACTGGAGCCGCCTCAACACGGGCGGATGCCCCTTCTGGAACCGGGATTCGGACTGGGCGCGCGACTCGCTCGTCCCGCAGCTCGCCAACCGCCTGAAGGGGGTGGCCGCCGCCAAGGGCGTCCAGTTCCTGGACCTGCGGGACATGCTGCAGGGCCGCGAGGTGTGCGCGAGGGCCAGCAAGCTGGTGAGCACCTCGGCCCCCGCGTCGGCGAAGACGAGCGAGTGGGCGCGCTGGATCGACAGCAGCGAGACGCAGGGGCCCGTCCAAGAGGACATGCACCCCAACTACTTCGGGCAGCTCGCGGCCGGCCGCTGCCTGAACCTGGCGCTCGCCCAGCCGGCGACCTCCGCCTCCAGCTGCAAGAACACCCCCGGGGCGGACCAGACGGGGATGTTCCTGACGTCCGCCCCCTGAGCCGGGCGTGAGGAGTGAGGGCGCCCGCGGAGAGCTCCGCGGGCGCCCTTTGCCGTACGCGCACGTGCCGCACTTCCCGTGCGCGCACCGGCGCACCTGCGCACCCCGTGTGCCCGCGCGCCTTCAGCCGCGTACGGCAGCCAGCGCCTCGTCGTACAGGACCGGCAGGTCGGCGCGGCCGCCGCTGCGGACCCAGGCCTCGGTGGCGGCGTCCACGCAGGCGAAGACGGTCGCGACCACCGCCGCGGCGCGGACCTCGGGGATGAGCCCCTCCCCCGCACCCATGCGGGCGGCGACGGCGGGCAGGACCATCTCCTGCCAGCGCAGCCGCTTCTGGGTGTAACGGGAGCGGAGCGACGGGGTGTCGAAGATCATCGTCGTGATCTCCAGCAGCTGCCCGGGCTCTCCGTGTGCGTCCATGAGGACGACGAAGCCCGCGCGCAGGGCCTCCCACGCCGTGGCGGCCGCCGGCTGGGCCTCCACCGTCGCGCGCAGCAGCTCCCCGAGCTCCTCCTGCTCGCCGCAGACGATGTCCTCCTTGGTACCGAAGTACCGGAACAGCGACCGCTGGGAGATGCCGGCCTCCTTGGCGATCTGCGCGATCGTCGTCGCCTCGTAGCCCTGCTCGGCGAAGAGCCGCATGGCCGTGTCGTAGATGCTCGCGACCACCGCCTGGCGGGAGCGGTCCCAGAGGGTCTGCTGCGTTGCCGTGGTCCCCATCCGGCCAGCATATAGGCGGTCCGCCAACTTGCGCCTCGCTGTCCGGTTGGCAGTCACTGCCAGGCAGGCATACAGTGATGGCGCCAGACATCCACGCCCAGACATCCACACAGGAGGCCACCGTGAACGCGGTCGACTACCGAGGCAGGACCACCCTGATCACCGGCGCGAGCTCCGGCCTGGGCGCCGAGTTCGCGCGCCAGCTCGCCGCGCGGGGCTCCGACCTCGTACTCGTCGCCCGCCGCGAGGACCGGCTGAAGGCGCTCGCCGGGCAGCTGTCCGAGGCGCACGGCGTCGTGGTGGAGACCATCGCCATGGACCTGTCCGCCGAGGGCTCCGGCGAGCTGCTGGCCGCCGAGACGGAGCGGCGCGGCATCACGGTCTCCAGCGTGATCAACAACGCCGGGTTCGGCACGTACGGCCGCTTCCACGAGGAGGACCCCCGGCGGCTCCGCGAGGAGACGGCCCTCAACGTGACGGCCGTGGTCGACATCAGCCGGGCCTTCATCGGTGCACTGCGCAGCCGGGGCGAGGGCGTACTGGTCAACGTCGCGAGCTCGGCCGCCTACCAGCCCGTGCCGAACATGGCCGTCTACGGCGCCACCAAGGCCTTCGTGCTCAGCTTCACCGAGGCCCTCTGGCAGGAGTCCAAGGGCACCGGGCTGCGCGTGCTCGCCTTGTCGCCGGGTGCGACGAGGACGGAGTTCTTCGACGTGGTCGGTTCGCAGGACGCCGCCGCCGGCACCCGGATGCAGACCTCCGAGGTGGTCGTGCGCACCGCGCTGCGGGCTCTGGACCGCAAGAGCCCGCCGCCGAGCGTGGTCTCCGGGGCGCTGAACCGGATCATGACCCTGAGCGGCCGCTTCGCGAGCCGCCGCATGGTCGTCGGGATCGTGGGCCGGATGCTCTCCCCCCGCAGCGCCGCCCCGGCGAACGCGTAGCGGGATCCGGCGCCGGAAAACCAGATGGGCGCGGTGGTTCCGGGCTGGCATGATCCCGTCCATGCCCGCCCGCGCCGCACGCCCCGGCCTCTACATCTCCGTCGACATCGAGGCCGACGGCCCGATCCCCGGGCCCTACTCGATGATCAGCCTGGGAGCCGCCGTCGCGGGGCGTCAGGACGGGGCCTCGTATACGGCCGCGGACCCCGAGCAGCACACGTTCTACCGTGAACTCCGGCCGATCGGCGACCGGTTCGTCCCCGAGGCGCTCGCCGTCAGCGGGCTCGACCGGGACCGGCTGCTCCGGGAGGGCACCGACCCCCTCGCGGCCATGGACGCCTTCCGGGCGTGGGTGCGCACGGTGGCCGCGGAGGCCGGCGCGCAGCCCGTCATGTGCGGCTACCCGGCCTCTTTCGACTGGACCTTCCTGTACTGGTACCTGATCGCCTTCGGCGACGACAGCCCCTTCGGGCACTCGGGCTGCCTCGACATGAAGACCCTGTACGCGGCGAAGGCCGGGGTCCCGCTGCGCGCCGCAGTCAAGGGGCGGATGCCGCGCGAACTCCTCTCCACCCGCCGTCACACCCACCACGCGCTCGACGACGCCATCGAACAGGCGGAGCTGATGAGCAACCTGATGCTCTGGACCCCTGCGGCCGCCCCCTCCGCCCTGCGCACCACGCCCCTGTCCCGGGGCCGCACGGAGGCCGGGGGCACTGCGCCTGCTCAGCCACCGCCGTCCGGCGACCGCTAGTGCTGTGACCGGGGCGGGTGCGGGAACGGCGCCGCGGCGCGTACGCCACACCCGCAGTGGGTGGCCTACGCGCCGCCGTGCCGTGGTCCTCGCGTACGAGACTCAGTGCGCGGGCAGCGGCTCCGCGCAGCCCTCGGCCGCTGCGGCCCGCCGGGCCCCGAAGTGGTTGAAGGCCAGGTTGAGCACGATGGCCACCACGCAGCCGGTGCTGATCCCGGAGTCCAGGACGACCAGCAGGTCCTTCGGGAAGGCGTGGTAGAAGTCCGGCGCCGCGATCGGGATCAGGCCGATGCCGACCGAGGCGGCGACGATCAGGGCGTTCTCGCCCTTCTCCATGGCGGCGCCCGCCAGGGTCTGGATGCCGCTCGCCGCGACCGAGCCGAACAGCACGATGCCGGCGCCGCCGAGGACCGGCAGCGGGACCACGCCGATGACGGAGGCGGCCATCGGGCACAGGCCCAGCAGGATCAGGATGCCGCCGCCCGCGGCGACGACGAACCGGCTGCGGACCTTGGTCATCGCCACGAGCCCGATGTTCTGCGCGAAGGCACTGCACATGAAGCCGTTGAACAGCGGGCTGAGCGCGCTGCCGAGGGTGTCGGCCCGCAGTCCGCCCTCGATCGTCCTCGCGTCCGCCGGCCGGCCGACGATCTTGCCGAGGGCCAGGATGTCGGCGGTGGACTCGGTCATGCAGACGAGCATGACGATGCACATGGAGACGACGGCGGCGGTCTGGAACTGCGGGGCGCCGAAGTGGAAGGGCGTCGGGAAGCCCACGAGGGAGGCGTTCTTGACGGCGTCGAAGCTGGTCATGCCGAGCGGCAGGGCGATCAGCGTGCCCGCCACCAGGCCGAGCAGGATGGAGATCTGCTGGAGGAAGCCGCGCAGGAACTTGCGCATCACCAGGACGATGACGAGGGTGGCGGCGGCCATGCCGATGTTCTTCATCGAGCCGTAGTCGGTGGTGGTGCGGTTGCCGCCCTGTGACCAGTTGAAGGCCACCGGCAGCAGGGAGACGCCGATCAGGGTGATGACCGTACCCGTGACCACGGGCGGGAAGAAGCGGACGAGTCTGCCGAAGTAGGGGGCGGCGAGGAAGCCGACGACGCCGGCGACGACGATCGCGCCGAAGATGACGGGGATGGCGTTGTCCCCCTCCCCCTTGCCGATCGCGATCATCGGGGTCACACCGGCGAAGGAGACACCGTTGACGAAGGGGAGTCTGGCGCCGATCTTCCAGAACCCGAGGGTCTGGAGGAGGGTGGCGAGTCCGGCGGTGAAGAGCGAGGCGCCCATCAGGAACGCGGTCTCCGTGGCAGAGAGTCCGACGGCCGGGCCGACGATCATGGGCGGGGCCACGACACCCGCGTACATGGCGGCCACGTGCTGGAGACCGCTCGTGAACATTTTCAGCGGAGGCAGGGTCTCGTCGACCGGGTGCCTCTCCACCGGTGTAGCGACTGCATCTTTGCGAAACCTGGGCGCTGCGGCCACGGCTTCCTCCGGTCGGTTAGACACGTCGGCAGGGACGTGGGTTTCTTGGAGGTGGTGCGAAAGCTGTGCGAGTCGAGCCTGTGTGTGCAGTTGTGGGGTGTTGCCGTGGTCCACGGCATGCGGAAACGATTCGCCCGAGTCGGTTCCACAGAGGGGTGAAAGCGGTGGGGGGACGAGCAGCGGTGGCACGAGTCACCGCCCCGGGAGGCGCCCTCGGAAATCCCTCGGGCGCTCCCCGGGAACGGCTGCCGCGGACCCCGCTCGGGTCCGCGGCCGCCGGCCGGCGCCCCTCCCCCCCGGCCGGACTCCTGGAAGCACCTCCCAGCAGTGGCCGGGGGGATCAGCCCTGCGCGGAGATGCGCGCGAGGCGCTGGGCCTCTTCGCGGGTGGACACCGCGATGGCGTCCTCGTCGGCGAAGAGCAGCCGGTTGTTCTCGACGATCTGCTTGCCGTTGACCAGCGAGAGGGTGACCGGGGCGGCCGCACCGAAGACCAGTGCGATGACCGGGTCGGCGATGGAGGAGTGGGCCAGCGTGCCCAGGTTCCACATCACCAGGTCGGCGAGCTTGCCCGGCTCCAGGGAGCCGATGTTGTCGGCGCGGCCGAGCACCTGGGCGCCGCCGTACGTACCGAGGCGCAGGGCCTGGCGCGCGTTGAGGGCCGCCTCGCGGTGGACCGGGTTCAGACGGTTGATCAGCAGCGCGTTGCGCAGCTCGGTGTGCAGTTCACCGGACTCGTTGGAGGCCGTGCCGTCCACGCCGAGGCCGACCGGGACGCCGGCGGCGAGCATGTCCGGGACCCGGGCGATGCCGGCGGCCAGACGGGCGTTGGAGGACGGGCAGTGCGCGACACCGGTCTTGGTGCGGGCGAACGCGGCGATGTCGGAGTCGTTCATGTGGACGCTGTGCGCCATCCACACGTCCTCGCCGAGCCAGCCGGTCGACTCGAAGTAGTCGGTCGGGCCCATGCCGAACAGTTCCTTGCAGAACTGCTCCTCCTCGACGGTCTCGCTGCCGTGCGTGTGCATGCGCACACCGAGGCGGCGGGCCAGCTCGGCGCCCTGCTTGAGCAGCTCGGTGGAGACCGAGAAGGGGGAGCAGGGGGCGACGGCGACCTGGGTCATCGCGTCGAAGGAGTGGTCGTGGTGCTTCTTGACGGTCGCCTCGGTGTCGGCGAGCGCGCCTTCGAGGGTCTCGACGGCGTGGTCCGGGGGCAGGCCGCCGTCCTTCTTGCTGCGGTCCATCGAACCGCGGGCGAGGGTGAAGCGGACGCCCATCTCGGACGCGGCGCGGATGATCGCGCCGGACAGGTCGCCGGAGCCCTTGGGGTAGACGTAGTGGTGGTCCATGGCGGTGGTGACGCCGCCCTTGGCCATCATCGCCAGGGAACCCTGGGCGGCCGTGTACGCCATCTGCTCGTCGATGCGCGCCCACGTCGGGTACAGCGCGACGAGCCAGTTGAAGAGGTTGTGGTCGGTGGCCAGACCACGGGTGATCCACTGGTAGAAGTGGTGGTGGGTGTTGACGAGACCCGGGGTGACGAGGTGCCCCGTGCCGTCGATGCGGCGGACCACGTTGTCGAGGTTCTCGGGGGCCTTGCCCGCGCCGAGCGACTCGATCTTGTTGCCGGCGACGACCACGTAGCCCGAGGCATACTCGGTGTCGTTCGCGTCGACGGTCGCAATCGCACAGTTCTCGATGACGATGCGCTCTACTGCGCCGTCATGCGCTGCCGATGCTGCCATGGGACTTCCTCGTGCTTTCAGTGGCGGTGCGGGCACGGCAGAACCCGGGGGATTTGAGTGCCGGAGCCGGGCCTGACAGCTGACAGTACTGCCGCCCCGTGGGGTTGCTCCGGGTGCCGATTCAGGAAGCTGCAACGTGTCGCGCGCTGCGGTCCCGGGGCAACTGCGGTGCCCCGGGACGCGCGTGCCACGTCAGAGGTTGGTCATGTCCACCGGGATGCGCGCGTCGGCGCCGTCCCGCAGGATCGTGGCCTCGATCAGACCGTACGGGCGGTCCGCGGCGAAGTAGACCTCGTTGTCGTTCTTGAGGCCGAAGGGCTCCAGGTCGACGAGGAAGTGGTGCTTGTTCGGGAGCGAGAAGCGGACCTCGTCGATCTCCGAACGGTGGTTGATGATGCGCGAACCCATCTGGTACAGGGTCTGCTGCAGCGAGAGGGAGTAGGTCTCCGCGAAGGCCTGGAGCATGTGCTTCTTGGTCTCGGCGTAGGACTTCTCCCAGTTGGGCATCCGCTGCTCGTCGTCGGTCCAGTTGAAGCGCCAGCGACCCGACACCTGGGTGGCCAGGATGCGGTCGTACGCCTCCTGGAGGGTCGTGTACTTGTCCTTCACGTAACCCCAGAACTCGGAGTTCGTGGAGTTCATGACGATCAGGTCCTTGAGGCCGGAGATGACCTCCCAGTTCTGGCCGTCGTACGTGATCTGGGTGACGCGGGTCTCCATGCCCTTGCGGACGAAGGAGTGGTTGACCTCGTCGGAGCCGATGAACTTGGAGTTGGCGTCCGAGGTGGCGATCCGGTCCCAGGCGTACTCCTCGATCCGGATGCGCGCACGCTGGATCGGCTCCTGGCTGTTCACGAACCAGCGCGCCAGGTGGATGCCGAACTGCTCGGCCGACTCGATGCCGTACTCCTTGGCGAACGCGTACACCGTGTTCTTGGTGGTGTCCGTCGGCAGCACGTTGGCGTTCGAGCCGGAGTAGTGGACGTCGTCCATGTCGCCGGAGAGGGCGACGGAGACGTTCAGGTCCTTGATGTGGTGCGTGTCGCCGTCCCGCGTGATCTTGACGACGCGGTTCTCTGCCTTGCCGTACTGGTTCTGGCCCAGAATCGTGGCCATGCTAGCTCCCTCGGTAAACGGAGTAGCCGAACGGGTTGAGCAGCAGCGGTACGTGGTAGTGCTCGCCCGGGTTCACCGCAAACGTGATGGTGACCTCGGGGAAGAACGCACCGCTGTCCCTTACGCGGGGGGCGTCCTGCTGCGCCTCGGCTTGCTTCTTGGCGAAGTACGTCTCGGTCTCGAAGTCGAGACGTACGTGGGTGGTTCCCTCCGGCAGCGCCGGCAGGTCCTTGCAGCGCCCGTCCGCATCGGTGGCGGAGCCGCCCAGGGCCGCCCACTCCCCGTCGAGCCCCGTACGGGCCGACAGGGAGATGGCGACGCCCTCGGCGGGGCGTCCGACGCTGGTGTCCAGGATGTGCGTGGACACCGAATTCCTCTGCGATGCCGCGGTCTCAGCGCTCATGCTCGCTCTCCTTCTTCCACGAGTTCGACGAGACGGGTCAGGCGGATCCGGTTGATCTTGACGAGCTCGCCGCGGGCGATCTCCCGCTCCTGCTCCGGCGAATTGTCGATCCGGACCTTGACCGCGTCCCGCATGAACTCACCGGTCGCACCGGTGGCGCAGATGAGGAAGACGTGGCCGAACTTCTCCTGGTACGCCAGGTTCAGTTCGAGGAGCTCGTTCCTGAGCTCCTCCGAGGCGCCGGCCATGCCGCGCTGCTCGCGGGCGGAGGTCGGGTCTCCCGGCTTCGGCCGGCCGATCGGCGCGTGGCCTGCCATCGCCTCGGCCAGGTCCTCGGCGGTGAGCTCGGCCATGGCGGCCTCGTTCGCGCTGAACAGGGCGTCGGCGCCGGCGAAGGGGCGCTGGGCGAGCAGCTTGCTCCCCCATGCCGAACTGGCGCACACCTCGTGCAGCTCGGCCGTGGCCGCACTGTCGTCCAAGGCGTTGAACCGGGTGAGACCCGGGGTCGGACTCGAAGTCACGGTAGGCCTCCGTGGCCTGTTGTTGCTTTGACGGGCTGCGCATAGCTAACGCCCTCGACAACACGGCGTCAACACTTTGTTGAAACTTCCCGTACACAAAAGCCGCCGCCCGGATGAATGGGGCGGCGGCTCGTCACTGTGGGTCAGGGCGCTTCACGCTTGGTTGTTTTTGTTGGGGTTTTCCCTGTTCAGGTAGTTGTAGACCGTGAAACGGCTTACGCCCAGAGCGCCCGCGACCGTCTCCACACCGTGCCGTACGGAGAAGGCGCCCCGCGCCTCCAGTATCCGCACGACGTCCTGCTTGGACTTCCGGTCGAGCTGCGACAACGGTACGCCGTGACGGCGTTCCAGCGCCGCCAGGATGTGGTCCAGCGAGTCGGACAGCTGGGGCAGCCGGACGGCCAGCAGGTCCTCGCCCTCCCAGCTGAGCACGACGTCGTCGGGCTGCGCCAGGGCCGGATCCATCAGTTCGCCGCCCATCGCGTCGACCAGCGGCTTGACCGCGGTGACGAACGGGTGGTCGCGGGGCTCGCTCATGGGGTGTCCTCCCCGATCACGTTGACCTGGAGCGAGACGCGCGTGGCGCCGGACTCCAGCGAGTCGCGCAGCAGCGCGGTCACCGCGGCCAGCACCGCGTCGGCCTCACCCTCGGCGGTGTTGCCGAACGGACCGACGTCCACCGCGTCCAGCTGGGCCTTCTGGATGACCTCGCGAGCGGCCACGGCATGGGCAGGGGCCTCTTCGAGATCGAAGGGCTCGGTCGTGAACTCCACTCTCAATCGCACGCTGGTCAAGCTACCTCCCGGTCACTCTTTTTCGGCAGTCCGGGCTTGACAAGTGCGGCGCTCTGCTTGCAGTCTTCCATCAAGCAGAAACTAACTTCCGCAATACGGAAGGAGCGCATACCCCTCATGGGATACACGGACCAGCGCTTCGATGTGAACCTTTCGATCCTCTTCACGGAACTCCCGCTCCTGGAGCGTCCCGCGGCCGCCGCCGCGGCGGGCTTCACCGCGGTCGAGCTGTGGTGGCCCTGGATCGAGACCCCCACCCCCGCTCAGGAGGAGCTCGACGCCCTCAAGAAGGCTCTTGAGGACGCCGGCACCCAGCTGGTGGGCCTGAACTTCTACGCCGGACAGCTGCCGGGCCCGGACCGCGGTGCGGTCTCGGTACCCGGTGAGGAGTCGGACCGCTTCAAGGCCAACATCGACGTGGCCGCGGACTTCGCCGCCTCGGTGGGCTGCAAGGCGCTGAACGCCCTCTACGGCAACCGCGTCGAGGGCGTGGACCCGGCCGTCCAGGACGAGCTCGCCCTGGAGAACCTGGTCGTGGCGGCCCGGGCCGCCGACCGCGTCGGGGCGATCCTGCTGATCGAGACCCTCAACAAGCCCGAGTCGCCGCTCTACCCGCTGGTGAGCGCCCCGGCCGCCATCGAGGTGGTGGACAAGGTGAACGAGGCCACCGGTCTCGGGAACGCCAAGTTCCTCCTCGACCTGTATCACCTGGCGATGAACGATGAGGACCTCTCCGGGGTCATCGGAAAGTACGCCGCCAAGACCGGGCACGTCCAGATCGCGGACAAGCCCGGACGCGGTGCCCCCGGCACCGGCGAGCTGCCCCTCGAAGAGCTGCTCGACCAGCTGAAGAAGGCCGGATACGAGGGCTACGTGGGGCTGGAGTACACGGCCGCCGACGCGGCCGCCTCCTTCGCGTGGCTGCCGGCCGGGGCCCGCGCCGCCCGATAGGCGGACGAAGTCCGGGCGATCAGCCAGGCACCCCTCGCACTTTTCGTACGAAGCATTAAGAGAAGGACCCTCATCATGAGCACCCTCCCCAACATCGCCTGGATCGGCCTCGGAATCATGGGCTCCCCCATGGCCGAGAACCTCCTGAAGGCCGGCTACTCGGTCACCGGCTTCACGCTGGAGCAGGACAAGCTCGACCGCCTGGCCGCCGCGGGCGGCACCGCAGCCGGCTCGATCGCCGAGGCCGTCAGGGACGCCGACGTCATCATCACGATGGTGCCCGCGTCCCCGCAGGTCGAGGCCATCAACTACGGTCCCGAGGGCATCCTCGAGAACGCGAAGTCCGGTGCGCTGATCATCGACATGTCGTCGATCACCCCGCAGACCTCGGTCGACCTCGCGAAGAACGCGGCCGAGAAGGGCATCCGCGTCATCGACGCCCCGGTGTCCGGCGGCGAGGCCGGCGCCATCGAGGCCGTCCTGTCGATCATGGTGGGCGGCGAGCGGGCCGACTTCGACGCGGCCCTGCCGATCCTCCAGGCGCTCGGCAAGGTCATCGTGCTGTGCGGCCCGCACGGATCCGGCCAGACGGTGAAGGCCGCCAACCAGCTCATCGTCGCGGTGAACATCCAGGCGTGCGCCGAGGCCGTGGTCTTCCTGGAGAAGTCCGGCGTGGATCTCAATGCCGCCCTCGACGTCCTCAACGGCGGTCTGGCCGGCTCCACGGTCCTGACCCGCAAGAAGGACAACTTCCTCAACCGCGACTTCAAGCCCGGTTTCCGGATCGACCTGCACCACAAGGACATGGGCATCGTCACCGACGCCGCCCGCAACGTCGGTGCGGCCCTCCCGGTCGGCGCGGTCGTCGCCCAGCTGGTCGCCTCCCTGCGCGCCCAGGGTGACGGCGGCCTGGACCACTCCGCCCTGCTGCGCGCGGTCGAGCGCCTCTCCGGCGCCCAGGTCTGAGACCGGCCCCGCCGGCGCGGTCCGTTCCACGGGCCGCCCCTCCCCCTCACGGGGGCCTGAGTTTCCGGATGGTGCCGGTGCTGACACCTGTCCTGTCGCGCCCAAGCGCCGGCACCGTCCGGATCACCTCTCCTCATCTTTGTTCAACAAACTGTTGACGCTGCGTTCGGCCTGAAATTAGGCTGTTCCGCATGACGGAAGACGCTTTCCGTCAGCAGGTTCCCGTACGGAAGGTCACCATGTCGAAGCGCACGCTGACGACCGAGTCCGGCGCCCCGGTCGCCGACAACCAGAACTCCGCCACCGCCGGCGTCGGTGGCCCTCTGCTGGTCCAGGACCAGCAGCTGCTGGAGAAGCTTGCCCGCTTCAACCGGGAGCGCATCCCGGAGCGCGTGGTGCACGCCCGCGGCTCCGCGGCGTACGGCTACTTCGAGGTGACGGACGACGTCACCGCGTACACCAGCGCCGCGTTCCTGAACACGGTCGGCAAGAAGACCGAGACCTTCCTGCGGTTCTCCACCGTCGCCGACTCGCTCGGCGGCGCGGACGCGGTCCGCGACCCGCGCGGCTTCGCCCTGAAGTTCTACACCGAAGAGGGCAACTACGACCTCGTCGGCAACAACACCCCGGTGTTCTTCATCAAGGACCCGATCAAGTTCCCCGACTTCATCCACTCCCAGAAGCGCGACCCCTTCACGGGCAAGCAGGAGCCGGACAACGTCTGGGACTTCTGGGCGCACGCCCCCGAGGCGACGCACCAGATCACCTGGCTGATGGGCGACCGCGGCATACCGGCGTCCTACCGCCACATGAACGGCTACGGCTCCCACACCTACCAGTGGACCAACGCCCGGGGCGAGGCCTTCTTCGTCAAGTACCACTTCAAGACGAACCAGGGCATTCGCTGCCTGTCGGGCGAGCAGGCCGCCGAGCTCGTCGGCAAGGACGCCAACTCGCACCAGACCGACCTGCTCCAGGCGATCGAGCGCGGCGTGAACCCGAGCTGGACCCTCTACGTCCAGATCATGCCGGCCGCCGAGGCCGCGGACTACCGCTTCAACCCGTTCGACCTCACCAAGGTGTGGCCGCACAGCGACTACCCGCTGCAGCGCGTGGGCCGCCTGGTCCTCGACCGCAACCCGGACAACGTCTTCGCCGAGGTCGAGCAGTCCGCCTTCTCCCCGAACAACTTCGTCCCGGGCATCACCGCCTCGCCGGACAAGATGCTCCAGGGCCGCCTGTTCGCGTACGCCGACGCCCAGCGCTACCGCCTCGGGGTGAACCACACCCAGCTGCCGGTCAACGCCCCGAAGGCGACGAAGGCCGACAACTACGGCCGCGACGGTGTCATGGCGCTGCGCAACGGCTCGCGCCACGACAAGAACTACGAGCCCAACTCGTACCAGGGCCCGGCCGAGACCGGTCTCGCGCTCGGCGCCCCGAAGGCCGTCTCCGGCTACACGGGCACCCACGAGGCCCCTGCCCACACCAAGGACGACGACTTCTTCCAGGCCGGCGAGCTCTACCGCCTGATGTCGGAGGCCGAGAAGCAGCGTCTGGTGGCGAACATCGCCGGCGGACTGTCTCAGGTCACCCTGGAGGACGTCATCGAGAAGAACCTGGCTCACTTCCACGCCGCGGACGCCGACTACGGCAAGCGCGTCGAGGAGGCCGTCCGCGCCCTGCGCGACGCCTGAGCCCACAAGCTGCACCGGGGACCTGGCGGGAGGTCAGGTCCCGGGTGCCGAGCCCGAACCGCGGACCCGGATGAGGGGTGGTACGCGGCGAGGGCAGGACGAGGACCGCGACGGGCGTGTGAGCCAGTGCGGTGGTCATGGGTGCCGAGGCCCGTCTCTTGACCTGAGGGAGACGACGCCGGAGCACTCGTCACCGCCCGTCGCGGTCCCAGCCGCTCCTCTCCTCCGTACGAGGGGGCCACGCACAGGGTCCCCCTCGTACGGAGGAGGCTTCTCCCGGCCGCCGGTCCCCACCGGCAGCCACACAAAGACTCCGCCCGGCGGTGCGAACGTCCTGTCGCGCCAGCCTCGCTCCGTCGGGCGGTCACACTCAAAGCGCCGAGTCACGGACGGTCCCGTGACTCGGCGCTTTGGCTTGGGGGTCGGGACCTGACGGCCGCCTGACGGCCGGGCCCTGGACTGGGCCCCGGGGTCGGGCTCCGGGGTCGGGCCCCCGGGGTCGGGCCCTGGGCGTCAGCGGGCGCGCCGGTCGTCGATCCCGACGGCCAGGTGCGGCCAGGCCGCGGCGAGTGCGGCCAGTTCGCCGGGGGTCGGGCCCTGCGGGGGCAGCGGCCCGGCGGGGCTGAAGTGGACGGTCGTACCCGTCGTGCCGTCGTCGGCCAGCGGTGTCAGGCCGGTCACGGGAACCCCGTGTTCGTACCGCTGGACCCACGCCCCGCCCGCGCGCCGGTTGGTGTGCACGAGCCAGGCGCTGAGCGCCGCGACGACGGACATGCCGCGTCGCGGGTGGCCGTCGGGCAGGAGCTGCGCGTCGGGGTGGTCGAAGAACCGGAGGTCCTTCGTCGCCATCACCGGCTTCTTCACCGGCCGGCCGTGATCGTCGAAGCGGGTGTCGGTGCCCCGGCCTTCGTCCGCGACGGACACCGAGCCATCGGTGTGCAGCGTGACCGTGCACCGTCCCCCGCCCACACATCCGGCCTCGTCGGCCGCGTAGGCCATCACTTCGAGCAGCAGGTGGAGAAGGCCGCCGGGGGCGATGGCGGCCCGGTCCTCACGGATGCGGGCCAGGTGGTCGACGTCCACGGAACGCGCCCAGTCGTGCGTCGTGTTGCGCCACGCAGCCGTTGATCTGTCCATCCGAGCAGTATGCCGAGCGGACCGTCGCCTCACGCCCGGGCCCGGCGGGGAAGCCGTGCGGACAGGGTCAGCGCCGCCGTCGGGAGGGCCACCGTCACCAGGGCCGCCGCGGACAGGGCCGCCGCGGGTGTGCGGCCGTGGTCCGTTTCCCGCCTCTGCACCAGCGGGTACACCAGGGCGCCGGAGGCCGCGGCGGCCAGCAGCATGCTCGGCATGTCGACCCGCAACGCGCGGCCCGGGGCTGTGATCTGATCGCCCTTCACATCGGCGCGGTCACGTACGAGGTCTCCGTCGCGCACCCGCCCGCCGGCGACGGCCCGGAACGGGAACGGCCCCCGGCCCTCCTCGCGGAGGGCCGGGGGCCGTGACGTACAGCCGCGGGTACCGGCTCGGCCGTCAGACCGCCAGCGGGCGGATCGCGGTCGGGGCGTGGCCCGGCTCGGTCGCGAGCTCCTCGAACTCGGTGACGTCGCTCATGTCGACCGTCTTGCTCATCGAGATGTTGGTGATGCGCTCCAGGATGGCCTCGACGACGACCGGCACCTGGAACTCCTGGGCCAGCTTCTTGGCCTGCTCGAAGGCCTCGCCCAGCTTCTCCGGGTCGGTGACGCGGATCGCCTTGACGCCCAGACCCTCGGCGACCTTGACGTGGTCGACGCCGTAGACGCCGATCTCCGGGGTGTTGATGTTCTCGAATTCGAGGTTGACCTCGAAGTTGATGCCCAGGCCGCCCTGCGCCTGACGGATCAGGCCCAGGTAGGCGTTGTTCACCAGGACGTGGACGTAGGGGATCTTGTGCTGGGCGGCGACCGCCAGCTCCTCGATCATGAACTGGAAGTCGTAGTCGCCGGAGAGGGCGACGACCGGGGTCTCGGGCTGGGCGGTGGCGGCGCCGATGGCGGCCGGGATGGTCCAGCCGAGCGGGCCGGCCTGGCCGCAGTTGACCCAGTGGCGCGGCTTGTAGACGTGCAGGAACTGGGCGGCCGCGATCTGCGAGAGGCCGATGGTGGTGACGTAGCGGGTCTCCGGGCCGAACGCCTTGTTCATCTCCTCGTAGACGCGCTGCGGCTTCATGGGGATGTTCTCGAAGTGCGTACGGCGCTGCAGGGTCGCCTTGCGGTCCTGCGCGGACGCGGCCCAGGCGGAGAAGTCGGGCAGCCTGCCCTCGGCCTTCCACTCCTTGGCGATGGCGACGAAGAGCTCCAGCGCGGCCTTGGCGTCGGAGGCGATGCCGTAGTCCGGGGCGAAGATCTTGCCGAGCTGGGTGGGCTCGATGTCGACGTGGACGAACTTGCGGTCACCCCGGTACGCGTCCAGGTTGTAGCCGGTGTGGCGGTTGGCCCAGCGGTTGCCGATGCCGAGGACGAAGTCCGACTCCAGGAACGTCGCGTTGCCGTAGCGGTGCGCGGTCTGGACGCCGACCATGCCGGCCGCCAGCTCGTGGTCGTCCGGGATGATGCCCCAGCCCATCAGGGTGGAGATGACGGGGATGCTGGTCAGCTCGGCGAACTCGACCAGCAGGTCGGAGGCGTCGGCGTTGATGATGCCGCCACCGGCGACGATCAGCGGGCGCTCGGACTCCAGCAGGAAACTCAGGGCCTTCTCGGCCTGGGCACGGGTCGCGGACGGCTTGTAGACCGGCAGCGGCTCGTACGTCTCGGGGTCGAACTCGATCTCGGTCAGCTGGACGTCGATCGGGAGGTCGATCAGGACCGGGCCCGGACGGCCGGAGCGCATCAGGTGGAAGGCCTGCTGGAAGACGCCGGGAACCTGGGCCGCCTCCAGGACCGTCGTGGCGGCCTTGGTGACGGGCTTGGCGATCGTGGCGATGTCGACGGCCTGGAAGTCCTCCTTGTGGAGCTTCGAGACCGGAGCCTGACCGGTGATGCACAGGATCGGGATCGAGTCCGCGATCGCGGAGTACAGGCCGGTGATCATGTCGGTGCCGGCCGGGCCCGAGGTGCCGATGCAGACGCCGATGTTGCCCGCCTGGGCACGGGTGTAACCCTCGGCCATGTGGGACGCACCCTCGACGTGGCGGGCGAGCGTGTGGCTGACGCCACCCACGTTCTTGAGCTCGCGGTAGAACGGGTTGATCGCAGCGCCGGGCACGCCGAACGCTTGCGACACACCCTCGCGCTTGAGGATCTCCACTGCAGCGGCGGCGGCTGTCATACGAGGCATCGAGTTCTCCTGCGGGTCTGGCGGTCAGACTGTTCCGGTTTCCAGGGCGTTTCCGCAATCCGGAAGTTTTGTTCTGCTATACGGAACAAGCTAAGCGGCGCGTCCCGGCACGTCAAGGAGCATGAGCACCCCGGAACACACCAAAAGCCGCGTCTGACGCAAGCGACTTGTACGAAAGGCCGGGACTCCGTCGGCAACGGGCGGAAAATCGGGGGCACGCCCGCCCCACCGGTGGCAGGTGGTGGAGCATGGACGTACGCACAGCGACGGAGGGGGCCGACACTCATGGCGGACGCGGTACCGGTGCGCTGCCCGGCGTGCCTGCGCGAGAACGACTACGCGGCCCCGGTCTTCCCCTGCTCCTGCGGGAGTCCGGTCACCCCGCCCCTGGACCTGGAGTCGCCGCCCCTGCCGCTGACGCACCGCACCTGGTCGGACGCGTGGGTGGCGGTGCGGTGCGCGGCCTGCGCGCGGGTGAGCGAGTGGCCGCACCCCGAACTGGGCTGCGCATCCTGCGGGACGGTGGCGCGGATCGCGGTGCACCCCGTCGAGCCGGAGCCGGGAACCGGGGGACCGCAGCCGGAGGGGCTGCTTCGGCGTCCCGGTGTACGGGGTGCGTGGCCGGCGCCGGCCGTGCGGGGAGCTGCGGGGGCGGAGGACGGCGGCGGGTCCGGAGCGCCGGGGCCCGCGGGGCCCACGGGTCCGGGGGGTCCGTCGGGTTCGACGGGGCCAGCGGGGTCTGAGGGGCCCGGGGGACCTCGGGGACCTGAGGGACCTGAGGGACCTGAGGGGCCTGAGGGGCCTGAGGGGCCTGAGGGATCCGGCGGATCGGCTTCGGCGGGGGCTTCGTCAGGGCCCGTGCCTCGGCCCGCGTTCCGTCCGATGACCATCCGTACCGCCCGCGACGCGGTGTCCACGGCCGCCCTGTACCTGCGGTGGCTCGGCTTCCGGGACGTCCGGCAGCCCGACGCGCGGCCGATCCCCTCGGCGGCCGTGGACCTGAGGGCCCCCGGGCTGGTGGCACAGGTGGACCCGACGACCGCCCCGGCCGGGCTGCGGGCCGTGGAGTGCGTCTGGCTGAACGGCCTGACGGCCTCCGCGACCAGCGTCTACTTCGCGCTGGCCGGTTACACGCAGGAAGCCCGCTCCCGCGCGGACGACCTCGGGATACCGCTGTTCGTCATGGACCTCACCGGCGTGCCGCAGCCGGTCAACGATCCGGCGGAGGCGCTGGTGGGGGCGGGGGCGTAGGGGCGGCGCGGGCCAGAACGTAGGCTCGGAACAAACGTCCGCACGCGAGGGTTGCGGTCTGCTGTCTGCCCTTTTCCTGCCGAGGAGCGCCCGATGAGCCTGTACGACATCCCGCTGACCACCCTGTCCGACGAGCCGACCAGCCTGGCGGCCCACAAGGGCAAGGCGATCCTGCTCGTGAACACCGCCTCGCAGTGCGGTCTCACCCCGCAGTACTCGGGACTGGCCCGGCTGCAGTTCACGTACGAGGACAAGGGCTTCACCGTCATCGGCGTACCCTGCAACCAGTTCGGCGGGCAGGAGCCCGGCACCGCCGACGACATCGCGACCTTCTGTGCGGCCGGCTTCGGCGTGACCTTCCCGATGCTGGAGAAGACCGAGGTCAACGGTGAGAACCGGCACCCGCTCTACCAGGAGCTGGTGAAGACCGCGTACGCCGACGGCGAGGCGGGCGGCGACATCCAGTGGAACTTCGAGAAGTTCCTGATCTCCCCCTCCGGCGAGGTCGTGGCGCGCTTCCGGCCGACCGTCGAGCCCGAGTCCGCCGAGCTCGTCGCCGCGATCGAGGCCCAGCTCCCGGCGTAACGGCACGAGGGGCGGCCCGTCGTAACGGCACGCGGGGCGGCCCGTACGAGGACGCGCGCGGGCGCACCGTACGGGCCGGGCCCCCCGCGCGGCACCACGCCGGGCCGCGGCACCACGCCGGGCCGCCCGCGCCACCGTCAGCCGAGCTCGGCCTCGTCGTACTCCGCCCCCGAACCGGCCGCGGTGAGCTCCCGCAGCTCCACCCGGCGGATCTTGCCGGACACGGTCTTCGGCAGCTCCGCGAACTCGATGCGGCGGATCCGCTTGTACGGGGCGAGCACCGCGCGGGAGTGCGCGAACAGCGCCCGGGCGGTCTCCGGCCCGGGCTCCCACCCGGCGGCGAGCGCGATGTACGCCTTCGGCACGGCCAGCCGCAGCGGGTCGGGCGCCGGGACCACGGCGGCCTCGGCGACGGCCTCGTGCTCCAGCAGCGCGCTCTCCAGCTCGAACGGGCTGATCTTGTAGTCGGAGGCCTTGAAGACGTCGTCCGAACGCCCGACGTAGGTGAGGTACCCGGCCTCGTCGCGGGAGGCGATGTCGCCGGTGCGGTAGAGCCCGTCCGCCATGGCCTCGGCGGTGCGCTCGGGGTCGTCCCGGTAGCCGGTCATCACGCCGGCGGGCCGGGGCCGCAGGTCGACGCAGAGCTCGCCCTCGTCGGGTGACTCCTTGCCGGTGACGGGGTCGATCAGCACGATCTCGTACCCGGGCGCCGGGCGCCCCATCGAGCCGGGCTTGACGGGAGCCCCCGGGAAGTTGCCGATCTGGAGGGTGGTCTCGGTCTGGCCGAAGCCGTCGCGGATGGTGACGCCCCAGGCCTCGCGGACCTTCTCGATGACCTCCGGATTGAGCGGCTCGCCCGCGGCGACCGCCTCGCGCGGGGGCGTGCGGAGCTTGGTGAGGTCGGACTGGATCAGCATCCGCCACACGGTGGGCGGGGCGCAGAAGGTGGTCACGCCGTGCCGGTCCATCTCCGCCATCAGCCGCTCGGCGTCGAAGCGGGTGTAGTTGTGGACGAATACGGTGGCGCCGGCGTTCCACGGGGCGAAGAGGTTGGACCAGGCGTGCTTGGCCCAGCCCGGCGAGGCGATGTTCAGGTGCACGTCGCCCGGGCGCAGCCCGATCCAGTACATGGTGGAGAGGTGCCCGATCGGGTACGAGGCGTGCGTGTGCTCGACGAGCTTGGGGTGCGCGGTGGTCCCGGAGGTGAAGTACAGCATCAGCGGGTCGCTGGCCAGGGTCTCGCCGTCGGGCGTGAAGTGGGCGTCGGCCGCGTACATGTCCTCCAGCCGCCGCCATCCGGTGGGGACGTCGGTTCCGGCGGCGATCCGGGTGTAGGTGCCGGGGACCTCGTCGAACTTGCCGGTGTCCCCGGCGCGCACGACGACGTGCCGTACGCGGCCGCGCTCGATGCGGTCACGAAGGTCGGCCGGGCCGAGCAGCGGGGTGGCGGGGATGACGACGGCGCGCAGCTTCATCGCGCCGAGCATGACCTCCCACAGCTCGCGCTGGTTGCCGAGCATGACCAGGACCCGGTCGCCGGCCTCGACGCCCTGGTCGCGCAGCCAGTTGGCGGCGGAGTCCGACCGCACGGACAGCTCGGCGAAGGAGACGGACCGGCTGGTGCCGTCCTCCTCGACGATGCGCAGGGCGTCGGCGGCGTTCCCGGCGGCGATGTGGTCGAACCAGTCGAGGGCCCAGTTGAAGCGCTCGGGCCGCGGCCAGGTGAAGCCGGCGTGGGCGGCTTCGTAGTCCCCGCGGCGTTCGAGCAGGAAATCGCGTACGGCCAGGAACTCGGCGGTGGCGCTCTCGGCGAAGTTGTGCGTCATGGAAGGCATCGTGCCGTGCCCGCCGTACGGGCCACCAGAGCGGCGTCAGCCCCGGATTGACCCGAAGCGCACGCGGCCGCGTCCGTCCGGCTCCTCCATGCCGGCGATCAACCGCTCCCCCTCGGCGACGATCTCGTCCCTCTGCGACTTCGACGGCTCGTCGAACAGCTCGACGGTGAGCGTCCCCTCCGCCAGGCGCCACAGCCCGCCGAGGAAACCGTCCACGAGGAGGGTGCAGTGGGCCTGGTTCCCCGACCAGGAGCGCCCTTTGGCCTCGGGGGCGATCACCCGCGTGCGGTCGGCGTGCGAGAGCAGCAGGTTGTCGAACTCCGGGAGGAAGCGGGGCGGGGCCGGAGTGCAGGGGTCGGGCCGGGGCGCGTCGGGCAGGTCGAAGAGCTCGACGCCGTTCTCGTCGCGGAAGACGGCCAGCCGCGGGCGCAGCCGCGCGAAGGCCTCCCCCAGCCGGGTCAGCCCGGCCCAGACCTGCATGTCCTTGACGGAGGCGGGGCCGAAGGCGCCGAGGTAGCGCAGGACGGCGGCGTCGAGGGCCTGCTGCGCGGGCGCTTGCTCCTGCTCTTGCGCCTGCTCCCGCTCCCGCTCCCGCTCCTGCTCCTGCTCCTGTGGGGCGGCCGCCGGGCCGAGCCACTTCTCCAGCGTCGTGAGCCGTACCTGCCCGCTGCGCCCCCAGACCCCGCGCGGCGTGACCTGCACGAGCGGGAGCCGGCAGCGCGCGGCGACGGACAGGGCCTGCGGATCGGCGTCCGGCCAGTACCCCAGCAGCTCCTCCCGGATCTCGCCCATGGTGCGGGGGCCGGCCTCGACGAAGGCGCGGGCGAGCTCGCCCAGCCGCTCCAGGTCCACCCCGACGAGGCCCCTGCGGAAGTGGCCGACCTCCCGGTCCCGGGCGCCCTGCACCAGCGGGCGCAGGGTCAGCGCGTCCTGCGCGGTGTGGGTGTGGATGGTGGACCGCATGGTGACCATCCGGACCACCCGCCGGGACTCCATCAGCTCCGCGAGCTCGGCGGGATGGAACCCGGCGAGCCGGGCGTGCAGCTGGAAGTAGGGCGGTTTCACGTTCTGCGCCTGGAGTCCGAGCAGGTGCGCGACGGCGTCCTCTGCGGACATCGCGGCGCGGCTCAGGAGCAGCTGGCGGGCGAGCGTGGCACGGTTGAGGGAACGGGTACCGAGTACGGGATCGCTGTGCGTCGTCCTGGAGGCCATGACGGCACGCTATCCCCGGTTGCGGACACCCCCTGTCCGCAACTCGTCCTTCCACATTCGACCGGGAGCTGACCTGCGATGCCGGAGCGCCGAGACCGCCGCCCCTCACCGTCCGGGAAGCGCCCGGGATGGCGCCGGCCCACGCCCCCGTCCGCCACACCGCCCGCCGCACCACCGGCCGGCCCCCGGCCGGCGCCGGCTCCGGCCGCAGCCCCGGACCACCGCAGCGTGATCGACTCGGCCGTCTACCGCGACGGCCGGCGCATCGCCTCCCCCGCCACCCTCGCCGAGACCTTCCGCCGGCTGCGCGAACAGCCCGACGGCATGGCCTGGATCGGCCTGCACCGCCCCACCGGGCCGGAGCTCCGCTCCCTCGCCGCCGAGTTCAACCTCCACGAGCTCGCCGTGGAGGACGCCCTCGAAGCCCACCAGCGCCCCAAGCTGGAGCGCTACGGCGAGACCCTCTTCGTCGTCCTGCGCGCGGCGCGCTACCTCGACGCCCCGGAGGAGGTCGAGTTCGGCGAGCTGCACGTCTTCGTCGGCCCGGACTTCCTGATCACGGTCCGCCACGGCGCCGCCCCGGACCTCTCCGCGGTCCGCCGCCGCATGGAGGAATCCCCGGAGCTCCTCTCCCTGGGCCCGGAGGCCGCCCTGTACGCGATCCTCGACGCGGTGGTCGACGGGTACGCCCCGGTCGTCGAGGGAGTCCAGAACGACATGGACGAGATCGAGACGGAGGTCTTCCGCGGCGACCCGGAGGTCTCCCGCCGCATCTACGAACTCTCCCGCGAAATGGTCGAGTTCCAACGCGCAACCCGCCCCCTGGTCGGCATGCTCCACGCCCTGATGGCCGGCTTCGCGAAGTACGGCACGGACGAGGAACTCCAGCGCTACCTCCGCGACGTCGCCGACCACGTCACCCACACCAGCGAACGCGTGGACGGCTTCCGCCAGGCCCTGACGGAAATCCTGACGGTCAACGCCACCCTGGTCTCGCAACAACAGAACGCCGAAATGCGAGCCCTGGCCGAAGCCGGCTTCGAACAGAACGAGGAGATCAAGAAGATCTCCAGCTGGGCCGCCATCCTCTTCGCGCCCACCCTGGTGGGCACGATCTACGGCATGAACTTCGCCAGCATGCCCGAACTGCGCTGGCACTACGGCTACCCCTTCGCCATCCTCCTGATGGCAGTGGTCTGCGTCAGCCTGTACATCATCTTCAAAAAGCGCGACTGGCTGTAGCCGGCGCGGACGGGCAAGCGTTCATGGAAGCAGCGTCGGAGCGGAGCGATTCCCGGCAGAATTCACCCATGGACATGGCGGACTTGGGCGCCCTCGCTGCGGTTCTCTCCATTCCGGCGGCGCTCGTCACCGCATGGTGGAGCAAGCGCAGCTCGGAGCGCGCGGCGGACGCCGCAATCGCAGCGGGTCGACATCAGGCTGACGCGTCCCTGGAGGTCGCCCACGTCCAGGGGCGGACCGATGGCCTCACATGGCATCGCACCCGGATCGATTCGGCTGCGGCGGACTTCCTGCGGGCTTCGGACGCGCTGATGCGCACGGTGAAGCAGCTACCGGGCGTCGCGGACGAGGAGCGCCATCCGCTCCTCTTCGAACACGCCAACGCCGCGGGAGAGGCGTATCCCGCGCTGGAGCTGATCGCCCCCGCGGACCTTCTGCCCTCTGCCCGGGCCCTGCGCAAGCAGTGCCTGCGCCTCGAACGGCTGGCACTGGACCGCGCCGTGCTGCGCGCGGCGCTCGCCGCGCTCGAAGCCGAGTGGTGCCCTGGGAGCGCGGAAGTCGAGCGTTGCCCTGGCAACCCGGAGTGGTGCGAAGACAGTGCCCACAATTCTGCTTTCGTGGCATGGGAGCTCCTCACCGGTTGGGCTTCCAAGGACGAAGAAGACCGGTGGCGCGACCGGGACCTGCTGGGCTACTGCCTTCGCGAGAGCACGACGATGTCCGCAGCGCAGGTCGAGCAGACCGTCACGCTCGCCAACCGCTGCCCCGCGGCCTGGCCGGAGCTGGTCGGTGGCTGGGTCCGGGACCCGCTCATGGAACGCGCCGAGTCCGCGCGTGAGGCCTTCGTCGCCGCCGTCCGAGCCGCGATCCCCGAAAGCACGACGGCGGCAAGCCCCGTCTGACGGGGCGGACACCGTCGGGGCGCGTCGTGGGCTCGTCAGGGGAGTTTGGCGGTCAGGGCGTCGAGTCTTCGGGTGAGGGTGGCCAGGGTGGCCTGGAGGGCTGCGATGTCCGCCTTGTCCGCCGACTGTTGCGGTTCCGCCAGCTGGACCACCAGGGTGCCGCTCGGTTCGAGGGTGACCTCCGTGGTTTCCGTGACGTCGTCGCCGCCCTGGTGGCGGACCGCCGCCTCCAGGTCGGCGACCCGCAGGCCGTTGCGGCGGATCACCGGGGTGAGCCAGTGGCCGTCGCGGGCCAGGGTGGTCGGGGTGCCCTCCAGGAGGCGGCCCAGCCATTCGTAGCGGGCGGCCAGGCGGTCCATCAGCGCGTTCACCGCGAGCAGCACGGCGGCCCCGAAGGCCGCGCCGGCGACCGAGTTGTCCGGGCCGATCACCGCGTTCTGCACGACGTTGGCCAGCAGCAGCATGACCACCAGGTCGAAGGTGCTGAGCTGCGCGAGCTGGCGCTTGCCGACGATCCGGAGCAGCACCAGGATCAGCACGTACACCGCGATGGTGCGCAGTGCCTTCTCCAGGTACGGGACGTCGCTGTGCAGGAGCGGGGTCAGGGCATCGTGAGCGGATCGCACCGCTCAACGCTGGCACAGGGTGGGAGGGCGCGCGCCTGCGACCCGCCGTGGCCGCCCGCCCCGTCGAGCGGGCGGCCCGTCCTGCTGGGGCCTCGTGCTACGGCTTCGGCAGGGTGCAGCCCGGGCGGTTCAGGTCGATCTTGTTGCCCGCGCCGATGCAGGGGACGATGATGTACGTCTCCTGCGCGTAGTTGATGCCCTGGCGGACGGTGACCTTTCCGGTCTCGTCCACCTCGCACGGGTTGTTGTCCGTGCAGCGCTGGCCGTCCTCATTGCCCGTGTTGTTGACGGCGACGACCTTGCCCGTGGTCGTGTCGATCACCGGGGAGCCCGAGGTGCCGCCGATGGTGTTGCAGGACGAGGTGTAGCGGACCGAGTCCTTCCAGGTCCACTCGCCCTCCTTGAGGCGGTACGCGAACCCGTCGACGTTGCAGCTGTACGTACGCTTCCAGTACCCCGACACGACCTTGATCGCGGTGCCCTGCACCGGGTGCGCGTCGTTGAGCGTGAGGGCGCTGATGCCGTACTGGCTCTGGATCTGCGCGTACGTCTTGGTCAGCTGGTAGATCGAGATGTCCGTGTCGGTCATCGTCGCGTACGCGACCTTGCTCGCGCGCAGCGTCGCGACGCGCGAGCCCGACGCGTTGAGCAGCGAGAACGAGCGACTGGACGCCTGGTCCGTGACGACCTCGCCGGGCCCCGGGAATCCCGTCTCCAGGCAGTGCCCGTTGGAGAGGACGAGCGCGGGGTCGGTCGGCTGGGAGCCGGGGGCGCGGACGACGGAACCGGAGCAGTTGCTGAGCGCGACGGTGCCCGCATAGTTCACGGCGACGGCCGGGGCGGCTTTGTCCTGGGGTGCGGACGCCACGGCCGGGGCCGCCGCCGCCCCTATCAGGAACAGCGAGAGCGCGGCGCCCGCGAGAGGCTTGTTCATGTGGGGCATGTGGGGGTTCCCCTCTTGTATGACGATGCAACCGAAGATCCTCCGGTTGTCATGCGCATTGTTGGGATACCCGCCTCAACTGACAAGAGTGCACGCCCGGTTCACTCGCGTCACATTCCGGCCATGATCAGCGCAGCAGGCGCTCCCGCAGCCGGTCCGCCGTCCCGGGCGTGATGCCCACCCGGTCGGCGAGGTAGCCGGCGGCGGAGCCATAGCGCGTGGTCAGGTCCGCCAGGACGAGGGACATGACCGTCGCCGGGGCCCGGCCGTACGCGGGCCAGCGCATGGTGCGGCCCGGGTGGGCGGTGTGCCAGTCGGCCTTCAGGCGGGCCGTGGCCAGCTCGGTGAGCGCGAAATCGGCCAGGATCTCCTCCTCGGACACATCGAGGAGGGTCAGGACGAATGCCGCGATCAGACCGGTGCGGTCCTTGCCCGAGGTGCAGTGGAAGACCGCGGGGCCGGGACCGTCGGCGATGAGCTCGATGGCCCGGCGGATCTCCTCGACGCCGTCCTCGGCCACCTCGGCGAACCGGTCGGCCAGGTACCGCCAGGGGTCGACGCCGGGGTCGATCGCGGCCTGGTCGTACGGGCGGTGCTCGATGCTGAGGTTGGCGTACGTGAACCGCCCGGGCTCCGGGACGCGGCCCTTGGCCTCGATCTCCCACGGGTAGCGCAGGTCGATGACGGTCCGTATGCCGAGGCCGAGGAAGCGGTCCCAGTCGCCGCCCGCGAGCTTGCCGAGGGAGTCGGCCCGGTAGAGCGCCCCCCAGGCGACGGTACGGCCGTCGGCGGAGCGGTAACCGCCCAGGTCACGGAAGTTGTGCAGTCGTTCGAAGGTGACGTGGCGCGCGGGCGGCGCGAGCGGACGGGCGACCGGATCGGACAACTGGGCCTCCTGGGCGTGCTGTTGGACCCCCAGGATGCCCCAGTGCGTCTCGGGCTCCCGCACGGGGCCCCGGGGTCCCCGTACCGGCTGCCCGGACGCGGCCCCGGCCTGTCCCCGGCGTCCGCGCGCGGGCGCGGGCGCGTCAGTGCACCGTCGGGTGGAGCGTCGCGTACTCCAGCGGGGCCGACGGGTCGATCGTCAGCCCGTGCCGCGGGGCGGGCTCCGCGCCGGCGCGCACCAGCAGGTCACCGACCGCCGCGATCATCGCCCCGTTGTCCGTGCACAACGTCATCGGCGGGACCCGCAGTTCGATCCCCGCCGAGGCGCAGCGCCGCTCGGCCAGGGCCCGCACCCGCGAGTTGGCGGCCACGCCGCCGACCACCACCAGCGTCTTCACGTCGTACTCCGTGCAGGCCGCGACCGCCTTGCGGGTCAGCACGTCGGCTACCGCCTCCTGGAGCGAGGCCGCGCCGTCGGCGACCGGGAGCCGCTCCCCGCGCTGCCGGTGCCCCTCGGCCCATCGGGCCGCGGCCGTCTTCAGCCCCGAGAAGGAGAAGGAGTACGCGTACGGGTCCTGCCCGCGCGGCCCGCCGGTCAGCGGGCGGGGGAAGGTGACGGCCTTCGGGTTGCCGCCCCGGGCGGCCCGGTCGATGGCCGGGCCACCCGGGTACGGCAGGCCGAACACCCGGGCCACCTTGTCGAAGCACTCCCCCGCCGCGTCGTCCAGGGTCTCCCCGAGGTGCAGGATCGGCTCGCGCACGAGGTCCCGTACGAGCAGCAGCGAGGTGTGGCCGCCGGAGACGACCAGCACCACGCACGGTTCGGGCAGCGGCCCGTGCTCCAGGGTGTCGGCGGCGACGTGCCCGGCCAGGTGGTGGACCCCGTACAGCGGGACGTCCAGCGCGTACGCGAGGGTCTTCGCCCCGGCCAGTCCGACCTGGAGTGCGCCGGAGAGGCCGGGCCCGGTGGTGACGGCCACCGCGTCGAGCTGGTCGGCGCGCAGCCCTGCCTGGTCGAGCGCCCGGTGGACCACCGGGTTGAAGGCGTGCAGATGGGCGCGGGCGGCGATCTCCGGGACGACTCCGCCGAAGCGGGCGTGCTCGTCCATGCTCGACGCGACGACATGTGCGAGGAGGCGGCCGCCCTGCACGATGCCGGCCCCCGTCTCGTCGCAGGAGGACTCGATGCCGAGCACCACCGGAGAAGCAGCCATCAGACCCGCACACCCGACCCTTATTGCGAACAGTTCGCAATAAGGGTACTGGCCGCGCGGGACCACCGTGCCCAGCACCGACGGCAGCGGGTACCAGTCGGCCGACGCGACGGACGCGTCGCGCGCGGCCATCAGGCCCACCCGCACCCGGGCCTGGCCTCCGTCGGGTGGATGCCGTCGATGGCGGGCGCCACGCCGTGGGCGTCGGGGAAGGCGGCGGCCTCGCCCAGCCGGCCCCGCGGCGGCGAGGGCGCGCAGGTGCTCGGCGTACTCCCGCTGGGGGAGGGGCGTCGTGGGAGAGGCGCCGGGGGATGCCGAAGAAGTTCGTCCCCACGTCGGGTTCCGGCGTCGCGCTGCCCTGTGTCGGCGCCTGCGTCTCAACCCGGTTGCAGAGCAGGCGAGTTGCGTGACGTGCGGTAGGGCGGGGCAGAAGGGGCGCCCCGGCTGTGAGGACGGACACGTCGCCCCGCCGGAACTCCCGTCGCCGCGCCACCGTAGAACAGGGAGCCGATCGGGGTTCAGGGCGGGAGTACCGGATGTTCAGCAGGGTTCGCGGACGGGCCGTAAAGGCCTGCCTGCTCGTCGGCGTGTGCTGCGTGGTGCTCGCCGGCGGCGCCGGGGTCCTGTGGGAGCTGGGGGGCGCCGTGGCGAACTCCGCGGACGGGGACCCCGGGCGGGGGAGCTACGTACAGGACCCCGGGGCGGCCGATCGCGCGGCGGCTGCCGTGCTGGACGGCCCGGCGCGGGAGGGTCCCCCGCCGCAGGCTTCGACACAGGAAGCGGCGGCGGGGGTTCCGGTACGGCGGGACCCCCCGCCGGGTCCCGCCGTACCGGGCCCGACCGCGCAGGGCACGAGCGGCCCCCCGACCGACGTGCACTGGCGGTCGGG
>LJCW01000360.1 GCA_001298555.1 Actinobacteria bacterium OV450
GCCGAGGCCGCTCTGGCCGCCCCCGCCGGGGCGGCGGCCGGAGCGGCTTCCTCGGCGGGGGCGGCCGGAGCGGCCTCGGCGGTCTCGGTCACCGCGGCGGCCGGGGCGACGGCGGTCGCACCGGGCGGTCCCGCGGGCCGGGACGCGGCGCGGCGACGCCTGCGCGGAGGCAGGTTGTCGCTCGGGCTGCCGCTGTCGGCGCCACCGGTGGTGTTGTTGGTTTCGTTGTTGAGCATGCGGGCGGTTCTCCCGTCACGCTCCCGGGCGCCGCGGCTGACTTCCGGTCCGGCACGGCCCCGCGCGTTCGGCGCGGACCCGGCCTCCGGGGCGCGTTCGCCACACGGGAGCTCTAGTCCATGGCCGCCGGTTCCGTACGTCTTGTCCGTACGGCCTGGCGGAAGTCTTCAGGTCTGTGCGCGGCCCGACCCAGGTGGCTCCCGAGTCCCAGGGCTGCGCGACGACGACGATCCCTACGCGGCGGGACCTTCCGGCGCCTTCGCGTCGGCGGCCACGGCGGCCGTGGGTGGAGCGGCCGTGTCAGCCTCGCGGTCGGGCGCGAGCGGGTCGGTCACCGTGCCGGACTCCTCGTCGAAGAGCCCCTGCGCCAGCCTGGTCACCGCTGCGGGGACCGGCGGCGCCAGGTCGGCCACAGCTCGGAGACCGGACAGGACGTCGTCGGGTCGCACGGCAGGTGTCAGATGCCGAACAACCAGCCGCAGTATCGCACAGGCATTGTCCAGCGGCCTATCAGCCGGGGCAGGAACCGCCTCGAGGCTCACCACGGCCCCGCGGGTGTCGAAGGTGCGCATGCCGTTCTTGGTGCGGCGCTGCACCTCCACCGTCTCGGCGGCGAGGAAGGCCTCGACCGCGCGCTCGGCGTCGGCGCCCTCCACGCCCTCCAGCCGCAGCTCCCACACGGAGGCCGTCAGCCGGTCCGCGAGACCGGAGGTGCGGGCCTCGACGGCGTCGATGATGTCGAGCCCGACCGGCATCGACTCGTCGAGCAGCTCGCGGAGCTTCTCGGGGTCGCGGGGCTCGGCGAGGGCGATCTCCAGGTACTCGGCCTCGCTGCCGGTGCCGGTCGGCGCGGCGTTCGCGTACGACACGCGGGGGTGCGGGGTGAAGCCGGCCGAGTACGCCATGGGCACCTCGGCCCGGCGCAGGGCCCGCTCGAACGCGCGCTGGAAGTCTCGGTGGCTGGTGAACCGGAGGCGGCCGCGCTTGGTGTAGCGCAGTCGGATGCGCTGCACCACCGGTGCGGGGGGCGGGCCTTCGGGCTGTCGCTTGCCCAGTGGTTCTTCTCCTTGTGCGGGGCTCCGCGGCTCGCGCGTCGCCCTGAGGTCCGGTGAGCCGGCGGACCACGCCGTGCCCTCCGGCTCACCCCTGCCGCTGGGGCAGGGGGCTCTCGGGGGCGGGCGTGTTGCTCACGGCTGTCGTACTACCCAGAGTACGCGCCCGTGACCTCGCCGGTTCCCGGCCGGGGCCCCCGAACAGTGCTTTCCGCACGTCGGCCCGGACCTGGCGGACGGTGGTGCGGACGGTTCGCCACACCTCTCGTACGACATGTCCGACCGGTGTCAGCACGTGCCGGTAGACCTGCGACACGGGCCATCCCACGACCACCCACCCGACCAGCCGGACCGCCCGCCACACGGCCCGCACGATCCGCCCGGCGACGTGCCAGGCCCAGACGAGCACCTGCCCGAGCGGCGCGAGCACGTACCGGTACAAGGCGGCGGCCAGCCATGCGAGACCGAGCCCGGCGGGCCGCAGCAGGTACCGGTACAGGGCGGTCACGAGCCGGGCGAGACCCTGCCCGGCGGGCCGCAACAGGTACTGGAACACCGCGACCGCCAGCCATGCGAGGCCGTGCCCGACGGGGGTCAGCACGTACCGGTGGGCCGTCGCGGCGAGCCAGACCGCTCCGCGGCCGACGGGCCTGAGCACGTAGCGCCACAGCCCGACCCACGGCCAGACGAACAGCGCCATGCCGAGGGCCCACCCGATCCAGGCGACGCCCTTGGCCAGGGGCGCGAGCAGGTAGCGCATGCCGCCGCGGGCGAGCCATGCCAGCGCCTCCCCGAGCGGACGCAGCAGGTAGGCGGTCAGGAACCGTCCGGCCGGCGCCAGCACCTGGCCGTACAGGCCCCGCCACACGCAGGCCAGCCCCTGCCCGACCGGGACGAGCAGGTACCGCCACAGGCCGGCCCAGGGCCAGACGAACACCAACTTGAGCAGCACGGTCAGCACCCGGCCGATGCCGCGCAGCACCGGCTGGAGGACGTACACGCACAGGGGCCCGAGCACGTGCCGCCGCACGGCCTGCCCGAAGGCGACGAGCAGATCCCAAACCACCCGTACGGGCAGTACGACGATCAGCGCCACGATCTTGACGGGCACCCGGATGACCCCCACGAGGCAGCCCTCACCGGGATCCGCGGCCTGCCGCTTGTCGAGTTCCATACCGGCTAGGACACCGAAAACCCCCCGACCGTTGCGGTCGGGGGGCCAGGTCGGGTCGGGCCGGGGTTACTTCACGACCGTCAGCGGGAGGAGCTTCTTGCCCGTGGGGCCGATCTGGATGTGCGTGTCCATCTGCGGGCAGACGCCGCAGTCGAAGCACGGGGTCCAGCGGCAGTCGTCGACCTCGGTCTCGTCGAGGGCGTCCTGCCAGTCCTCCCAGAGCCAGTCCTTGTCGAGGCCGGAGTCCAGGTGGTCCCAGGGCAGGACCTCCTCGTACGTGCGCTCGCGGGTCGTGTACCAGGCCACGTCGACGCCGTACGCCGGGAGCGTCTTCTCGGCGGCCTCCATCCAGCGGTCGTACGAGAAGTGCTCGCGCCAGCCGTCGAAGCGGCCGCCCGACTCGTAGACGGCGCGGATGACGTCGCCGATGCGGCGGTCACCGCGCGAGAGGAGGCCCTCGACGATGCCCGGCTTGCCGTCGTGGTAGCGGAAGCCGATCGAGCGGCCGTACTTCTTGTCGCCGCGGATCTTGTCCCGCAGCTTCGTCAGGCGCGCGTCCGTCTCCTCGGCCGACAGCTGCGGAGCCCACTGGAAGGGGGTGTGCGGCTTCGGGACGAATCCGCCGATCGACACCGTGCAGCGGATGTCGTTCTGCCCGGAGACCTCGCGGCCCTTGGCGATGACGTTGACCGCCATGTCGCCGATCTGCAGGACGTCCTCGTCGGTCTCGGTCGGCAGGCCGCACATGAAGTACAGCTTCACCTGGCGCCAGCCGTTGCCGTACGCGGTGGCGACGGTGCGGATCAGGTCCTCTTCCGAGACCATCTTGTTGATGACCTTGCGCATGCGCTCGGAGCCGCCCTCGGGGGCGAAGGTCAGCCCGGAGCGGCGCCCGTTGCGGGTCAGCTCGTTCGCCAGGTCGACGTTGAACGCGTCCACGCGGGTCGACGGCAGGGACAGGCCCACCTTGTCGTCCGTGTAGCGGTCCGCCAGGCCCTTGGCGATGTCGGCGATCTCGGAGTGGTCCGCGGAGGACAGGGACAGGAGGCCGACCTCCTCGAAGCCCGTGGCCTTGAGACCCTTCTCCACCATCTCGCCGATGCCGGTGATGCTTCGCTCCCGCACGGGGCGCGTGATCATGCCGGCCTGGCAGAAACGGCAGCCGCGGGTGCAGCCGCGGAAGATCTCGACGGACATCCGCTCGTGGACGGTCTCGGCGAGCGGGACCAGCGGCTGCTTGGGGTACGGCCACTCGTCGAGGTCCATGACCGTGTGCTTGGAGACGCGGTACGGGACGCCCGACTTGTTCGGGGCGACGCGCGCGATGCGGCCGTCGGGCAGGTAGTCGACGTCGTAGAAGCCCGGCACGTAGACCTGGCCGGTCTTGGCCAGGCGGAAGAGGACCTCCTCGCGCCCGCCCGGGCGGCCCTCGGCCTTCCACGTGCGGATGATCTCCGTCATGTCGAGGACGGCCTGCTCGCCGTCGCCGATGACCGCGCAGTCGATGAACTCCGCGATCGGCTCGGGGTTGAAGGCCGCGTGGCCGCCCGCGAGGACGATGGGGTGGTCGACCGTACGGTTGCGGGCCTCCAGCGGGATGCCCGCCAGGTCCAGGGCCGTGAGCATGTTCGTGTAGCCCAGCTCCGTGGAGAAGGACAGGCCGAACACGTCGAAGGCGCCCACGGGGCGGTGGCTGTCCACGGTGAACTGGGGCACGTTGTGCTCGCGCATCAGCTCTTCGAGGTCGGGCCACACGCTGTACGTGCGCTCCGCGAGGACGCCCTCGCGCTCGTTCAGCACCTCGTACAGGATCATGACGCCCTGGTTGGGCAGCCCGACCTCGTACGCGTCCGGGTACATGAGCGCCCAGCGGACGTCACACGCGTCCCAGTCCTTGACGGTGGAGTTCAGCTCACCGCCGACGTACTGGATCGGCTTCTGAACGTGCGGAAGCAGGGCCTCGAGCTGAGGAAAGACTGACTCGGCGGGCATAGCAACCTTCGTGAGCTGGCAGGGGGGCGACTATCAAGCGTAACCCGCTCGCAGCCGCCCCCTGAATCCCGCAGCCTGCGGGGAGCGGAGCGCGTACCGGACGTCACGGGAGTCGCACGGCGGGTCACCCCCGTCGTGGCGGGGAAGAAGGCGCTCGGCGGTTCAACGATCCGGATGTCCTACGGTCACACCCCCAGGGCGGACCGCAGCTCAGGGTCGGCGGCGCTCTCCCAGATCCGCGGGAGCTCCCGCTCGTTCCGCTCGGCCAGGGCTTCCTCGCGGGCGTAGAGGACGCCCCAGGTGAAAGCCGACTCGCCCGCTCCGGTCGCTTGGACGCCGAGGCCGTGCAGGGCTTGGCGGGCGACGACGCTGTCCTGGTGGTCGCCGAGCTGGCTCTGCACCGATTTCACGGCCTTGGCCAGGCGCTTCGCCGGTTTGCCGAGTGCCGGTGTGGCCGCCTCGGCCGCGTAGAGCGCGCGTTTGGCGGCCTTGCGGGCGCTGTGCAGGGCGAGGTCGCGCGCTTCGCCCGGTTCCCGGTCGAGGGCGGCCGCGACCCGGGTGGCGAGGCGCTCGTAGTCCTTGCGGACGGCCTTGGGCAGGACCTTGGCGGCGGGATCGGCCGCGGCGGGGAGCAGGGGCGGGTCGGCCAGCAGTGCGTCGAGGGCGTCGAGCAGGGCCGCGTACCGCTTGCCGTCGAGCGCGGCGAGTGCGCGGCGCCGGGTGCCGGAGCGGCGGGTGTTGTTCCATACGCGCAGGCGGCCGCGGACGGGTCCGAGGACGAGGGTGCGCGGGAGGTCGGCGATGCCGGTCTGGATCCGGTCGAAGAGGACCTCCTGGTCGCGGTCGAGACCGAGTTCGGCGCCCAGCCAGCGGAGCTCCTCGCCGAGGGGGTCGGTGGCGGCGCGGTCGAGGACCTTGCGGTGGGACTTGAAGGCGCTGCGCATCCGGCGGCAGGCGACCCGCATCTGGTGGACGGAGTCGGGCAGGTTGCGGCGGACGGCGGGGTCGTGGGCGACGAGGGAGTCGCGCTGTTCGCGCAGGTACGCGAGGACGTGCGCGCCGGCGGTGTCGTCGGCGGGGGCGGGGTCCGGCCTGCGCGGCGGCTCGTTGCCGGTCTCGGTGAGGGCCCGGGCGAGTTTGGAGGGGGCGTCGGAGACCCGGAGCCCGGCCTTGCGGAACGTCTTCTCGACGGCGTCGAGCAGGGCGGGGTCGACGCCGTCGGCGAGTTCCACCTCCACCTCGGTCCAGGACGCGGAGGCATCGTCGCGTTCGGCGCGGACGGCGTCGGTGGAGAGTTCCGCGAGGAGTGCGCCGTCGGCGTCGAGGAGGTGGCTGACGCGGCGCGAGGACAGCAGCCGGACCTGCGGTTCCAGGGCGGCGTCGCGGACGCGGGAGCGGACGAGGGCGGCGAGGACCCGGGGGACGGTGTCGTCGAGCGGGGCGCCGACCTCGTCGCGGACGCCCGGCGAGACGGGCAGTTTGAGGTGCCAGCCCGCGTCGGCGCCGCCGGTGCGGCGTCTGAGGGTGAGGCCGTCGGCGGCGAGCCGCTGGTCGGGGGTGTCGTAGTAGACGGCGTCGAGGTCGACGGTGCCCTGGTCGGCGACGGCCGCGATCGCGGCCGTGCCGGTCAGGTCCGGGATTCCGCGGCGCGCGGCCTTGCTCGTCGTGAACTCGAACTTGCGCTCGATCTCGCGCTTCGTGTCCGCCATGGTTCGAACTTAGTCCTGAACGAACGACGACGTCGGGATGAACGGGCAATCGGCGGCCAAAGCGACCGAAGACCGGCCGCGCTAGGCCGACATCGGCCGCTGCACCTTGATCGACTGGAGTAGTCCGACCGCCACCCACACGGCGAACATCGATGATCCTCCGTAGGAGACGAACGGCAGCGGGAGTCCCGCCACCGGCATGATCCCGAGGGTCATCCCGATGTTCTCGAACGCCTGGAAGGCGAACCAGGCGATGATCCCGGCGCACACGATCGTCCCGTACAGCTCTGTGGTCTCCCGGGCGATCATGCAGGCCCGCCAGAGCACGATGCCGAGCAGGACCAGGATCAGCCCGGCGCCGAGGAAGCCCAGCTCCTCCCCCGCCACCGTGAAGACGAAGTCGGTCTGCTGCTCGGGCACGAACTGGCCGGTGGTCTGCGAGCCCTTGAAGAGCCCGGAGCCGGTCAGGCCGCCGGAGCCGATCGCGATGCGCGCCTGGTTGGTGTTGTAGCCGACGCCGGCGGGGTCGAGGTCGGGGTTGGCGAAGGCCGCGAAGCGGTTGATCTGGTACTCGTCGAGCACGCCGAGCTGCCAGATCAGGATGGCGCCGGCCGCGCCGGAGCCGAGCAGCCCGAACACCCAGCGGTTGGAGGCGCCGGAGGCGAGCAGCACGCCGAGCACGATGATGACCATGACCATGACGGAGCCGAGGTCGGGCATCAGCATGACGATGCCCATCGGCGCGGCGGCCAGGCACAGCGCCTTGACGACGGTCCGGTGGTCCGGGTGGGTGAGGTCGCCCGCGTCGACCCGGGTGGCCAGCAGCATGGCCATGACCAGGATGATCGTGATCTTCACGAACTCGGAGGGCTGGAGGGAGAAGCCGCCGCCGATCACGATCCACGCGTGGGCGCCGTTGATGGTGGCGCCGAGCGGGGTGAGCACGGCGAGGATGAGCACCAGTGAGATCCCGTACAGGATCGGCACGGCGCCGCGCAGGGTGCGGTGGCCGAGCCAGACGGTGCCGATCATCAGCACGAGGCCGATGCCGGTGTTCAGGGCGTGCCGGATCAGGAAGTAGTACGGGTCGCCCTGGTTGAGCTGGGTGCGGTTGCGGGTCGCCGACCACACCAGCAGCGCGCCGATGAAGGACAGGGCGAGCGCCGACAGGAGTATCGGCCAGTCGAGGCGGCGCAGCACCGAGTCGCGCGAGGTCAGTTTGGCCATCGTGCCGCGCTCGGGCGCGTACCGGGATACGGAGAACTTGTTCGCGGTCTGCATCGGGGTCTCAGTCCTGCCGCGCGACGGGCGGGGCGGGGGGTCCGGCGAGCGCGGGCACCGGTTCCTCCGGGGACGGGGGCACGTACGGCTTGATGTCGGGGGCGTCGATGGAGCCGTCGGGCTGGATGGTGGGCAGCTTCTTCTCCGGCTTGAGCAGGAAGGCCTTTTCGACGTCCTGCTTGCCGGTCATGTCGAGGCCGTAGATGGCGTTGTAGATGTTGCGGACGGCGGGGCCGGAGGCGCCCGAACCCGTACCGCCCTGGGAGATCGTCATCACGATCGTGAAGTCCTCGGTGTACGTGGCGAACCACGAGGTGGTCTGCTTGCCGTAGACCTCGGCGGTGCCGGTCTTGGCGTGCATGGGGATCTGCTTCTGCGGCCAGCCGCCGAAGCGCCAGGCCGCGGTGCCGCGGGTGGCGACGCCCTCCAGGGCCTCGCCGATCTGGCGGCGGGTGGTCTCGGTCATCGGGAGCCTGCCGTGGGCCTGCGGCTTGATCTCCTCGATCCGCTTGCCGTCGGCGCTGATGATGGCCTTGCCGATGGTCGGGTTCCACATGGTGCCGCCGTTGCAGATGGCAGCGTAGATGGTGGCCATCTGGATCGGGGTCACGAGGGTGTCGCCCTGGCCGATGGAGTAGTTGATGGCGTCACCGGCGCGCATGAGGTTGCCTTCGAGGCAGTTCTCGTAGGACAGCAGCTCGACGTAGGTGCCGCCCTTCTTTCCGGTCTTGCACCACATGTCCTTGTTGGCCTGCCAGAACGCCTGCTTCCACCGGCGGTCCGGGACCCGGCCCTTCTCCTCGCCCGGCAGGTCCACGTGGGTCTCGGCACCGAGGCCGAACTGGTGGGCCGTCTTGTAGAAGATCTCGCGCGGGGGCTTCTTCGGATGGAGCCCGCCGTCCTTGAGCCACTCCTTGTGGCCGAGGGCGTAGAAGACGGTGTCGCAGGAGACTTCGAGGGCCCGGCCGAGGGTGATCGAGCCGTGGCCCTGGGACTCGAAGTTCTTGAAGACCTGGCCGCCGATCGAGTAGGAGCTGGGGCAGGGGTACTCGCCGTCGAACTTGTACCCGGCGTTGACCGCGGCCGCGGTCGGGATGACCTTGAAGATGGAGCCGGGGGCCGCCTGGCCCTGGATCGCCCGGTTCATCAGCGGGACGTTGGACTCCTTGGCGGTGAGCTTGGCGTAGTCCTTGGCGGAGATCCCGCCGACCCAGACGTTCGGGTCGTACGTGGGCATGGAGGCCATGGCGACGACCCGGCCGGTCTTGGACTCCAGGACGACGACGGCGCCGGCGTCGGCCTTGTAGGGGACGCCGGTGTTGCGGTCGATCTGCTTGCGGGCCTCGACCATGGCCGCGTTCAGCTCGAATTCGGCGACGCCCTGGACGCGGGCGTCGATGCTGGTGACGAGGTGGGCGCCGGGGATCGCCGGGTCGTTCTTGGCCTGGCCCATGACCCGGCCGAGGTTGTCGACCTCGTAGCGGGTGACGCCGGACTTGCCGCGCAGGGTCCTGTCGTACGTGCGTTCCAGGCCGAAGCGGCCGACCTGGTCGGAGCGCAGCAGCGGCGAGTTGGTGTTCTTGGCCTTCTGGATCTCGTCGTCGGTGACCGGGGAGAGGTAGCCGAGGACCTGGCCGGTGTTGGCGCCGCCGGGCGCGGGGTAGCGGCGTACGGCGGTGGGCTCGGCGGTGATGCCGGGGAACTCCTCGGGGCGCTCGCGGATCTGGAGGGCCTGCTGGGTGGTGGCCTCGGTGGTGACCGGGATCGGCTGGTAGGGGGAGCCGTTCCAGCAGGGCTTGGGGGTCTGGGAGTCGCAGATGCGGACCTTGTTCATGACGTCCTGCGGCTTCATGTCCAGGACGTCGGAGAGCTTGCTGAGGACGCCCTTGCCCTTGTCCTTCATCTTCATCAGCGCCGTGCGGCTGGCGGAGACGACCAGACGGGTCTCGTTGTCGGCAAGCGGGACTCCGCGGGCGTCCAGGATCGAGCCGCGCACGGCCGGCTGGACGACCTGCTGGACGTGGTTGCTCTTGGCCTCGTGGTAGTACTCCGCGCCGTTGCGGATCTGGAGGTACCACAGGCGCCCGCCGAGGGTGAACAGGAAGGAGAAGACGAGCACCTGGAGGATGACGAGCCGGATCTGCACCCGGGAGGTGCGGCCGGTCTCGGGGACGTTGGTCACGGGAACTCCCCCCTCACAGCTTCTTGACGCTCTTCACACTCTTGATTCCCTTGACGCCCTTTATCCGTCCGGCCTTGTTGGCGCGGCTGCGTGCGGTCTTCAGGCGCAGGCCGCCGCGCTGGCTGCCGATGCGCAGGCCGGTGCCGCCGGAGAGCCATCCGGAGGACACGTCGGCGGTCTTGGCGGGGCCGCCGTTCGCGTCGACGGCCAACGGGTCGTTCTCGGCGCGCCGGGCCAGCGCCATGATGAACGGCACGGTGAACGGGGCGAGCAGCAGGTCGTAGAGGGTCGCGGTGAACAGCAGCCCGGTGAGCCCGACGTGGCGTGCGGCGGTGTCCCCGACGAGGGCGCCGACGCCTGCGTACAGGAGGGTGGAGCCGATGGCGGCGGCGACGACGGTCATCATCGGGCCCCAGGCGGAGCGGAAGCGCCCGTTGTCGGGCCGGGCCAGGCCGGCGGTGTACCCGATGACGCACAGCACGAGCGCGTAGCGCCCGGCCGCGTGGTCGGCGGGCGGGGCCAGGTCGGCGAGGAGTCCGGCGGCGAAGCCGATGAACGCGCCGCTCAGGTGGCCGTAGACCAGGGCGAGGGCGACGACGGTGAGCAGGACCAGGTCGGGTACGGCGCCGGGCAGTTGCAGCCGGCCCAGGACGGAGACCTGGACGACGAGGGCGACCACGACCAGCGTGGCCGAAAGCAGGATCCGGTTGAAGCGCATGGGGTCAGCTCCTACTCGTCGGCCGGCTTGCCGGGCACACTGGCGGACGGTGACGGGGTGACCGTGACGGTGACCGTCGGGGTGGGCTTCACCTCGGGCTTGGGGGGCAGCACGGCGTCGCGCGGGTCCTCGCGCGGCGGCATGACGACGACGCCGACGATGTCCAGGCGCGAGAAGCCGACGAACGGCCGGACCCAGATGGTGCGGGTCAGGTCGCCGCGCGAGGGGTCGACCTTGACCACTTCGCCGATCGGGACGCCGGGCACGAACGGCTTGTTGCCGCGCGAGCCGAAGGTGACGAGCCGGTCGCCCGGGGCGACCTTGGCCTTGCCGTTGAGCATCTGGACGGACAGGGCGCGGTCGCCCTGGCCGGTGGCGAAGCCGAGTTCGCCGGTCTTCTCCAGACGGGTGCCCACGGTGAAGTCGGGGTCGTTGGCGAGGACGACGGTGGCGGTGTCGGGGCCCACGGTGGCGACCCGGCCGACGAGTCCCTCCCCGTTGAGGACGGTCATGTCGCGCTCGATGCCGTCCTTGCTGCCGGCGTCGATGGTGACGGTCCAGGAGAATCCCTGGGCCGCTCCTATGGCGATGACCTCGGCGCCCTTGATGCCGTACTGGCCGGCGCCGGCCCGCTTGAGCATCTCGTCGAGCTCGTGGATGCGGCTGCGGGTCTGGTCGTCGCTGCCCAGCTTGGCCTTCAGGGCGGCGTTCTCGCGCTCCAGCGTGGCGATCCGGTTGTGGCGCTCGCCGGAGTCCCGGACGGCCCCTATCGCGTTGGCGACGGGATCGACCGCGGTCGCCACGCCCTTCTCTACGGGGCCGAAGACCGCTGCGGCGGCCTGCCGGGCGCCGTCGACCGGTGACTCCTCGCCTGCCCTGATGTCCACCGTGATCAATGCGAACGCGATGGCGATCATGAGCACCAGGAGCAGCCGGCTTTCTCGTGTGTCCCTCACGTGCGGCGGCCGTGCCTTCCCATGTGTCGTGCCGGCGGAGCGGGCTCCGGTGGAGCCGGTGCCCGCGCCGGGGTTCTCGGTCTGTATATCAACGATCCGCCGCACGGGCGCGGCAGCACCCGTACGGCGGATCCTTGTGCTCCGCATGGCCCCCGAACGGGGGTCTTCATCAGCGCCGGGGCTGTGCGTCCAGTACCTGCTGGAGCGCCTCGAACTCCTCGACGCACTTGCCGGAGCCGAGGGCGACGGAGTCGAGCGGGTCCTCGGCGATGTGGATCGGCATGCCCGTCTCACGGCGCAGCCGCTCGTCGAGGCCGCGGAGCAGGGCGCCGCCGCCGGTCAGGACGATGCCGCGGTCCATGATGTCGCCGGAGAGCTCCGGCGGGCACTTGTCGAGGGTCGTCTTGACGGCGTCGACGATGGCGTTGACCGGCTCCTCGATGGCCTTGCGGACCTCGGCGGCGGAGATCACGACCGTCTTCGGGAGGCCGGAGACCAGGTCCCGGCCGCGGATCTCGGTGTGCTCGTCCTTGTCGAGGTCGTACGCCGAGCCGATGGTGATCTTGATCTGCTCGGCGGTGCGCTCACCGAGGAGGAGCGAGTACTCCTTCTTGATGTGCTGGATGATCGCGTTGTCGAGCTCGTCGCCGGCCACCCGGATGGACTGTGCCGTGACGATTCCGCCGAGGGAGATGACGGCGACCTCGGTGGTGCCGCCGCCGATGTCCACGACCATGTTGCCGGTGGCCTCGTGGACGGGCAGGCCCGAGCCGATGGCGGCGGCCATGGGCTCCTCGATGATGTGCACCTGGCGGGCGCCGGCCTGGGTGGACGCCTCGATGACGGCGCGGCGCTCCACTCCCGTGATGCCGGAGGGGACGCAGACCACGACGCGCGGACGGGCCAGGTAGCGGCGCTTGTGGATCTTGAGGATGAAGTACCGGAGCATGCGCTCGGTGATCTCGAAGTCGGCGATCACGCCGTCCTTGAGGGGCCTGACGGCGACGATGTTGCCGGGCGTCCGGCCGATCATCTTCTTCGCCTCGGAGCCGACCGCCAGGATGCCGCCGGTGTTCGTGTTGATGGCGACCACGGACGGCTCGTTCAGGACGATCCCCCGGCCCCTCACGTACACCAGCGTGTTGGCGGTCCCGAGGTCGATCGCCATGTCACGGCCGATGAACGACATGTTGTTCCCCTTGTTCCCCATGAGGAGCGTCTGGCCTTCCAGTTGATAGCGGCTGCTGTCAGGTCGGCGAGGTGGGTGTGTGGGTGGAGGCCCCATCGTAGTGCCGTAAGTACGAACACCGCGCGACGGGACTCCGGCAATCCCGCCGGAACGGAAACCCGCCCCCTTAGTGGTGACGACGTGTCCTGCACATGCGTTCCCGCAACCGCCCGGCAATACCGAAGGGCGACCGAAATTACTTCGGTCGCCCCAGGTCATGAGCGCTATTCGGCTGATGTTACGTCAGGAAGGACTCATCCCAGGGTGGGGAAGAACAGCTTGAGCTCGCGCTCGGCGGACTCCTCGGAGTCCGAGGCGTGGATCAGGTTCTCCCGGGTGACGGTGCCGAAATCCCCCCGGATGGACCCGGGCGCTGCAACGATCGGGTCAGTGGGTCCGGCCAGCTGGCGGACACCCTCGATCACACGTTCCCCTTCCGCCACCAGGACGACGACGGGACCGCTGGCCATGAAGCCCATGAGGGGCTCGTAGAACGGCTTGCCCTTGTGCTCGCCGTAGTGGGCCTCCAGGGTCTCCTGGTCCAGCGTGCGCAGCTCCAGAGCGGGGATGGTCCAGCCGGCCTTCCGCTCGATGCGGCCGATGATCTCGCCCACCAGGCCGCGACGGACGGCGTCCGGCTTGAGGATGACGAGAGTGCGCTGGGTCATGTTCCAACTCCTTGCGGCAAACGGGTGCGGTTCCCCGAGGCTACAGGGGCCGGGCGTACGGCCCGCGCACGGACCCGTCAGGCCTGTGCCTCGCTCTGGGCGGCCCAGCGGGCCTTGGCCGCGTCGATCTTGCCGCCGTAGTGCACCGAGCACCACCACAGCCCGGCGAACACCGCACCGAGGAAGAACATCATCGGGACGACGAACCCGCTCAGGATCAGCCCGATCTGCAGGGCCCAGCCGATCTGGACCGCGCCCGGACGCGACAGCATCCCGCACAGCAGCACCGACAGCAGCATGGCGATCCCGCAGACCGTCCACACGGTGGCCTGCGTCAGATCCGGGTTCTTCATGGCGACCAGCCCCGCGAAACCGATCACGAAGAACTCGCCGATCAGCGTCGAGGCACACAGCGTGCGCATTCCTCAGCCCCTCTTCAGCAGCAGGCGGGCCTCGCCCACCGTGATCACGGAACCGGTCACCAGGACCCCGGCCCCTCCGTACTCGGCCTCTTCCTCCGCGAGGGTGATCGCCGCCTCCAGGGCGTCGTCCAGCCGCGGCTCCACCTGTACCCGGTCCGGCCCGAAGACCTCGACCGCGACCGCCGCCAGCTCGTCCGCGGACATCGCCCGGTGGCTGGAGTTCTCCGTGACCACGACCTCCGCGAAGATCGGCTCGAAGGCCTCCAGCACCCCCTTCACGTCCTTGCCCTCACTCGCGGCCATGACCCCGATCAGCCGGCTGAAGCCGAACGCCTCGGTCACCGCCTCCGCCGTGACCTGCGCGCCCGCCGGGTTGTGCGCCGCGTCCAGGACCACCGTCGGGCTGCGCCGCACGACCTCCATGCGGCCCGGCGACGTCACCGAGGCGAAGGCCCTGCGCACGGTCTCCACGTCCAGCTCCCGCGACTGCTCCGCGCCGACGCCGAAGAAGGCCTCGACCGCCGCCAGCGCCACCGCCGCGTTGTGCGCCATGTGGGCCCCGTACAGCGGCAGGAAGATGCCGTCGTACTCGCCGCCCATGCCGCGCAGCGTCAGCATCTGCCCGCCGACGGCCACCTCGCGCGAGACGACGCCGAACTCCATGCCCTCGCGGGCCACCGTCGCGTCGACCTCGACGGCCTTCTTCAGCAGCACCTGCGCCGCGTCCACCGGCTGCTGCGCCAGGATCACGGTGGCGTCCTGCTTGATGACGCCACCCTTCTCCAGGGCGATCTCGCCGGGCGTGGCACCGAGGCGGTCCGTGTGGTCCAGGCTGATCGGGGTGATCACCGCGACCGAGGCGTCGATCACGTTCGTGGCGTCCCAGGTGCCGCCCATGCCGACCTCGATGACGGCCGCGTCGACCGGGGCGTCCGCGAAGGCCGCGTACGCCATACCGGTGAGCACCTCGAAGAAGGACA
The DNA here is from genome assembly GCA_001298555.1 of Actinobacteria bacterium OV450. Taxonomy (GTDB): domain Bacteria; phylum Actinomycetota; class Actinomycetes; order Streptomycetales; family Streptomycetaceae; genus Streptomyces. The sequence continues at coordinate 14,600 of LJCW01000360.1, forward strand.
GCCGGAACTCCTCGGAGGAGTCGACCATCTCCACGTACGGCTTGATGTCGTAGTACGTCTCGACGAAGCGCTCGGCGCTGATCGGCGCGCCGTCGAGGCTGATCCGCTCGGTGACCGACTGCACGTGCGGGCTGGTGTAGCGGCCCGTGCGCAGCTCGAAGGCGTTGAGCAGCGCCTCGATCATGCGCGCGGTGCTGGTCTTGCCGTTGGTGCCGGTGACGTGGATCGAGGGGTACGCGTGCTGCGGCTCGCCGAGCACGTCCATCAGGGCGGCGATCCGCGTGACGGACGGCTCCAGCTTGGTCTCGCCCCAGCGGGTGGACAGTTCCTGCTCCACCTCCTGGAGCGCCCGTGCCACCTCCGGGTCGAGGGGCTGCGCGGGTACCGGATCGCCCTGGGGCGGTCCGGCCTGGGCGCGCAGGGTGCGGCTGCCGGCCTCGATCACCGCCAGGTCGGGGTCGCGGTCGGACTCTTCGGCCACGATCCGGTCGAAGACCTCGGTGGTCTGGTCGCGGTCGTCGGGTCCGATGCTCTCGGGCTGCTGCTCACTCACGGGGCCAGTCTACGGACGGGGGGCCCGGGGACTTTCGACCCGGCCGTTTCGGGACGTTCGGCGCCCGGCGCGACCGGATCGTTATGCAAGCCTTGCGGACAGGAGATAGGGGAACAAATGCCGCAGGCCAGCACCGACAAGTCCGCTTCCAGCCGCGACATAGGCATCGATCTGGGGACCGCGAACACCCTGGTCTACGCCCGGGGGCACGGGATCGTCCTCAATGAGCCGTCCGTGGTGGCCGTGAGGGCGGGCACCACCACCGCGCTGGCCGTCGGGACCGAGGCCAAGGAGACCATCGGCCGCACCCCCGGTTCCATCACCGCGATCCGCCCCCTGAAGGACGGGGTGATCTGCGACTACGAGGCCGCCGAGGAGATGATCCGGCATTTCGTCCGCAAGGCCGTGCCGGGCCGCAGGCCCCGCACCCGGATGGTGATCTGCGTGCCGTCCGGGGTCACCCCGGTCGAGCGGCGGGCCATCGTCCACGCCTCCACCCGGGCCGGGGCCAGGACCGTCCACCTGATCGAGGAGCCGATGGCGGCGGCGATCGGCGCGGGCCTGCCGGTGGCCGAGGCGCGCGGCTCGATGGTGGTGGACATCGGCGGCGGCACGACCGAGGTCGCCGTCATCTCCCTCGGCGGCATCGTCACGGCCCGGTCGCTGCGGGTCGGCGGGGACCGGCTGGACGCCGCGATCACAGACTACGTGCGCAAGCGGCACGGGCTGCTCATCGGGGAGCGCACCGCCGAGGACGTCAAGGTCGCCATCGGGTCGGCCTGGCCGGTGCCGGACCGGCCCGAACCGGAGGACCGGACCTTCACGGTGCGCGGCCGGGAGCGGGTCGGCGGCATGCCGAAGACGCTCTCGCTGAGCGCGGCGGACGTGAGGGCCGCGCTCGACGAGCCCGTCCAGGCGGTCATCGCCGCGGTGCGCGCCACCCTGGAGGAGTGCCCGCCCGAACTGTCGGGCGATGTGATGGAGCACGGCATCGTCCTGACCGGCGGCGGCGCACTGCTGCCGGGGCTGGATCTGCGGCTGGCCTCCGCGACGGGCATCCCGGTCTTCGTCGCCGACGCGCCGCTGGACTGCGTGGCCCTGGGCTCCGGCAAGTGCGTGGAGGACCTGGACACCCTGGGCGGCCTGCTGGTTCCGGCGAGGGCCTGAGCGGCGCGGGGCGCGAGGCGGTGGGAGGCGCGGGGCGGCGCGGGGCGCGGGGCGGTGGGGGACGCCAGGCGGCGGGGCGCCAGGCGCAGGGCGCGTCAGCCGCGCGGGAGGGTGGCCACCACCGTGTACGCGTCCTGCGTGCGCGTCGCCGTCAGCGTTCCGCCCAGGCTGCGCACGCGCTCGGACATGCTCGCCGTGCCCGAACCCGCCGAGACGGGGGCGCGGGCCGGGCTGGGGACGGCCAGGGCATTGCTGACGGCGATCCGCAGCTGCGGGCCGTCCGCCTCGATCGACACGTCGACGGTCTCCCCGCGGGCGTGCTTGGCCGCGTTGGTCAGGCATTCCTGCACCACCCGGTAGACCGCGGCCTGGCGCAGCGGCGACAGCCCGTGCACCTGCGAATCCAGGGTCACCCGGACGGCGGAACCGGCCCGTCGGCTCTCCTCCGCGAGGGCCGGCAGACCGTCCACCCCCGGGGTCGAAGCCCGTTCCCCGCGCTGCACGATGATCTCGTTGAGCACCAGATGGGCCCGGCGCGCGGTGTCGGCCAGCTCCTCGAAGTCCTTCGCGTGCGCCGTCTCCCGCGCCCGCACCGACAGGACTTCGGAGCGCACCGTCAGCAGCGTCAGCTCCCGGCCGCCGAAGTCGTGGACGTCGCGGGCGACCGAGGTGCGCTCCTGCTGGACCGCCTGCAGGACGGCCGACTCGGCTCGCCGGGCGGCCAGTTCGCGCACCAGGTCGTGCCGGTGGGCGGCGATGCCGACGGCCGTGGCGAGGACCCCGATCGGCACGACGAGGCCGAGGAAGGAGCTGAGGGTCGCCGCGTGCGGCTCGGGCCAGCCGGGGACGCTGAAGACGATCAGCGAGAAGGCCACGTACCCCAGGGTGGCCAGGACCGCGGGGCGGCGCCCCCGGAAGCGGCCGACCGAGTAGAGCGCGAACTGGATCAGCGTCAGTTCGTGCAGCCAGCCGATGAAGAGGAGCGCGGTGACGTACGAGACCCAGGGCGCCCGGCGGCGCACCACCAGCCCGGAGCACCCGGCGGCGAGGACGACGGCGGCCATCGGGCCGCTGAGCGAGTTGTCCGCGGCGGCCAGGCCGGGCAGGTCCAGCGCCATCAGCCCCAGGCAGCTCAGTGCGGTGAGCACGTCAAGCGCCCGGGGTGATCCGGCCCAGCTCTCGCCGAGCCGGCGGCCGGCGGCCGCGGCCCGGCGGAGCGCGGAGGCGACGGGCGGGACGTACATGCCTCCCATCATCCGTGCTCACCACGGGGTATCGGATCGGCCGGCCCGGCCGAAAACGTGACGTCCGACACTCCGGACAACTCAGGACAACCCCCACCGACCCCGGCTCGCCGCCCGCCGGCCCGCCCGGCTCCCCGCCCATCGGCCCGCGCGGTCAGGGCGCGGCACCGGCGCCCGGGCCCGCGTAGTCGGAGCCGAAGCAGGACCGGATCTCCCGCTCGGTGTCCGGGCGGCCCGCGAAGTTGAGCCGGGACTCCTCCTCCCTGGGGACGGCCCCGGGGTCGGAGTCGAAGTAGACCGACCACCAGTAGACGCCCGCCATCCTGCGCTCCCGGACGACCTGGCAGACCGCCTTGTACCAGTTGGCCTGGACGGCGGGGTTCAGCGTGCGCTTCGCGTAGAAGTCGCCGGGTGCGTGGTACGCCCCGTCCATGGCGCTGATGCCCGCCTCGGCCAGCACGATCCGCGGCAGCGCGCCCTTGCTCTTCTTGTCGAGCCAGCCGTTCCAGCCGGCGACGAGCTGGTCGACGGGTGCGTCGTCCGCGACCTTGACGGGGAAGTAGGCGTCGACGCCGAGCCGGCTCACGGGCACGTCGATGTGGCCGCCCACGTAGTTGTCCCAGTTCGCGTCGTACGACACCTCGCCCTTGAACCGCTTCTCGGCCGACGCGATCAGTGGCTTCCAGCCCGGGTGGCCCTCCATCGAGTTCAGCTCGGTGCCGATCACGAACGTCGCCGCCTGCTGCCGCTGGGCCGCGTCGAGGTACGGGCCGAGCAGGGCCTCGTACGACGCGAACCAGGCCTCCTTGTCGACCGGCTTGATGTTGCCGCGCCAGCCCTCCGGAGGCACCAGCGCCGCCTCGTCCAGGGTCGGGCGGACGGTGGTGCGCAGTCCCGCCTCGTGGAAGACGCGCAGGACCGTGTCGAGGTGCTCGGGCGTCGGGGTGCTCTTGCCGGCCGTGAGCTTCGTCGAGGTGCGGCCCTCCGTGTAGAAGGGGAAGGAGACGGCGACGGCGTTGGCCTTCAGCCCGACGAGGTACGCGGCCTGCTCGCGGGCCTTCTTCTCGACGTACGCGTCACTGTGCTCCTTCTTGTCCTCCCAGAAGATCTGCACGCCCCACTCGGGCATGCCGGCCTTCCAGGGCCTGTCCACCTTCGGTGCGGGCCGGGCGGGCTCGGCCGGTGCGCCGGCGCCCGCGCCCCCGCCGGCGAGGACGGTGCCGCCGCCGCCCTTGGCCGGGGCGGAGTCGTGCAGGACCAGGATCGGCTTGAGGGAGCCCGACGCCCAGCGCAGGGGGTGGTCGCCGATCACCCAGGGCAGTCCGAGGACCAGGGAGGTCACGGTCACCGGGAGGATCGCGAGCAGGGGGACCTTGGAACGCTTCGACTTCCGGTTCGCCCCCTCGCTGTTCGTCTCGCTGTCCGTCTCGCCGGTCGTCTCGCCGGTCGTCTCGCCGGTCGTCTCACTCTGCGTCTCGCTGCTCACGAGGGGCTCTCGGTTCCTCTTGCGGGTGCTCATGCGGGCTTGGCGATGACGACGAACTTGTTCTCCTCGCGCTTGATGAACTTGATCAGCCCGCGCAGGCCGCCGAGTCCCTCCAGCACGGAGAACAGCGGGATGAGGCCGAGCACGGCGAACGGCTCCCACCAGCGGCGCTTGCCGTTCGCCGAGACCAGGGCGTTGAGCCGCAGCCCCTCCCAGTACGTCCAGATGACGTACGCGAAGCTGAGCGACCACATGATCACGACGGACTGGGTCACGGGCGAGGTGTTGAAGTCGCCGATGAACCAGGCGACCAGGAGCACGGTCGCGACGTGCTGGAGCGGGCCGAGGACCCAGCTGACCATGCAGAGCATCAGGAACCAGCGGTACCGGAACGGCACCGTACGGTTGAAGCAGAGCGCGACCAGCCCCCACGCCCAGCGTTCGCGCTGCTTGATGAAGTCCCCGGTGGTGGCCGGGGAGGCGCCGTAGCAGCGGCCGTTGAACCAGTCGCTGCGGCCCGGGTACTTGCGGCAGAAGGTCAGCGCCAGCTGCGCGTCCTCCACGATGGCCTTGGGCCCGAAGTCCCAGCCGATCGTCGCCTCGATGGAGGCACGGAGCAGCAGCAGCTCGCCGTGCACGCCGGCCACCGGGGTGCCGAGTCCGGTGAAGGCCCGGAAACGGGCTATGTCGTCGGCGGGGCGGACCGCGTCGGCCAGCCAGGTGAACCGGTTCACGGCGTTCTCGCGCGGGTAGGCGAGGATGCCCTGCGCCATGTGCTTGCCCGCTTCGCCCTCCCGCCGCTGGCGGTTGACGAACTGGGCCATGGACGCGGCGGTGTCGGGGCCGACCCCCGTGTCGTCGTCCATGTGCAGCACCCAGACGTCGTCGAGGGCCTCGCCCTCGTCGATCCGCAGCTCGTGCGCGTAGTGGTTCGCGCGGGCCTTGAACCGGGTCCCGTTGGCGGTTTCGTACACCTTCGGCACGGTCACCACGCGGATCCGGGCGTTCATCGCGGCCAGGTCGTCGATCCGCTCGGCCGCCTCGCAGCCCTCCTCCGTGAGCACGTCGACCCGCATGCGCGGGAAGTACGGCGGGAGGTGTTCGACGTAGCTGAGGACCGAACGCTCCAGCGCCGGATACGTGTCGTGGCGGCCGATGGTCGGCACGAGCACGATGAGGAAGTCCTCCTCCACCGGCGCCGGCGGAACCATCTCGTGCGCCTTGCGCAGCCGGCGGCGGATCAGCAGGACGCCCTGGAAGCCGACCATGACGCCGATGGCGGGCAGCGACCAGATCACCGACAGCGTCCAGCCGAGCGGGGTCGGGTTCGGCTCGAACACCCACAGGCCGAAGCCGACGAGGACCAGGAAGGGCAGCAGGAAGGCCAGCACGCTGGGCTTCCAGTCGGCATGGCGCTGCACCAGTTTCATATCGCGACGGGACGTCGTCACGACCTCTTGTAAGGGAGCCAGGGTCATGGGAAGGGTCCTTCGGGGTTCCTACTGCTGTTGCGGCGGTAACGGTTGGGACTGCTGAGACTGCTGGGACTGCTGAGGCCAGGCGGGCCCGCTGCCGTAGGGCCCGGGCCCGTAACCGGGCTGCGGGTGCTGGGGCTGCGGGTGCGGCTGCGGCTGCGGCTGCGGCTGCGGCTGCGGCTGTGGCTGTGGCTGCGGCTGTGGCTGTGGCTGCGGCTGCGGCTGCGGCTGTGGCTGCGGCTGCGGCTGCGGCTGTGGCTGTGGCTGCGCGTAGCCCGTCTGCGGCAGCTGGGGCCCGGGCTGCCCCGGGTAGGACGGCGGGGGCCCGTACCCGTGCGCCGGCTGCGGCGGTTGCGGCAGCTGCTGCTGGGGGAACTGCGGCGGCTGCGCCTGCTGGGCGGCGGCCGCACGCTGGGCCTGCTCGTGAGCCTGGCGGGCCTCGTGGGCCTGCTGGGTCCAGGGGTTCACCGGGGGCTGCCAGGGCTCGTACACGGCGAAGTCCCGCAGCAGCAGCACGATCAGTGCGCCGGTCACGAGGACCCCGACGGCGAACGTCGCCAGCTTCAGCCCGCCCTGGACGGTGGAGGTGAAGTAGTCGGTCTGCTTCTCGTCGAACAGCGCGCCCGTGAGGCTGCGCATCCGGTTGTAGCCCTCGATGGCGGCGCCGCCGATGATGACGCCCCGGCCCAGGGTGTTCCCGCGCAGGACGAGCAGGCCGCCCGCGACGTAGACGACGCCCCAGTTGAGGTTGAACGTCTCGGCGGCTCCGGAGCCGTCGCCGATGCCGTAGTAGACGATGCCCTGCAGGAAGTCGACGACGCCGACCTGCCAGAAGCAGTTGTACAGGGCCCACAGGAGCAGGACCCCTGCCCATCCCATGGCCACGAAGGCGGCCACGCGGTGGGCGCGTGGCGTTGTCGCGCTCAACTTCACTCCTTCTCGGATGATCCGTCGTGCAGGGCGGGCCACTGCACTCCGGCGGGGCCCGGTTGACGGCCCCCGGTGATCGTCTTGGGGTCGTTGTAGGTCTGCTGCACGTCCGCCGGGGAGTTCTTCGCGGTGAGTCCGTCACCCCACACGGTCCACAGCACCCAGGGGGACTGGTCGAGCGTCGTGCGCTGCGCGGCGCCCAGCGGTACGTGGAAGGACTCCGCGAGGATCCGCGGCTTTCCGTAGTCCTTGAGGCCGCGGTGCCACGTCGACGTCCAGGCGGCCGGGTCGAAGGGCTGGTCCGGGCTTCCGCTGTAGTCGTCGACACCGACGACGTCCACGTACCCGGCGCCCGGATAGAAGTCCCACGGCTCGCTGCCGTGGACGCCGTCCCAGGCCGTGGGGGCCCAGACGAAGATCAGGTTGTGCAGTCCGCGGGAGCCGACCAGGTAGTGGTAGAGCAGCTCCCACAGGGCGGTGTACTGCCGGGGTTCGAGCCCCGCCCACCAGAAGCTCTGCTCTCCGCCGAGGGAGTTCATCTCGTGGTACGGGCGCAGCAGTACGGGTACGTCGTGCGCGGCCAGGTAGCCGAGGTGGTCGGCGAGGAACGACAGGTCGAGCAGGAGCGCCGCGTGCTCGGGGGTGCCGGGGGTGATCACCCGGTCGATCCAGCCCGGGTCCTTCGCCGAGGGGGCGTTGCGGCGCAGCGTCTGGTCGTAGCTCTTGACGGGGCTGCCGGGCCACGGCTGGTGGAACGACATTCCGACCAGGCCGGCGGGCGCTCCCCCGTTGGCCGGCAGTACGGTCCGGGTGCCGTTCCAGAGGCGTTCGGTGCCGCTCGGGTTGTACGAGCCGTCGTCCTTGCGGGGCAGTCCGTGCCAGACGCCCATGGCGAGGTCCACGACGTCGTTCGTGTAGGTCCAGTACTCGCGGTGGGCGGGCCACGCGGCGCGCGAGTAGTCCCGCGGCTCCCCCACGCCCCAGCTGTCCTGCTGGTAGCCGGGGCCCAGGTCCAGTTCGAGGAAGGCCGGCAGCTTCCCCGTGATGTCCTGGGGTTTGCGGTAGTAGTAGCCGGGTGGTTTGGGACCGCTGTGGTCTCCGTACTCGGGGTTGTACCGCTCGTTGTGCACCTCGGCGTGCTGGCCGAGGAGGGTGCCGCGCCGTCGGCCGGCCCGGGCGTCCGCCTCCAGTCCGGCGAGTAATCGGTACACGGCGCGAGCCGCCGTGGAGGCCTTCGGATCGCGTGACACCAGGTCCTGTTGGAGGCCGGCGGCCGGGGCGCGCGAGGTGCCGGCTGCCGCCACTGCGGCGACGGCGCCGCCCGTGGCCGCGGTGGCCGCCGCCCCGAGTAAGAGGTTGCGGCGCTTCAGCTCGAGCCCCGACAGCAGGCGGCCCGGCACCAGGCGGCCCGGCGCCCGTCGGCCCGGCGCGTCCCGCTCCGGCGCCTCGCGCCCCACGTCACGACCCCACACTCCGAGACCCCCCTCGGTCGACAGCACGCCGCCAACGGCCCCGGCCGGTGGTGCGAAACCGCTGGGGCCGGTGTCACCCTACGCGTCGGCCCCCGAGCTGTGCGCTCGGGGGCCGAAGGGTTCACCGTTTGTACGTGTTACGCAGCGGGCAGGGTCTCCAGCTGGGCCTGGATGCGGGCGATGTCCGCCTCCGCCTTGGCCAGCCGGCCCTTGATCTTGTCCACGACGTTGTCGGGGGCCTTGGCCAGGAAGGCCTCGTTCCCGAGCTTCGCCTCGGCCTGCTGCTTCTCCTTCTCGGCGGCGCCGAGGTCCTTCGTGAGGCGCTTGCGCTCGGCTGCCACGTCGATGGTGCCCGACAGGTCGAGTGCGACGGTGGCGCCGGCGACCGGCAGGGTCGCGGTGGCGCTGAACTCGTCGCCCTCCGGCTGGAGGCGCAGCACCTGGCGGATGGCCGCCTCGTGCGCGGCCAGCGGGGTGCCGGACAGGTCCAGGCGGGCCGGGACCTTCTGCTTGTCGTCGAGGCCCTGCTCCTTGCGGAACCGGCGGACCTCGCGGACGAGGGCCTGGACGCCCTCGATCTCGGCCTCGGCGGCCTCGTCGCGGAAGCCCGAGTCGTTCGGCCAGTCGGCGATCACGAGGGACTCGCCGCCCGTCAGTGTGGTCCACAGCGTCTCGGTGACGAAGGGGACCACCGGGTGCAGCAGCCGCAGCATGACGTCGATGACCTCGCCGAGGACCCGGCTGGAGACCTTGGCCTGCTCGCCGCCCGCGAAGAACGTCGTCTTCGACAGCTCGACGTACCAGTCGAAGACCTCGTCCCACGCGAAGTGGTACAGCGCCTCGCTGAGCTTGGAGAACTGGAAGTCCTCGTAGTACGCGTCGACCTGCGCGACCGTCTTGTTGAGGCGGGACAGGATCCAGCGGTCCGTGGCGGACAGCTGCTCGGCCGGCGGCAGTTCGCCCTCGATCGTGGCGCCGTTCATCAGCGCGAAGCGCGTGGCGTTCCAGATCTTGTTGGCGAACTTGCTGGAGGCCTGGACCCAGTCCTCGCCGATCGGCACGTCGGTGCCCGGGTTGGCGCCCTTGGCCAGGGTGAAGCGGACGGCGTCGGAGCCGTACTTGTCCATCCAGTCCAGCGGGTCGACGACGTTGCCGAAGGACTTCGACATCTTCTTGCCGCGCTCGTCGCGGACCAGGCCGGTCAGCGCGATCGTCTTGAACGGCGCCTCGCCGTCCATGGCGTACAGGCCGAACATCATCATCCGGGCGACCCAGAAGAAGATGATGTCGTGGCCGGTGACCAGGACGTCGGTGGAGTAGAACTTCGCCAGGTCCGGGGTCTTCTCCGGCCAGCCGAGCGTGGAGAACGGCCACAGGCCGGAGGAGAACCAGGTGTCGAGGACGTCGGTGTCCTGGTGCCAGCCCTCTCCGGCGGGCGCCTCGTCGTCCGGGCCGACGCAGACGATCTCGCCGTCCGGGCCGTACCAGACCGGGATCCTGTGGCCCCACCACAGCTGGCGCGAGATGCACCAGTCGTTGAGGTTGTCGACCCAGTCGAAGTAGCGCTTCGACATCTCCTCGGGGTGGATCGAGACCCGGCCGTCGCGGACGGCGTCGCCGGCGGCCTTGGCCAGCGTCTCGACCTTGACCCACCACTGCAGCGACAGGCGCGGCTCGACGGTGGTGGAGCAGCGGGAGCAGTGCCCGACGGAGTGCAGGTACGGGCGCTTCTCGGCGACGATCCGGCCCTGCTCGCGCAGCGCGCCGACGACCGCGGACCGGGCCTCGAAGCGGTCCAGGCCGAGGAAGGGGCCGTGGACGGTGATGTTGCCGTGCTCGTCCATGATCGTCATGGAGGGCAGGTCGTGGCGCTGGCCGATCGCGAAGTCGTTCGGGTCGTGCGCCGGGGTCACCTTGACGCAGCCGGTGCCGAACTCGGGGTCGACGTGCGTGTCCGCGACGACCGGGATGGAGCGGTCCGTGAGCGGCAGCTTGATGAGCTTGCCGACCAGGTGCTTGTAGCGCTCGTCGTCCGGGTGGACGGCGATGGCCGTGTCACCGAGCATCGTCTCGGCGCGCGTGGTGGCGACGACCAGGGTGTCCTCGCCCTCGCCGTACTTGATCGAGACGAGCTCGCCCGCGTCCTCCTGGTACTCCACCTCGATGTCGGAGATGGCCGTCAGACAGCGGGGGCACCAGTTGATGATGCGCTCGGCGCGGTAGATCAGCTCGTCGTCGTAGAGCTTCTTGAAGATCGTCTGGACGGCCTTGGACAGGCCCTCGTCCATGGTGAAGCGCTCCCGCGACCAGTCGACGCCGTCGCCGAGGCGGCGCATCTGGCCGAGGATCTTGCCGCCGTACTCTTCCTTCCACTGCCAGACGCGCTCGACGAACTCCTCGCGGCCCAGGTCGTGGCGGGACTTGCCCTCCTCGGCGAGCTGCTGCTCGACCTTGTTCTGGGTGGCGATGCCGGCGTGGTCCATGCCGGGCAGCCACAGCGACTCGTAGCCTTGCATCCGCTTGCGGCGGGTCAGGGCGTCCATGAGCGTGTGCTGGAAGGCGTGCCCCAGGTGCAGGGAGCCGGTGACGTTCGGCGGCGGGATGACGATGGTGTACGCGGGCTTCTCGCTCGCGGGATCGGCCGTGAAGTAGCCACGCTCTACCCAGCGCTCGTAGAGCTTCCCCTCTACCTCGGCCGGAGCGTACGCGGTCGGCAGTTCGGAGTTGGGGCTGCTGGGTGTCTGCGTGTTCTCGGTCACGAGGCACAGGATACGGGCGGGCCCGCCTCCGTTACGAATCCATACCACACCCGCCCCCTCGTTGACCGGACCATGACGATCGGGCTCACTGTGACCATGAACGAGATCCCCGGGCAGGCCGTGCCGGCCCCCGCCGCCCCGCCCAGGAACAAGCGTGTGCTCAAGACGGCCGGGACGGTGCTCGGCCTCGCGGCGGGCGTGGTGCTGGGGCGCCTGGCCATGAACGCCGTCCTCGGTGACGGCGCCGCCGAGGACGCGGGCCGCTACCGGCTGGCGGCGCCCGCCTCCTTCCAGGGCCTGACGCTCCAGGACTCCGGTCCGCGCGTGGAGGCCGTCAGGAGCGGCCAGGGGCCGGCGAAGCAGGGCGTGACGAACGTCGCCGTCGTCTACGCCGACCCGTCGGGCACCGCGCATCTGGTGGTCAGCGGCGCGTACGGCCGGTTCGGCGACCAGGACCCGGGCGCGGCGCTGACCCGCAGCCTGCAGGACATGGGGACGGTCACGGGGATCACGACGCAGGAGGCCGGGACGCCGGCGGGCGGCGCCATGCGGTGCGGCACGCTCGACGTGGGCTCCGGTGCGGGGACGCTCCCGCTCTGCATGTGGGCCGATCACAGCACCCTGGTGACGGTCACCGTCCCGGTCGAGAACCAGCCCGTGGCGATGGACGTCCTCGCGTCGCAGGCCCGGGCGCTGCGGGAGGCGATGGAGGTCCCGGCGGCGTCGTAGTTCCGTAACGCCTGGGCCCCCGGCGGCCGGAGCTGCGCGGACTTCCGCCAAGATATGAGGAACATAAGAAAGTCCTAAAGGGGGACACGGGTATGAGTTACAACCAGCCGGGACCGTACGGACAGCAGCCCGGGCCGTACGGCGGTCAGCCGCCGCAGCAGCCGGGTCCGTACGGACAGCCCGCCCCGCAGCCCGGCTACGGCTACCCGCAGCAGCCCCCGCCGGGCTACCCCCAGCAGCCCCAGCCGCAGCCGCAGCCGGGCTACGGCTACCAGCAGCCGGGCATGCCGCCGCAGCAGCCCCCGTACGGCATGCAGCCGCCGAAGAAGTCGAAGGCGGGCGTCGTGATCGCGGTGATCGTCGCGGTCGCGGCGATCGCCGGCGCCGGCTGGTACTTCACAAAGGGCGGCGGCGCCTCGGGCTCGGTCTCGTCGGCGACGAAGGGCTACAAGCTGGTCGTCCCGGAGACGGTGAACGAGTTCAAGAAGAACCCGAATTACAAGGAGAAGCCCCTCACCGACAAGGACCGTCAGGAGCTGGAGGCCATCGGCGTCAAGAACCCCACCAGGGTCGCCATGGACTACAGCGCCGGCGACCCGGCCAACCCGCTGACGACCAAGGGCGTGAGCTTCCAGGGACTGTACGGCGAACTCGCGGATCCGGAGAAGTCTGTAGACGCCTACTTCGCCACGGCCAAGCTCAACGCCGGCAAGGACAAGTCCGCGACGGTCGAGATGATCGGCAGCCCGAAGTCGATGTCCCCCTCGGGGTTCAGCGGCGCCGTGATGAAGTGCCAGGAAATGAAGATCACGGCCTCTAGCACCACGACGACCAAGGGACCGAAGGAGCTGACCCTCCCCATCTGCATCTGGGGCGACTACAGCACCCTGAGCCTGGTCAGCGCCTCCGACGCTGCCTCCATCCTGGCGGGCAAGCCGGGCTACACCCTGGAGCAGACCGCCGACCTGACGGCGAAGCTCTACAACACCGCCCGCGTCAAGGCTTGATCGGACGGACGGACGGCGTGGGGACATACGCCCCGCGCCGAGCCGTCCCACACCGTCAGGCCAGCTCGTAACACGCCGTGGAAGCGTCGTTGACCTTCACCCCGAGGTTCACCAAGGACACATAGCAGGCGTGGCGGTTCAGTCCGCTCATGTCCCACGCGGCGCCGGCAGCGCATGCATCCTCCACGCGCGGACCCACGTTGTACCCAACGTTGCGCAGGTAGACCTGGCAGTCAGCCGACGAGGCCGACGCCGGCGAAGCCGCCACCATGGGCAGTGCGGCTGCGGCGAATGTCGCGGCCAGGATTCCGACCGTGCGCTTCATCTTCATCTCGCGTTCCCCTCCGTGGACGACGTACCGAGACATAGTTGATCAAGGGCACGGTTTCCGGTCCAGGGCAGATGGAGCGATCGTCCGATTATCGGTGGATGCAGTCCTAAACACGAGGAGGGGCGCCCCGGATGTCCGGGGCGCCCCTCCTCGTGTTCGTCGGGTGCCGGCTACGCCGACTTCTCCTGCGGGCCCTGGTCCTTCGGGACGATGCGGGGGACCAGCGTCGGGTTGACGTTCGAGCGGACGACGTCGGCCGTGATGACCACGCGGGCCACGTCCTTGCGGGACGGGACCTCGTACATCACCGACATGAGGACCTCCTCCATGATGGCGCGCAGACCGCGCGCGCCCGTCTGGCGCAGGATCGCCTGGTCCGCGATGGCCTCCAGCGCCTCGCGCTCGAAGTCCAGTTCCACGCCGTCGAGTTCGAAGAGGCGCTGGTACTGCTTCACGAGGGCGTTGCGCGGCTCGACCAGGATCTGGAGCAGGGCTTCCCGGTCCAGGTTGTGCACCGAGGTGATGACGGGCAGACGGCCGATGAACTCCGGGATCATCCCGAACTTCACCAGGTCCTCCGGCATGACCTCCTGGAACTGGTCGCTCGCCTCGATCTCGCGCTTCGAGCGGATCGTCGCCCCGAAGCCGATGCCCTTGGCGCCCGCGCGCGACTCGATGATCTTCTCCAGGCCGGCGAAGGCGCCGCCCACGATGAAGAGCACGTTCGTCGTGTCGATCTGGATGAACTCCTGGTGGGGGTGCTTGCGGCCGCCCTGCGGCGGGACCGAGGCCGTCGTCCCCTCCAGGATCTTCAGCAGGGCCTGCTGCACGCCCTCGCCGCTCACGTCGCGCGTGATCGACGGGTTCTCGCTCTTGCGGGCGACCTTGTCGATCTCGTCGATGTAGATGATCCCGGTCTCGGCCTTCTTGACGTCGTAGTCGGCCGCCTGGATCAGCTTGAGCAGGATGTTCTCGACGTCCTCGCCCACGTACCCGGCCTCCGTCAGCGCCGTCGCGTCGGCGATGGCGAACGGGACGTTGAGCATGCGCGCGAGCGTCTGGGCGAGCAGCGTCTTGCCGGAGCCCGTCGGGCCCAGCAGCAGGATGTTGGACTTCGCGAGCTCGATCGCGTCGTCCCTGCCCTGCGCGCCGCCGTTCTCTCCGGCCTGGACGCGCTTGTAGTGGTTGTAGACCGCCACCGAGAGGGCCTTCTTCGCCGGCTCCTGGCCGACGACGTAGCTCTCCAGGAACTCGTAGATCTCACGAGGCTTGGGGAGTTCCTCCCACCGGACCTCGGAGGTCTCCGCGAGCTCCTCCTCGATGATCTCGTTGCAGAGGTCGATGCACTCGTCGCAGATGTACACACCGGGTCCTGCGATGAGCTTCTTCACCTGCTTCTGGCTCTTTCCGCAGAACGAGCACTTGAGCAGGTCGCCGCCGTCACCGATGCGTGCCACGAGGTGCTTCCCCTTCGCCTGGGAGACGCCTGGTTCAGCGCTCCTGGTGCCTCATATCCGACGGTACCTTGCCGGGGGCCCCGTACGGGGCCCCCTTGACGTGGTTCACATCGCCGAATGTGACGACGTGCCCACGCCAACTGGCGGCAAGGGTCAGTGGGAGTTCTTGCGGGTCGAGACGATCTGGTCGATCAGGCCGTACGCGAGGGCGTCCTCGGCCGTCAGGATCTTGTCGCGCTCGATGTCCTCGCGGATCTTCTCGATCGGCGTGGTGGAGTGCTTGGCCAGCATGGTCTCCAGCTGGTCGCGCATGCGCAGGATCTCGTTGGCCGCGATCTCCAGGTCGGAGAGCTGCTCGCGGCCGGTGCCGCCGGACGGCTGGTGGATCAGCACGCGGGCGTTCGGCAGCGCCATGCGCTTGCCGGGCGTGCCGGCCGCCAGCAGGACCGCGGCGGCGGAGGCCGCCTGGCCCATGCAGACCGTCTGGATGTCCGGCTTCACGAACTGCATCGTGTCGTAGATGGCCGTCAGCGCGGTGAAGGAGCCGCCGGGGCTGTTGATGTAGATCGAGATGTCGCGGTCCGGGTCCATCGACTCCAGGCACAGCAGCTGCGCCATGACGTCGTTGGCGGAGGCGTCGTCGATCTGCACGCCGAGGAAGATCACGCGCTCCTCGAAGAGCTTCGCGTACGGGTCGTACTCGCGCACGCCCTGCGAGGTGCGCTCGACGAAGCGCGGGACGACGTACCGGTTGTCCACCTGCGGGCCGGTGTAGAGGCCGCTCGCGGGAGAGAGGTTGTTCATGTGCATCTGGGTGTTCACCATCCTGGTGGCGTTCTGCGGGCTGGGGCTTGCCGGGTGCGGGCGGGCGTACGGGCCCTCGTACGAGGTGACGAGGCCCCGCGCGCCGGGGCCGGGATCAGGCCCCGGTGCCGCCGCCGCCCGGGACCAGCGACGCGGCGGAGATGATCTCGTCGATGAGGCCGTACTCCTTGGCCTCCTCCGCGGTGAACCAGCGGTCGCGGTCGCCGTCGCGGATGATCGCCTCCACGGTCTGGCCGGAGTGGTGGGCGGTGATCTCGGCCATGCGCTGCTTGGTGCGCAGCAGGTACTGGGCCTGGATCTTGATGTCAGAGGCGGTGCCGCCGATGCCGGCGGAACCCTGGTGCATCAGGATGTCGGTGTTCGGGAGCGCGAAGCGCTTGCCCGGGGCGCCACCGGTGAGCAGGAACTGGCCCATGGAGGCCGCCATGCCCATGCCGATGGTGACGACGTCGTTCGGGATGTACTGCATGGTGTCGTAGACCGCCATGCCCGCCGTCACCGAGCCGCCCGGGCTGTTGATGTACAGGTAGATGTCCTTCTCCGGCTCCGCGGCCAGGAGGAGGAGCTGCGCCGTGATCTTGTTCGCGATGTCGTCGTCGACCTGCTGGCCGAGGAAGATGATGCGCTCGCCGAGCAGCCGGTTGTAGACATGGTCGCCGAGGCCGCCACCGATGGACGGCTCACCCGCGGCGTAAGGCTTCAGATTCGTCACGTATCCACCTGCTCGTCTCCGACGGCCACATGCCGTCTCAGCGTCTCGTTCTGGGGCGCGGACCGGTCGGCGGCCGTGGCCGCCGGCGTCCGGGTACTCCCGTGCCCTCGTATTCATGGACCCTAACGCGCAGGTCGGACAACGCCATCCCGCTTCCCGAACTGTTCGCTCGGAGCGCAAGGTCCGCGGCCCTTGCGGCGGCGGGGCACGGGCCCTGCGCGGGCCGCCGGGAGGGGCCTGCGCGGGCCGCCGGGAGGGGCCTGCGCGGGCCGCCGGGAGGGGCCTGCCGCAGGGCCTCGCGCCGGTGCGCCGAAGGGCCCGTACGCGGCTGCGTACGGGCCCTTCGGGTTGCTGCTGGGCGGGTGCCGCACGGGGCGGCACCCGGGGTGTTACTTGGCCTCTTCGGCGTCACCCTCGACAGCGGCCTCGACGGTCTCGGCGGCCGTCTCGACCTCGTCCTCGTCGTCGGAGAGGTCGATGACCTCACCGTTGGTGTCGACGACCTTGGCGGCCTCGACGACGACCGCGAGGGCCTTGCCGCGGGCGACCTCGCCGACGAGCATCGGGACCTGGCCACCCTCGACGACGGCCTGGGCGAACTGGTCGGGGGACATGCCGGAGGAGGCGGCACGGCGCATGAGGTGCTCGGTGAGCTCCTCCTGGTCGACGCCCAGCTTCTCCTTGTTGACCAGCGCGTCCAGGACGAACTGGGTCTTGATGCCCTTGATCGCCTGGTCCTTGGTCTCGGCGTCGAACTCCTCGACCGTCTTGCCCTGGAACTCCAGGTACTTCTCGATGGTCAGGCCCATCTGGCCGAGCTGGTGGTGCTCCAGGTTGTGCTTGCGGGTGTTGACCTCGTCCTCGAGCAGCTTCTCGGGGATCGGCACCTCGACGAGCTCCAGCAGCTTCTCCAGGACGCGCTCCTGGGCCTGCGTGGCCTGGTCGTACTGCTTCATGTTCTCGAGGCGCTTGCGGCTGTCCGCCTTGAGGTCCTCGAGGGTGTCGAACTCGCTCGCCATCTGCGCGAACTCGTCGTCCAGCTCCGGGAGCTCGCGGGCGGAGACCTTGGTGACCTTGACGGTGACCTCGGCGTCCTTGCCCTCGGCGGAGCCGCCCTTCAGCTGGGAGGTGAAGGTGGCCTCGCCACCGGCCTCCAGGCCCTTGACGGCCTCGTCGATGCCGTCGAGGAGCTCGCCCGAGCCGATGGTGTAGGAGACGTCGGAGGCGACGCCGTCCGGCAGCACCTCGCCGTCGACCTTGGCCTCGAGGTCGATGGTGACGACGTCGCCGTCCTGGGCGGCGCGCTCGACGTCCTTGGTGGACGCGAAGCGGCCGCGCAGCTGCTCGACCGACTTCTCGATGTCCTCGTCGGAGACCTCGACCGCGTCGACCTCGACCTCGATGCCGGAGTAGTCCGGGATCTCGATCTCGGGGCGGACGTCGACCTCGGCGGTGAAGGCCAGCAGCTCGCCGTCCTTCAGCTCCGTGATGTCGACCTCGGGCTGGCCCAGCGGGTTCAGGTCGGCCTCGTTGACGGCCTCGGTGTAGAACTTCGGGAGGGCGTCGTTGACGGCCTCCTCCAGCACCGCACCGCGACCGAAGCGCTGGTCGATGACCCGGGCGGGGATCTTGCCCTTGCGGAAGCCCTTCACCGTGACCTGCTGGTTGATCTTCTTGTACGCCGCGTCGAGGCTGTCCTTGAGCTCCTCGAAGGGCACCTCAACAGTGAGCCGAACCCGAGTCGGGTTCAGGGTCTCCACGGCGCTCTTCACGGTTCGGTCTCCTTGTGGCTGACTGCTTGGGGTTCTGCGTCCGCGCTGCGATTCAGCGGTTCGGCGGATTCGGCCCGGTACATCAGACACACGGGCACGCAGCTTGCATAGTAACCGCAAGCGGCAATCAGCCCACAACGCGATCTTGCGATGGCGGTGGGTGGTGGTCGGGGTGGCCGGATTCGAACCGACGACCTTCCGCTCCCAAAGCGGACGCGCTACCAAGCTGCGCCACACCCCGTCGGTGCGACACGTAGGGTACATGCCCGGAGACCCTCTGATGCGCTGGGTTTTGAGCGAACGATTCAGGACACCGATTCAGGACACCGCGCCGCGGGGGCGCAAGGGGGTGTGCACTCCCCCGGCCCGACCCGCTAGGATGCTGTCCGTGCCGCGGTCCCCCGGACCTGCGGCGCACGCGTTGCGGGCGTAGCTCAATGGTAGAGCCCTAGTCTTCCAAACTAGCTACGCGGGTTCGATTCCCGTCGCCCGCTCTGAAGCACGAAGGGCCAGGTCAGAGGATGTTTCCTCGACCTGGCCCTTGGTCGTTCCCGGGGCGCCGATCAGCTCGGCGCGCCCCCTGCGCGCCCCCTTGCGCTGCGGATTAATGGATGCCGGCCACCGGTTTGCCCGGCTCCCGCGCGGTACGGTCCTGCCAAGGGGGTAGCCATGCGTGAGTGGGATCTGTCGGAGTACGCGGCGATGTGGACCACCGAGCGGGATCAGTGGGAGCTGCATCGTGTCGGCGATGCCTACCTGCCGACCACGAAAGGTGATCGGCCGATGGTGCAGCTGATCTGTGACGATGCCCTGGCGGACGAGGTGACCATGCGAATGCTTCGAGCAGGAGTCACCGTGGTGGACGACTCGTAGTGGTCGCGCATGCCCCTGACGCGCCCGATCGGGCGGCGGCGAGCGGGGACTGACGCGGAGCCCGGATGCTCCCGCAGGTTCTCTGCGCCTGGCCCTTGGGTCGTTCCGGTCTCAGTGGTGGACCGCGGTGCAGGTGACCGTCGTCTTGCCGTCGGCCGTCTTGACCACGTACTTGCTTCCCGTGAGGCCGCCGAGGTCGAACCGCCCGGACTGGTCGATGGGGACCGAGCCCGAGGTGGATCCGGAGTAGGTCACCGTCGTGCCGGCCGGGAACCCCTGGCCCCACACGTGGTACTTGCCGGCCGAATCCACCTCGACGTTGCACTTCGCGGCGGCGGGGGCCGCGGTGGTCGAGGCGTGTGCGGCGACGGCGGGGCCCACCGCGAGGGCGGGGGCCGCCAGGACTGCGAGTACTGCGAGACGACGTGTCCGGTTCATCGTTCAACCTGCCTTGGACGCTGAGGGTGCGGCCGGTGAGGCGTGACGGTGGTGATCCCGCGGCAGCGGTCGCACGGGGCGCCGAGGGGGAGGTCTCGCTCCGTTACGCCGTGCTGATGCCGTTTTTCATCGTATCGTCCGGCTTGTCGCACGGCACCTCGCGGACGGCCCGGGGCACCGGCGGTCGGCGGATGCGCCGGCCCCCGTGCGGGTGGGACCGGCTCCGGCTGACGGAACTAGAGCTTGATGCCCGCGATGGTGTCGGCGAGGGAGTTGAGGAAGCGGTTGACGTCGGGCGCGATGGAGCTGGACGCCAGGAAGAAGCCGAAGAGGACCGCGACGATCGCGGGGCCGGCCTTGATGTGGTTGCCGCGGACGAGCACCACCAGGATGACCGCCAACAGAACCACCACTGACAGCGAAATGGCCACTACTGATCACACCTTCGGTCGTCCCCTGGTCGGCCAGGGGCGCACGGCCGCGCACGCCCCCACATGGACCATCCTCCCACCAACGGGCCCCGGCTATCCGCCCCGTGGCGAATCGGCATCGAAGCGTTCCCGCCAACCGCTCGCGCACCGGGCACATTTCGCCCGTGGGGCCGGGGTCACACCCCGGTGAGACCGAGGAGGGAGCGGACATATGCGTACTTCGCGGACAGCCGTTCCCGGGTGGGGCCGTCCAGTACGGAGAGCCGTGCGGGATCCGCGTTGTGCGCCAGATCGGCCTCCTTGACGAGGAGGGCGCCCGGGGTGGCGAGGATCCGGGCCGCGTACTCCTCCACTGGTTCGCCGGGGCGCTTGGTGACCGCCAGCACCATGTCCTTGACGGGCTGCGGAAGAGCCGCGGAATCCAGCCACTCCCGGCTGAGCGCCTCGTCCTCGACGGCGTCGTGTAGCCACGCCGCGGCCTGCTGCTCCGGGCTGCCGCCGCGGGCACGCACTCCCTCGGCGACGGCCGCGAGGTGCTCGGCGTACGGCCGGCCGGCCTTGTCGGTCTGGCCCTCGTGCGCGGAGCGCGCCAGCGCCTCGACCTCGATCAGGGTCAGCGGTTGCTGCTGCGTCATGCGGTCCCCTTCGCAGTCGTCCCTGTTGTACGTGTCGTAGGTGTCGTACATGTCGTAGGTGTCGTCCCCGTCGCGTGTGCCCCCAGTGCCGCCGCCTTACGCAGGGCCTGCGCGGCGCGGCGTACGTCGGCGTGCGTCGTACGCCAGTTGGAGAACGCCGCGCGCAGGGCGGGGGTTCCCGCGTAGACCGTGGGCGTGACGAAGACCTCCTCCTGCGCCGCCTCCCGAAGGGCCGTCAGGCGGGCTGGTGCGGGGTCGTCGGCGAGGGTGAAGCAGACGACGTTCAGGCGGACGGGGGCGAGGACGCGGAAGGCGGGGTCCTCCTCCAGTGCGGCGGCGAGGGAGCGGGCGCAGGCGATGTCGCGCTCGACGATCTCGCGGTGGCCTTCGCGGCCGTACGCGCGGAGCGTGAACCAGGCGGCGAGGGCGCGCAGCCGGTGCGAGTTCTCGGGAGTGAGGTGGACCAGGTCGGGGCGCTCGCCCAGGGGGCCGAGATAGGCGGCGGCGTTCTGGAAGACGCGGGCCTGGAGGTCCTGGCGTCGGGTGAACTGGACGGCGCTGTCGTAGGGGACGTTCAGCCACTTGTGCAGGTCGATGCAGACGGAGTCGGAGGCGTCGAGGCCGTCGACGAGGTGGGCGTGCTCCGGGGAGAGGGCGGCGAAGGCTCCGAAGGCGGCGTCGGTGTGGAGCCAGAACGCGTGGCGTTCGCGCAGAGCGGAGACCGCGCGGAGGTCATCGAAGTCCACCGTGTTGACGGTGCCGGCGTTGGCGACGACCACGGCCGGTCCGGGGGTGTCGGCGAGGGCGCGGTCCAGGGCGGCGGGATCGACGGCCTCACGGCCGGGGAGGGTCGGGACGGGGACGAGGGAGCTGCGGCCGAGGCCGAGGACGGACAGGGCCTTCGCGATGGAGGAGTGGGGGGCTCCGGACAGGACGCGGACCGGGCCGAGGGCTGCCGCGCCGTCCTCGGAGGGGGAGACGCCGAGGCGCTCGCCGAGCCACTCGCGGGCGATGGCGAGGCCGGTGGTGTTGGACATGGTGGCCCCGCTGACGAAGGTCCCGGTGTGTGCGTCGCCGAGGCCGAACAGGTCGCGGAGCCAGGTGATGGTTTCGCGTTCGAGGTCCTGACCGCCGGGGTCCATGGCGGAGTTGGAGTTCTGGTCGTGGACGGAGGTCAGCCAGTCCCCGACGAGGGCGGCGGGGGTGGCGCCGCCGGTGACGAAGCCGAGGTAGCGGGGGCCGGCGGAGGCGGAGAGCCGGGGCGCCCAGCGCTGGGCGAAGGCGTCGAGGGCGGATGCGGTGCCGGTGGGTTGGACGGGCAGCGGCTCCGCTTGGTGCGGGGACGTGGGCGGCGGCGGGGGTACGACGGGACGGGCCTCCAGGGCTCCGAGGGTGTCGGCGGCGGTGCGGCGGGTGGCCTCCAGGAGCTCGGGGAGGCGGGCGAGATCGGTGGCGAGCGTGCGGTCCATGGGGGCACGGTAGGGACCCGCCGGGCGCGGCGGACCGGCCAATCCCCAGCGATTGGCCGGTCCGGTCATCCGGTCGGGTCATCCGCTCGGGTCCGGTCGTCCGGTCCGATCCGCGGCACCGCCGCGCAAGCGCCCCGGGCTGCGCCCGGGCGTTCGGGGCTCCGCCCCGTGCCGCGCCTTGCGCCGGCGGGGCTGCAAGGGCCGCACCCGCCCCCGGGTCCCGCGCCCTGGGGGGGGCCGGACGGGCGGCCACCGCCCGGCAGGGAAGGGGTGCGCGGCGGTGGGGGGGGGGGACGCACACCGCTGGGCCCAGGCAGGGGGGCGCCGACGGCGCCGGGCGGGGGCGGGCGGGCGTGGCCGGACGGGCCCCGCACCAGCGGCCGACTGGGCGCACGCCAACGGGGCCAGGCGTCGGCGTGCCGGCAGGGCCGGGCGGACGGACACGGGCAGCCACCGCCCGGCAGGGAATGGGTGCGTGGTGGTGGGGCCGGGGAACGCACACCGGAGAGCCGGGCAGCGGTGCGCTGGCCGGGCCGGACGGTCGCGCGTCAACGGCCGACTGCCGGCGCACGCCAACGGGGCCAGACAGGGACGCGCCGGCGAGCCCGGGCGGGGCGCATCGAGGGCCCGCCGGACGGCCACCGCCCGGCAGGGAAAGGGGTGCGCGGCGGTGGGGCGGGGGGCGCACGTCAACGGGGCCGGGCAGGGGCGTGCCGACGGGGCGGACGGACACACCGACGGCCGGCTGCGGGCGCGCCAACGGGCCACGCACGGGCGTGCCGACGGGCCGGGCGGGGGCGCACCGGCGGCCGACTGCCGGCGCACGCCAACGGGGCCAGGCAGAGGTGTGTCGGCCGGGCCGGGCGGGCGCGCACCGAGG
>LJCW01000361.1 GCA_001298555.1 Actinobacteria bacterium OV450
GCCCGCAGGACGGGGGACCCGGGGGTGCCGTCGGGCCCCGCAGCCCCACCGCCGGACCGGAGCCAGTCGCGGAAGGTCAGCCCGCGCTGCACGCGCAGGCCGGGCTGTACCGGCCGCGGCTCGCGCCCTCCGCACTGCTCGAACTGCCCGCGCTGGCCGGGCGGGCCGCCGTCCTGTGGTGCGGGGTCGCCGCCGTGACCGCCGCCGCGGCACCCGGCCGGGCCCTGGGCTGGTACGCCCTGCTCACCGCAGTCTGCCTGCAGACCGTCCTGACCTGCGCAGGACGCGGCTTCGCCAATGGGCTCCGGAGCCGCTCCGCCCGCCGCCCGGCCGCCGCCGCCCTGGTCGTCGGCCCCGGCGCCGGGGCGAGCGCGGTCGCCGCCGCCCTGCACGGGCGCCCCGAGTACGGGCTGCGGCCCGTCGGGCTCGCCGACACCGGCTCCGCCGAGGAGGGCGGCGCCGGCGTGCCGGTGCTCGCCACGCACGAGGACGTCCGGCGCGCCGTCATCCAGAACTCGGTCCGGCACGCGGTGTTCACCCGCCCGCCGGAGGCCGACGAGCGCACCGCCTCCCTCGTCCGGCTCTTCCACGACCACGGCTGCAGGCTCTGGCTGGCCGACCCGGCCGGCACCGCCAAGGTGACCGGCATGCGGGTCGCCCAGCCTGCCGACCAGCTGTGGGGGTACGCCGTACAGCCGCTGCTGCCGCGCCCTTCGCGGCCGGTGGAGCGCTGGGTGAAGCGGGCCGTCGACGGGGTGCTGGCCGCACTCGCGCTGATCGCCGCGGCGCCGGTGATGGGCGCGTGCGCACTGGCCGTACGGATCACCGACGGCCCCGGGGTGATCTTCCGTCAGGAGCGGGTCGGCCTGTACGGGCGCTCCTTCACGCTGCTGAAGTTCCGCACCCTGCGCGCCGACGAGCACGAGTCCGCCACCCGGTGGACCGTCGCGGGCGACCACCGGATGAGCCCCGTCGGCTCCTTCCTGCGCAAGTCCTCGCTGGACGAGCTCCCACAGCTGTGGAACGTCGTCCGGGGGGACATGAGCCTGGTCGGCCCCCGGCCCGAACGGCCCTTCTTCGTCGCCAAGTTCGCCGCGGTGCACCCCGGCTACGAGGCCCGCCACCGGATGCCCGTCGGCATCACCGGGCTCGCCCAGATCAACGGCCTGCGCGGGGACACCTCCATCGAGGACCGGGCCCGCTTCGACAACCACTACATCGACACCTGGTCGCTGTGGCAGGACCTGTGGATCCTCGCCCGCACCGCGGCCTCCTTCTTCCGCTTCCGGCTGGGGGGCAGCTGATGAGCCTCGCCCTGTCCCCGGTCGGGGCCCGGCCCGACGCGGCGGGGCTGCTGCGGCGCCACTGGCCGCTGCTGCCGCTCGCCGCGACCGTCCTGCTGCTGCTCGCCCCGATCGCGGCGGGTGACGCGAGCACCTCCGGCAAGGTCGGCCCGGCCGACGCCGCCTCGCTGGTGCTGGTGGTGGTGTGCGCGGTGCAGGCGCTGCGCGGCCGGGTGCGGGAGCTGAGCCCCCTGGCCGTGCTGGTGCTCGGCGTGCCCGCCGTGGGCCTGGCCGTCGCGACCGTGACCGCCGGGGACCCGCACGCGGCGCTGCCCGGCTTCGTGCGCTACCTCCAGGTGTTCGTCCTGGTCCCGGCGGCGATCGTGCTGCTGGTGCGCGACGCCGGCGAGTTCCGGCTGGCCGCCGGGTGCTTCGTGGTGCTGGCGCTGGTGCAGGGCGCGGTGGGGGTCGTGCAGTACGCGACCCACACCGGGGCCTCGTACCAGGGCGAGGACGTCCGGGCCGTCGGCACCTTCGGCCCCGGCGACGTGATGGGCATGGCCACGGTCGTGGCGTACGGGCTGGTCGTGGCGACCGCGGCGGCGCTGGCCCCGGGCCTGCCGGCCCGGGTGCGACGGGCGGCGGGCGCCGCCGCCCTGGTGCTCGTGGTGCCGCTGGTGCTGTCGTTCAGTCGCGGTGCATGGATCGCCACGGCCGGCGCGGCGGTTCTCGTGATGGTGCTGGCGGGCGTCCGGCGCGCGCTGAAGGTCCTCCTCGCACTGGCCGCGGCCGGCGTGGTGCTGGTGGGCGGTCTCGGCGTCGGCTCCGAGATGGTCGCGGAGCGGCTGACCTCCATCACCCAGGTCTCCAGCGCCCCCGACCAGTCGGTGACCGACCGCTACACGATGTGGGCCGCGGCCGAGTCGATGTGGCGCGAGCGCCCGGCGGCCGGCGTGGGCCTCAAGGGCTTCCCGGCCAACCGCGACGGGCACTCCTCGCTCGGGCTGTCCTCCGGCAGCGACACCGCCGGCGCGGGGCAGGCGTACATCCGCCAGCCGCTGCTCTCCCCGCACAACATGTACCTGCTGGTCCTCAGCGAGCAGGGGCTGATCGGGCTGACCGCGCTGGCGGGCGGCTGGGCGGCGCTGCTCGTCGCGGGCCTGCGGCGGTGCGTCACCGGCGGCTCCGCGCTGCGCGACTGCGGGCTGATCGCGATCGGGCTGTTCGTCTGGCAGCTCACCGACTTCCTGTACGCGGACATCGGCGGCCCGTCCACCGTCCTGACCGGGGTGATCATCGGCCTGGCGGCCTGGTGGGCGCTGCCGTCGCCCTCCGGGGACGACACGGCTCCCGGCGGCCCCGGCCGGCCGGGGCCCCGCACGGCCCTGCGCACGGGACGCGGTCCGGGCGAGGCTGCCGCCGCGGGCGGGCGCACCGGCCTCGCGGCCGCACCGCGCGCCGTTCCGGGTGCGGACGGCCGGTGACCGGTACGACGCCCTGGCGGCCCGCCCCGGCCCCGTCCGGCTACCCGGACGGGGCCGGGGCCCGAGCGGAGCGCGGGGTCCGGGTGGCCGCCCGGGCCGCGCGCCGCGGGCTGCCCGAGGGCCCGGGGACCGGAAGGGACGACCCGGCCGCCGCAGCCCGGGGGACCTCCCCGGGCGGGAGTCCGGCTCCGGCCCCGCTCGGGCGGTTCCTGGCCAAGGCCGCCGCCGTCACCGCCGGGCTGACCGCCGCCGGGGCGGTGTTCGGGCTGTTCCGGGACCAGACCATCGCGCACCTCTTCGGGGCCGGGCACGACAGCGACGCCTTCCTGATCGCCTGGACCGTGCCCGAGATGGCCTCGACCCTGCTGATCGAGGACGCCATGGCGCTGCTGATGGTGCCCGCGTTCAGCCAGGCCCTGGCCCGGCGGGCGGCCACCCGGGCCGGGCTCACCCGGAAGGAGGCCCGCGCCCAGGACCCCGTACGGATGCTCGTGGGGGCGACCTTGCCGCGGCTGACGCTGTTCCTGGCCGCCGTCGCCTCGGTGCTCGTCGTCGCCGCGCCGCTCGTCGTCGCCGTGCTCGCGCCCGGACTGCCCGATCCGGCGCTGGCCGTGGAGTGCACCCGGATGACCGCGCTGACCGTGCTGTCCTTCGGGCTCGCGGGGTACTTCAGCGCCGCGCTCAGGGCGCACCGCTCGTTCGTGCCGCCGGCCGCGATCTACGTCTCGTACAACGTCGGGATCATCGGGACGATGATCGCCCTCCACGCGGTGTGGGGGGTGCGGGCCGCCGCCGCCGGCGTCGCCGTGGGCGGCATGCTCATGGCGCTCGTCCAACTGCCCGCGTTCATCCGGAACGTGGGCTTCGGGCCGCCGCGCGCCAAGGGCGCCCCGCGCAGCCAGCGCGACCGGGACCGGCCCACCCTCATCGCGTTCGGACTGATCGCCCCGGTGATCTTCTTCGCGGTGTTCCGGCAGTCGCAGGTCCTCGTCGAGCGGTTCCTCGCCGCCTCGCTGCCCCCCGGGGCCATCTCGCACCTGAACTACGCGCAGAAGGTCGCGCAGATGCCGATGGTGCTCTCCCTGATGATCTGCACCGTCACCTTCCCCGTCGTCGCCCAGGCCATGGCCGGCGGAGAGCGGGAGAAGGCCCGGCGGCGCGTCGAACAGGACCTGGCCCTGGCCTCCCTCGCCGTCCTCATGGGCAGCGCCCTCGTCATCGGGTACGCCCCGCAGATCATCCAGGTCCTCTTCGAACGCGGCGCCTTCACCCACCGCGACACCCTGGCCACCGCCGACGTCATGCGGGTCTACGCCCTCGGACTCCTCGGCCACTGCCTCGTCGGGGCACTGTCCCGGCCCTTCTTCTCGACCGCCCGGCCCACCTGGTTCCCGGCGCTCGCGATGGGCGCCGGACTCCTCGTCAACATCGTGGCCGGGGCCTTCGCCGTCCGCTGGTGGGGCACGTACGGGATCGCCGGCGCCAACGCCGCCGGCATCTCCACCACCGCCGTCCTGCTGCTCACCGGGCTCGGCTCGCGGATCGTCGCCATCCAGGTCCGCCGGGTGGCCCTCAGCATCGGACGGCTCTCCGTCGCCGCCGTCGGAGCCTGCGGCACCGGCTGGATCGCCGGGCCGATGATCCCCGACCCGCTGCTCAGCACCGCACTCGGCTGCCTGCTCGTCCCGGCCATGTTCGGCGCCTGCGGCATGGCCATACGGGCGCTCGAGATCACCGCCCTGCCCGCCCAGATCGCCCAGATGACCCAGAGGTTCCGCAATGCCCGCTGACACCCGCACGGCGCCGGCCGCCACGATGGCCCCCGCCCGCCGGACCGCCTCGCCGTGGGTCCTGATGTACCACTCGGTGGCCGAGTTCACCGACCCCGCCGAGGACCCGTACGGCATCACCGTCACCCCGGCCGCGCTGGAGGCCCAGCTGCTGTGGCTGCGCTCGCGGGGCCTGCGCGGGGTGTCCGTCGGCGAACTGCTGCGGGCCCGGGCGGCCGGCCGCGCCGCCGGGCTGGTCGGGCTGACCTTCGACGACGGCTACACCGACTACCTCACCCGGGCGCTGCCCCTGCTGCGCCGCCACGACTGCACCTCGACGCTGTTCGTCCTGCCCGGGCGGCTGGGGGTCGACAACGTGTGGGACCCGCTGGGCCCGCGCAAGTCCCTGCTGACCGCCGAGGGAATCCGCGAAGTCGCCGCGGCCGGACAGGAGATCGGCTCGCACGGACTGCTCCACCAGGACCTCACCGCGACCGCCGACGACGTCCTCCAGCAGGAGCTGCGCGGCAGCCGCGAGCTGATCCGGGAGCTGACCGGGTCCCTGCCCGAGGGGTTCTGCTACCCGTACGGGCACCTCGACGCGCGGGTCGTCGACGCGACGCGGGCCGCCGGGTACGGGTACGCCTGCGCCATCGACCCCGGCAGGCTGGCCGGCCTGCACGCCCTGCCGCGCACCCATGTCAGCCAGGCGGACGGGGCCGGGCGGCTGCGGATCAAGCAGCTGCGGCACCGGGTGCAGGAGCTGCGCCGGGCGGTGCAGCGGTGAAGTCCGTACGGGCTCTGCACGTCATCACCGGGCTCGGCGTCGGCGGCGCCGAGCAGCAGCTGCGGCTGCTGCTGCGGCACCTGCCGATGCGCTGTGACGTGCTCACGCTGACCAACCCCGGGCCGGTGGCCGAGGGGCTGCGGGCCGACGGGGTCCGCGTCGTGCACCTGGGGATGCAGGGCAACCGGGACCTGGGGGCCCTGCCGAGGCTGGTGCGGTTCATGCGGCGCGAGCAGTACGACCTCGTGCACACCCACCTGTACCGGGCCTGCGTGTACGGGCGGCTCGCGGCCCGGCTCGCGGGGGTCCGGGCGACCGTGGCCACCGAACACTCCCTCGGCGAGCGCGAGATCGAGGGCCGGCCGCTGACGCGCGGGGTCCGGAGCCTGTACCTGGCCACCGAACGGCTGGGCGCGGCGACCGTGGCGGTGTCCGACACCGTGGCGGCGCGCCTGGCGGAGTGGGGTGTGCCGGCCGCGCGCGTGCACGTCGTACCGAACGGCATCGAAGCCGTGCGCTTCCGCTTCGACGAGGGGGTGCGCCGGGCCACCCGGGCCCGCACCGGGCTGCCGGAACGGGCTTTCGTGGTCGGCGGCGTCGGGCGGCTGGTGCCGGGCAAGCGGTTCGACTCGCTGGTCCGGGCGGTGGCGGCGCTGCCCGGAGCGCACCTGATGCTGGCCGGGGACGGCCCGGAGCGGGCGGCGCTGCGGCGGCTCGCCGCGGAACTGGGTGCACAGGGCCGGATCCACCTGCTGGGCGAGCGCGACCCGCTGGACGACGGCGCCGACGCGCGGACCCCGGGGATTCCGGCCCTGCTGGCCGCGATGGACGTGTTCGTGTCGCCGTCGCGGGAGGAGGCGTTCGGGCTGGCGGTGGTGGAGGCGCTGGCCGCGGGGCTGCCCGTCCTGCACGTCACCTGTCCGGCGGTCGACGACCTCCCGGCCGCACAGGCGCCGGGGGCGCGGCGGATCGGGACCGGGACGGAGGAGCTGGTCGCCGCCCTGCGCGGGCACATGGAGGCGGGCGCGCGCCGGCTGCCGCCGCCCCCGGTGGTCCGCCGCTACGACATCGCCGGCAGTGCGGACCGGCTCCTCGCCGTCTACGGCCTGGCCCTCGCGCAGCGCCCCCGCGACCGCGCGGCCGCCCGGGCCGGGCAGGGCGTCCGCGCCGGGCAGGGCGTCCGGGGTTTCACGCCCGCCCCGACGGTGACCCTGTCCTCCCGCGGCGAAGTCCCGGAAGCCGTGCCGCCGTCTCCGGCGGGTGCCCCCGGGAGGGGCTCCGGGGCGGAGCCGGCTCCGGAGGCCGGGCCGGCCGCGTCCGGGAGCGCCGGGGCCCCGGCCGCGCCGGTGGTCCGGGGCGTCGCCCCCGCCACGGACCCCGCGCCGCCGGGGCCCGACCCGGACCTGCCCCCGGTGGGGCTCGAACTGCCGGGCCCCGGCCCGGAACCCGCCGTGGTGAGCCCGGCGCCCGGCCGTGGGCCGGACACCCGGGGCGGCGCCGCCGCCGCGGCCGCGGCCCCGGTTCCACCGGCTCCGGCGCAAGCGGGCGATTCGGCCCGGTCGGGGGCCGGGTGACCCGGCTCCCGCAGGGGTCCCCGAGCGGGACCCGTACCAACCCCCTCCACCAGGAAAGAGACAGGCACATGGCTGACACCGCCGATCAGAAGAAGACCGACCGCCGTCGCCGCAGGGTGCGGCTGCTGCCGCCGCCCGCGTGGTGGCCGTTGCCCGCCGCCGCCGTGCTGGGGCTGGCCGCGGGCGGGGCGTACGGCGTGCTCAAGGCACCCGAGTACGCCGCCACCAGCTACGTCGTCGCCGTCCCGGACGACACCACCGAGCCGGCCACCGCCCTCGGCTTCGCCCAGGCGTACGCCCGCATCGCCACCAGCAGCTCCACCCTCGCCTACGCCCAGCCCCGCGCGGGCGTCGACGCCCGCCGGCTCCGTACGCAGGTGCGCGCCGAGACCTCCCCCGAGTCACCGATGATCGCCGTCACCGGCACCTCCAAGAGCCCGAACGAGGCCGCGGACATCGCCAACGCCGTCGCCGACGCGCTCTCGCTGAGCAGCAACCAGGCCGCGAAGAACACCGGCGTGCAGCTGCTGCTGTTCAGCCAGGCCGTCGCGCCGAGCGAGCCCGCCTCGCCGTCCGCGGCCATCAGCGGGGCCGTCGGGCTGTGCGCCGGCGGGCTGCTCGGCGGGCTGTGGCTGCTGGCCCGGCCCGGCCGGGGCCGGCGGTCCGGGCCGCAGCAGCCCGTCGTCGAGGAGTACGCCTCCCTGCCCGCGCAGGGTGAGCACACCGAGACCAAGGAGAAGGAGTCCGTGCGATGACCACGGGCTCCACCGGGGCCCTGTCGGTGACGCTGTGCCGCGACCCCCGGCAGTTCGCCGCGCTCGAAGAGCCGTGGAGCCGGCTCGTGCGGGCCTGTCCCACCGCCACCCCCTTCCAGAGCCACGCCTGGCTGCACTCCTGGTGGCTCTCGTACGGCCGGGACGGGCGGCTGCGCACCGTGCTCGTACGGCGCGGCGGGGAACTCGTCGGCGCGTGCGCGCTGATGCTCGTCCACCGGCCGCTGCCGCTGCTGGTGCCCCTCGGCGGCGGCATCACCGACTACTTCGACGTGCTGGTGGACGCGGAGTACGCCGACCAGGTCGTCCCCGCGCTGGCCCACGGCCTGCACCGGGCGGCCCGCGGCGCCGTCGTCGACCTGCGCGAGGTGCGGCCGGGGGCCGCCGCCGAGGCGCTGTACGGGCAGTGGCCCGGGACCCGCAGCACGCTCACCGACTCGACCTGCATGGAGCTGCCCGCCCTGCCGTTCGACGAGCTGGTCAAGCGGATGCCGGCCTCCGGCGCCCAGCGGGTCCGGGCCAAGCTGCGCAAGACCGACGCGGCCGGCATCGAGGAGCGCGAGGTCACCGAGCAGGAGGTGCCGCGCGCCGTGCGGACGCTGCTGCGGCTGCACGAGAAGCAGTGGCGCGGCCGCGGGGTGACCCCCGAGCACCTCAGGCCCCGCTTCGCCGAGCACCTGACCCGGGCCACCCGGCGGATGGTGAGGGCCGGCGAGGGCCGGCTGACCGAGTTCCGGCTGGACGGCAAGGTGGTGGCCTCCAACGTCACCCTGCTGTCAGGGGCGTTGAGCGGCGGCTACCTGTACGGCGCCGACCCGGACCTGCGGAACCGGAAGGTGGACGTGGCGACGCTGCTGCTGCGCTACGAGGCGGGCCGCGCACTGGCGGAGGGCCGCCCGGTGGTGAGCTTCCTGCGCGGCAACGAGCCGTACAAGAACCACTGGCGGCCCGAGACCGTCGTCAACCAGCGGTTCCTGCTGGCCAGGACGGCGCTCGCGCCCCTGCTCCGCCTGCACGAATCGCAGGTGGCGGGGCGCGAGCGGGCGGTGGACGCGCTGCGCGAGGCCCTGCCGGCCGCCCGGGACTGGCGGGCTCGGCTCAATGAGCTGCGCGTCCGATGACGGCTCTACCAGGGCCAGAAGCCGGAGTCCTTGCCCCAGTCGATCTTGACGCAGACCGACTGCTTGCCGACCAGCTTGGAGAGCCACTCCCCGAAGTTGATCGGCACGCACCACTCCGTGCTGTTGGCGGGCGGTTCGACGGGTTCCGGCGTCGGGACCGCCGGGCTCGGCACCACCGGGCTCGGGACCGCCGGGCTCGGCACCGGGACCGGGACGGGGTCCGGGCTCGGGCTCGCCGGGGTCTGGGGCGAGGGGAGCGCCGGCGAGGGCACGGGCTCGGGAACCGGCTCGGGGGAGGGGCTCTCCGGCGCCGGGACCTGCGGGCTCGGCTCGACCGGCTCCGGGGTGACCGGGACGGGATCGGGTGCCGGGACCTCGGGCGAGGGCACGGCCGGCGAGGGCACGGGCACGGGCTCCGGGGCCGGGTCGGGCACCCCTGGGACGGGGCTCGTGCTCGGAGCCGGGGTCGGGGTCGGGACCACCGGGACGTCCGGCGCCGGGACCGCCGGGGTGGGCACGGGGATCTCGGGTGTCGGGACGTGCGGGGTCGGTACGACCGGCGTCGGCACGACCGGCGTCGGGACGACCGGGGTCGGGACCACCGGCGTGGGGATGACCGGAGTGGGCACCACGGGGGTCGGGATCACCGGGCCCGGCCGCTCGGGGGCGAGCGCGGCACGGAACGCCTTCGCGGACCGCGGGTTCTGCTTGCACTGCCACACGCCGTGCGGACAGTAGTCGGTGATGGTGTGGTAGAGCGGCTTGTGCTGCCCGATCCACTTCAGCATGCGCTGCACGTACTCCGGGTTGTCCCCGTGCCGGAACAGCCCCCACTCCGGGTACGAGATCTCTTTGCCGTGCGCTTTCGCGAAATCGACGTGCTGCTGGAGCCCGTACGGCTGGCTGACCATCTCGTCGAAGGTCCGGCCGGGAGCCTGGTCGTACGAATCCATGCCGATGATGTCGACGACGTCGTCGCCCGGGTAGCACTTGGTCCAGCCGATCGCGTCGGACCCGCGGTTGGGGGCGAAATCGAACTTGAAGTCCTGACCGGGCACCGAGCGCATCGTGTTGACGATGCGTCGCCAGTACTCCTTCCAGCCCTGCGGGTCCGGCGCGCAGCGGTGGGTGTACGTGGCGCCGTTCATCTCCCACCCGAGCACGATCACCGTGTCGGGAAGCCCCAGGTCCACCAGCTTCTCGGCGAGCCGCTGGAAGTGGTGGTCGAACTCGCCCTCCGCGCCCGCCCGGATCAGCTGCGCCACCTGGCGGTCCGGGACGTGGTCCTCGTTGTGCTGCTGCATGGGCACGTTGAGGACGAAGAGCCGGTTCGCCTTGGCCCGGCGCCACTGGGCCCAGGCCTCCAGGAAGTCGGGGGCCTCGATGCGGGCCCACCGGTCCCCGGGCAGATAGGTGTGCCCGACCCGGATCTCCTTGCCGCCCAGCCAGCGCGAGAGCTGCGGGATCCGGGCGACTCCCGGCGGACCGGAGTCGAGGAACGCGCCCATGGCGACGTCGGAGCCCTTGGGCTGCTCCCGCTCGGGCGCCGCGAGCGCGGCCCCGGTGGCCAGCAGTCCGGCCGTCACCGTACCGATGCAGGTGCTCGCCAGTCGGCGGTGTGGTCTGGGCATGGCGTCTCCCGAACTTTCCTGAATCGGTCTGCTTGTCAAAGACGTTAGGCATCACATCTGACGAATGGCCTGTCCGGTGACTACTGCCTAGGCCATTCGCAGCTGCGTATCCTCCCCGCTTGGTCCGACTAGGTGAAAGACACCGTTCCCATGCACGCGTTCGTCAGCCATGTGCCCGCTGTAGTGCTCAGACTCGATCGGAATCCGTTCCACCACGGAACCCTCGGTGCCGTCAGATCGCTCGGGCGCAGGGGCGTGGAGGTCCATGCCGTCGTCGAGGCCGGGGGAGGTCCCATGGGGCGCTCGCGCTACCTGCACGCCGCGCATCCCGGTCCGCCCGGAGGACTGGACCCCGAAGCCCCGGAAACGCTGCTGGAATGCCTCGTCGCGGTGTCGGAGCGGATCGGCAGGCCGGCGGTGCTCGTGGCGATGGACGATCTGAGCGCCATCGCCGTCGCGCGGATCGCGCCGATGCTCCGGGGGCGGTTCCGGATCCCCCACCAGCCCGACGGGCTGCCCGCCCGGGTGGCGGACAAGGCGGAGCTGTCGCGGCTGTGCGCGCGCTGGGAGATCCCGCACCCGGAGACCGTGATCCCGGCGAGCGGGGCCGAGGCGGCCGAGGCCGCCTGGCGGCTCGGCCTGCCCGTGGTGGCCAAGTGGAGCCGGCCCTGGCTGCTGCCGTCGGGCGGCGGGCTGCGCAGCACCACGCTCCTGCACACCGCCGCCGAGGCGCGCCGGATGTACGAGCGCACGGCGGAGGCGGGCAGCCGGCTGCTGCTCCAGCGGTTCCTGCCGGCCGGGACCGACACCGACTGGTTCTTCCACGGGGCCTTCGCCCGGGACGGGCACCCGCTGCTCGTGGGGTCGGGCCGCAAGGAGCTGTCGTGGCCGGTGCGCACGGGCCTGACGGCGGTGGGGCGCTGGCTGCCGGATCCGGCGGTGGAGGAGGCGGGGCTGCGGATCGCCGAACGGCTGGGCTACCAGGGGATCCTGGACCTGGACTTCCGCCGGGACGAGAGCGGCTGCTTCCGGCTGGTCGACTTCAACCCGCGTCCGGGCGC
Source organism: Actinobacteria bacterium OV450 (assembly GCA_001298555.1). Classification (GTDB taxonomy): domain Bacteria; phylum Actinomycetota; class Actinomycetes; order Streptomycetales; family Streptomycetaceae; genus Streptomyces. The sequence goes on from LJCW01000361.1 coordinate 11,484, forward strand.
GCAGTTCCGGCTGTTCACGGACGCGGGCGGGCTGGACGTGGTCCAGGCGATGTACCTGGATCTGACGGGGCAGCGGGTCCCGGAGCCCTCGGGCGGCCCGGGGCGGGTGTTCGTCGCGGAGAACTACGCGCTGCTGGCGGCGGTCCGGGGCCGGCAACTGCCCTGGCGGTCCGGGACCGGCACCCCGCCCGTGACTCCCACGACTCCCACGACTTCCGCGACTTCCGCGACCCCTGCGGCCTCCGCCGCCTCCTCGGCCTCCGCGGTCCCCGCGCCGGGGGCCGCGGGCCCGGCCGTACGGCGTGCCGATTCCGTACCCGCTCCGGCGCGGCCCGACGGCGCAGGGGCCGTGGCCGACCGTGCCGTGGCCGGACGTCCCGTTGCCGACCGTGCCGGGGGCGACCGGCGCGGTCCGGTGCGGGTGGTGCCGCGGGCGGAGCGCGGACGGACGGAGGCGGCCTGGTTCGCCGCCGACGACCCGCTGCCGTTCCTCGCGATGCTCGCCGCGTTCCTCGGCCGCGGGGCGGGCAAGGGCGTGCGCGTCCTGCGCGGTGTCCCGGCGCACGGCCGGCGCACGGCTCGCGCCGTGGTCCGTGCCCCGCGCCAGCGAGCCCGCGACCTGACCCCGCCGGCGGCCCCTGCCGAACCGGACGAACTGGTGACCAGATGACGCCCGCCGTGTAGCGCCCGCCCGGAAATCCCCGGGCGGGCGGAAGCAGCACAGACAGGGGGTCCACGAGACTGGAGGGACAGCAGTGACGCGGATGGACGATCTCGTCGTGGTCGGCGCCGGGCCGTACGGGCTGTCGATCGCCGCGCATGCGGCGGCGGCCGGACTCGGGGTGAGGGTGCTCGGGCGGCCCATGGCCTCGTGGCGGGACCACATGCCCGACGGCATGTACCTGAAGTCGGAGCCGTGGTCCTCCAACCTGTCCGCGCCCGGCGGCCGGCACACCCTCGCGGCGTACTGCGCCACCCGGGGGCTGGCCGCCGAGCACGGCAGCCCGCTCCCGATCGGCACGTTCAGCTCGTACGGCATGTGGTTCGCGCGGCGGGCCGTGCCCGAGGTGGAGGAGGTGACGGTCACCGAGGTCACCCCGCAGGGCGACGGCTTCCTGGTCCGCACCGCCGAGGGGCCGCCGCTGCTCGCCCGGACGGTCGCGCTCGCCGTCGGGGTGATGCCGTTCGTCCACCTGCCCAAGGTGCTGCGGGACCTGCCGCCCGGGCACTGCTCGCACAGCAGCGGCCACCGCGACCTCGCCCGGTTCGCCGGCCGGGAAGTCGCCGTGATCGGGGCCGGGCAGGCGGCCCTGGAGACCGCCGCCCTGCTGGCCGAGAACGGGGCCCGGCCCTGTCTCGTCGCCCGCCGGTCTCGGCTGAACTGGAACACCGTGCCGCAGCCGCTGGAGCGCCCGGCACTGCGCGCCCTGCGCGATCCGCACAGCGGCCTCGGCACCGGCTGGCGCAGCTGGGTGTGGTCGGAGCTGCCCTGGGCGGTGCGCCGGCTGCCCGCACCGACCCGGGAGCGGATCGCGGCGACCGCGCTCGGGCCGGCCGGGGCCTGGTGGCTGCGGGAACGCTTCGAGCGGAGCGTCCCGGTCCTGCTGGGGCACCGGCTGCACCGGGCGGTGCCGGTGGGCGAGCGGACCCGGCTCGGGCTGACCACCGCGGCCGGGGAGTCCGTCGTACTGGACGTCGCGCACGTCGTCGCGGCTACCGGGTTCACCCCGCACCTGGACCGGCTGGAGCTGCTCGACGCCCGGCTGAGGGCCGCCCTCGACACGGTCGGGGACGGCGGCACGCCCGAGCTGAGCGCCGTTTTCGAGTCGTCCTGGCCCGGACTGTTCTTCGCGGGGCTGCTGACGGCTCCCTCATTCGGCCCTTCCATGCGATTCGTGCACGGTGCGGGGTTCACGGCGGGGAGACTGGTCAGAGGAGTACGAAAGCGCCTCGGCGCCCGGGACAGGCCGGCGGGCTCCACCGGGACCGTGCGGCTCGACCGGGCCGGTGCCGGGCATCCGAAGACGTCTCTGCGGTGAGGTCGAGAGGGGTCCGCGATGAGTGCGGAGCAGCGAGCACAGGGCGGCCGTGGCTGGGTGCGCATTCCCGCGAGCCGGACCGAGCAGCCCGCCCCGGCGGCCAGGCCCGCCGGGGCCGGGTTCGCCACGGCCCGGACCTCCTCCCCGTACGCCCCTCCCGGGTACGGGGCTCCGGACCAGCCGACGATCTACCTCTCCCTCGTCAGGCGCTGGCAGGAGGCCGGGCGCACCCTTCCGGGGCATCCTGACGAGGAGTGGGAGCGGTTGATCTCCCAGCCGTGCTGGCCCGGCCGTTAGGTGGTGTGTCTGTTGGCAGCGGCGGAGCGCGACAGATCCGAGCAGGGCCGCCGGGACCCGGTCACCGGGCCCGCGGACCGGCTCGCGCTGAACGGCATGGGCAGCTTCGAGTGGGACCTGTCCGCCGGGACGCTGACGCTGGACGAGTCCGGGCTCGTGGTCTTCGACCTCGAACGGGAGGAGTTCGACGGCACCCCGGAAGGGCTGGGGCTGCGCATCCCGGCCGACGACGGCGTCCGGCTGGCGGAGTCCACCTCGGCCGCGCTGGAAGGGGGCGCGGAGACGTACGGCTCGTACTTCACGGTGCAGCGGCGCGACGGCGTCGACCAGTGGACGCACACGCAGGGCAGGATCCTGCGGGACGCCGACGGGCAGGCCGTGCGCATCGTCGGGATCGTGCGGGACGCGACGGCCGAGCTCGCGCACGCCACCATCCTGCGGAAGCTGGAGTCGGCGCGGGCCCAGCAGGCCACGATCGTGCAGCGCACGACGGAGGCCCTGTCGCGGGCGGTGACGGTCGACGACGTCACGGCCACGCTGACCGGCGCGGGCGCACTGGAGCGGCTCGGTGCGGACGGGCTCGCCCTGGGACTGGTGGAGAACGGCACCATCAAGATCATCGCGTTGAGCGGGGAGTCGCTGGAGATCCTCAGCGAGCGGCGGTTCACCCGGCTGGACGGCTCGCTGCCGCTCTCGCAGGCGGTGCTCACCCGCAAGGCGCGCTTCGTCACCTCCCTGACCGATCTGGCCGGAGAGTTCCCGCTGCTCGCGGACTACCTCAACCGGATCCGCTTCGACGCCGCCGCCTATCTGCCGCTGATCGCGCAGGCCAAGGCCATCGGCGGCCTCGTCCTGTTCTACCGGCGGCGCACCGAGTTCAGCCCGGAGGAGCGCAACCTGTGCCTGGGCCTGGCCGGCATCGTGGCGCAGTCCCTGCAGCGGGCGCTCCTGTTCGACCAGGAGCGGGAGTTCGCCACCAGCCTCCAGGCCTCGATGCTGCCGCGCCGGATCCCGGAGATCAGCGGCGGGGAGATCGCGGTGCGCTACCACTCGGCGTGGAGCGGCCGGGAGGTCGGCGGGGACTGGTACGACGTGATCGCGCTGCCCCGCGACCGGGTCGGCATCGTCGTCGGCGACGTACAGGGCCACGACACGCACGCGGCGGCGGTCATGGGCCAGCTGCGCATCGCGCTGAGGGCGTACGCGGGGGAGGGGCATGCGCCGTCCACCGTGCTGGCCCGGGCCTCGCGCTTCCTCGCCGAACTGGACACCGAACGCTTCGCGACCTGCATGTACGCACAGGTGGACCTGGAGACAGGCGGCGTACGCGCGGTCCGCGCGGGCCATCTCGGGCCGCTGATCCGGCACACGGACGGACGTACCGGCTGGCCCAACGTGCGCGGTGGACTGCCGCTCGGACTGGCCTCGGTGTTCGAGCAGGAGGACTTCCCGGAGACCCGGCTCGACCTGGTCCCCGGGGAGACGCTGGTGCTGTGCACCGACGGCCTGGTGGAGGAGCCCGGCACCGCCATCACCCAGGGCATGGAGGCCCTCGCCCACGCCGTGCGCAGCGGTCCCCAGGAGGCCGGGGCGCTCGCCGACCACCTCTCGGACCGGCTCTGGGAGCGCTGGGGCTCGGGCGACGACGTGGCGCTGCTGGTGCTGCGCCGCGCCCCGGACCCGGGCACCCACCGGGCGCCGAGGATCCACCAGTACATCCACCAGGCGGACCCGGAGGGCCTCTCGGAGGCCCGGTACGCCCTGCGCCAGGCCTTGCGCGACTGGGGCGTGCCGGACCTCGCCGACGACGTGGAACTGGCCGCCGGGGAACTGCTGGTCAACGCCCTGCTGCACACGGACGGCGGGGCGGTGCTGACCATGGAGGTGCTGCCGGAGCCGGTCCGGCGGATCCGGCTGTGGGTGAAGGACCGTTCCAGCGTCTGGCCGCGCCGGCGCACCCCGGGGGAGGCCGCCACCACCGGGCGCGGGCTGCTGCTCGTCGATGCGCTGGCGACGCACTGGGGAGTGGAGTCCCGGGGCGACGGCAAGGCCGTGTGGTGCGAGTTCGACGTCGCGGGAAGCGTGCGGAGCACCGGCGACCGGCTGGTGTGACCGGCCGGTGTGACCGGTCGGGTGACCGGTCGGGTGACCGGATGGTCGCTCCGAGTTGTGGCCTGCGGGGGCCGGGATGATGATGCGGTCCATGGAAAGGACCACCAGGACCACCTCATCCGAACGGATCCCGCCGTGCACCGGCTGAACAAGCGGCCGGGCAAGGGCGCCACGACCGCTCTGCTCGCGCTTCTCCTGCTGGCCGTCGGCGTGCCGACGGCCGTGAACCGGGCGACCGGAGACCCGCACCCCGACCCCGCCTGCCGGACGGTCGCCTTCATGTCGATGACCGGCGCTGCCCCCGCCTGCCGGTAGCGGCGGCCGCCGGCCCGGGCGGGCGGCTCAGCGCTGCTTCTCCTCCAGCACGACGTCCCGCTCCGCCTCGGCCAGGTACGACACCCGCAGGGTCATCGGGGAGCCCAGGCTCGCCGACTGGAGACGGGCCTGCGCACCGGCCGCACCCTGGTGCACGCCGGGCGTCAGGCGCAGCGAGGCGCTCGCCGACCAGTCGTGCTGCCCGCCGTCGCAGACGGCCTCCCCGCCGCCGAAGCCCAGCCGGGTCCCGTCCTGGGTGAGCGTGACCTGGACCTGCACTCCACGGGGTGACGAGGGCGCGCACGAGTAGGTCCCGAAAAGGGTGACGTGGCCGTCCGCGGAGATGTGCCCGAATTCCTGTACGGAAATCTCATCGCCGTGGGAACGGGCGTCGGCGGGCGCGGTGAACGCGCTGGCCGCGGCCAGCGCGGAAAGCACCGTCACGGCAGCGCGGCGGGTGGAAACTCGCATGAATCCTCCATGGGGGGTGGGTCGGCGCAAAAGCGCCGAAACGCATTGTGCTGGCAGATGGCGGGCAACTCCTTCCGCACACTCGTGTCGGTGTGTGCAATTGCCCGCTCGGGCGCGTGAGACTGGCCGGAATACGTCTCCGAAGGTCCCCGAAGGGATCGCGCATGCGCCAGTCCGCTTCCGTCCTCGCCGCTGCCCTCCTGCCCCTCCTGCTGCTCGGTGCCACGGCCTGCTCCGGCGCCCCCGAGGGGGCCGCGCTCGCCCCCGCCGCGGCGCCGGCCGTCCCGGTGGACGACGGTGCGCCGGGGGCCGGGGAGGACCCGGCCCCGGGGGCGGCCCAGGCCGCCTCGAAGGATGCCCACGTGGGCGACGCCGTACGGGTGCGCGGCCGCCAGGTGGGCCGGCACCTCCAGGCCGTGCTCAACGCCTACGTCGACCCCGGGGTCAGCGTCGAGAAGAACTACGCCCCGCCCGCGGGCAAGCGCTGGGTGGCCGCCTCGATGTCGTTCGTCAACGTCGGCGGGGCCTCGTACGGGGCCCTCGGGCACATGTGGGCGTACGACAGCGCGGGAACTCGTTTCCCGGTGGTGCCGACCGGTGAACTGACCACCGGCAAACCGCTCGTCTTCGATTCCCTCGAAGTCGGTGAGCGGGCCGAGGGCTGGGTGGTGTTCGAAATCCCCGAAAAGGCGCGCATCGTGCGCCTCCAGTATCAGGACGCGAACATGCAGGCGAATTCCGGAGAGGGATTCTGGGCGGTCTAGCCCGCCCGGGTGAAAGCCCGTGAAACGCTCGGGCGGGAGAGCACTAGGGTGCGGCGCATGACTTCAACTCAAGCCGAAATCGACCGGTCCCTCCTCGGCACCCTTTCGGTGCTCGCCTGGATCGGTGACCCCTCCGACGGCCACGACATCCCGTACCTGCTCGCCTACACCCTCGGTGACGGACCGCAAGGGCGGGAGGCGGGCGAGCAGGCCGCCCGCGGGCTGCTGGAGGAGATCGGCCTGCCCATCGGTGACGTGGTCATGGACGGCACCCGAAACCCGGCTGCCTTCCCGGTGCAGATCGTGCTGGCGGACAACCAGGTCGGTCTGACCCTGCCGGGGCTGAACGCGACCTGCACCGCCCCCGACGAGTGGGTCGCCGCGGCGAACGAGAGCGGCCAGGCCTATTTCCTGTTCGCCACGCGCGCCTGGCCCGAGGCCGTCCCGGGCAAGCCGGTCGAGCCGAAGACCCTCCAGGAGTTCGCCGGGGACGAGGCCGTGCTCACGGGCAGCGCGCACTGCGTCCTCGCGGTCCGGCGCCTCCAGCAGTAGGGCCGCCCCGCGGGAGCGCGCCCGTGCTCCGGCCGCCGGGCTCCCAGCCTGCCCGGCGGCCGGTCCCCCGGGCCGGCCTCGCGCGCTACGGGCGCTCGAAGGCGAAGCGCAGCGAGCGGACCCGGTTGTCGAAGTTCGAACCCGCCAGGTCCGGCAGCCCCACCGCCCGCAGCCCGACCGGCCGGGTCAGCAGCTCCCGGAACAGGGCCTTCATCTCCACCCGGGCCAGGTGGGCGCCCAGGCAGAAGTGCGGGCCGCCGCCGCCGAAGCCCAGGTGCGGATTGGGCGAGCGGGTGATGTCGAACGCGTCCGGGTCGGGGAAGACCGCCTCGTCACGGTTGGCGGAGGCGTAGTACAGCACCACCTTGTCGCCGGGCCGGAACAGGTGCCCGCCCAGGGTGTGTTCGGCGGCCACCGTCCGGCGGAACTGGATGATCGGCGTCGAGTGGCGGATCATCTCGTCGACCGTGCCGTCCGCGTGGGTCTCGAAGTCGCCGAGCAGCAGGTCCCGTTGTGCGGGGTGGTCGGTCAGCAGGGTCAGCCCGTGGGTGATCGCGTTGCGGGTGGTCTCCACCCCGGCCACCATCAGCAGCGAGAAGAACGCTCCGAGCTGGCGGGCGTTCAGTGCCTGGCCGTCCACGTCCGCGCAGACCAGGGCCGAGATCAGGTCGCCGGTCGGGTTCTTGCGCCGTTCCCGCCCGATCCCGGCGACCATCCGCTGCATCCTGGCGAGGGCCCGCAGCCCGCGGCCGGGCACCCGCAGCCGTGAGGCCAGGCCCCGTTCGACGCCGATGTTCTCCGAAGCGTGGTTGACCCGGTCGGCGATCTCGGCGCGGTGGCGCTCCGGAATGCCCATCATGTTGCAGATGACTTCGAGGGGCAGCCGGGAGGCCACGGCCGAGACGAACTCGTCGGGTCCGTCCGCCAGTACGTCGTCCACGATCCGGGCGGCCACCGCGTGGATGTCCTCCTCGGCCGCCGCCAGCAGCCGCGGCGTGAACGCCCGCTGCACGATCTTGCGCAGCTGTGCGTGGTCCGCGCCGTCCAGGTTCACCATCGAGTCCCCGAACAGCGCCCGCACCCACCGGGCCGGCTCGGGCGTGGTCACCCCGGGAGCGCTGGCGAACACCTTGGGGAGCCGGCTCGCCTCCTGCACGTCCGCGTGGCGTACGAGGGCCCAGTGCCCACGGCCCTTCCCCTCGGGCACGTAGACCGGGGAGTCCAGTGCCCGCAGCCGGGCGAATGCCGCCAGCCGCGCGGGCGGGGGCTGCTGCCAGAACGCCGGGTCGGCGAGCTCCCCGTACTCCGCCACCGCCGAGCCCGTGTCCGCGTACCGCTGTACCGGGACCTTCATCGTCTCTTCTCCTGTCGCCGGCGCGCTCTCCGTGGCCGCCTCGGCCGTCGCCGCCCGCCGTCCTCACGCACCAGAACGCTCCCGGTGCACCAAGGTCACGCCCACCGCGACGCTGGCCGCGGCGACCAGCCCGGCCCACAGCACCGCATGCGCGCCGGTCCAGGCACAGGCGAGGATCGCCAGCGCGGACAGCGGCAGCACCAGTTGCTGGGCCGTGCCGTGCTTGAAGTGGCGGGAGTGCAGCAGCCACACGAAGGCCAGGAACAGCGCCGCCGGCACGGTCACCGAGAGGTTGGCGGAGAGCGTCGAGACGTGGGCCTTGCCGACCGCCTGCTCGATCGCCACCTCGATGCCGGCCCCGATGGCCGCGGCCGACGCGAAGATCACGAAGTGCCCGTACCCCCACGGGATGGCCTCCCGGTTGCTCTGCAGCCGGTCGTGCGCGGGAACCGCGAAGTAGATCCACCACGCCGCGAAGACCAGCAGCAGGCCGCCCGCGGCGATCGGCAGCAGCTCGCCCAGCGCCTCGTGCTCGTCGATCGCCGACTGGACCGCGACCGTGCTGGCGGCGATGCTCTCGCCGAGCACGATGATGGTGAACAGCCCGTACCGCTCGGCGATGTGGTGCGGATGCCACTGCGTCTGGTAGCTGCGCTCGGCGAGTATCGGGACCAGCAGCTCCGCGACGACCAGCGCCAGGAACAGCCATCTGCGGGCGTGCTCGGGGGCGGCGAGGAGCGCCACCCAGCCGGCCTGGCACACCAGCAGTCCCGCAGCGTACGTGAGCGCACAGCGCCGGGCCGGACCCCGCTCCCCGGCGGCGGCGCGCAGCCACTGCACCGTGAGCGCGAGCCGCATCACCACGTAGCCGAGGACGGCGATGGTCCAGTCGTTGTCGTTGAAGGCGCGCGGGATCCCGGCCGAGTAGATGAGCACACCGGCGATCTGCACCAGGGTCGCGATCCGGTACGGCACGTCGTCGACGTCGTAGGCGGAGGCGAACCAGGTGAAGTTCATCCACGCCCACCACACGCCGAAGAACACGAACAGGTAGCCGGTGATGCCGGCACCGGCATGGCCCTCGGCGAGCGCGTGGACCAACTGCCGGCCGGCCTGCGCCACCGCCACGACGAAGCAGAGGTCGAAGAACAGCTCCAGGGGTGTCGAGGTCCGGTGGCCCTCGTCCCGGCTGCGGGAGGTCATCGGTACATAGGTCATACCGCCAGCACAGCAGTCGCACGCCGGCCGGCGGGCGAGGCGCGCCGCCGGCGGGGCCGCGGACCTCCCTGACCGGGACCGCGACCCGGGGCGGCTTCCGGGGATTCCCCTGGCCGTGTGCCGGTGGTTCTACGCCGGCAAGGGCGGCCGAGGCCCCCGGCCGGCCCCGGCCGGCCCCGGGCGGGGCCGGGGGCGGCCGTACCCTGGAGGCATGAGCAGCGCCCCCGCCTCCGACCCGCACTCCCCGCAGCCCGGCTCCCGGCCCGAGGCCACGCCTGCGGCGAAGCCCAGGCCCCGGCTCGTCTTCGACGACCCGCTCGACCAGCAGTCCTCGGACGACACCGACCGCGGGTGGGGCGAGCGGCCGCCCGCCGGCGGAAGCGCCGGCGACCTGGCCCGCTTCCTCGACGAGAAGCCGCCGCACCACATCTGATCTGCTAGTACCCCGAACCGGGGTGACCGGAGTAGCCGCCCTGGCCGCCCTGGTTCCCGTATCCGGCGTGGCCGGACTGCCCGGGCTGCCCGTACTGACCGTTCTGGTGGGCACGCTGGGCGACCAGCTCGTCCCGGATCTCCTTGAGGACCGCCAGCTCGGTGATCTCCACCGTCTCCTGGACGCCCTCCCTGGCCCGGCGGCGCTGCTCCAGCCTCGCGAGGTACTTCGCCATCGGCAGCACCATCAGGAAGTAGACGACCGCGGCGGTGATCAGGAAGGTCAGTGCCGCGTTCAGCACCGATCCCCAGAGGATGTTCACGCCGATGGCATCCCCCTTCGCGTCGATGCCGCAGGGGCCCTTCAGGCAGGACGTGTAGCCGTCCAGGCTCTTCGTGCCGACGGCGCCCACCACCGGGCTGATGATCCCCTTCACCACCGAGTTCACGATGTTCGTGAATGCGGCACCGATGACGACCGCCACCGCCAGGTCGACCACGTTGCCGCGCATCAGGAAGGCCTTGAAGCCCGCCAGGACGCTCTCCTTCTTCTGCTCGCTCACCACTGAGCCTCTCTTCGAATCCGCCGAACTTGGAGCCAACGGTTCCGAAAGCTACGGCAGTCCGGGCCCGGCGTGTCCAATCGGTGCCCGTCTTGTGGTGGCTTGACTGCACGCCCGTCCGATTCAGCACAACGTCACCGCCAGCCGTGCCACCGCGCCCGCCCCGACGAGGGCCCGCGCGACGTCCCGGGGCACCGACAGGACCACCAGTGCCCCGCCGTCCCCCGGACCCTTCCCCGGACCGGGCACCTCGACCACCCGTGCCGCCGCGGCCACCACCCGCGGCGGGCCGGTCCGCTCCGCCGCGACCACGTCCACCCGGTCCCCGGGCCGCAGCAGCCGCACCGTCTCCGCGTCCGCGATCCGCACCGGCGCCGACACCGACCGCACGGCCGCGGGTGGCGGCTTCACCTCCGGAGGCGGGACACCCCGCGAGGCCTGCGCCTCCGTCCCCCCGACCACCGCCAGTGCGGCCGCCAGGACGGCCAGGCCGGCCGACGCGGCCCGCCGCCGGCGCCGTACGGCGCGGCGCAGGCGGTCTGCGCCGCGGCCGACGCGCAGCGGGGGAAAGGGCGGCACCCTGCGCGCAGGGGGACACGGGGAAGGGGAGGAAGCGGAAGGCGAAGGGGAAGCGGAAGAGCAAGGAGAAGGGGAAGGAACGCACACGGTCTTGGACATGACGGACACCACCAGCCGGTCGAGTTTCCGGTGCCCGGGGCCAGCGCCCGGACACCACCCACGATCCGCCGCCCCGCGAGATCCCGCTCGCACCTGTGGACGATCCCCAGCCTGTGGACATCCCCGCCACCCACACGAGTGAGCAGCCGTCAGGCCCCGGCGCTCTCCTCGCGCAGGACCAGGTCCAGCAGCCCCGGGAACCGGGCGTCGAACTCCGCGCGCCGGAGCCGGTTGACCCGCCCCCGCCCCTGGTCGCGCTGCTCCAGCAGCCCGGCCGCGCGCAGTACCGCGAAGTGGTGGCTGAGGGCGGCCTTGCCCACCGGCACGTCGAAGGTGCCGCAGCTGCGCTCCCAGTCGGCCGAGCCCGCCAGTTCCCGTACGAGCCGCAGCCGCACCGGGTCGGCGAGTGCGGCGAGGGCGGCCTGGAGGGGCACCTCGTCGGGGTGGGTGTGCTCGGGTTCGGCCCGGTGTCCCATCGCGGTTCCTCCCTGGATCCCGGCACGGCCCCACGGCGCCGTGCCGCACGGCCCGACGGCACCGCGGCGCCCCGCCCCGCCACATCCTTGCGCAATGTTCGATGAACGTCGTACATTCGGGGTGCCGCAGTGTTCGTATTTGATTGAACAGTCTAGCCGGAGGTACCCGTCATGCGCGCCATCGAGTTCCAGCAGACCGGCGGACCCGAGGTCCTCCACACCGCCGAAGTCCCCGTGCCCGAGCCCGGCCGCGGCGAGGTGACCGTCGACGTCGCCTACGCCGGAGTCAACTTCGCCGACGTCCTGGCCCGGGCCGACGGCTACCGGGTCCCCGCCCTGCCCTTCCGGCCCGGCCTGGAGATATCCGGCCGGATCCGGGCCGTCGGCCCCGGGGTCGAGGGACTGCGCGCCGGCCAGGAGGTCGCCGCCCTCACCTCGCACAGCGGCTACGCCGAAGTCGCCGTCGCCCCCGCCGCCACCGTCTTCGCCCTCCCCGACGGCATCGCCCTGCGCACCGCCGCCACCCTGCCGACCGTCCTGCCCACCGCCCACGCCCTCGTGCACCGCGTCGGCAGGCTCCGCGCCGGAGAGAGCGTCCTCGTCCAGAGCGCGGCGGGCGGCGTCGGCACCCTCGCCGGCCAGCTCGCCCGGCTCGCCGGGGCGGGCGCCGTTTACGGAGTCGTCTCCCGTCCCGAGAAGGCCGAGGAAGCCCTCAAGTACGGCTACGACGAGGTGTTCGTCGGCGACGGGTTCACCGAGGGCGTGCGCCGCGCCACCGGCGGCCGCGGCGTCGACCTCGCCCTCGACCCCGTCGGCGGCGATACCTTCCGCCGCAGCCTGGACTCCCTCGCACGCTTCGGCCGCCTCGTCGCATTCGGCAACGCCGGCGGAGCCGCCCCTTGGCGGATCGGACAGCCCGAGCTGAACCCGCGCGGACTCTCCGTCGGCGGGTTCTCCATCCTCACGCTCGCCCAGGACGACCCCGAGGCGCTGCGCGCACTCGCCGCCGAATCGTTCCGCTTCGCCGTCGACGGCGAGGTCGAGGTGCCGGTCACCGCCGAGTTCCCCCTCCACCGGGCAGCCGACGCCCACCGGCTGATGGCAGCCCGCGCGACCACCGGCAAGCTGCTGCTGCGGGTCGCGGGCGAATGAGCCCGCCGGCGCCGCCTACCGCCTGCGCCGGGCTGCTGCCGCCGCCTGCCTCCGCACCGCCTGCCGGCTGCGCCGGGCCGCCGCCTGCCGCCCTGCGGCTGCTTGCCGCCTGCCGACGGGCCGCCGCCTGCAGCCGGGCCGCCTGCCGCCGCACCGCCTGCGTCTGCTGGCTGCGCCGGGCCGCCGCCTGCCGCCTGCGCCGCGCTGCTGCCGCCGCCGGTCTGCCTGCCGGTTGCGCCTGGCTGCTGCCGCCGGTCTGCCGCCTGCCGCCGCCTGTCCGGCGGCCGCCGCCCGCTACCCGCCCGGCCGTACGCGTCGCAGCGCGGCCAGCGGGTCGGCGGCCCGTGTCACCCCACGCCCGACCACCACGTGCGAGGCGCCGGCGGCGAACGCGGCCTGCAACGTCCCGGACCGGGAGGCGTGCTCGCCCGCGTCCGCGCCCGGCAGGGTCACGCCCGGCGTCACGATGAGCGGTCGCGGCCCCAGTACGCCCCGCAGCAGGCCCGCCTCGCGCGGCGAGGCGACGACCCCGTCACACCCGGCGCCCGCCGCCAGCCTTGCCAGCCGCAGCACCTGCTCGTCGGGGGTGACGCCGATGCCGATGTCGGCGAGGTCGCTCCCGGTCATGCTCGTGACCACCGTCAGCGCGAGCACTCGCAGCCCGGGGAACTCCCGGGCCGCGTCCACCGCCGCGGACATGATCCCCGTACCGCCCATGGCGTGCACGGTCACCATGGACGCACCCAGCGCGCCCGCGGCGCGCACGGCGCCGGCCACGGAATGCGGGATCTCGAAGAGCTTCAGGTCGAGGAAGACCTCGTGCCCCCGCCCGACGAGCTCCTCGACCAGCCCGGGCCCGGCCGCCGTGAGGAGCTCCAGCCCGATCTTGTAGTGCCCGCAGGCGTCCCCGAGCCGCGCGACGAGCGCCTCGGCGTCCCCGCGGTCCGCGAAGTCGAGGGCGACGATGGTCCGGTCATCGTTGATCACCTGGCCATTGTGCGGCTCACGGCGGGCTCACGGACGGGCTCACGACCGCGCCGGGACCTCACAGGCCTCCGAGAACCCCTGGCTGGTCAGCCCGAAGGCCCGGTTGGCCCGGGAACGCATGTTCTCCAGCGCGACCACCGCGGTCAGCTCGACGAACGCAGCCTCCCCGAGGCGCGCGATCAGCTCCGCGGCCAGCTCGTCCGTGACCGCCGGCTCGGTCTCGGTCATGGCCTCGGCGTACTCCATGACCAGCAGTTCCAGTTCCGTGAAGCTCTCGCGCCGCTCCCGCCACCGCGGCACCTGCGCGATCTTCGATGCCGGCAGCCCGCGCTCCACGCCCTCCCAGTGGCCGAAGTCCATGCACCACGAGCAGTTGATCCGGGCGGCGGCGGCCATCACCGCCAGGTGCTTGAGCCCCGCGTCGAGGGCGTTCCATCTCGCCGCCCGCTGTTCGAGGCGGACGTACGCGAACAGCACGCGCCCGTTGTGCCCGTACGCCTGGCCGGGGTCGAGCACCTTGCCGTACCGGCGGCGCGAGTACCAGGCGCCGATGCGCATGAGGGGGGTGCGGGGCGGGGTGAGCGAGATGCGCGACATGGCGGTCGCCTCCTGGATCGGACGGTCGGTCTCGGTGGTCCTTCACCAGCCGAGACCGGACGGCCCGCCCGAATGTGACAGCCCCGCCCGAATGTGACAGCCCTCAGGGGAGCTCGATGCCCAGGTCCCAGCCGTCGTGCGCGTGGGTGCACAGGCAGGCGCGGGATTCCGTCGGCGGGAGGGCCGCCACCGCGTCGAAGAGGACCTCGCGCAGGCGGCCCACGTTCTCGCCGAAGACCTTCAGGACCTCCGTGTGGGACACGCCCTCGCCGGTCTCCGCGCCCGCGTCCAGGTCGGTGACGAGGGCCATCGACGTGTAGCAGAGCCCCAGCTCGCGGGCGAGGACCGCCTCCGGGTGGCCCGTCATGCCGACGACCGACCAGCCCATCGCGGCGTGCCACCTCGACTCCGCGCGGGTCGAGAAGCGCGGGCCCTCGACCACGACCATCGTGCCGCCGTCCACCGGCTCCCACGCGCGGCCCCGCGCCGCGGCCAGGGCCACCGAGCGGCCCACCGGGCAGTACGGGTCGGCGAACGTCGTGTGCACGACGTTGGGGACGCTGCCGTCGGGCAGGGGCTCCCCGTCGAAGTAGGTCTGCGCCCGGGACTTCGTACGGTCGACCAGCTGGTCGGGAACGAGCAGCGTGCCCGGACCGTACTCGGCGCGCAGCCCGCCGACCGCGCACGGGCCGAGCACCTGGCGCACGCCCACGGAGCGCAGAGCCCACAGGTTGGCCCGGTAGTTGATCTTGTGGGGCGGGACCTTGTGGCTGCGGCCGTGGCGGGGGAGGAAGGCGACCTGGCGCCCGGCCAGTTCGCCGAGGAAGAGGGAGTCGCTCGGGGGCCCGTACGGGGTGTCCACGCGCAGCTCGGAGACGTCCTCCAGGAAGGAGTAGAAGCCCGAACCGCCGATGACACCGATCTCTGCGTTAGCCATGCCGTCACCCTAACCGGGCATGCGCAAGGCCCCGCCGCCCGGAAGGGGCGACGGGGCCTTACGAGGAACGAACGGGATCAGGGACCCGCGATCACGCAGCCGAGGTGGAGCTGCTGCTCGACGACGAGGACGTCGACGAAGCGGCGGGGGCTGCCGGGGCGGCAGGCGTGGACGGCTTCGAGGCAGGGGTGCTGCTCGACGAAGCGCCGCGGCTGTCGTTCCGGTAGAAACCGGATCCCTTGAAGACGATGCCGACCGCGGAGAACACCTTCTTCAGGCGTCCGTGGCAGTTCGGGCACTCGGTCAGTGCGTCATCGGTGAACTTCTGCACGGCCTCAAGGCCCTCGCCGCACTCGGTGCACTGGTACTGGTAGGTCGGCACGAATTTCCTCCTGGCACTCTGACTCGATGAGTGCTAACGACGTTCCATGGTGACGTATTCCGGCCGATCAGTCCACCGTCACCGGTACGCGGTGACCGACACCACGCTCGTTCGCCCGGGCGGCCGGTGCCGCCGGGGCCGACGCGTTGATGATCCGGCTCGGGGCCTTCGGGGCCAGCTTCGCCCGCAGCGCGAGCAGGGTGGCCAGGGCCAGCACGGTGCCGACCATGGGCACCAGGAAGCCGTACGTGGACCCGTGCGCGTCCGTCAGGCGGCCGGCCACGGTCACGGCGGTGGCCTGACCGAAGGCGACCGCGCCGGTCAGCCAGGTGAAGGCCTCGGTCCGGGCGCTGGCCGGGATCAGGGACTCGACCATCGTGTAGCCGGTGATCAGGGCCGGGGCGATGCACAGGCCGACGACCAGGCCGAGCGCGCCCAGCAGGATCATCGAGTGCGCGGTCCACAGGACCGAGGCGGCCACGGTGAGGCCCGCGTAGCCGAGCAGCAGCCGCCGGCGCGGGCCGATCTTCCAGGTGATGGCGCCGCAGGCGATGCCCGCGGTCATGTTGCCGGCCGCGAAGATGCCGTACAGGAGGCCGTTGGCGCCCGGGTTGCCGATCTCGTTGGAGAAGGCGGCCAGCGACACCTGCATGCCGCCGAAGACGGCGCCGATGCCGAGGAAGGCCACGATCAGGACGCGCAGGCCGGCGAAGGACAGTGCGGAGGCGTGCTTCTCGGCGCCGGCGACGACGGCGTGCGCCTTGGGCTGGGTGGCGCGCCGGGCGGCGAAGACCAGGCCGCCGGCCAGCGTCAGCGCGGCCTCGGTGACCAGACCGGCGGCCGGGTGGACGCCGGTGCACAGGGCGGTCGCCAGCACCGGGCCGACGACGAAGGTGAACTCGTCGGTGACGGACTCGAACGCGGCGGCCGTCGGCAGCAGCGGGGAGCCTCCCCCGGAGCCTTCGGCCTGGGAGGTGCCCCCGCCGAGCCGGGCGGCCCAGCGGGCCCGGACCATCGGACCGACCTGCGGGACGGACGCTCCGGCGGGGACCGCGGCCAGCCCCAGCGCCCAGACGGGGGCGCCGAGCAGGGCGAACGCCGCGAGGGCGCTGACGGCGGCGGCGTGCGCGAGGACGACGGGGACCAGGACGGCGCTCTGGCCGTGGCGGTCGGTGAGCTTGCCCATCACCGGGGCGGACAGCGCCATCGAGATGCCGGTGACGGCGGCGACGATGCCGGCGCTGCCGTAGGAGCCGGTGGTGTGCCGGACGAGCAGCAGGATGCTGATGGTCAGCATGCCGAAGGGGAGCCGGGCGGCGAATCCCGGGAGAACGAAGCCGAGGGCGCCGGGTGTGCGCAGGAGCTGCCCGTAACCGGGGCGGGCGGACGTGTCGGTCGTGACCGCGGATGTCACGGCCTGGCCTTTCCGCTGCCTGGTAGAGCGTCCCCGTCTGCGGACGGTGTGCCGCCTCGTGAGCGACCGCACCCGTACATGTGGGAGCCCCGAGAGCTGTCCTCTTGCGCAGAACCGAGTGATACCTGGGCGCCCACTGCGGGAGGGTGCCACGGCCGCTTTGCGGTCGCGCCAGCTCTGCGTCAGGCAGAGTTGGTTCGATGTGGTGTGCCTTTATCGTACAGGCAGACCGCTTACGTGTCCTGTGATTCCGGCGACAGGGTGTGCCTTCACCTGCGATTAACTGGAAGTTCGCATTCCGCGGGGCGTGAAAGCGGGGTGAAACGGCCCGCACACCGCGAAAACGCAGATTTAGAACGACGCTCTAACGCTCTGTTGAAGTGCGCACCGGCCCGCTCGACCCGGCCCCGACCCCGTCCCGGCCCCTGTCGGGCCCCCGGCCCGGCGCCCGCGACGGCTCCGGCTCACCGCTCCGGCTCACCCTCCGTTCGAGCCCGTCCCGAGCCATCCCGCCAGCTTGCCGCCGCGCGCCACCGCCCGCAGCCGGGCCTCCGCCGCGTCCCGTACCGGATCCGTGGCCACCACCAGCAGCTCGTCCCCGCGCCGCAGCACCGTCGACGGCAGCGGTACGAAGCTCTTCGCGTCCCGGACCACCAGCGTCACCGAAGCCCCCGGCGGCAGCCGCAGCTCGCTCACCTCGACGCCGTGCATCCGCGAGGCGGCCGGGATGGCGAACGACAGCAGGTGCCCGCGCAGCTTCTCCAGCGGCGCCGACTCGATCCCGAGGTCGGCGGCGCCCGCGTCGGAGTCGCCGAGCTGCAGCTTGCGCGCGAGCCAGGGCAGGGTCGGCCCCTGGACCAGGGTGTAGACGACGACCAGCACGAAGACGATGTTGAAGACGCGGTCGCTGCCCTCGATCCCGGTCACCATGGGGATGGTCGCCAGGATGATGGGTACGGCGCCGCGCAGGCCCGCCCACGACATCAGGGCCTGCTCCTGCCACGGGATCCGGAACGGCAGCAGGCTGATGAAGACCTCCAGGGGCCGCGCCACCATCGTCAGCACCAGCCCGATGACCACCGCGGGCCAGAAGTCGTTCACGAGCTCGTGCGGGGTCACCAGCAGCCCCAGCAGCACGAACATGCCGATCTGGGCGATCCAGCCGAGCCCGTCCGCGAAGCCCCGGGTCGCCGGCCAGTGCGGGAGCTTGGCGTTCCCGAGGACCATGGCGGCCAGGTAGACGGCGAGGAAGCCGGAGCCGTGCGCCATCGCGCCGGCCGCGTACGCCGTCACGGCGATGGCCATCACGGCGATCGGGTAGAGGCCGGAGGCGGGCAGGGCCACGTGCCGCAGCCCGTACGCCCCCAGGAAGCCCACCGACAGGCCGATCGCGACGCCGATCGCGAGCTCCAGGGCGATCTTGGCGACGAGGACGTACCCCGGGTCCACGGGGCCCACGGTCGCGAAGGCGACGACCAGGATGACGACGGGGGCGTCGTTGAAGCCGGATTCCGCCTCCAGCACGCCCGTTATCCGGGCGGGCAGCGGCACCTTGCGCAGGACCGAGAAGACGGCCGCGGCATCGGTCGAGGAGACGACCGCGCCGATCAGCAGCGCCTGCCGCCAGTCCAGCCCGACCAGGTAGTGCGCTCCGGCGGCCGTGACCCCGACGCTGATCGCGACGCCGACCAGCGACAGCACGATCGCGGCCGGCAGGGCCGGCCTGATCTGTTTCCACTTGGTGCCCAGACCGCCCTCGGCGAGGATCACGACGAGCGCGGCGTACCCGATGACCTGGGTCAGCTCGGCGTTGTCGAAGACGACGTTGCCGATGCCGTCCTGTCCTATGGCGATGCCTATGCCGAGGTAGATGAGCAGGCTGGGGAGGCCGCTGCGTGAAGAGATGCGTACCGCCGCGACGGCGACGAGCAGCACGAGCGAGCAGACCAGCAGGAGCTCATTGAGCGTGTGGACGGTCAGCGGGCGGCCCTTTCCTCGAGTCGCCAGGCGGAACGTTCCTCCGGGCGACAAGTCCGGCAAGATCGACAGGTACTTCGTTACCTTACCTAATATTTGACGCGCCCTTTACGCGATAACCACATTGTGAAACGCCTGTTCGGCCCTGTCCTCGTCACCTCGACCCCTGGCGGATCAACGGACCCGGTCCTGCGCCTATGGTTGCTCCCAGCACTCCCAGGACCACCCTGCCCCTCTAAGGACAGCGATGCCCGCCAACGAAACCGCCCCTTCCGTCAAGAAGAAGGGACGACGCGCCCGTCTGATCGTGCTCGTGCTGGTCCTGGCGCTCCTCGTGGGCTTCGGGTACGGGACGTACTGGAGCATGGACAACATCCGTGCCTCCTTCCCGCAGGCCACCGGCACCCTCAAGGTCCCCGGCCTGACCGGGACCGTCGAGGTCAAGCGCGACTCCCACGGCATTCCGCAGCTCTACGCCGACAACGACGACGACCTCTTCCGCGCCCAGGGCTTCGTCCACGCCCAGGACCGCTTCTGGGAGATGGACGTCCGCCGCCACATGACCTCGGGCCGCCTCTCCGAGATGTTCGGGGCCGGCCAGGTCGAGACCGACGCCTTCCTGCGCACGCTCGGCTGGCGCCAGGTCGCGCAGGCGGAGTACGACACGAAGCTCTCGCCCGAGACGAAGAAGTACCTCCAGGCCTACGCCGACGGGGTCAACGCGTACCTGAAGGGGAAGTCCGGCAAGGACCTCTCCGTCGAGCACGCCGCCCTCAAGCTCAGCGACGACTACCAGCCCGAGCAGTGGACGCCGGTGGACTCGGTGGCCTGGCTCAAGGCGATGGCCTGGGACCTGCGCGGCAACATGCAGGACGAGATCGACCGCGCGCTGATGTCCAACAAGCTCACGCCGCAGCAGATCGACGAGCTCTACCCGCCGTACCCCTTCGACCGGAACAAGCCGATCGTCGACGCGGGCAAGATCGAAGGCGGGAAGTACACCCCCGGCACCGCGGCCGCCGGCTCCCCGGGAGCGGGAACCGGCAAGGGGTCCGGCGGTACCGGCACCGGCTCGCAGGCCTCCACCGCGTCCACCACCCCGGCCGACCCCGCACCCTCCAGCGGTCTCGCGGACGACACCACCGCCCAGGGCGCGACCGTGGGCCTGCGCACCTCGCTGACCTCCCTCGCCAAGACCCTGGACCAGGTCCCCGCGATCCTCGGCCCCAACGGCAGCGGCATCGGCTCGAACTCCTGGGTCGTCTCGGGCCAGTACACGACGACCGGCAAGCCGCTGCTCGCGAACGACCCGCACCTGTCGCCGCAGATGCCCTCGGTCTGGTACCAGATGGGCCTGCACTGCCGCGCGGTCTCCAGCCAGTGCAAGTACGACGTCGCCGGCTACACCTTCTCCGGCATGCCCGGCGTGGTCATCGGCCACAACGCCGACATCGCATGGGGCATGACCAACCTCGGCGCCGACGTCACCGACCTCTACCTGGAGCAGGTCAAGCCCGAGGGCTACGTCTACGACAACAAGGTGGTCCCCTTCACGACCCGTGAAGAGGTCATCAAGATCGCGGGCGGCAAGAGCAAGAAGATCACCGTCCGCACCACCAACAACGGCCCGCTGATCTCCGACCGCAGCGAGGAGCTCGGCACGGTCGGCAGCCGTGCCCCCGTCTCGAGCTCGGCCCCCGACCGCGGCAACGGCTACGCCGTCGCCCTGCGCTGGACCGCCCTGGACCCGGGCAAGTCGATGGACGCGGTCTTCAGCCTCGACCGGGCCAAGGACTTCGCGGGCTTCCGCGCCGCGGCCCGCGACTTCGAGGTGCCGTCGCAGAACCTGATCTACGCGGACAACAAGGGCCCCACGGGCAACATCGGCTACCAGGCCCCGGGCCGCATCCCGGTCCGCGGCGCCGGCGACGGCCGCATGCCGGCCCCCGGCTGGGACTCCAAGTACGCCTGGAAGGGCGGCAGGGACGGCAACGCCGGCTACGTCCCGCAGGACGAGATGCCGTACGACTACAACCCGTCGCGCGGCTACATCGTCACCGCGAACCAGGCCGTCGTGGAGAGCGGGACCGGTGCGGGCAAGTACCCGTACGTGCTGACCACCGACTGGGGCTACGGCGCCCGCAGCCAGCGGATCAACGACCTCATCGACGCGAAGATCAAGGACAGCGGCAAGATCTCCACGGACGACATGCGCGGCATGCAGATGGACAACAGCAGCGAGATCGCCGCGCTGCTGACCCCGATGCTGTCCAAGATCGAGGTCTCGGACCCGGACGTGCGCTCCGCGCAGAAGCTGCTGGAGGGCTGGAACTACACGCAGGAGCCCGACTCGGCGGCGGCCGCGTACTTCAACGCGGTCTGGCGCAACGTCCTCAAGCTGGCCTTCGGCGACAAGATGCCGAAGGAGCTGCGGATCGAGGGCAGCTGCATGAACGTCCGGGAGACGAGCAGCGGTCCGGTCGACGACCTGGCCAAGACGGTCCGCGAGTGCGGTACGCGCGGCCCCGACTCGGCGCAGCCGGACGGCGGAGACCGCTGGTTCGAGGTGGTCCGCCGCCTGGTCAAGGACGAGAAGTCGGCCTGGTGGCAGACGCCGGCCGCCCGCAACCAGCCGGCGACCGCCACCCGTGACCAGCTGTTCGCGCGGGCCATGAAGGACGCCCGCTGGGAGCTGACCGCCAAGCTCGGCAAGGACCAGTCCACCTGGAGCTGGGGCCGCCTGCACCAGCTGACGCTGAAGAACCAGACCATCGGCACCGAGGGACCCGGCTTCCTGCAGTTCCTCCTCAACCGCGGCCCGTGGAACCTGGGCGGCGGCGAGGCCACCGTGAACGCGACCGGCTGGAACGCCTCCAGCGGGTACGGGGTCACCTGGGTCCCGTCGATGCGGATGATCGTGAACCTCAGCGACCCGGACAAGTCCCGCTGGATCAATCTGACCGGGGCCTCGGGCCACGCCTACCACGACAACTACTACGACCAGACGGACCTGTGGGCCAAGGGCGAGCTGCTGGACTGGCCGTTCGGCAAGGAGGCCGTGGACAAGGCGACGGTGGAGACGCTGACGCTCAAGCCGTGACCCTCACGCCGTGACGCTCACGCTGTGAATCTGACCACCCCCGACGGGGTGGCCACCGCCTGAACGGGGTGGTCGTGCGGTTCCTCCGGGACCCGCGCGACCACCTCTTCGTCGTAGAGGAGCACGACCAGCGCCGGATGCGCCCCGGCCCGTGCCAGGCGCGCCAGCACCCGGTCGTACGAGCCCCCGCCGCGGCCCAGGCGCATCCCTCGGCCGTCGACGGCCAGCCCGGGCAGCAGGACGGCGTCGGCGGCGGTGACGGCGTCCGGCCCGAGCCGCGGCCCGGCCGGCTCCAGCAGCCGCATCCTGCCGGGGTGGGCGGCCTCGGTGAGGCTGCCGGGGCCTTCGTACCCGGCCCAGTCGAGATCGTTGTCGGGCAGCAGGAGGGGCAGCAGCACCCGCTTGCCGGCCGCGCGCAGGGCGTCGAGCAGATCGCGCGTGCCGGGTTCGGAGCCGACGGAGACGTACGCGGCCACCGTTCGCGCATCGGCGAGTTCGGGCAGTTCGAGGGCGGAGCGGGAGAGCGCGAGGGCCGACGTGCGCAGGGATTCGGGGGACAAGGCGCGGCGGGCGGCGAGGAGTTCTCGGCGCAGCAAGGCCTTTTCGGACGGGTTCGGCGGGTTCCCTACCACAGCTGACTCTGATTTCCTTTCAAACCGGTGCATTATCGGATCTACTTACCGGAAACAAACCCGGAGCGGTCTGCGCGACCCACTATCGTTCTGCCCATGACTCAGTTGCACCCTGTGATCAAGAAGGCCGTGATCCCGGCCGCAGGTCTCGGTACCCGCTTCCTTCCGGCGACGAAGGCGACGCCCAAGGAAATGCTCCCGGTCGTGGACAAGCCGGCCATCCAGTACGTCGTCGAGGAGGCCGTGTCGGCCGGCCTGGACGACGTCCTCATGATCACAGGACGTAACAAGCGCGCCCTCGAAGACCACTTCGACCGCAACTACGAGCTGGAGTCGGCGCTCATCGCCAAGGGTGACGACGACCGCCTCAAGAAGGTCCAGGAGTCCAGCGACCTGGCCACCATGCACTACGTCCGCCAGGGCGACCCCCGCGGTCTCGGACACGCCGTCCTGTGCGCCGAGCCGCACGTCGGCAACGAGCCCTTCGCCGTCCTCCTCGGCGACGACCTGATCGACCCGCGCGACCCGCTGCTGCGCCAGATGACCGACGTCCACGCCCGCACCGGCGGCACCGTCATCGCCCTCATGGAGGTCGACCCCGCCAACGTCCACCTCTACGGCTGCGCGGCCGTGGAGGCCACGGACGAGGACGACGTCGTCAGGATCACCGGCCTCGTCGAGAAGCCCGACCCGGCGGACGCCCCCAGCAATTACGCGGTCATCGGACGGTACGTACTCGACCCGGCGATCTTCGACATACTGCGGGAGACCGAGCCGGGCCGCGGCGGGGAGATCCAGCTCACCGACGGCCTGCAGAAGCTGGCCGCCGACGAGTCCGTGGGCGGCCCGGTGCACGGCGTGGTCTTCCGGGGCCGTCGCTACGACACCGGGGACCGCGGGGACTACCTGCGGGCCATCGTCCGTCTCGCGTGCGAGCGTGAGGACCTGGGCCCGGAGTTCCGCACCTGGCTTCACCGTTACGTCACGGAGGAGATGTAGGACCTTGAGCAGCCGCGCACCGCAGGACACCGGCCACGGCACCCAGCGCCTGTGGTCGGTCGACGAGCACCTCGCGGACGTCCTCGCCGCGATCCGGCCGCTGGAGCCCATCGAGCTCCAGCTGCTCGACGCCCAGGGCTGTGTCCTGGTCGAGGACGTCACCGTGCCCGTCGCGCTCCCGCCCTTCGACAACAGCTCCATGGACGGTTACGCCGTCCGCACGGCCGATGTCCAGGGCGCGAGCGAGGAGTTCCCCGCGGTGCTCACGGTGATCGGGGACGTGGCGGCGGGCAGCGGCGAGCTGCCCACCGTCGGCCCCGGCGAGGCCGCCCGCATCATGACCGGCGCCCCGCTCCCGCCGGGCGCCGAAGCCGTCGTCCCGGTCGAGTGGACCGACGGCGGTACGGGCGGCGGCGCGGCCGCCGGGATGACCCCGGCCAGCGCGGCCCCCGAGGGCGCGGCCGGCGAGGTGCGGGTGCACCGGGCCGCCGAGGCGCGGGCCCACGTCCGGGCGCGCGGCAGCGACGTCCAGGCCGGTGACCTCGCCCTGGCCGCCGGCACGGTGCTCGGCCCGCCGCAGATCGCGCTGCTCGCCGCCATCGGGCGGGGCGCCGTACGGGTCCGCCCCCGTCCGCGCGTGGTCGTGCTGTCCACCGGCAGCGAGCTCGTCCAGCCGGGCGAGTCGCTGGCCGCCGGGACGATCTACGACTCGAACAGCTTCGCCCTGGCCGCCGCCGCGCGCGACGCCGGGGCGATCGCCTACCGGGTCGGAGCCGTCTCCGACGACGCCGAGACCCTGCGCTCCACCGTCGAGGACCAGCTGATCCGGGCCGACCTGCTCGTCACGACGGGCGGCGTCAGCGTCGGCGCGTACGACGTGGTCAAGGAGGCGCTGTCCTCCGTCGGCGGCGACGAGGACGGGTCCGGCGGCGGGCGGATGGACTTCCGCAAGCTCGCGATGCAGCCCGGCAAGCCGCAGGGCTTCGGCACCATCGGCCCGGACCACACCCCCCTGCTGGCCCTGCCCGGCAATCCGGTGTCCTCGTACGTCTCCTTCGAACTGTTCGTACGGCCCGCGATCCGCGCCCTCATGGGCCTGCCGGACGTCTCCCGGCCGAGCGTGCGGGCGACCCTGGCGGCCGACAAGGCGCTCGGTTCCCCGGCGGGCCGCCGCCAGTTCCTGCGCGGCGCGTACGACCCGGAGAGCGGCACCGTCCGCCCGGTCGGCGGATCCGGCTCCCACCTGATCGCGGCGCTGGCCCACGCCGACTCCCTGATCGTCGTTCCGGAGGACGTCACCTCGGTGGAGCCGGGGGCCGACCTCGAAGTGGTCCTGCTCGGCTGAAGTCCGGCCGGTGCGGGTAGCGTGTTGCACCACACAGGCCCTTGCGGGGCCCGGAGCGGGAGCGGCACGAACCTATGGCAGCGTTTTCCCGGGGGGAGACCCCCGGAACCCCTGAGCACAGCAGGCTGACGCACATCGACGAGGCCGGCGCGGCCCGCATGGTGGACGTCTCGGAGAAGGACGTCACGACGCGGACGGCGCGGGCCAGCGGGCGCGTGCTCGTCTCCGCCCGGGTGATCGAACTGCTGCGGGGCGAGGGCGTGCCCAAGGGCGACGCCCTCGCCACCGCGCGGATCGCCGGGATCATGGGCGCGAAGAAGACCCCCGACCTGATCCCGCTCTGCCACCCGCTGGCCGTGTCCGGGGTGAAGCTGGACCTCTCCGTCGCCGACGACGCCGTCGAGATCCTCGCCACCGTGAAGACGACCGACCGCACGGGCGTCGAGATGGAGGCGCTGACCGCCGTCGCGGTCGCCGGGCTCACCGTCGTCGACATGGTCAAGGCCGTCGACAAGGGCGCCGTGATCACGGACGTCCGGGTGGAGGAGAAGACCGGCGGCAAGTCCGGCGACTGGACGCGCGCGTGAACGCCCCGCGCGGCGGCGACGCCTTCAGCCACGTCCCCGCATCCGCCCCGGAACCCGCCGCCCCCGCACCCCTGCGGCAGGGGGCCGACGAGGCCCGGGAGCCCGGGCGCGCCCCGCGCGGGCTCGTGGTCACCGCCTCGAACCGCGCCTCGGCGGGCGTCTACGCCGACCGGGGCGGTCCGCTGCTGGCCGAGGGCCTGGAGAAGCTCGGGTTCACGGTGGACGGGCCGCGGGTCGTCCCGGACGGGGACCCGGTCGAGCGGGCGCTGCGCGAGGGCGTGGCCGCCGGGTACGACGTCATCCTCACCACCGGTGGCACCGGCATCTCGCCGACCGACCGCACGCCGGACGCCACCGCGCGGGTGCTGGACTACGAGATCCCCGGCATCCCGCAGGCCATCCGCGCCGAGGGCCTGGCGCACGTGCCGACCGCGGCGCTGTCCCGGGGGCTGGCGGGCGTGGCCGGCCGTACGTTGATCGTGAACCTGCCCGGCTCCACCGGGGGCGTCCGCGACGGCCTCGCGGTCCTCACGCGGATCCTGCCGCACGCGGTGGACCAGATCCGGGGCGGCGACCACCCCGCGCCCGCGCACAGATCCGCCGGGAGCCCGAGCTGAACGGACCCTCCTGGCCCGTGGTGCTGACCGACGGCGACGTCACGCTCCGGCCGATAAAGCTGCGTGACCAGAGCGCCTGGCGCGAGGTCAACCGCCGCAACCGCGACTGGCTCCGGCCGTGGGAGGCGACGATCCCGCCGCCCGCGCCGTGGGGGCCGGTGATCCAGCGGCCGACGTACCGGCAGATGGTCCGCCATCTGCGGGCCGAGGCGAACGCGGGGCGGATGCTGCCCTTCGTCATCGAGTACCGGGGCCGCCTCGTGGGCCAGCTGACGGTCGCCGGGATCACCTGGGGCTCCATGTGCGCGGGCCACGTCGGGTACTGGGTGGACCGCGAGGTGGCGGGCCGGGGCGTGATGCCGACGGCGGTCGCGCTCGCAGTGGACCACTGCTTCACCAAGGTCGGACTGCACCGGATGGAGGTGTGCATCCGGCCGGAGAACGGTCCGAGCCGGCGGGTGGTGGAGAAGCTGGGCTTCCGCGAGGAGGGGCTGCGGCCGCGCTACCTCCACATCGACGGCGCCTGGCGTGACCACCTCGTGTACGCGCTGACGGCGGAGGAGGTCCCGGAGGGGCTGCTGCGCCGCTGGCACCGGTCCCGCGCGCAGGGCACCACACCGCCGTAAACGAATAACTGTTCGAGTTATCGAGGGCGAGAACCGATTCGCCCATAATCTGATCCGAAGAATCACAAAAAAAGTCCGTGATATCAGCCAGTTCGTGCGACACACCGGTCCAATTGGCGGATCCGCCCGGCCGCGCCCCTCTACGGTGTGAGGTGTGAGCAGCAGCGGCCTCATCTACGCAGTCATTGTCGGGGCCTGGGCCGCCTACTTGGTGCCCATGTGGCTCCGGAGGCAGGACGAGCTGAACGAAGCCCGTCCGACGGAACGCTTCTCCACTGCCATTCGGCTGCTTTCCGGCCGGGCGGGAATGGAGCGCCGTTACGCCAAGGGGCTGCGTGAACGCGGCGACCAGGAGGCCGGGCCCCAGTACCGCGCGGACCCGGACGCCGCGACGGAAACGGTGAATTCCGTGGACGCCGACGGCCGGGTCGTCGGCGTGCCCCCGACCAGGGCGGAACCGAGGTCGGCCGCGGTGGAGCGGCACCGGCGCGAGCAGCGCCTCCAGGTGCTCGCACGTCGCCGTCGCACCACCGCGCTCCTCTTCCTGATCTTCACGCTCGGCGCGGTCGTCGCCGCCGTCGGCGGCCTGGGCTACCTCTGGGCCCCCGCCTTGCCGGCCCTGCTGCTGAGCGCGTACATCGTGCACCTGCGGGTCCAGGAGCGGCGCCGCTACGAGTTCACCATGGACCGGCGCCGTGCCGAGGCCGCCGCGCGGCAGCTGCGCGAGAACCGCCCGCGCCGCCGCGAGCCGGAGGCCGCCGCGGGATCCGAACCGGACCCTGCGCCACCGGTCTCCCCGCAGGAGGCCGGACGGCGCGCGCTGGTCGAGCAGACCGACCACGCCGAGTGGGTGGACCAGCAGCGCGAACGCGAACGCGGCCCCGTCCGCGGTGACAGCTGGGAGCCGGTCCCGGTCCCGCTGCCGACGTACGTGACGGCCCCCGTCGCCCCCCGCGCCACCGGGCCGGCCGCGGCCGACGCCTGGAGCGCGACCCGCTCCAGCACCGCCGAGCCGACGGACCCCCGCCTGCGCGCCCAGCCGGGGCCGGCGGGCCCCAAGGCCGAGCCGAAGGCGGATCAGAAGGCCGAGCAGAAGCCGGACCAGAAGGCCCACCCGAACGGCCGCCTGCGCGGCCAGGGCCGCGGCCGCACGCCCCTGTTCGACCAGTACGAGAGCGACGACCGCCCCCGCGCCGCGAACGAATGACCGACCTGCGCGGACGCTCCCCGGTATCGGTTTTGGAGCACCCGCGCGGGGGTGCTAATGTTTCACACGTCGCAAGGGCCTGTGGCGCAGTCTGGTAGCGCACCTCGTTCGCATCGAGGGGGTCTGGGGTTCAAATCCCCACAGGTCCACAGACGACAGTTCGCGAGTAGCTCTCGGGAACGTCACGAGATCCCGTCCGGTCGAAAGACCGGGCGGGATCTCGGCGTTTGAGGGGCGTTCCCCGGTGCGGGACCCGAACGGGCCCCGCACCGGGGCGCTTTGATCAGCCGGCCGCCCGTTCCAGCAGCGGAGCCGCCCAGGCCGGCAGGGCGGACGCCGCCGGGCGGGCCGGGCGCGGGTCCGCCGTGATGCCGATGCCGCCCGCGGGATCGCCGTACGTGAAGCTCGCCGACCACCACAGCCAGGAGCGGACGAACAGGTTGGCGCTCCACGCCAGGGCGAGGGCGCCGCGCTGCTCCGGGGTCTCGTACCAGTAGCTGGTGAGCACCACCGCGCGGGAGACCGCCACGTCGGTGTCGGCCGGGCGCGAATCGGCGGAGAGTCCGGCCCCCAGTACGGACGCGGTGAACCGGTTGTCCGTGAGCAGCCCGCCGGCGTCGCGGACGACCGCGTCCACGAGGTCCGGCGGCAGCTCCAGGGCGTACCGCTCCAGCCGTGCCGGCACCTCGGACAGCGCCGGGTCGGCGGCCGTCTCCGGTCCCGGGACCACGCGCAGGTCGCCCAGCAGCCGGGCGTCCGCGGCCCCGGCGGCAAGCGCGTGCACACAGGCCAGCGCGCGCAGGGTCTGCCAGCGGCACATCGTGTCCAGCAGGGCCATCCGCGAGGCGCGGAAGGCCAGTCGCACCGGCCAGTCGGCCGCCCGGACCTCCTGCCCGAGGGCCCGCAGTTCCGCGGGCACCGGGCCGGGGAAGACCAGGCTCTGGCCGGGGTCGTAGGACGGCTTCGAGCGGTAGCCCGGCCACTGCCCGGCCCCGGTGGGGTTCTCGCTACTCATTGATCTCATCCGGTTTCGGGGTTCGCCACTTCGCCGCGTCCTTGCCGTCCCGCGGGGTGATGTAGTTCGAGATGTCCTTCTCCTCGACGTGGTAGGCGTGGATCATATGGTCCTGGCGGATGATCACCACCGGGTTGCCGTTCCCGTCCCGGAGGCTGCGGTCGATGACGATCCGGGCCCCCGACGCATCGTCCACGTAGTTGGCCGGTGCGCGCAGCTGGCTGTTCAGGTACTTCTCCAGCTTCGCCTCGTCGCCCCCGATGCCGGAAAGGTATTGGTTCGCCTTGCCGCTCTCCGCCTCGTTGAGCTGGTGGTCGACGCCCTGCGCCGTCCGGGTGCTGTCCGAGTACGGAGCCAGTCCGAACGGGTCGCACCAGCGGTGCGGGTTCGAGACGTACGCCGCCGGGTTCTGCGCCGGCGCGAGGCCCAGCGGGTCGGGGCTCAGGTAGCGGGCGGTCTCGGGGTCGTACGTGCGGAAGTAGTTGTGGTGCAGACCCGATTCGGGGTCGAAGTACTGGCCGGGGAAACGCAGCGGGGTGTAGGCGGTGGCGTCCCGGTTCCAGGCCGTGGACCCCCACAGCGTCGACCGGCTGCGCCAGGCCAGGCCGCCCTGCTCGTCGACCAGCTCGGTGGGCGCGCCCACCAGGTCGGTGACGATGGCGTAGAACCGTTCGTCGACCACCTCCTGGGCCGCCGTCAGGATCCGTTCCGTCTGGGCCAGCGGCTGCAGGCCCCGGTGGTCCCAGGTCACGGCGACCTCGTGGGCGCCGTCCGCCGTGGTGGCGGCCTGCTCGCACAGCACGTTCCCGTCCCAGGTGAAGACCGTGCGCTCGGCCACCTCCAGGCCGTCGGCCGTCATCCGCTCCTTCGCCGTGCGCCGGCCCAGCGCGTCGTAGGCGTACCGCCATCGCGTGCCGTCGGGGGTGGTCACGGCCGTGATGCGGTCGTCGGCGTCCCACTCGTACCGCCAGGTCTCGGGCTTGCGCGAGAGCCGTGCCCTGCGGCGCAGCACGACCCGCCCCAGGGCGTCGTACTCGTGGCGCACCCGGCCCGCGGTGAGCAGCCGGGTGCCCTCGTAGGTGCGGGGGCCCGTGGCGTCCTGGCCGCCGGGGTGGGAGCCGGGCCAGGAGGCGGAGGACTGGTTGCCCGCCTCGTCGTAGGCGTAGCGCTCGGTCCAGTTCTCGGCCTGCACGGCCGTCACCCGGCCGCGCGGGTCGAGGCCGAAGGTCCGCGGGCCGGCCAGCAGGTCGTCGATCGCGGTCAGCGCCCCGTCGGCCCGGTAGGTGTACCCGCGGCGCTGCAGGACGCTGCGGCCGGAGCCGGTCAGCAGCTGGTCCGTCAGCCGGCCCGCCTCGTCCCAGCCGCTGCTCAGGGTGATCACGTCGCCGTAGGTGCGGGTGAGCTCCCGGCCCGCCGCGTCGTGGGTGAAGCCGATCCGCCGCCCCGCGGTGGTCAGGGTGCCCGGGCGGCCCGCGTCGTCGTACGACCAGGTGGCGGTGGCCCCCGTCGGCGTGGTCCGGCAGGTGCGGCGGCCCGCGGCGTCGTACGCGTAGGTGAGCGTGCGGCCGTCGACGGTCTCCTCCAGCAGGCGGCCCGTCCGGTCGCGCAGCCGGGTCAGCACGCAGTCCCCGCGCACCGCGACCGCGAGCTGGTCGAAGACGTCGTACTCGAACGTCGTCACCTCGCCGGCCGCGTCCTTGCGGACGGTCTGGCCCAGCGCGTTGCGCTCGTACGCGATCGTCTGCCCGAGACCGTCGGTCCGGCCGGTGAGCCGGTCCGCGGCGTCGTACGCGTACCGCAGCGTCCGGCCGTCGAAGTCCGTCTCCGCGACCAGCCGGCCCGCCGCGTCGTAGACGTACTCCCAGGTCAGACCCTGGGGATTGCGTACCCCCGTGAGTCGCAGCCCGGCGTCGTACGTGTACTCGTGGCGCGTGCCGTCGGCGTCGGTGCGGGCCGTGAGGACGTCGAAGTGGCCGTACTCGAAGCGCACCGGGCCGCCGCCGTGGGCATCCGTACGGGACAGGCAGTTGCCCTCGCCGTCGTAGGTCCAGGAGCGCCGGCCGCCGTCCGGGGCGGTGCGGCGCAGCGGTTTCCCCTCCACCGACCACTCGGTGCGCGTGACCGCACCGAGCGGGTCGGTGACCGCGGTCGTACGCCCGAAGGCGTCGCGTTCGTACGTCGTCGTGGCACCGTGGCGGTCGGTGACCGCGAGCGGCAGCCCGGCCCGGTCGGTGCGGACCCGGGTCACCGCCCCCAGCGGGTCCGTGACCGCGCTGAGGTGGCCCCGCTCGTCGTACGCGAAGCGGGTGACGGACCCGTCGGCCCGGGTGACGGACGTGCGGTTGCCGCGCTCGTCGAAGGTCTGGCGGGTGACGGTGCCGTCCGGGGCGATCACCCGCACCGGGCGGCCGAGGCCGTCGTACTCCGCCCGCGCCTCCCGGCCGTCCGGGCGGACCACCGAGACGAGCAGGCCCCGGTCGTCGTACGTGCTGTGCGTGGTGTTGCCGAGCGGGTCGGTGACCGACGTCCGCCGGCCCCGGGCGTCGTACCCGTAGCGGGTGACGGCACCGAGCGGGTCGGTCTCGGCGACGACGCGGCAGCGCTCGTCGAACAGGTAGCGGCGGGTGTGGCCGTCGGCGGTGGTCATGCGCGTCGCCCGCAGGCCGGTCGCCGCGTCCGGCTCGTCGTAGCCGAAGGTGAGGGCGTAGTGGCCCGCCTCACCGGCCTCGGCGACACAGCGGTCCAGGTCGTCGTACGCGTACTCGTACCGGCTGCCGTTGGTGTCGGTCCAGGAGGTGATGCGGCCACGGTCGTCGTAGGTGAGGCGCAGCGGCAGACCGGAGGAGTTGGTGATCTCGGTCAGGTGCCCGTCGGTGTAGCCGTAGGCGAGGATCCGCGGGCCGCCGCTCAGGTGCAGGGCGGTGATCCGCCCGCCGGCGGTCTCGAAGCGCAGGTGGTAGCCGCCGGAGTGGGCGATGCCCAGGGGGGTGCCGTGGTCGTCGTACTCGAAGGTGATCAGGTTGCCGTTGCGGTCCTCCAGCTGGGTCACCGGCGCGATGCCGTCCTCGGCGCCGTCCACCGGCGGGGCGAAACGGCGGGTGTGGCCCGTGGCCGGGTCGGTCAGCGTCCAGTCGCCGTCCGGGGTGCGCTCCAGCGGGTGCTGCGGGGCCGACGCGGACAGGGGCGCCACCGGAAGGCCGGGCGCCGGGTGCGGGTAGGCGACGACCAGGCCGTCCTCCGTCACCAGGACGACGCCCTCGGCATCGACCTCCAGGTGCTGGTCGACCGTGGACGACCAGGCCGGTCCGAACCAGCGGCCCGCCGTGTAGCCGGATTCCGCGCGGCGCGTGAAGACGAGCGGCAGCGCGCCGGGCAGGACCACGTCCGTCTGCGGCAGGTACATCCGGCCGGTGGCGAGGTCGACGGGGTCGGTGTACTTGCTGGGCTTCTCCAGGTCGGGCCGCTCGCCCGGGTGGGGTCCGTGCTCGCCCAGGCCGGTGCGGCCCGGGCCCTTCTTGACGTCGTCGAGGTGTTCGAGGTCCCTGACGCCCTTGGCGCCCGCGCCGAGTTCGCCCAGGCCCTTGTCCGCCAGGAGCTGGGGGATCAGCTTGCCGACGCCCTCCGAGGGGTCCTTCATGAACTCGTCGAGCATCTGCTTGCCCGCACCCCACGGATCGTTGACGGCGGTGACCAGGCCCGCGGCCGTGGAGTTCAGGTTCGTCAGGTACTCGGCGGGGTGGGTGATGTTGTAGATGTCGTACGGGTTCAGCGCCCGGGCGAAGTTGACCATGTCGGCCGTGCCCTTGATGACACCGCCCGCGAGGTGCGTCTGGGCGAGGTCCAGATAGTCCAGGCCGTCGCCGAGCTGCTTGGCGTACGAGGGCTTCGGCGGAGCGGCGTCGCGGGCCGCGCGGACCGCCGCACTGGCCGTCTGCGCGACCTCGTTGCGCTGTTTGCGTGCGCGGTCGAGCTTGTCCTGGGCGGCCGTGGCCATGGCCTTGCCGGGATCCTGGAAGTCCCCGGTCGGCTTCGGCGGCAGCGGGTCCTTCTTCGCCTTGACGGCGTCCTTGTAGGCGTCGATCTCGTTGTTGTGCGCGGTGCGGGCGTCGGTGGAGGCCTTCTTGGCCTTCTCGTAGTCCTCCAGGGCCTCCTTGGCCTGGCCCTGGGCCCACTCCACCGTGTCCGCGAACCGGCTCATCGCGTCCGCGGCCTTCCCGAAGGACTCCGCCGCCTTGAACCACCGCGGCGGCTCCTTGGCCACCTTCTCCCGGAAGGTGTCCGCCGTCTTGCCCTTGAGGCCGTCGGGGTCCGCGATGCCCTTGAGACCGTTGCCGACCAGCGTGAACGAGCGCTCGAAGTCGCTCAGGTGCGAGACCTGGGCCCGGATCTTGGAGACACTGCCGTAGACGAGCTTCTTCGGGTCGTCCGTCTGCCCGAGCTCCAGCTCGGAGACGTCCGCCCCCAGTTGGTTGGCGGCCGAGCGGCTCTTGTCGCGGATCCAGTCGCCCGCCTCGTCCAGGCCCACCTTGTCGGCCAGCCCGGCCAGTTTGTCGCCGGTCCACTCGACCGCGTCGCCGACGTCCTCGACGCGGTCCTCGACCCAGTCCTCGACCGGATCGGGTATGAAGTCGCCCAGCCCCATCAGCCGTTGCCCCCCTTGCCGTCGGCCTGGTCCAGCAGGTCCTTCAGCGAACCGATCTTCCCGGTGGACGTCACGGTGTCCTTCGTGTCCGACCAGGTCTTCCTGATGTCCTCGGCACCCTTCTCGAACGACTCCGCGCTGTAGTCCGGCTTGTAGACGTCGGCCGAGAAGATGTCGCCCCAGCCCTTCTTCGCGATCTCCTCGTCGGAGGCGTGCGGATTGCCGTACGCGGCGTTCACGGCGACCTTGAAGGCGCCCTGGACGTACTGGTCCTCCTCCCACACCGTGCCGGCCGCGATGCCGAGGGACTGCGCGAGCGTGCTGGCGTTCTGCACGAGGCTGCGCACGCCCCACTCCCAGCGCTCGCAGAAGTCCTCGAAGTCCTTGGACAGGCCCATGTGGCCCGCCTCCATGCCCGTCATGGCCAGGTCGCTGAAACCCGCGCCCTGCGAGGCGCCCGCGGCGTCCGAGGACTCGCGCAGCTCCGAGATCGCCGCGCGCAGGCCGTCCTGCACCGCCTTGACCGCTTCGGGGGAGACCTCCAGGTCCCCGTCCCCCGCCATCAGGCCGCGCCCGTACGGTCGATGTCCACGGCGTACGCGTCGGGGACGATGCCCGAGACGGGCGGGAAGAACATCGAGCCGTCCTCGTCGGCCACGTTGACGGCCACGCCCGCCGGTCCGTCGACCGTCGGGACCACGGCGTCGGTGAGACGGGCGCCGAGGATCGCGAGGTACTCCCACGTGCGGTCGGCGTCCTGGCGCGCCACGGCGAACCGGGCCAGGGCCTGCTCGTCGGTGAAGGCGTAGAACCAGCGGATGCCGCCCATCACGGCCGACATCAGGCCGTCGTGGGTCCCGTCGTCACCGACGGCGAGCGGGACGAACAGGACGGCACGGCGGAACTCGCCCACCAGACGCGCCGGGTCGCCCCGGCCTCCGCGGATCGCGTCGATCTCTGCGGTCAGTTCCACGACGTAAGCCCCCTTCGTGAGATCCGATCTCTGCGTAGGACACGTTCCCCGCCCCACGGCCGGTTCCTCGCGCCGGCCGGATCTCCCCGGCCGTGCGAGCGGTGAGCGTACTGCGGAGAATGGGCTCATGACGGTCGTCGACGGTGGGACGCGGCAGGCGTGGGGTGCGCTCGGCGGGCCGGACGGGCCGCCGGGCCGGGTTGCCTACCGGGGCGCGAGCGGCCTGGGGGAGGGGCCGCTGCCCGTACGGGAGCTGGCGCGGGCCACCGTCGGGGTGTGCGCGCTGGCCGCCGCCGAGCTGGCGGCCGTACGGGCCGGGCGCCCTGCGGACGCGGTGGAGCCGCTCGTGGTGGACGAGGGGGCGGTGGCCACCGCGTTCGTCAGCGAGCGGCACCTGCGGGTGCAGGGGCGCGAGCCGGTGAACTTCGCCCCGCTGTCGGGGTTCTGGCGGGCGGCGGACGGCTGGGTGCGTACGCACGCCAACTACCCGCACCACCGGGCCGCCCTGGTGAGGGCGTTGGGGCTGCGGTCCGCGACCCCCGGGGAGCTGCGGGACGCCGTGGCGCGGCGCACGGCCGCCGAGGTGCAGGAGGCGGTGTACGCGGGGGGCGGGCTGGCCGTCGCCGTGGCGCAGGCGTACGGGGATCCGCACCCGCTGGTGGAGGTGCGGGAGTCCGGGGGCGCCGGGCGGGAGCTCGGGCCGGGGGCGCTGCCGGCCGCCGGGGTGCGGGTGCTGGACCTGACCCGGGTCATCGCGGGACCGGTCGCGACGCGCACGCTCGGGCTGCTGGGGGCGGACGTGCTGCGGATCGATCCTCCGCGGCTGCCGGAGTCGGACGACGCGTACGCGGACACCGGGTTCGGGAAGCGGTCGGCGCTGCTGGACCTGGCGGACCCGGGGGACCGGGCCGTCTTCGAGAGGCTGCTGGCCGGGGCCGACGTGGTGGTGAGCGGGTACCGGCCGGGGGCGCTGGAACGGTACGGGCTCGGGGCGGACGAGCTGCTGGAGCGCCGGCCGGGGCTGGTGGTGGCGCAGCTGTGCGCGTGGGGGTGGAGCGGGTCGTGGGCGCCGCGGCGGGGGTTCGACTCGCTGGTGCAGGCGCGCTACGGGCTGGCCGCGGCGTACGGCGACGGCGGGGTCCCCGGCGTGCTGCCGGCGCAGGCGCTGGACCACGGGACCGGGTACCTGGTCGCCGCGGGCGTGCTGAGGGCGCTGGCCTGCGGGGGCGGGCGGTCGCTGCGGTTCTCGCTGGCGGGGACGGCGTCGTGGCTCGTACGGGACGTGCCGCGGGCCGGGCCGGCCGCCGCGCCGCCGCCCGCCGGGGCGGGGTACGCGGCCCGGCCGTGGCTGAGGGAGACGGATTCCGGGTACGGGGCGCTGCGGTACGCGGCGTCTCCGCTGCCGTTCGGGGACTGGCGGCGGGGTCCGTCCCGGTGGGGGACGGACCGGGCGCAGTGGCTCCCGCTCCCGCGGTAGGGCGCGGAGCGGGGTGCGCTACGGCTGGAGCGGTTTGGCCATGCAGCGGCTGGACTCGTACGTGCGGTAGTGGCCGAACTTCGCCGCCGGGGTGTAGCCCGACGAGAGGTAGAGGGCTATGGCCTCCGGCTGCTGGTCCCCCGTCTCCAGGGCCATGCGGGTGCGGCCGGCCGCGCGGGCGTCGGCCTCCAAGGCGGCCAGGATGCGGCGGGCCAGGCCCAGCCCGCGCGCCTCGGGGACCACGTACATGCGCTTGAGCTCGGCGTCGCCGTCCGAGTAGCCCTCGTCGTTCTCGTCCTGGCTGCGCCAGCCGCCGCTGGCGACCGGCGTGCCCGAGCCGTCGTACGCCAGCAGGTACAGGCCGTTCGGCGGGGCGAACATCGCCGGGTCGAGGAATGTGACATCCCCCTCACCGCCGTAGCGCGCCTGGTACTCGAGCTGGACCTGGTCGTTGAGTTCGACCGCGTCCGGGTGGTCGTAGGGCATGACGCGGAGCTGTATCCCGTGAGACATCGGGACATCGTACGGAAGGCTCCCGTTATGGTGCGGGGATGCTCACCGTGACCTCCGTGAATGTGAATGGGATCCGCGCCGCCGCCAAGAAGGGGTTCTCCCCGTGGCTGGCCGGGTCGGATGCCGACGTGGTCTGCCTCCAGGAGGTGCGGGCCGAGGAGGGCCAGATTCCGGACGAGGTGCGCACGCCCGAGGGCTGGCACACGGTGTTCGCGCCGGCCGCCGCCAAGGGGCGGGCCGGGGTCGCGCTGTACACGCGTCGTGCGCCCGAGCGGGTGCAGGTGGGATTCGGGAGCGACGAGTTCGACGCCGCCGGGCGCTACCTGGAGGTGGATCTTCCGGGTGTCACCGTCGCCAGCCTGTACCTGCCCTCCGGAGAGGCCGGGACCGAGAAGCAGGACGAGAAGTACCGCTTCATGGCGGAGTTCCTCCCGTACCTCGTCGGGCTGAGGGCGCGCGCCGCGGGTGAGGGCCGGGAGGTCGTCGTGTGCGGCGACTGGAACATCTGCCACCGTGAGGCCGACCTCAAGAACTGGAAGACCAACCGCAAGAACGCCGGCTTCCTGCCCGAGGAGCGGGAGTGGCTGGGGAAGGTGTACGAGGAGGCCGGGTACGTGGACGTGGTCCGCGAGCTGCACCCGGACACCGAGGGGCCGTACTCCTGGTGGTCCTACCGCGGACGGGCCTTCGACAACGACGCCGGCTGGCGCATCGATCTCCAGGTCGCCACGCCGGGGCTGGCCGCCAGGGCCGTCAAGGCGTTCGTCGAGCGGGCCGGGACGCACCCGGAGCGCTGGTCCGACCACGCGCCGGTGACCGTGGTCTACGAGTCGGCGTCCTGAGCCCCTGAGGCCAGGAGGCGGTCCATCGCCATGCCGAGCTCGGCCTCGACCACGCTCTTGGCGAGGGGGCGCAGCCGCGGCAGGGCCTCCTCCGTCAGGTGGGCGGAGATCAGCTCCGTGAACAGGGCCGCCATGGCGTCCGCGTGCTCGCGGACCCGGCGGCCCGTCTCCAGCACGGCCGAGAGCGGGACCCCCTCGCGGACCAGTGCCGAGGAGACGTCCAGCAGCCGGCGGCTGACGTGCACGATCTCGTCGCCGTCGGTGGCGAGGTAGCCGAGGTCGAGGGAGGCCGCCAGGTTCTCCGGGGTGACCTCGCCCTCGAAGTAGTCGGCGAGCGCCTCCGGCGTCAGGCGCACGGGGGTCTCCTCGGACCAGCCGATGCCGAGCAGTTCGCCGAGCTGGCCGACGTCGCGCCCGTTCTCGAAGGCCGCGGTCAGCTCGGCGATGCCGCCCAGGGTGTGACCGCGTTCGAGCAGGGCGGCGATGGTGCGCAGCCGGGCCAGGTGGTGGTCGTCGTACCAGGCGATCCGGCCTTCGCGGCGCGGCGGCGGCAGGAGCTTGCGCTCGCGGTAGAAGCGCAGGGTGCGGACGGGGATGCCGGCCGCCTCGGCCAGTTCCTCCGTACGGTATTCGCGCACTGTCATCCCCGCTCCCGTGTCCG
The DNA here is from genome assembly GCA_001298555.1 of Actinobacteria bacterium OV450. GTDB lineage: Bacteria > Actinomycetota > Actinomycetes > Streptomycetales > Streptomycetaceae > Streptomyces. Next base: position 49,437 of record LJCW01000361.1, read on the forward strand.
CCACACGCGCAGCCTATGGCGTACCGGCAGTAACTTTCCGGCCGCGACCTCTACCCATGAGTACGGAGCTGCTCTACCCTCCCGATTGTGCCAGTGATTGCTGGCAGCTTTGAGGGTGGTTGTGGTTGTGGTTGTGACGGGCTTGGCTTGGCTGGACTGCGGAGGGCGGCGGGCATGAGTGGTGGCATGGGCGAGCGCGAGCACGTACGAGTGGCGGTGATCGGGTCCGGTTTCGGCGGGCTGGGCGCGGCCGTGCGGCTGCGCCGTGAGGGGATCACGGACTTCGTCGTGCTGGAACGGGCCGACTCCGTCGGCGGGACCTGGCGCGACAACAGCTACCCCGGCTGCGCCTGCGACGTCCCCTCCCATCTGTATTCGTTCTCGTTCGCGCCCAACCCCGACTGGCCGCGGACGTTCTCCGGGCAGCCGGCCATCCGGGCGTACCTGGAGCACGTCGCCGACACCTTCGGGCTGCGCCCGCACATCCGGCTGAACTCCGAGGTCAGGACGGCGCGCTGGGACGCCGACCGGCTGAGGTGGGAGATCGCAACCGAGGCCGGGGACCTCACGGCAGACGTGGTGGTCTCGGCCACCGGACCGCTGTCCGACCCGAAGACGCCGCAGATTCCCGGGCTCGCCGAATTCCCCGGCAAGGTCTTCCACTCCGCCCGCTGGGACCACGACTACGACCTGCGCGGCAAGCGCGTCGCCATGATCGGCACCGGCGCCTCGGCCATCCAGATCGTCCCGGCCATCGCGCCCGACGTGGAGCGGCTCACGCTGTTCCAGCGGACCCCGCCGTGGGTGATGCCGCGCACCGACCGCGCCATCAGCGGCGCGGAGCGCTGGCTGCACCGTCAGCTGCCGTTCACCCGGGCGGCCCGGCGCGGGCTGCTCTGGGGGATCCGGGAGCTCCAGGTCAGCGCGTTCACCAAGCGGCCCAACCAGCTCGGGCTCATCGAGGCGCTGGCCAAGGCCAACATGGCCCGCTCGATCAAGGACCCGGCCCTGCTGGCCAAGCTGACGCCCTCGTACCGGATCGGCTGCAAGCGGATCCTGCTCTCCAGCGACTACTACCCGGCGCTCGCCCGGCCGAACGTGGACCTGGTCGCCTCCGGCCTCGCGGAGATCCGCGGCTCGGTGCTGGTCGCCGCCGACGGAACGGAGACCGAGGCCGACGCGATCGTCTTCGGCACCGGCTTCCACGTCACGGACATGCCGATCGCGGACCGGGTGGTGGGCGAGGAGGGCCGGACCCTCGCCGACCACTGGAAGGACGGGATGCAGTCACTGCGCGGGGCGACCGCGGCCGGCTTCCCGAACTGGATGACGATCATCGGGCCGAACACCGGACTCGGCAACAGCTCGATGATCCTCATGATCGAGTCGCAGCTGAACTACATGGCGGACTACCTGCGCCAGCTGAGCGTCCTGGGCGGGCGCGTCGCGCTCTCGGCCCGGCCCTCCGCCGTGAACCGGTGGAACCGGCAGGTCCAGACCCGCATGGAGCGGACGGTGTGGAACACCGGCGGCTGCACCAGCTGGTACCTCGACGCGCAGGGCCGCAACACGACGGTCTGGCCGGGCACCACCGGCGAGTTCCGCAAGGAGACGCGGAGCGTGGACCTCTCCGAGTACGAGGTGGTCCGCCTCCGGGAGGGCGACCGCGAGCGGGTCCCGGTCGTCCCCGTCCAGGGCGCGGGGACCGCGGCGAAGGCCACGGGCAAGGCCGGCACGGGCAGCGCCGGTGCGGGCAAGGCCGGTGCTGGCAAGGCCGGTGCGGCCAAGGCCGGTGCGGGCACGGCCGCCGCCGCCGAGGGGGACGCCGCGTGAGCCGGACCGCGTACGTCACCTCCGGGCGGTACGCCCCGCCCGCCGCCCGGCGGGAGCTGGTGGCGGTCTCCGCCGACGGCTCCCGCCTGCACGTGGAGGAGCACGGGGACGAGGACGCCCCGGCCGTGGTGCTGGCCCACGGCTGGACCTGCTCCACCGCCTTCTGGGCCGCGCAGATCCGCGAGCTCGCCCGGGACCACCGGGTCATCGCCTACGACCAGCGCGGGCACGGCCGCAGCCCCGCAGCCTCCCGCTACGACACCACCGCCCTCGCCGACGACCTGGTCGCCGTCCTGCGGTCCACCCTGGCCCCGGGCGAACGCGCCGTCGTCGCCGGGCACTCCATGGGCGGAATGACGATCATGGCCGCCGGCGGGCGGCCGGAGTTCGCCGAGCACGCCGCCGCGGCGCTGCTGTGCAGCACCGGCAGCGCCCGGCTGGTCGCGCAGGCGCTGGTCGTGCCGCTGCGCCCCGGGCGCGCGAGGACGCGTATCACGGGCGCGGTACTCGGTGCCCGCGCGCCGCTCGGGCCCGTCACGCCGGTCGCCAAGCGGGTGCTGAAGTACGCGACGATGGGCCCCGGATCCGCGCCCGACAAGGTCGAGGCCTGCGCCCGCATCGTGCACGGCTGCCCCACCGGTGTCCGGCACGCCTGGTCCGAGGTGCTCGCCTCGCTGGACCTGGAGGCGGACCTCGCGGCGCTGACCGTGCCCACCGCCGTCATCGGCGGCAGGAACGACCGGCTCACCCCGATCGCGCACGCCCGGGGGCTCGCCGCCGCGCTGCCGCACTGCGTGGGGCTGACCGAACTGACCGGCATGGGGCACATGACCCCGATCGAGGCGCCCGAGGCCGTCACGAACGCCGTGCGCGAGCTGACCACCCACTTCCTCAAGGACCTGAAGGAGAAGACGCCGTGAGCGCGAGCAGGAGTCTGGAAGGCCAGGTCGCCGTCGTCACCGGGGCCGCACGCGGGGTCGGCGAACTCCTCGCCCGCAAGCTGTCCGCGCGCGGCGCGAAGGTGGCCCTGGTGGGCCTGGAGCCGCAGGCCCTCAAGGAGGTCTCCGAGCGGCTTCACACCGACAGCGACCACTGGCACGCCGACGTCACCGACCACGAGGCCATGGCCCGTGTCGCCGAGGAGGTCAAGCAGCGCTTCGGCAAGGTCGACATCGTCGTCGCCAACGCGGGCGTGGCCGCCGGCGGGCCGTTTGCCGGCTCCGACCCCGACGCATGGCGCCGGGTGATCGAGGTCAACCTGATCGGCGGGGCCGTCACCGCGCGCGCCTTCCTCCCCGTACTGGCCGAGAGCCGCGGCTACTTCCTCCAGATCGCCTCGCTCGCCGCGATCACGCCCGCGCCGATGATGAGCGCGTACTGCGCCTCCAAGTCCGGAGTCGAGGCCTTCGCGCACTGCCTGCGCGCCGAAGTCGGCCACAAGGGGGTCAGGGTGGGCGTCGGCTACCTCTCCTGGACCGACACCGACATGGTGCGCGGCGCCGACCAGGACGAGGTGATGCGGGAGCTGCGCCAGAGGCTGCCCTGGCCGTCGAACCGCACGTACCCGCTGGGCCCGGCCGTGGACCGGATCGTCGCCGGGATCGAGCGGCGCTCGCCGCACGTGTACGCGCAGTGGTGGCTGCGCGGGATGCAGGGGGTGCGCGGCTACCTGCCCGGGATCATCGCGACCGTCGGACGGCGGGAGATGGAGCGCTTCGAGCCCAGGCTGTCGCACGTCACCCGCGGGCTGGTGGGGGCCGGAGGGGCCGCCGACGAGAAGGAACGGGCACGGGACACGGAGCGTCACTGATCGAAATGCGAGCTTTGTCCGCTCGTGCAAATCTGGTCGAGCCCCGTCCCCTACACCCCTCCAGGAGTGAACAGCATGGGCATCAAGGACCAGTTCCAGGACAAGGCGAACGAGCTCAAGGACAAGGCGAGGACGGGCCGGCAGGGCGCCCGGGACGAGGCGTCCGAGCGCGCTGCGCAGGCCCCCGAACAGGCCAAGAGGAAGAAGGCGAAGGTCCACGACGAGCTCGACGACAACTGGGACTTCTGAGGCCCGCACACCCCGGACACACGGAAGGGGCGCGAACCGTGCACGGCACGGTTCGCGCCCCTTCCGCACGACCTGTGTCCCCTGCCCTACGTCCTCGGCGGCAGCTTCGGGCGCCGCAGGTCCGGTACGTCCGCGTAACCCGGGGGCACCGCGGCCGGCTCCTGCTCCAGCAGCTCCAGGGCCAGCTCGACGGCGTCGTCCATCTGCGCGTGCCGCCCCTCCGCCCAGTCGAGCGGGGTGCGCAGGATCGCGAGGTCCGGTTCCACGCCGTGGTTCTCCACCGACCAGCCGTACTCCGGGAACCAGGCGGCGTTCATCGGCACCGTGATCACCGTGCCGTCGCCCAGGGTGTGCCGGCCGGTCATCCCGACCACCCCGCCCCAGGTGCGCTGGCCGACCACCGGGCCGAGCCCGAGCAGCTTGATGGCCGCCGTGATCATGTCGCCGTCCGAGGACGTCGCCTCGTCGGCCAGCGCCACGATCGGGCCGCGCGGCGCGTTGGAGGCGTACGACACCGGCTGGGCGTTGCGCGTCAGGTCCCAGCCGAGGATCGAGCGGGTCAGCTTCTCCACCACCAGCTCGCTGATGTGCCCGCCCGCGTTGCCGCGTACGTCCACGATCAGCGCGGGCCGGGACATCTCCATCCGCAGGTCCCGGTTGAACTGCGCCCAGCCCGAACCGCCCATGTCGGGGATGTGCAGGTAGCCGCACTTGCCGCCGCTGAGCTCCCGGACCACCGCGCGCCGCTTGGACACCCAGTCCTGGTAGCGCAGCGGCCGCTCGTCGATCAGCGGCACGATCGCGACCCGCCGGGGCCGGCCCTCGCCTTCGGCGGGGACGAAGGTCAGCTCGACCGTGGTGCCGCCGGCCGCCGCGAGCAGGGGATAGGGCCCGGCCACCGGGTCCACGGGCCGCCCGTCGATGTGGGTGAGCACGGCGCCCTCCCGGATGCCGGTGCCGGCGAGCGGGGAACGGGCCTTGGAGTCCGAGGACTCGCCGGGCAGGATCCGGGCGAGCGTCCAGCCCTCCTCACGGTGCACGAAGTTGGCGCCGAGCAGGCCGATCGGCCGGTGGTAGTGCGGCGGGCCCTCGTTGCGGCGCGCGGGGGAGACGTACGCGTGCGAGGTGCCGAGTTCGCCGAGCACCTCGCGCAGCAGGTCCGCGAACTCGTCGGGCGAGGCGACCCGTTCGACCAGGGGGCGGTACTGGCGCAGCACCCCGTCCCAGTCGATGCCGCACATGTTCGGCTCCCAGAAGTACGCGCGGATCAGCCGCCCGGCCTCCTCGAAAGCCTGGCGCCACTCGGCGGCCGGGTCCACCTCGTGCAGGATGCGCCGCAGGTCCAGGTAGACCGTGGAGTCGCTGTCGCCGGACTCGGTCGCCGGGACCGCGCGCAGGTCCCCGTCGTCGTTGATCACGAGCCGGGTGCCGTCGCCGCTGACCGCGAACCAGTCGAGCCCGGACGCCAGTTCGCTCTTGCGCGCCTTGGTGATCTCGAAGTGCTCCAGCGTGGGCTTGCCGCTGGTGTCGGTCGGGCTGGCGAACGTCTCGCCGAGCGCGCCGGAGATCGGCCAGCGCAGCCAGACCAGTCCGCCGCCGTGCACCGGGTACAGGGCCGAGTACTTCGACGCGGTCACCGGGAACGGGGTCACGCGGCTCTCCAGCCCCTCCACTTCCACCATGACCGTGCCCTCACCCTCGGCGGCCTCGCCCTCGCCCGGGTCGAGTCCGCCCGCCGCCGGGCGCCCGTCGGGGGTGTACGCGAACGGCGAGGGGGTGGCCGAGGACAGCGGCACCAGGTACGGGCGGCAGCCCAGCGGGAACGACAGGTCGCCGGTGTGGACGTCGTACACCGGGTCGAAACCGCGCCACGAGAGGAAGGCCAGGTAGCGGCCGTCCCGGGTGAAGACCGGATTCTCGTCCTCGAAACGGCCGTTGGTGACGTCCACGATCGAGCGCGGACCGGGGCCGGAGATCCGGGCCATCTTGATCTGGCGCAGCGAGCGGCCGATGCCCGGGTGCGACCACGTCAGCCACGCCCCGTCGGGCGAGAACGCCAGGTCGGTGACGGGCCCGTTGATGGACCGGATCAGCTCGGTGACCTCGCCCCCCGACTCCTCGGTCGCGTCGATGAGCAGCAGCCGCCCGTCGTTGGAGGCGATGGCGAGGCGCTCCCCGTCCGGGTCGGAGAGCAGTTCCAGTACGCGGCCCAGCTCGCCGGAGGCCAGCCGGCGCGGCTCCCGGTCACCGGAGGCCCGCGGGAGGTAGGCGATCTCGATCGCGTCCTCGCCCTCCGCGTCCGTCACGTACGCGACCTGCCCGCTGCTGCCGAGCATCTCGGGCAGCCGGACCCGCACGCCCGGGGTGTCGGCGATCGTCCGGGCCGGACCGTCGCGGTGGGTGAGCCAGTACAGGCTGCCGCGGATGACGACCGCGCTGGCCCGGCCGGTGGCGTCGACCGACAGCGAGTCGACGTGGCTGGCGGCCGGCACCTGGTACGTACGGCGGCCCGCGCGGGGCCCGCCCAGGCGCACGTCGAGCCGGCGCGGGGCCGCGTCGGCGGACAGCGAGTCGACGAGCCAGAGGTCCCCGGCGCACTGGTAGACGACGCGGGTGCCGTCACTGGAGGCGTGCCGGGCGTAGAACTCCTCGTGGTCGGTGTGCCGGCGCAGATCCGTGCCGTCGGGCAGGCACGAGTACAGGTTGCCGATGCCCTCGTGGTCGGAGAGGAAGGCGATGCGGCCGTCCACGAACATCGGGGCGTCGAGATGGCCCTCGATGTCCTCCAGCAGTTGTCTGCCGTGCAGCCAGAGCCGGCCGGTGGCGCCGCCGCGGTAGCGCTTCCACGCGGCGGGTTCGTGCGGTGGCTTGCCGGTCAGCAGCAGGGTGCGCCGCTCGCCGCCCGGCTCCTCGTGGACGGCGATGTCGGAGACCGGTCCCCAGGGGAGCTTGCCGCCGGGCGAACCGTCGGTCGGCACGCTGTAGGCCCAGGCGAAGTACGAGAAGGGCTGGCTGTGCGAGGAGACGGCGAGGATGTCGCTGCGCCCGTCCTTGTCGGGCGGGGTCCAGCCGCAGACACGGGTGTCGGTGGCGCCCCAGTAGCTGAGCTGGCGGGCCGGGCCGCCGTCGACCGGGGCCAGGTGGATCTCGGGGTCGAGGCTGCGCCAGGTCGTGAAGGCGATGTGGCGGCCGTCGGGGGAGAACCGGGGGTGGCCGACCCTGGTCCGGTCGACGGTGATCCGCCAGGCCCGGCCGGGGGCGTGGCCGTCGGGGACCAGCGGGGCGACCCAGAGATCGTCCTCGGTGGCGAAGCACAGCAGATCGTCGTGGAGGTGCGGGAATCGGAGGTACGCGACGTCGTGACTCACCCCACAATGCTTTCCGTGCTGGAGGGGCCTGGCAACTCGTACAGGTGATCCATGCCACGCGGCCAAGCGAAACGGAACGGTTTCGTTTCGTTCGCGGCCGGGGTATCGTCATTGGTGTACGAAACAGTTTCGTTCGGAAGGGAGGTGCCGGAGATGTCCGAAGAACTCTCGTCGCGGCGCAGCCGGATCACCCCCGAGCGGGAAGCCGAACTCCACGAGGCGGTCCTCGACCTCCTCCGCGAGGTCGGCTACGAGGCGCTGACCATGGACGCGGTCGCCGCCCGTACCAAGTCCAGCAAGGCCACCCTCTACCGCCAGTGGGGGAGCAAGCCCGAGCTGGTCGCCAAGGCCCTGCGGTGCACCCAGCCGACCTCCCTGCGGGAGATCGACACGGGCTCGCTGCGCGGCGATTTCCACCGCATGGTCGAGCTCTCCGACAACGCGCAGATGGCGAAGGACACCGCACTGCTGCGGGGCCTCGCCCACGCCGTCCACGAGAGCCCCGAGCTGCACCAGGCACTGCGCAGACTGCTCATGGAGCCGGAGATCTCCGGACTCGACGAGATCCTGCGGCGGGCCGTGGAGCGGGGCGAGGTCGCCCCGGACTGCCCCGCGATCCGTTTCGTGCCGCACATGCTGATCGGCGCCTTCATCGCGTTGCCGCTGATGGAGGACCGCCCCGTGGACCAGGCGTTCCTCGCCGACTTCATCGACTCCGTGGTCTTCCCCGCCCTCGGAGTCTGAGTCCCCGCGACTCCATCCCGCTGCTCCTGACACGCCGCTCTCGTCGTCGGGCCGGCTTTCCACGCCCTGATCCATCCCGGATCCATCCCACGACCTGAACGGGAGACCGCCTCCGTGGCCACCTTCCTCTACCGACTCGGGCGGGGCGCCTTCCGGCGCCGCGGCCTCGTCGCCCTCGTCTGGGTGGCGCTGTTGTTCGCCGCCGGCTTCGGCGCGGCGACGGCGTCCGCGCCCACCTCCGGATCGTTCTCGATACCCGGCACGGAGGCCCAGAAGGCCTTCGACGTGCTGGACAAGAAGTTCCCGGGCATGGCCGCCGACGGCGCCACCGCCCGTATCGTCGTCAAGGCGCCCGCGGGCGCCTCGGTCAACGACCCGAAGTACAAGACCGAGGTCGAGAAGATCGTCTCCGGTCTGAAGGACGGCCCGGGCAAGGCCGAGGTCGCCTCGGTCACCGATCCGTACCAGGCCCACGCGGTGAGCCAGGACGGCTCCACTGCGTACGTGAGCGTCAAGTACGACGTCACCGGCATGGAGCTGAAGGACGACACGCGCGACGCGCTCAAGGACATCGGCACCGCGGCGAAGGACGCCGGGCTCACCGTCGAGATCGGCGGCGACGCGCTGATGACGGCCCCCGAGACGGGCTCCGGCGAGATCGTCGGCATCCTGATCGCGGCGATCGTCCTCGTCATCACCTTCGGTTCGCTGGTCGCGGCCGGACTGCCGCTGCTGACCGCGCTCATCGGCGTGGGCATCGGCGTCTCCTCCATCACCGCGCTCGCCAACGTGCTGGACCTCGGTTCCACCACCTCCACCCTCGCGATGATGATCGGCCTCGCGGTCGGCATCGACTACGCCCTCTTCATCGTCTCCCGCTACCGCGTGGAGCTCGCCGCCGGCCGCGAGCGGGACGAGGCCGCGGGCCGCGCCGCCGGAACCGCCGGCTCCGCCGTCGTCTTCGCCGGTCTCACCGTGGTCATCGCCCTCGTGGGCCTGGCCGTCGTCAACATCCCGATGCTGACCAAGATGGGCTTCGCGGCCGCCGGCACCGTCGTCATCGCCGTCCTCGTCGCCCTGACCCTGGTCCCGGCCATCCTGGGCTTCGCCGGCAAGAAGGTCCTGCCCGCCGGTACGAAGAGCAGGCTGTTCGGCAAGGGCAGGCCCGCCGGTGCCGAGCCCAAGCCCAACGGCGGCACCCGCTGGGCCCGCTTCGTCCTGCGCCGCCCGGTCATGGTGCTGCTCGTCGGCGTCATCGGCCTCGGCGCCATCGCGATCCCGGCGGGCAAGCTCGAGATGGGCCTGCCGGACGACGGCGCCCAGCCGGTCTCCACGACCCAGCGCAAGGCGTACGACCTGCTGTCGGAGGGCTTCGGCCCGGGCTTCAACGGCCCGCTGATGGTGGTCGTCGACGGCGACAAGAAGCTCGCCGACGCGACCGAGGCCCGGATCAAGGGCCTGGAGGGCGTGGCCGCGGTCATGCCGCCCACCCCGAACGAGGCCGGCGACGCCTCCGTGATCACCGTGATCCCGAAGGACCGCCCGTCCTCCGTGCAGACCGAGGACCTGGTCCACACGATCCGCGACGGCAGCGGCGACGACGTCCTCGTCACCGGCGCCACCGCGATGAACATCGACTTCTCGCAGAAGATGAACGACGCGCTGCTGCCCTACCTGGCGCTCGTGGTCGGTCTCGCCTTCCTGCTGCTGATGGTGGTCTTCCGCTCGATCCTGGTCCCGCTCAAGGCGGCCCTCGGCTTCCTGCTCTCGGTGGTGGCCGCCCTCGGCGCCGTCGTCGCGGTCTTCCAGTGGGGATGGCTCGGCTCGGTCTTCGGAGTGGAGCAGACCGGTCCGATCATGAGCATGATGCCGATCTTCATGGTGGGCGTCGTCTTCGGCCTGGCCATGGACTACGAGGTCTTCCTCGTCACCCGGATGCGTGAGGCGTACGTCCACGGCGAGCGCCCGGGCCAGGCGGTCGTGACCGGCTTCCAGTACAGCGCGCGGGTGGTCGTGGCGGCCGCCGTCATCATGATCGCGGTGTTCTCCGGCTTCATCGGCGCCAGCGAGCAGATGATCAAGATGATTGGCTTCGGTCTCGCCATCGCCGTCCTCTTCGACGCGTTCGTCGTCCGCATGACGATCGTCCCGGCGGTGCTCGCACTGCTCGGGCACAAGGCCTGGTGGCTGCCCAAGTGGCTGGACCGGCTGCTGCCGAACGTCGATGTGGAGGGCGAGAGCCTGCGCAAGCACCTCGAAGGTGCCGACGGGTCCGGCCAGGGCCCGGACAAGGACCGCGAGCTCGTCAACGCCTGATCCCGTCCGTCCGTCCGGACGGCCCGTCCGCCCGGACGTTCGCCCCGGGAGCACCGGCCCCGCACCTGATCGTCAGGTGCGGGGCCGGTCCGTTAGGCCTGCCGGGTGACGGCGGCGTTCGCGCGGCGCAGGAAGCGGCGCAGCGCGGAGATGTCGAACTGGACCACCGCGACCCCCTCCGGGGAGTGGAACTCGACGACCGCCTGGACGCGCCCGCACGGCCAGACGCGTACGTCGCCGGTGCCGGTCGGGGCCTGGAGGCCCGCTTCGAGGAGGGCCCGGGGGAAGACCCACTCGTTGTCGGTGCCCTCGGGGGAGAGGCCGGCGGGGAAGACGATCCGTACGGCGAGCGGCTCCGCGGGGGCGAAGCGCAGGGCGACCGGGATCTTCCGGAAGAGCGGGTCGTCGCTGATCACGCGGGCGGCGACGCGGTCCTCGACGACGGCGACGGCGGTCGTGGCGGCGGCGACGGCGGTCGTGGCGACGGCGGTGGCGGTCGTGGCGACGGCGGTGGCGACACCGGCGGCCGCTGCCGTCGTGGGGGGATTCTCGGCGGTGGCTGACACGACAAGACTCCTCTAATCGGAACATATATGTCCGTAGTGCCCCCAGCGTCGCACATTCCCACGAATCCGCGCGGCCGTATTTGTGGTGTGGACGCTCTTGCCAACCATTTGCAACTGGGCACTATTCTTGAGCGGCTAAAGATTTTGTCAGCTCAAAGACCGCAGGAAGCGGAGCACCCCCATGCATGTGCCCGACGGCTTCATCGACGCCCCCGTCTCCATCGCCGCAGGTGTCGCCGCCGCGGGCGCGGTGGCCGTCAGCCTCCGCGGCGCCCGCCGAGAACTCGGGGGTACCTCCCAGGCCGAAGGCTCTGGGGGAGAGCGGGCCGCCCCGCTCGCCGGGCTCGTCGCCGCGTTCATCTTCGCCGTCCAGATGCTGAACTTCCCCGTCGCCGCCGGCACCAGCGGACACCTGCTCGGCGGAGCCCTCGCCGCGATACTCGTGGGCCCCTATACGGGTGTCCTGTGCGTGTCCGTGGTCCTGCTGATGCAGGGCGTCCTGTTCGCCGACGGCGGCCTGACCGCCCTGGGCGTCAACGTCATGAACATGGCCGTGGTGACCGTGGTCGTCGCCTACGCCGTCTTCCGCGGGCTGCTGAAGCTCCTGCCCGGCACCCGGCGCTCGGTCACGGTCGCCGCCTTCGCCGGAGCACTGCTCTCGGTGCCCGGCGCGGCCGTCATGTTCACCCTCCTCTACGCCCTCGGCGGGACCACCGACGTCCCGCTCGGCAAGGTGTTCACCGCCATGGTGGGCGTGCACGTCCTCATCGGCATCGGTGAGGCCGCCATCACCGCCGCGACCGTGGGCGCCGTCCTCGCCGTACGGCCGGACCTGGTGCACGGGGCGCGCCGGCTGGCCGCGCCGCTGAAGCTGCGGGTCGGCGGCGAGCTGGTCGACGCCCCCGCCGCCGCGCCGGCCCCGGCCGCCGCCCGGTCCACGAGGCCGGTGTGGATCACCGGCCTGGTCACCGCCCTCGTACTGGCCGGCTTCGTCTCCTTCTACGCCTCCTCCAGCCCGGACGGCCTGGAGAAGGTCGCAGCCGACAAGGGCATCGACCAGAAGGTGAAGGAGCACGCCGCCGCCGACTCCCCGCTCGCCGACTACAGCGTCAAGGACATCGGCGACGCCCGTCTCTCCGGCGGCCTCGCCGGCGTCATCGGCGTCGGTGCGACCGTCGCCGTCGGCACCGGGATCTTCTGGACCGTACGCCGCCGGCGCGCGGAGGACCTCACGGCCGCCTCCGCCTCCCCGACCGCGTCCACGGCGCTCTGACATGGGCGCGGGTCACGCCCACAAGCTCTACCGGCACGGCCACTCGCCGGTCCACGCCCTGCCGCCGCACTGCAAGCTGGCCGCGGCCTTCGGCTTCGTCGTGGTCGTCGTGTCCACACCCCGCGAAGCGGTGTGGGCCTTCGGCCTGTACGCCGTCCTCATCGCGGCGGTCACCGCAGTCGCCCGGATCCCCGCCGCCTTCCTGCTGCGGCGGCTGCTGATCGAGGTCCCGTTCGTGGCCTTCGCCGTGCTCATGCCGTTCGTGGCGCAGGGCGAGCGGGTGGAGGTGCTCGGCGTGTCGCTCAGCGTCCCGGGCCTGTGGGGCGCCTGGAACGTCCTGGCCAAGGGCACGCTCGGGGTCGCCGCGTCCGTCCTGCTCGCCTCCACCACCGAACTGCGGGCGCTGCTGCTCGGGCTCCAGCGGCTCAAGCTGCCCCCGCTGCTCGTGCAGATCGCCTCGTTCATGATCCGGTACGGCGACGTGATCACCGACGAGCTGCGCAGGATGTCCATCGCCCGCCGCTCGCGCGGCTTCGAAGCCAGCGGCATCCGGCACTGGGGGGTGCTGGCCAAGACCGCCGGAGCCCTGTTCATCCGCTCCTACGAGCGCGGCGAGCGGGTCCACCTCGCGATGGTCAGCCGCGGATACGCCGGCTCGATGCCGGTGATCGACGACGTCGTGGCCACCCGCGCCCAGTGGGCGTACGCGGCCGTACTCCCGGCGGCGGCCCTCGCCGTCTGTCTGATGGGATGGACCCTGTGACTCGCTCTCCCGCCGCCCCCGCCTCTCCCGCCTCCCTCGAGGTCTCCGGCCTCGCGTACGCCTATCCGGACGGGCACCAGGCCCTCTTCGGGGTGGACCTGACCGTCGGGCAGGGCGAGCGGGTGGCCCTCCTCGGGCCGAACGGCGCAGGCAAGACCACGCTGGTCCTGCACCTCAACGGCATCCTCGGCGGCGGTGTCGGCACCGTGACGGTGGCCGGGCTGCCGGTCGAGAAACGGAACTTCGCCGAGGTCCGGCGCCGGGTCGGCATCGTCTTCCAGGACCCCGACGACCAGCTGTTCATGCCGACCGTGCGCGAGGACGTGGCCTTCGGCCCGGCCGCCGCCGGACTGCGCGGCCCCGAACTGGAGGCGCGGGTCCGCGAGGCGCTGGCCCAGGTCGGCATGGAGGCCTTCGCGGACCGGCCGCCGCACCACCTGTCCTTCGGGCAGCGCCGCCGGGTCGCGGTGGCGACCGTACTGGCCATGCGGCCCGAGATCCTGGTCCTGGACGAGCCCTCGTCCAACCTGGACCCGGCGTCACGGCGCGAGCTCGCCGACATCCTGCGCGCGCTGGACGTGACGGTGCTGATGGTCACGCACGACCTGCCGTACGCGCTGGAGCTGTGCCCGCGGTCGGTGATCCTCAGCGAGGGCGTCATCGCGGCCGACGGACGCACCCAGGACCTGCTGTGCGACGAGGAGCTGATGCGGGCCCACCGGCTGGAGCTCCCCTTCGGCTTCGACCCGCAATCCGTGTCGGTGGCATGACGGACGTGGCAAGCGGGGCTTTGGCATAAGTCGGACCAGGTGATTGTTGGACCGCTCGTGAACATCCAGGGTGAGGTGGCGGCGGGCTTCGAGGCCGTCCGGGACGCTTTCGTACGCAACTTCGAGGTGCTCGGGGACCGGGGCGCGGCGGTGGCCGTGTACCGGGACGGCCGGAAGGTCGTCGACCTGTGGGCGGGCCCCAGGGACGTCGACGGCGCAGCGGACGGGCCCTGGCAGGCGGGTACCGCGCAGGTGGTGCGTTCGGCCACCAAGGGCGTGGCGGCCGTCGTACCGCTGCTGCTGCACCAGCGCGGACTGCTCGACCTGGACGCGCCGGTGGCGGCGTACTGGCCGGAGTTCAAGGCGGGCGGCAAGGAGCGGACGCTGGTCCGGGACCTGCTCGCGCACCGGGCGGGGGTGCCGGCGCTGGACGTGCCGCTGACGCCCGCCGAGGCCGCGGACGGGCTCTCCGGGGCGCGTGCGGTCGCCGAGCAGCGCGCCTTCTGGGAACCGGGTTCGGCCCACGGCTACCACGCGCAGACGTACAGCTGGCTGCTCTCGGAACTGGTGCTGCGGGTGACCGGGGCCTCGCTGGGCCAGTGGCTCGCCCAGGAGGTCACGGGCCCCCGGGGGCTGGAGTTCTGGATCGGCCTGCCGCGGGCCGAGGCGGAGTCGGCCCGGGTGGGCCGGGTGGGTCCGGTGGACCCGCCGGAGACTGCGGGCGGTCTGCGGACCCGGCCCAAGCGGAACGTCTCGCAGGCCTACGCCGACCCGGAGTCCCTGACCCGGCGCGCGTTCGCCGCGATCACCCCGCTGCCGGACGAGAACGCCCCGGAGTACCGGGCGGCCGAACTCCCGGCGTCGGCGGGCATCGGCACGGCGCGCGGTCTGGCCGGGGTGTACGCGGCCATGCTGGGCGACACCGAGGACGGCACGGGCCTGTTCACCCCGCAGACGCTCCGGCTGGCCGGTACGGAGCTCTCGGCCGGGCCGGACCGGGTGCTGGTCGTCAACACGCGCTTCGGGCCCGGGTACATGCTGCACAGCCCGGCGTCACCGCTGCTGTCCCCGGCGTCCTTCGGGCATCCGGGGCGCGGCGGCTCGCTGGCCTTCGCGGACGTGGAGGCGGGTATCGGCTTCGGCTACGTGACCAACGCCCACGCCAAGTCGGTCACGGCCGACCCCCGGGCCCAGGCGCTGGTCCGGGCGGTCAAGGCCTCCCTCTGAGGGCCGGGGGCCGGGGCCCCGCCGCGATCCCCTCCCGGGGCCTCTCCCGTCAGGACGCGGACAGCACCGATGCCACGATCGGGCCCGCCGCGTCGCCGCCGTGGCCGCCGGCCTCGACCATCGCCGCCGCGGCCACGTCGTCGCTGTATCCGGCGAACCAGCTGTCGGGGCTGCCCGCGCCGTCGACCTCCGCCGAGCCGGTCTTGGCCCCCTTGTCGCCGCCGACCGAGGACATCGCGGCCGCGCCCGTCCCGCTGGTCGCCGTCAGCCGCATCATCGAGAGCAGCTGCCTCTGCACCGAGGGCTTCATGGGCCGCGCCGCCGTCGCGACCGTCCGGCCGTCGAGGTCCGCGGGCACCAGCAGCGGCTGGTGGAACCGGCCGCTGCGTGCCGTGGCCGTGATGGACGCGACGTTCAGCGGGTTCATGGTGACCTGGCCCTGCCCGATGTACGCGGCGGCCGCCGCGGCGCCCGAGGCCTCGGGGACCTTGCCGTCGACGGACTTGACGCCGGTCTTCCAGTCCAGGCCGATGCCGAAGACCTCCCTGGCCTCCCTGGAGAGCGCCGTGTCGTCCCTGACGTCGTCGATCTCCTTGATGAAGGCGGTGTTGCAGGACTTGGCGAAGGCGGTCGCGAAGCTCGCACCCGGCAGCTCGAAGTTGTTCAGGTTGTGGAAGGTGCGGCCGCCCCACTGGGCTTCCTTGACGCACTCCGCCGGCCGGTCGGCCGCCACGACGCCGCGGTCGAGCAGCATCGCCCCCGTCACGATCTTCATCGTCGAGCCGGGGGCCCGTGCGCCCCACATCGCCGCGTTGTAGCCGTCCGTACGGTGGTTGGCCACCGCCAGGACGTGCCCGTTGCTGGACTGGACGGCGACCACCGAGGACTGCGGGTACTTGGCGACGGCCCGCTCGGCCGCCGCCTGAACCTTGGCGTCCAGATAGGTCTTCAGCGTGCTCGGCTCGCCCTCCGCCAGCGTCAGAAGCGTCCGCTTCGGCGCGCCCTCCGTGGCGGGCTCGATCCACAGTTCGGCGCCCGGCTTGCCGCCCGCCTTGCCGCCGTACGTCTGCCGCAGCTCGTCCAGGACCGGCCGCAGCGACGGGTACTTCTCGGCGCTGAGCTCCTCGCCGTTGCGGTCCACGGCCTTGACCGGCGGGGCCGCGGGGGCGCCGGCGCGCAGCTTCTCGTCCTTCTGCAGCTGCGGGTGCAGTACCGACGGCTGCCAGTCGACGAGCGGCTTCCCGCTGGTCGCACCGCGCACGACGGTCAGCTTCGACTCGTACGCCAGCGGCTTGGCGGCGCCCTCGTACGTGACCTCCGCGGCGACGCTGAACGGGATGGTCGTGCCCGTCTGCGTCCCGGGGGTGATCACGGCCTTGGACACGTACGCCTTGGCCCGGTAGTCGGCCACGGCGGTCTGCGCGGCCTGCACGTTGTTCGTCAGCTCCGCGGCCGCGCGCGCGTCCCCGGCCGCCCAGGCGGCGAGGAAGGCCTTCGCGGTCTGGGCGGCCTCCTTGTCGGTGACCGGCCCGCTGCCGGCCTTCGCGGCCTGGACGGTGGTGTCGCCCCCGGCCCCACCGCCGTCCCCGCCTGCGTCGTCGACCAGTGTGTACACCCCGTACCCCGCCCCGCCGACCATCGCGAGGAACACCCCGCCGACGATGGCACCCTTCGCCGCCCCGTTCACGTACTTCCTCCCCGTGGTCCCCAGTTCTCTGAACGTGTTCAAAGAACCCCTGGTGCGGACCTTACGCTGCGCGAGGGTGACGTGTACACCTTGTTACCGGACCGGTACCCCCCGAATCCGGCCCCGTCCGCTCCTAGACCCAGCTGTCCATCCACATCCGGCCCCGCCAGGAGTCCATTGGGAGGGACTGGCCCGTGTAGATCGGCCAGAAGTAGATGAAGTTCCAGATGATCAGCAGGACCAGCACGCCCGCCGCGATCGCGCCGAGGGCGCGCCTGCGCTCCGACGAGCCCGACGGGCCCAGCAGGGCGCCGATCATCATCGCCACCGCCAGACACAGGTACGGGACGAAGACCACCGCGTAGAAGAAGAAGATGGTCCGCTCCTGGTAGTTGAACCAGGGCAGCAGGCCCGCACCCAGCGCGCACGCGATCGCGCCCGCCCGCCAGTCGCGGCGGAAGAACCACCGCCACAGCACGTACAGCAGCGCGAAGCAGCCCGCCCACCACAGCATCGGGGTGCCCAGCGCCAGCACCTCGCGGGCACACTTGCCCGCCTCCGTCGCCGGGCAGCCGGCCGCGCCGGGGTCGGGGGACTCGTAGAAATAGGAGACGGGCCGGCCCAGGACCAGCCAGCTCCACGGGTTCGACTCGTACGTGTGGCCCGAGGTCAGACCGACGTGGAACTTGTAGACCTCGGTCTCGTAGTGCCACAGGCTGCGCAGCCACTCCGGCAGGAACGACAGCGAACTGCCCTGGTCGTTCTTGGCGGCCCAGTCGCGGAAGTACCCGCCCTTGCCGTTGTCCGGGCTCAGGATCCAGCCCGTCCAGGAGGCCAGGTACACCGCCACCGCGACCGGCACCGTCGACAGGAAGCCCGGCAGCGC
This sequence comes from Actinobacteria bacterium OV450, assembly GCA_001298555.1. Classification (GTDB taxonomy): domain Bacteria; phylum Actinomycetota; class Actinomycetes; order Streptomycetales; family Streptomycetaceae; genus Streptomyces. The sequence goes on from LJCW01000361.1 coordinate 66,929, forward strand.
GTCGCGGCGCAGCATCGCCGCGTACGGGGCCCCCGCACCCGCCGTCCGGCGCGCGGCCGCGTCCCACAGGACCGTCAGCACCCCGAAGAAGGCCAGCACGATCAGGCCGTTCCACTTCGTGCCGAACGCCAGGCCCAGACAGACGCCCGCCAGGATCCGGTACGGGCGCCAACCGAAGCGCAGCGTCTCGGCGACCGTGACGTCCGGGCGGGTGCGCCCCTCCTCGTCCACCGGGAGCGCGGCCGCGAGCGCGGCCCGGGCCTTGTCCCGGTCGATCAGCAGCGCCCCGAACGCCGCGAGCACGAAGAACATCAGGACCAGGTCGAGCAGCGCCGTCCGGCTCATCACCAGGTGCAGGCCGTCGACCGCGAGCAGCGCACCCGCCAGGCAGCCCAGGAACGTGGAGCGGAACAGGCGGCGCCCGATCCGGCACAGCATCAGCACCGACAGGGTGCCGAGCACGGCCGTCATGAACCGCCAGCCGAACGGCGTGAAGCCGAACATCCACTCGCCGAGCCCGATGACCCACTTGCCGACCGGCGGGTGCACGACGTAGCCGGGGTCCAGCGGGAGGGCCACCCCGTCCGGGTTGGCGAGGATCGACTTGTCGATGTCCTTGGGCCAGCTCGCCTCGTAGCCCTGCCGGATCGTGGCCCAGGCGTCCTTGGCGTAGTACGTCTCGTCGAATATCACCGCCTTCGGGCTGCCCAGGTGCACGAAGCGCAGCACCCCGGCCACCAGCGCCACCAGCACCGGCCCCGCCCACGCCAGCACCCGCTGCCAGGCCCCCGCCGCGGACGGCGGGACGCCGAGCGCCGTCCACAACTGCCCGGAGGGCCGGGCGTACGGGGGCACCAGGCGGTCCCGGACGTCCGGGCGGCGGGCGCCGGCGGGCGGCGCGTAGCCGAAGCTGCGCAGCCGGCGCAGCCAGGTGGGCGGCTGTTCTTCGCGTCCCGCCGCAGGGGCGGGCGGGGCCCCCGCGGGGCTGGGCGGCGGCGTCGCGGTACTGGTCACCGGGTCATCGTAGGGAACGCAGCTGTGCGAACCCCAGTGCCGGGGACCGTCGGAGCGTGTGCCGGGTGGGACGGCTGAGAGGATGGGCGGGTGACGACTGACCAGCCCACCGGCTCCGAAACCCCCTCCTCGAACTCCTCCTCCGCGGGGGTGCTCGTGCTCGCCGGCACCCCCATCGGCGATCTCGCCGACGCCCCGCCCCGGCTCGCCGCCGAGCTGGAACGGGCCGACGTGGTCGCCGCCGAGGACACCCGGCGGCTGCGCCGGCTGACGCAGGGGCTCGGCGTGCACACCACCGGGCGGGTCGTGTCGTACTTCGAGGGCAACGAGTCGGCCCGCACCCCGGAGCTGGTCCAGGCGCTGGAGGAGGGCAAGCGGGTGCTGCTGGTGACCGACGCCGGCATGCCGTCCGTGTCCGACCCCGGCTACCGGCTCGTCGCCGCCGCAGTCGAGAAGGACATCAAGGTCACCGCCGTGCCCGGGCCGTCCGCGGTGCTCACCGCGCTGGCCCTGTCGGGGCTGCCCGTGGACCGCTTCTGCTTCGAGGGGTTCCTGCCGCGCAAGGCGGGCGAGCGCCTGGGCCGGCTCCGCGAGGTCGAGGGCGAGCGCCGCACCCTCGTCTACTTCGAGGCCCCCCACCGGCTCGACGACACCCTCGCCGCGATGGCCGAGGGCTTCGGCGCCGACCGGCGGGCCGCCGTCTGCCGCGAGCTGACCAAGACGTACGAGGAGGTCCGGCGCGGCGGGCTCGGCGAGCTGGCGGCCTGGGCCGCGGAGGGCGTGCGCGGGGAGATCACCGTCGTCGTGGAGGGCGCCCCGGCCGCCGGGCCCGGTGACGTGGACGACGAGGAGCTGGTGCGCAGGGTGCGGGTGCGCGAGGAGGCCGGGGAGCGGCGGAAAGAGGCCATCGCGGCGGTCGCGGCCGAGGCCGGGGTACCCAAGCGGGATGTCTTCGACGCGGTCGTCGCGGCAAAGAATGCGGCTCGGAACATGCCGTAGGACGGTAAAGAGCTAACCTGAAAAGCAAAGCTCAGACCGCGCACCGGGCGCTTTGTGCATGAGTCGCCCAAAGACCGTCCAACAGTAGACAGGGCCTGATGCGCTCCCGCCCGAAGAGGCGTCCACTGGCAATGGCACCAGTGGAACAAGAGGAGCTGGCATGAGTGAGATCGCAGACACCTCGATACCCGTATCCGTCCCCGTACCCGCGAGCGCGACAGCGCCCGCAGCACCCGTCACCGTGCCCCGGCCCGCTGTGCCGACCGTGCACGAGGCGTACTCCTTCGCCTGCATGAAGTGCGGGTACGCATGGGAGCAGGGCTACGAGATCGAGCACCACGTCGACGGCAAGGGCCAGCCCTTCATCATCTACACCGTCCAGGGCGAACGGGTGCCCTCCCCGCTGTCGAACCCCACCTGCCACAACTGCGGCGGGCACGTGGTGCGGATCATGCGGGAGGGCCAGGTGTCCTCGGTGCTCGGCACGATCGACAGGCTCTACCACCACCGCATCTCCCCGGGCATCGCCGGCCCGGTGCCGGCCGGAGCGAACGTCCCGCGGACCCCGAAGCAGCGCAGGACCCCGTCGCACGACGCCCCCGGACCCGTCGCGGTGGACGGGGCCACGGAGCGCGGGGGCCTGCTGTCCCGGCTGAAGAGGATCTTCCGCCGGTCATAAGATCGGCCCATGAGCACAGCCTCCAAGGACACTCCGCCGCCGCTGCCCGAGCCCCTGCGGGTGGCGGTCGCGGACTCCCACACCCATCTGGACATGCAGGGCGGCACCGTCGAGGAGGGCCTCGCCAAGGCCGCGTCGGTCGGGGTGACCACCGTCGTCCAGGTCGGCTGCGACGTGAAGGGCTCCCGCTGGGCGGCCGAGACCGCCGCCGCGCACGAGAACGTCCACGCCGCCGTCGCCCTCCACCCGAACGAGGCGCCCCGCATTGTGCACGGGGACCCGGAGGGAGGATGGTCGCGGCAGGGCGCCCGGGCCGGCGGCGGCGAGGCCGCGCTCGACGAGGCGCTCGCCGAGATCGAGGAGCTCGCGCAGCTCGCCCACGTGAAGGCCGTCGGCGAGACCGGCCTCGACTTCTTCCGCACCGGACCCGAGGGCATGGCCGCGCAGGAGCGTTCCTTCCGCGCCCACATCGAGATCGCCAAGCGCCGGGGCAAGGCCCTCGTCATCCACGACCGCGAGGCCCACGCCGACGTCCTGCGCATCCTGCGCGAGGAGGGCGCCCCCGAACGGACCGTGTTCCACTGCTACTCCGGCGACGCCGCAATGGCGCGCGAGTGCGCGGCCGCCGGGTACTACATGTCGTTCGCCGGGACCGTCACCTTCAAGAACGCCCAGCCGCTGCGCGACGCCCTCGCCGTCGCCCCGCTGGAACTGGTCCTCGTCGAGACCGACGCCCCGTACCTCACCCCCGCGCCGTACCGCGGACGGCCCAACGCCCCGTACCTCATTCCGCTGACCGTGCGGGCGATGGCCGCGGTGCGCGGGATCGACGAGGACGCGATGGCCACCGCCCTGGCGGCGAACACGGCGCGCGCCTTCGACTACTGAAACCGCTCGGACCCCTCCGCGTCCGACACGCTGGGTAGCCGTCCGGCTTTGGCGGGTGACGGGCGCTCCGCTAGGGTGCCCGAACCCATGGGGCCGGACCAGTGGAGCAAGCGTCGTGAGCGAGAGTCCTTTCACCGGGTCGTACGAGAGTCCTTTCACCGGGTCGTACGGGAACCAGGCCGCCCCGGACACCGAGCCCGCCCCGGTGCCCGCCCCGCGCACCGCGCGGCGGCGGGCAGCCCGGCGCCGCAAGGGCGCCGAGACCGCCCTCGTACCCGCCGCCCCGACCGGACGGCGCCGGGGCGCGCCCGCCGGCGGAGAGATCTTCGCGGCGCCCGCCGGACCGGGCACCGGACGCCGCCGCAGCCCCGCCCCCGGCCCCGCAGCCGGTCCCGCCGCCCCGCCGGCCAGCGCCCCGACCGGGCGCCGCCGCCGCAGCGCCCCCGCGGCGACGGCCGCGGGCCGCGACAGCTGGCGGCGCATCGTCCCGCAGGCGCTGGTCGTCGCCTTCCTGGCCGGCGGCACCACGGCCTTCGTCGCCGCCGACAAGTCGGTACGGCTCACCGTGGACGGCGAGCCCCGGACCCTGCACACCTTCGCCGGCGACGTCGGCGAACTCCTCGCCTCCGAAGGGCTCGGCGTCGGCCCCCACGACCTCGTCGCCCCCGGCCGCACGCAGGCCCTCGACGACGGAGACGAGATCGTCGTCCGCCACGGCCGCCCCGTGAACCTCACCCTCGACGGACAGACCCGCCGGGTGTGGACCACCGCCGCCACCGTCGAGAGCGCCCTGCGCCAGCTCGGCGTCCGCGTCGAGGGCGCCTTCCTCTCCGCCCCGCGCACCGCCCCCGTGCCCCGCACCGGCCTCTCCCTCGCCGTCCGCACCGAACGCAGCGTCACCTTCATGGCCGACGGCCGCGAGAGCACCATCCGCACCAACGCCGCCACCGTCCAGGAGGCACTCGGCCAGGCCGGGATCACCCTCCAGGGCCAGGACACCACCTCCGTCCCGCCCGCCTCCTTCCCCCGCGACGGCCAGACCGTCACCGTCCTGCGCATCACCGGCACCCGCGAGGTCCGCGAGGAACGCATCCCGTACGCGATCGAGCGGACCGAGGACGACGACCTGTTCGCCGGCACCGAAGTCGTCGAGCGGGCGGGCCGGCCCGGAGCGCGCAGGGTCACGTACGTCCTGCGCACCGTCAACGGGGTCCGGCAGAAGCCCCGCAAGGTCGCCGAGGAGACCGTCCGCGATCCCGTCACCCAGCTCGTCAAGGTCGGCACGAAGCCGCTGCCGGCCTCCGTCGCCGGAGCCGACGGCCTCGACTGGGCCGCGCTGGCCCAGTGCGAGTCCGGCGGACGCCCCTCCGCCACCGACGCCTCCGGCACGTACGGCGGCCTCTACCAGTTCGACGTCACCACCTGGCACAGCCTCGGCGGCAGCGGCCGACCCCAGGACGCCCCGGGCCCGGAACAGACGTACCGGGCCAAGAAGCTCTACGTACAGCGGGGGGCGACCCCCTGGCCGCACTGCGGCCGTAGGCTTTACCGGTAACTGCGAAGCGGCACGCGTGGGTTGCCGGCCGAACGGGGTGACCCTTCACGCACGGAGTCGTTGACCGGACGACGGCACGGGTGAAACGGAGGGCGGGCGTTGAGGCGCAGGGTACCGCTCGCCGAGCACGAGACCGCCCGCACCGCGGGCGCCCGTGGCCTGCTGCGGGCGGGCGTCGACGAGGCGAGCGGAGAGCCGCAGGCGGTCTCCGTACTGACGGAGCGCGTCGGCTGGGCCGTTGCCCTCGCGACCGGCATGGCGACGAAGCTGCTGGCCGCCCACTGGAATTCCGCCGATGTGGCCGTGCTCGCGTCGGGCAAGGACGGCGAAGGCCGGAAGCTGCCGCCGAACGCCTGGATGGCGATGCGGCGTCTGGGCTGGACCGGCGAACCGCCTGAGGGTGTGCGCGTCAACGACCGGATCCTTCGCATGGCCCAGGAACAGGCCGGGCGGACCCTGCGATCCGCTCGGTGGAGGGCAGAGCTGGTTGCCGGCGTCCTGCGGTCGTGGCCCGCGGACCCGGCCAGGCGGACGGCGGACGAGTGGGTGCAGGTGCGAGCCGCCGTGCCTGCCGGACGGCACCTGTCCTCGAGTGTGATCAAAGGCCACACCCGGCAGCTAGCCGCCTTCCTCAAGGCCAACGGCCGTCTTCCCGCGGATGTGTTCGAGTTGGAGGGTGTGCCGCGGGCCGCACGGATGCTGTTGTCGGCGTGTGACGGGCAACAGGCCTGCATCGAACGGGCCGGCGGACCGGACCGTGCGCTGCTGCGTCTGCGGCTCCCCACCCGGCCCGACCCGCGGTCCTGCCAGGACTGGACATGGGTGGCCTGCCCCATCGTCCTGCCGCCCACCATCCCCTCGCGTGCGCTGCTGCACCTGCCGACCTTGCGGCTGGACCGAGGACGTGTCCGCATCGACCTCGCCTACACCCATGCCGTGCCCAGAGCGGCCCGCACGGGGCATACGGTCGCGCTGGGGGTGGCCGACGAGATCCGCCGAGTCGGCGCTCGTCGATCGAACCTCAACGCGGCACTGGCCTGGGCCGCCGCCCGATGGGCGGTCGACCAGGCCGTCACCGCCGGGGCCGGCGTCATCTACCTCGAAGACCTGCGGTCCATGGAAGCGCGCGGCATGGGCCGCACCCACAACACGCGCGTGGCTCAGACGGCGCGCGGTCAGATCTCCGATCGCATGTGGCACCTCGCCGCGGAGGCGGGTATCGCCGTGGTCACCGTGCCCGCGAGGAACACCTCCAGGCACTGCCCGCAGTGCCTCGTTCCGCTGCTGCACCGCAAGGCGCCGGACGCGCCCACCGTGCCCGGCTGGAAGTGGGCCCTGTGCCCCGGCTGCGGCTGGCAAGGAGACCGGGACCAGGGGGCCTGGCAGCGCATCGCAGCCAGGGGCCTGGCCCATCAGGCGAGGACGGCGACCGATCGCGTCACGGGCGTCATGGCCGTCCACACCGTCGTGGACGAGCTCGAAGCGCGGGCCGTCAGCACACCCGCCGCCACGCGCAAGACCTGCCGGGCAGACCGTTCCAAGATCGGCCCCACCCGGCTCAGGCCGACACGTCCGGTGCCCAGGCGACGCCGGACACCCTCCCCGGCCGGGCGTTCGCGCCCGGCAGGCCAGCGTCCGGAGGGACACGCTCACACGGATCGGTTCCGGCTGCCCCGGGCAGCCGGCCGGAACCAGGGCGTGACGACGATCAGCCCACCTCCCCCCGGGCCTCGCCGGGGGGAACGCGCAGCCGACCGCCATCGGCCGCGAGGAGCAGCGCTGGGCGCGGGATTCCACCTCCACGCCCACGCCACCCCTCCGCGCCGGGAACACGTCCGGGCACCGGACACCCCGGTCCGGCGCGGGATCATCCTGCCGATCTGAGACGCTTTACCGGTGAGCACCGCAGAGCAGCAGCCCGAGAGCACCGCCAGCACGACCTCCGACGCCCTCCTCGGCCCGGCCGACATCCGGGAGCTGGCCGCCGTACTCGGCGTACGGCCGACGAAGCAGAAGGGCCAGAACTTCGTCATCGACGCCAACACGGTGCGCCGCATCGTGCGCACCGCCGAGGTACGCCCCGACGACGTCGTCGTCGAGGTGGGGCCCGGGCTGGGCTCGCTGACGCTCGCGCTGCTGGAGGCCGCCGACCGGGTCACCGCCGTCGAGATCGACGACATCCTGGCCGCGGCGCTGCCCGCCACCATCGAGGCGCGGATGCCGGCCCGCAAGGACCGCTTCGCGCTGGTCCACTCCGACGCGATGCTGGTCGAGGAGCTGCCGGGGCCGCCGCCGACCGCGCTCGTCGCCAACCTCCCGTACAACGTGGCCGTGCCGGTGCTGCTGACCATGCTGGACCGGTTCCCGACGATCGAGCGCACGCTGGTCATGGTGCAGGCCGAGGTCGCCGACCGGCTGGCCGCCGAGCCCGGCAACAAGGTGTACGGAGTGCCCTCGGTCAAGGCGAACTGGTACGCGCACGTCAAGCGCGCCGGATCCATCGGCCGCAAGGTCTTCTGGCCGGCCCCGAACGTGGACTCGGGCCTGGTCTCGCTGGTGCGGCGGGCCGAGCCGATCAAGACGACCGCCTCGAAGGAGGAGGTCTTCGCCGTCGTCGACGCGGCCTTCGCCCAGCGCCGCAAGACGCTGCGCGCCGCCCTGGCCGGCTGGGCCGGCTCGGCGGCCGGCGCCGAGGCGGCGCTGGTGGCCGCCGGGGTGTCCCCGCAGGCGCGCGGCGAGTCGCTGACGGTGGAGCAGTTCGCGGCGATCGCCGAGCACAAGCCCGCGGCGCAGAGGCCGGCCCTGTGAGCGCCGCCGACGGCCCCCGCTCCGTGACCGTACGGGTGCCCGCGAAGGTCAACGTCCAGCTCGCGGTGGGCGCAGCCCGGCCCGACGGCTTCCACGACCTCGCCAACGTCTTCCTCGCGGTCTCGCTGTACGACGAGGTGACGGTCACACCGGCCGAAGCCCTCACCGTCACCTGCACCGGCCCCGACGCCGACCAGGTCCCGCTCGACCGCACCAACCTGGCGGCCCGCGCGGCGGAGCTCCTCGCCGCCCGCCACGGCCTGTCCGACGCCGTCCACGTCCACATCGCCAAGAGCATCCCCGTGGCCGGCGGGATGGCCGGCGGCAGCGCCGACGGGGCCGGCGCCCTGCTCGCCTGCGACGCCCTGTGGGGCCTGGACACCCCGCAGGACGAACTCCTGTCGCTGTGCGCGGAGCTCGGCAGCGACGTGCCGTTCAGCCTGCTCGGCGGGGCGGCACTGGGCACCGGGCGCGGGGAACTCCTGACCCCCGTGGAGGCGGGCGCCTTCCACTGGGTGTTCGCCGTCGCCGACGGCGGGCTGTCGACCCCGGCGGTGTTCCGCGAGTTCGACCGCCTCGCCGAGGGCCGGACGGTCCCCGCCCCCGAGGCCTCCCCCGCCCTCCTCGCCGCCCTCGCCTCCGGCGAAGCCGACGCGCTCGCCGCGACCCTGGCCAACGACCTCCAGCCGGCGGCCCTGTCCCTGCGCCCGGGGCTGGCCGCGACGCTGGACGCCGGCACCTCCGCCGGAGCGCTGGCCGCGCTGGTCTCCGGGTCCGGCCCCACGACGGCGTTCCTGGTCCGAGACCCGGAGTCCGCGCTGAAGGTCGCCGCGGCCCTCGAAGCCTCCGGGACCTGCCGCACCACCCGCACCGCCGCCGGCCCGGCCCCGGGGGCCACGGTCCTGCCGTCCTGACGGTCACGGAGCCGGGCACCACCCGGCATCCGGGCACCCGGGCACCCGGGCACCCCGGCACCCGGGCACGCGGGCAGCCGGGTACTCGGGCACCCGGGGACCCCGGCACCCGGGTACCCAGGGCGAAGTGAGTATCCGCGCTCTGTTCCCGCCCGGGCCCCGGGCGGGAACGTGCACCCATGGGATACGCCGCACACACCGCCGGGGACCTCGCCGAGGCCACCCCCGGGAGCCGGGACCGGTACGTCGACCTGCTGCGGGTCGCCTCGCTCGGGACCGTGCTCCTCGGGCACTGGCTGATGGCCGCCGTCAGCAGCGACGGCATAGGCAACCTGCTCGCCCTCGTCCCCGCACTCCAAGTGCTCACCTGGGGCCTGCAGATCATGCCGGTGTTCTTCTTCGTCGGCGGGTTCTCGCACGCACTGTCGTACCGGTCCCTGGCCCGGCGCGCCGGCGGGCGGCCCGTCTACGCCGCCTTCCTGCGGGCCCGGCTCCAGCGGCTGCTGCGGCCCACCCTCGCCTTCGTCCTGCTGTGGACCGCCGGGGCGCTCGCCGTACAGCTCGCCGGCGCCGGGGAGGGCAAGCTGACCGGGGCCGCCCTGCGGCTGGTCACCCAGCCGCTGTGGTTCATCGGGATCTACCTCGCCATGGTCGCCTTCACCCCGGCCCTGCTCAGGCTCCACCAGCGGTGGGGCTGGGGGGCCTTCGCCCTGCTGGCCGGGTCCGCCGCCGCCGTCGACGTACTGCGCTTCGCGCTCACCGTCCCGTACGTCGAGTTCCTGAACTTCGCCCTCGTCTGGCTCGCCGTCCACCAGCTCGGCTTCCTGCGCGCCGACGGCCGGATCACCCGGCCCGGGGCGCTCGCCGCCGCCGGGCTGGCCGGCGCCGTGCTGCTCGTCGCGTACGGGCCCTACCCGCTGTCCATGGTCGGGATGCCGGGCGAGAAGGTGTCCAACATGGCCCCGCCCACCCTCGCCCTGCTGGCGCACGGGATGTGGCTCGTCGGAGCAGTGGAGCTGCTCAAGGCGCCCGCCGCCGCCCTGCTCGCCCGGCCCCGCGTCTGGCGCTGCGTCGTCGCCGCCAACGGGATCGCGATGACCGCCTTCCTCTGGCACCTGACCGCCATGCTCGCCGTGTACGCCGCCCAGCTCGGCCTCGGCCTGAGCCTGCCCGAGCCCGCGACCGCCGCGTGGTGGGCCCAGGTCCCGCTCCGGCTGCTCGCCGCCGCCGGGCTGACCGGTGTGCTCGTCGCGCTGTTCCGCCGCTTCGAGGCCCCCGCGCGCGGAGCCGTCGCGCCCGGCAGCGGGCCCCTCGCCGCCCTCGGCACCACCCTGTGCCTGCTCGGCGTCCTCGGCCTGTCCATGACCGGACTCGGCGGCCTGCTCGAAGGCCACAGCGCCGTCCTGATCGCCCTCCCGGTCACCGCGCCCGCCGCCATCGGCATGGCTCTGGGCGGCTGGCTCCTGGTGGAGCGCTCGACGTCCGCTCGGAGGGTTAGGCTGAGGGGCTGATCCACACCCTTCCCTGGAGCGCGTCTGATGGCCGTCAATCTGGTCAATGTCGAGGCAGTCAGCAAGGTGTACGGCACCCGTGCCCTGCTCGACGGCATCTCCCTCGGCGTGTCCGAGGGGGACCGGATCGGTGTCGTGGGCCGCAACGGCGACGGCAAGACCACCCTCATCCGCATGCTCGCCAAGCTGGAGGAGCCCGACACCGGCCGGGTCACCCAGAGCGGCGGCCTGCGCATGGGGGTCCTCACCCAGCACGACTCCCTCGACCCCGCGGCGACCATCCGCCACGAGATCATCCGGGACATGGCCGACCACGAGTGGGCCGGCAACGCCAAGATCCGCGACGTGCTCACCGGACTCTTCGGCGGTCTCGACCTCCCCGGCTTCGGCCAGGGCCTCGACACCGTCATCGGCCCGCTCTCCGGCGGCGAGCGCCGCCGCATCGCCCTCGCCAAGCTGCTCATCGCCGACCAGGACCTCCTCGTCCTCGACGAGCCCACCAACCACCTCGACGTCGAGGGCATCTCCTGGCTGGCCAAGCACCTCCAGGAACGCCGCTCCGCGCTCGTCTGCGTCACCCACGACCGCTGGTTCCTCGACCAGGTCTGCACCCGCATGTGGGACGTCCAGTGCGGCGCCGTCTTCGAGTACGAGGGCGGCTACAGCGACTACGTCTTCGCCCGCGCCGAACGCGAGCGCATCGCCGCCACCGAGGAGACCAAGCGGCAGAACCTGATGCGCAAGGAGCTGGCCTGGCTGCGCCGCGGCGCCCCCGCCCGGACCTCCAAGCCGCGCTACCGCATCGAGGCCGCCAACGAGCTCATCGCCGACGTGCCGCCGCCGCGCGACAAGTCCGAGCTGATGCGCTTCGCCAACGCCCGCCTCGGCAAGACCGTGTTCGACCTGGAGAACGTCACCGTCCAGGCCGGCCCGAAGGTCCTCCTCAAGCACCTCACCTGGCACCTGGGCCCCGGCGACCGCATCGGCCTCGTCGGCGTCAACGGCGCCGGCAAGACCTCGCTGCTGCGCGCGCTCGCGGAGGCGGCCCGCACGCAGGGCGACGTCCAGCCCGCCGCGGGCAGCGTCACCGTCGGCAAGACGGTCAAGCTGGCGTACCTCTCCCAGGAGGTCGGCGAACTCGACCCGTCCCTGCGGGTCCTGGAGGCCGTGCAGCGCGTGCGCGACCGCGTCGACCTCGGCAAGGGCCGGGAGATGACGGCCGGTCAGCTGTGTGAGCAGTTCGGCTTCACCAAGGAGAAGCAGTGGACGCCCGTCGGCGACCTCTCCGGTGGCGAGCGGCGCCGGCTGCAGATCCTGCGGCTGCTGATGGACGAGCCGAACGTGCTCTTCCTCGACGAGCCCACCAACGACCTCGACATCGAGACCCTGACCCAGCTGGAGGACCTGCTCGACGGCTGGCCCGGCTCGATGATCGTGATCTCCCACGACCGGTTCTTCATCGAGCGCACCACCGACACGGTGATGGCGCTGCTGGGCGACGCGAGCCTGCGGATGCTGCCCCGCGGCCTGGACGAGTACCTGGAGCGCCGCCAGAAGATGATCGAGGCGGCCACCCCCGCCCCGGCCCCGGCCGCCGCCAAGTCGACGTCCTCCGGCGACGCCCGCGCCGCGAAGAAGGAGCTGGCGAAGATCGAGCGCCAGCTCAACAAGATGTCGGACCGCGAGACGAACCTGCACGCCCAGATCGCCGAGAACGCCACCGATTTCGACAAGGTCGCCAAACTCGACGCCGAGCTCCGCGAACTCATCTCAGACCGGGACGAGTTGGAGATGCGCTGGCTGGAGCTGGCCGAGGAGGCCTAGGTCTTCGGTCTCCGCGAGCGTCAACCGGCGGGATAACGGCGTTGTCACAGGCCGGTCCTCCCTTGGGAACAGGGGACGGACCGGCCCGTTGTAAGAAAGCCGTCAGTGGTAGAAAGGTCATCCCCCTACACCACCCGACGCCGAAGGTATGCGCTGATGACCGAGCCGCCACAGCCGCCGAACCAGCCGCCTGCACCTTCCGGTTACGGTCACCTCCCCGGCCCCCCGCAGCCCGGGTACGGGTACCCGCAGCAGGGCGAGAACCCGTACGCGCAGCAGCCCCCGACGCAGCCCATGCACCCGGTGCAGCCCGCGCCGTACGCGCCGCAGCAGGGCCACCTCCCGCCGCCGCCCTCCGCAATGCCCACCGTCGGCATGTACCCGGGTCCCGGCGCGCCGCAGCCGCCCGCGAAGAGGAAGACGGCCGTCGTCGTCGCCGCCGCGGTCGCCGGCGCGCTCGTCCTCGGGGCCGGCGGCTGGTTCGCCTTCTTCGCCGGCGGCGGCGACGACGTGAAGAAGCCCATCGCGCAGAGCTCCGCACCCGCCGACGGCAAGCCCTCCGCCGAACCGGACAAGGGCGACGGCAGCGGCAACGGCTCCGAGGGGACGGAGGACCTCAACGCCGGCCGCAAGCAGGGCGAGGACAAGACCCTCTGGCTCAAGACCGCCAAGATCGACGGCCCCGGCATGGGCGTGGACTCCGCCGGCCAGTGGATCGTCGGGGACACCGTCGTCAAGAGCGTCTGGAAGAACCTCACCGCGTACGGGATCACCGACGGCAAGGAGAAGTGGACGCTCGCGTTCCCCACTCCCATCTGCTCCGTGACCCGCCAGGCCACCGCGGAGGGCAAGACCGTCGTCATGTTCAAGGACGGCGACGGCGACTCCGCCACCTGCAACCAGATGAAGCAGGTCGACCTCAAGGCGGGCAAGGAGGGCTGGACGAAGGAGGTCCCCAAGGAGGGCCTCTTCGACATCATGACCAGCCCCACCCTGGGCATCACCGGCGACACCGTCGCCGTCAGCCGCAGCGGCACCGCCAGCGCCTTCAAGGTCAGCACCGGCGACAAGCTCTTCGGCAGCGCCACCGCCGAAGGCTGCAAGCCCGACGCGTACGTCGCGGACAAGGGCAGGATGATCGCCCTCGCCACCTGTTACGACGAGGACCTGTCGAGCGAGGTCTCCGACGCCGACCCGGTCACCGGCAAGAAGACCTGGACCTTCAAACTGCCCGCCAAGTACAAGGTCGGCGCCGTCTACTCGCTGGACCCGCTCGTCCTCGACATGGGCAACGAGGAGAAGAAGGAACGTGCCATCGTGGTCCTCGGACCCGACGGGAGGCAGCGCGCCACCGTCAGCGGCGAGGGCACCTTCGCCACCGAGTGCACCAACGGCCTCTTCCGCTCCGTCGAGGTCTGCAACCGCACCGCCGTCGACGGCAACACCCTCTACATGCCGACCGTCCCCGGATCCGGCAAGGCCAACGAGATCGTCGCCTTCGACCTCGACTCCGGCAAGGCCAAGTGGCGCACCCCCGCCGGGGACGGCCGCACCATCACCCCGCTGGGTGCCGCGAACGGGCAGCTGATCGCCTACCGCAAGGCCACCACCGAACAGGGCGGCGAGGTCGTCTCCGTCCCGGCCGCCGGCGGTACGCCCACCGTGCTCCTGCGCAACCCGTCGGGAACCTCCGCTCCGATCGAGAGCTCCTTCTACGACCCGACCGTCGACTACGCGGGCGGCCGGCTCTTCGTCTCCCAGTCCCGCCTTCGCGCCCAGGGCACGGCCGAGAAGCTCCTGATGGTCTTCGGCAAGTGAACGAGTCCACCGAGTCGCCCACCGAGAGGGCAGTACACCCCGATGAGTAACCCGAGTACCCCGCCGCCCCCGCACCAGCCGCCCGCCGGCGGCTTCGGCGCGCCGCAGGACCCGCCGCCCTGCTGCTTCGGCGCGCCGCGCTCACCACCCCGTTCCTG
>LJCW01000362.1 GCA_001298555.1 Actinobacteria bacterium OV450
CGCTCCGCCGCCCGCAGCAGCAGCTGGATCGAGGACAGCCCCTGCGCCAGGGTGTCGTGGATCTCCCGGGCCAGCCGCTCCCGCTCGGCCAGGATCCCCGCCCCCCGCTCGGCCGCCGCCAGTTCGGCCCGGGTCGCGATGAGCTCCTCGATCAGCTCGCGGCGGCGTTCGCTCTCCCGGTACAGCGCCTGGTAGCCCAGTACGGTCGCCACCGCCACGGCCCCGCCGAGCAGCGGCCCGAGGAAGGCGCCGGGCGTCACCGCACCGCTGTGTGCGAGGAAGCCGCCGATCGCCGCGCACGCGGTCGCCGCGACGGCCGCCACACCCCAGCGCAGCCGCAGCAGGTGCAGTTCGAGGAAGTACAGCGGGAAGGCGATCCACAGCCCGTCGGGGGAGACCACCAGCAGCCCCGCCCAGGCCGCGCCGAGTCCCGCCAGCCAGAGCGCCCCGGCGCGCGGGGAGCGGCGCACCGAGGGCGCCAGCACACCGGCCGTGTAGACGGCGGCCAGCACCGCGCAGGCGGCGACCACCCAGCCGGCGCGCGGCGCGGAGTCGGTGACGGCCCGCCCGGCGCAGAGCGCGAGCAGCCCGAACAGCAGCGCGTGCAGGCACAGCCGCAGGACGCGCGCGACGGGGGTCAGGGGGCGGGGAGCGGGGGATTCCGGATCAGCCATGGCCCGACCAGCGTAAAGGCGGTCCCGCGCCCGCCGGTCAATCGAAAGTTTGATGTCCGGATGCGTCCTTCGATACCAGGATCGCTACCGTGGCGCGATGCCCCGTGTCCCTGCGGGAGACCAGGGTGGGGACCATGTTCGTCGCATGGAGAGATCTACGGTTCGCCAGGGGCCGCTTCGCCCTCATGGGCTCGGTCGTACTGCTGATCACACTGCTGGTCGGCCTGTTGTCCGGGCTCACCGCGGGCCTGGCCCGGGAGAACGTCTCGGCCGTCACCGGGTTGCCCGCCGGCCGTCTGGCCTTCGCCGCCCCCGCCGGGGACCAGAAGGTGTCCTTCACCAACTCGCAGGTTCCCGAGAGGGCCTGGCGGGCCTGGCGCGCACAGCCCGGCGTGAAGTCCGCCGAGCCGCTCGGCATCCGCACCACCAATGCGGCGGCCGGCGGGCGCACCGCCGCGGTCTCCGCCTTCGGCGTCGACCCGGCCGGACCGCTCCCGCCGCGCGGCAGCGGGCTCGCACCGGGGCGGGTGGTGCTCACCGAGAAGGCCGCGAGGGAGCTCGGCGGCCTGACCGCCGGCGACGGGCTGAGGATCGGCCCGCTGGAACTGACCGTGGCGGCCGTCTCCGGCACCGCCGCCTACAGCCACACCCCGGTCGTCTGGACAGCCCTGAGCGACTGGCAGCGCATCGGCAACCCGGGCACCCCCGCCGACACCCTGGCCACCGTGATCGCGCTCGACACCACCGCTTCCGCCGACCTCGCCGCCGGGGACGCGGCGGCCGCCACCAAGGCGCAGACCATCGACGAAGCGCTCGGCGCCATAGGGTCCTACCAGGCCGAGAACGGCTCGCTCCAGCTGATGCGCGGCTTCCTCTTCGTCATCTCCGCCCTGGTCATAGGGGCCTTCTTCACCGTGTGGACGATCCAGCGCAGCGGCGACATCGCCGTGCTGAAGGCACTGGGCGCCTCCACCCCGTACCTGCTGAAGGACGCCCTCGGCCAGGCCGTGGTCATGCTCGCGATCGGCACCGGGCTCGGTACGGCACTCGCCGCCGGGTTCGGCGTGCTGATCAGCGGGGGCGACGTGCCCTTCGTCCTCGACACCGCGACCGTGCTGGTGCCCGCCGCGATCATGATCGTGCTCGGCGCGCTGGGCGCCGCCCTGTCCATCCGGCGGATCACCGCCGTCGACCCCCTGACCGCCCTCGGGAGCGCCCGATGACCCTGCTCGTGCACGACGTCACGCTCACCTATCCGGACGGCGAGGGCCGGCTGACCGCGCTGGACCGGGTCCGCCTGGAGGTGCCGGCGGGCACCCTGGCCGCGGTGATCGGCCCCTCCGGTTCCGGCAAGTCCAGCCTGCTGGCCGTCGCCGCCACCCTGGTCACCCCCGACTCCGGGCAGGTGGTGGTGGCCGGGCGGGACACCGCACGGCTGAGCGCCGCCGAGAAGGCGGCCCTGCGCCGGGAGGAGATCGGCATCGTCTTCCAGCAGCCGAACCTGCTGGCCTCGCTCACCGCCGCCGAACAGCTCCAGGTGATGGCCCACCTGTCGGGCCGCCCCGTGCGGACGCTGCGCCGCCGCGCGCTGGAACTGCTGGACGCGGTGGGGCTCGCCGACAAGGCCGACAAGCGCCCCCACCAGCTCTCCGGCGGCCAGCGCCAGCGCGTCAACATCGCCCGCGCCCTGATGAACGAGCCGGCCGTGCTCCTGGTCGACGAACCCACCAGCGCCCTGGACCACGAGCGCGGCGCGGCCGTCCTCGACCTGCTGGTCACCCTGACCCGGGAGCGTTCCACCGCGACCGTGCTGGTCACCCACGACCACGCGCACCTGGAACGGATGGACCGGACGGCGACGATGACCGACGGCCGCCTGACGGCGCCGGAGTCCGGGACGGCCCCGGCCGCCTGAGCACCCGCCCGTACGCGAAGGCCCCGGCCCCCTCACGGCGGAGGGGGCCGGGGCCTTCGTGCGCACGGACCTACGCGGGGCTCTGGCTCTGCAGCGCCACCGACAGCTCGGCGGCGACGTTCTGCAGGATCGGCACGAAGGACTCGGCGACGGCCTCGGTCACCCGGCCGGCCGGACCCGAGATGGAGATCGCGGCGGCGGTCGGCGAGTTCGGCACCGACACGGCGAGGCAGCGGACTCCTATCTCCTGCTCGTTGTCGTCGACCGCGTAGCCCGCCCTGCGTACCTGCTCCAGGGCCTCCAGGAAGCCCTCGGGGGTCGTGATGGTCTTCTCGGTCGCCGCCGGCATCCCCGTGCGCGCCAGCAGGGCCCGCACCTCGTCGGCGGGGGTGTACGCGAGCAGCGCCTTGCCCACGCCGGTGGAGTGCGGCAGCACCCGGCGGCCGACCTCGGTGAACATGCGCATGGAGTGCTTGGAGGGCACCTGGGCGACGTAGACGATCTCGTCCCCGTCGAGCAGGGCCATGTTGGCCGTCTCGCCGGTCTCCTCGACCAGGCGGGCCAGGTACGGACGTGCCCAGGTCCCCAGCAGGCGCGACGCGGACTCGCCGAGGCGGATCAGCCGGGGCCCGAGGGAGTACCGTCGATTGGGCTGCTGCCGCACGTAGCCGCACGCCACGAGGGTGCGCATCAGGCGGTGGATGGTGGGCAAGGGCAGACCGCTGGCGGTGGAGAGCTCGCTGAGGCCGACCTCACCCCCGGCGTCGGCCATGCGTTCGAGCAGATCGAAGGCGCGCTCAAGGGACTGGACGCCACCGCCGCCGGCGGTGGGCTTGGCGGAAGCGTCGGTGGTGCTGGCGCTGGACGTCGGCACGGCGCGGTCCTTTCGGTGCTGGCAGGCAAGGAAGCAGCCTACCGGTCGGTCGGCGTCGGCCCTAGAGCCGGGTCGAAGCCGTCCCCGCCGGTCAGAGGGGGTTTGTCCGGGTGGCGGACGTCCTCGGGAAGTTACCTGCCCACCCCCCGGTGGTGATAGCTACATTCTGGATAGTGAAATCTTAATTCCATCCTGTGGAAACATCCAATTGCGGCACTCGCGTGTCGGTGCTCCGTCCGGGCGCTCTTGACTGGCCCCGGATCGGCGGCGAGACTCCGTCAACAGAACGTTGAATTTCGCTCTGTGGAAGTAGATGGGGAGGTTCCGGCGTGTCCGACGACGTGGAACTGGTACTGCGCTCGACTCGCGTCATCACCCCCGGCGGGACGCGCGCCGCTTCGGTCGCCGTCGCCGCCGGGAAGATCGTCGCCGTACTGCCGCACGACGCCGAGGTGCCGGCCGGCGCCCGGCTGGAGGACTTCGGTGACGACGTCCTGCTCCCCGGCCTGGTCGACACCCACGTGCACGTGAACGACCCGGGCCGCACCGAGTGGGAGGGCTTCTGGACGGCCACCCGCGCCGCCGCGGCCGGAGGCGTCACCACGATCCTCGACATGCCGCTGAACTCACTGCCGCCGACCACCACGGTCGACAACCTCCGCGTCAAGCAGGAGGTCGCCCGGACCAAGGCGCACGTCGACGTCGGCTTCTGGGGCGGCGCCCTGCCGGACAACGTCAAGGACCTGCGCGCGCTGCACGACGCCGGCGTCTACGGCTTCAAGTGCTTCCTGTCGCCCTCCGGCGTCGAGGAGTTCCCCGAGCTCGACCAGGAACAGCTGGCGGCCTCCCTCGCCGAGATCACCGGCTTCGGCGGCCTGATGATCGTGCACGCCGAGGACCCGCACCACCTGGACTCGGCGCCGGCCGTCCCCGGACCCAAGTACGCAGACTTCCTCGCCTCCCGCCCGCGTGACGCCGAGAACACCGCGATCGGCAACCTGATCGCCCAGGCCAGGCGGCTGAACGCACGCGTCCACGTCCTGCACCTGTCCTCCTCCGACGCGCTGCCGCTGATCGCCGCCGCCAAGGCCGAGGGCGTCCGGATCACCGTCGAGTCCTGCCCGCACTACCTCACCCTCACGGCCGAGGAAGTCCCCGACGGAGCCAGCGAGTTCAAGTGCTGCCCGCCCATCCGTGAAGCCGCCAACCAGGACCTCCTGTGGGACGCGCTCGCCGACGGCACCATCGACTGCATCGTCTCCGACCACTCGCCCTCCACCGCGGACCTGAAGACCAGCGACTTCTCCACCGCGTGGGGCGGCATCTCCTCCCTCCAGCTCGGCCTGCCGGCGATCTGGACCGAGGCCCGCCGCCGCGGACGGACCCTGGAGGACGTGGTCCGCTGGATGTCCGCGGCCCCGGCCGCCCTCGCCGGCCTGGCGCAGAAGGGCGCGATCGAGGCCGGCCGTGACGCCGACTTCGCCGTGCTCGCCCCCGAAGAAACGTTCACCGTGGACCCGGCCGAACTCCACCACCGCAACCAGGTCACCGCGTACGCGGGCAAGACCCTGCACGGCGTCGTGAAGTCCACGTGGCTGCGCGGCACGCAGATCGCCGACCACGGCACCCCGACCGAGCCCACGGGCCTCCTCCTCGAAAGGCAGAACTGACCAGTGGCGATTGAATCCTTCACCGGCAACGCGAACCCGTACGGAGGCGGCGACCCGTACGCGGACTACCGCACCGCGGAGTTCCCGTTCACCCAGTACGCGAACCTCGCCGCCCGTGAGCTGGGCGCCGGTGTCATCGCCGCCAACGACGAGTTCTTCGCCCAGCGCGAGAACCTGCTGATCTCCGAGGCCGCGCACTTCGACCCCGAGGACTTCGGCCACAAGGGCAAGGTCATGGACGGCTGGGAGACCCGCCGCCGCCGCGGCGTCTCGGCCACCCAGCCCTGGCCGACCCCCGAGGACCACGACTGGGCGCTCGTACGCCTGGGCGCCCCCGGCGTCATCCGCGGCATCGTCGTCGACACCGCCCACTTCCGCGGCAACATGCCGCAGGCCGTCTCCATCGAGGGCACCAACTGGGCGGGCGCCCTGGCGCCGACCCCGGAGGAGCTCCTGGGCGACGACGTGAAGTGGACGACCCTGGTCGAGCGCACCCCGGTCGGCGGCCACGCGGCCAACGGCTTCGCGGTGGACGCCCCGCAGCGCTTCACGCACCTGCGCGTCAACCAGCACCCCGACGGCGGAATCGCCCGCCTGCGCGTCTACGGCGAGGTCCTGCCCGACCCCGCGTGGCTCGCCGCGCTCGGCTCCTTCGACGTCGTGGCCCTGGAGAACGGGGGCTCCGTCCAGGACGCCTCCAACCGCTTCTACTCCCCGCCGACCAACACCATCAACCCGGGCCGCTCCCGCAAGATGGACGACGGCTGGGAGACCGCCCGCCGCCGTGACAACGGCAACGACTGGATCCGCTACCAGCTGGTGGCCGACTCCGAGATCCGCGCCGTCGAGATCGACACCGCCTACCTCAAGGGCAACTCGGCCGGCTGGGCCTCGCTGTCCGTCAAGTCCGGCGAGGAGGGCGAGTGGACGGAGTTCCTGCCGCGCACCCGCCTGCAGCCCGACACCAACCACCGCTTCGTACTGGACACCCCGGCGGTCGGCACCCACGTCCGGATCGACATCTTCCCGGACGGCGGCTTCTCCCGCCTGCGCCTGTTCGGCTCGCTGACGGAGGCCGGCGCGGCCGCGCTGACCGCCCGTCACCAGGAGCTGGGCGGCTGACGCGGGCCAGACGACCGCCCCGGGGGCCGACACCCCCGGGGCGTGCGCAACAAGCCCGCGGGGGCGCACCGTTCGACGGTGCGCCCCCGCGGCGTACCCGCCCCACCGGCCCGCTACCCTTCGGCTGTCGCAGTCACCCGGGGGAGGGCGAGACCATGGCAGCCGAAGGGCCGCGCACGAGGGAGCAGCGCCGCGAGGACACGCTGAGCCGGTTCGAGAAGGACGTCGACGTGTGGGTGGCCACCGCGGACGCCGAGGGGGTGCCCTGCCTCGTACCCCTGTCCTTCCGGTGGGACGGCGCGACCTTCCTGATGTCGACCGGCCGCAACCTGCCCACCGGCCGCAACCTCGCCGCGAGCGGACGGGTGCGGCTGGCCTTCGGCGCGACCCGCGACGTGGTGCTCGTGGAGGGCACCGTGACCCGGCTGGAGGCCGCGGAGCTCGGGCCCGGCGAGATCGAGGCCTTCGCGGCCCACTCCGGCTTCGACCCGAGCGGACTCAAGACGCCCTACCCCTACTTCCGGGTCACGCCGGTGTGGATCCAGGCCTGGCGCGAGGCCGACGAGATCGAGGGCCGGGACCTGATGAAGGACGGCCGCTGGCTCTGAGGAACGCGGGCGCGACCGCGGTCGCCGGACCCGGCGCTACGCCGCGAAACCGCCGTCGACCGCGAACTCGGCGCCCGTCACGTAGGCGGCGTCCGGGCCGGCGAGGAAGGACACCAGGGCCGCCACCTCCTGCGCGGTGCCGAAGCGCCCGAGGGCCGTCAGCGCGCTCTGCGGGGCGGCGCCGGGACCCTGCGCCGGGTTCAAGTCCGTGTCCACCGGGCCGGGGTGCACGAGGTTCGCCGTGATCCCGCGCTCGCCCAGCTCCCGGGCCAGCGCCTTGGACATGCCGGTCAGCGCGGCCTTGCTCATCGCGTAGAGGACCCCGCCCGGGCCGGGGACCCGCTGGACCATGCAGCTGCCGATGGTGACGATCCGGCCGCCGGATCCCATCCGCGCCGCCGCGGCCTGCGCGGTCAGGAACGCACCGCGCACGTTGACCGCCAGCACCCGGTCCACGTCGTGCAGGGCCAGGGCGTCCAGCGGCCCGAGTACGCCGATCCCCGCGTTGTTGACGAGCGCGTCGATCCGCCCCAGCCCCCGTACGGTCTCCTCCACCGCGGCGACCGCCCGTGCCGGGTCGCCCACGTCGGCCCGGACCGCCAGGGCGCGGCGGCCGAGCGCCTCGATGCGGTCCACGACCCCCGCGGCGGCGTCCGCGCCGCCGACGTAGGTGACCGCGACGTCGAGGCCGTCCTGCGCCAGCCGCAGGGCGGTGGCCGCCCCGATCCCCCGGCTGCCGCCGGTCACCAGTGCCACCGTGCCGCTGCTGCCCATGGTCTTCCCCTTTGCTCTCGTCCGACAAGTCGTTGCGGGTTCAATGAGAACGAGCGTCGGGGGGAGGGCGCTGGCGGGAATCGGACGTCGCGTTCGTGCGCGTCGCCCCGATGAGTTCCCGGGCGCCCGGGAGTCTGAACCCGTGCAGTGGACACCGGACACAAGGAGCGCAGAACCATGGGCAAGCTGACCCTCACCACCTTCGTGACCCTCGACGGCGTCATGCAGGCCCCCGGCGGGCCGGAGGAGGACCCCAGCGGCGGGTTCGCGTACGGAGGCTGGCTGGTGCCGTTCAGCGACGAGGGCATGGGGGCGTTCATGAACGAGGTGTTCGACCGGGCCGCGGCCTTCCTGCTCGGACGCCGCACGTACGAGATCTTCGCCGACTACTGGCCGAAGGTGACCGACCCCACGCACCCGATCGCGAGCCGGCTCAACGGGCTGCCGAAGTACGTCGCCTCGACCACCCTGGAGGACCCGGCCTGGGCCGGGACCACCGTCATCGACGGCGAACACCTCCAGAGCGAGATCATGCGGATCAAGGACGCGCTGGAGGGGAGCCGGGAACTCCAGGTGCACGGCAGCGGGGCGCTGGCCCAGTGGCTGCTGGTGCGGGACCTCGTGGACGAGCTGAACCTGCTGGTGTTCCCGGTCTTCCTGGGCGCCGGGCAGCGGCTGTTCCCCACGGGCGGGCTGCCGACGGCCTACGAGCTGGCCGCGTCGCGCACGACGCCGAACGGCACGGCCATCCTCACGTACCGCCCGACGGGCCGGGCCACGTTCGGCACCTTCGTCTGACCCGGGGCCGCCGCCCGCCGGGCCCGGGAAGGACGGCCGGGCGGGCGGCGGCGTGCACCGGTCGGCTGTGGCTCCGGTCGGCGGCGCCGGCTCCGGTCGGCGGTGGCTCCGGGCGGTGTGGCTCGGGCGCTGTGGCTCGGACGGTGGTGAAAGCGCTCGACCGCCATGATCGGCTCCGGTACGGTGAGCCCCGCCCGTGGGAGCCGCCGAAGTCTCCACCCGCTTCACGCCACTGGAGAGTCCCCGGTGAGCTCGTCCGCCCTCCTCGCCCGCACCGCCGCGCCCCGCCGGGCCTGGCTCGCCGACCTGCCCCTGCTGGCCGTCGCCGTCGTCTGGGGCGGCAGCTACCTCGCCGCCAAGGGCATCACCACGGCCCACACCGTCATCGCCGTCCTCGTCCTGCGCTTCGCGCTCGTGCTGCCCGTCCTCGCCGTCGCCGGACGGCGGCGACTGCGGGCGCTCACCGCCCGGCAGCTGCGCGGCGCGGGCCTGCTGGGTCTCGTACTCGGCGGGATCTTCCTGCTGGAGACCTACGGGGTCGTCCACACCTCCGCCACCAACGCCGGGCTGATCATCAGCCTGACCATGATCTTCACCCCGCTCGCCGAGGCCGCCGTACGGCGCGAGGCACCCCCGGGCGCCTTCCTCGCGGGCGCCGCGGCCTCCGTCACCGGTGTCGTCCTGCTCACCCAGGGCGCCGGGCTCACCGTCCCCGGCGTCGGCGACCTGCTCGTCCTCGGCGCGGCCCTCGCCCGGACCCTGCACGTCCTGCTGATGGCCCGGAGCACGGCCGTCCAGGGCGCCGACCCGCTGTCGCTGACCACCGTTCAGCTCGGCGGCGCCGTGCTCGTCTTCGCCGTACTGGCCGCCGTACCCGGCACGGGCGAGCGCCCCCTGGCGGTGACCGCCGCGTTCGGGCCCGCCGAGTGGGCGGGACTCGCCTTCCTCTCCGTCTTCTGCACCCTCTTCGCCTTCTTCGTACAGATGTGGGCCGTACGACGCTCCTCGCCCTCCCGCGTCAGCCTGCTGCTCGGCACCGAACCCCTGTGGGCGGCCGCCGCGGGCATCGCGATCGGCGGCGAGCACCTGGGACCCGCCGGCCTCGCGGGCGCCCTGCTCGTCCTGGGCGGGACCGCCTGGGGCCGTCGCGCCGTGACCGGCTGACCCGGCGGCCGGGGGAAGGGGTGGCCGGAGGGCGCTGACGAGTGACCGGAAATCGCCGGGTCCCGTACTGGCCGGTCACATTAGTGTGACCGCATGCCCTTACCGGACATCAGCGCGAACGACGCGGACTTCCTCACCGACCCCCACTCCTTCTACGCCCGGCTCCGCGCGACGGGACCGGTGCACCACGTGGAGGTCACCGCCGAGTACGCGCCCACCTATCTGGTCGTCGGCTACGACGAGGCCCGCCGGGCCCTCGCCCATCCCGGTCTGGCGAAGGACTGGAGCAGCGGCGCGATCCTGCCGGGCATCACCGCCACCCAGGCCAACCGCAACATGCTGGAGGCGGACCCGCCGCACCACACCCGGCTGCGCCGCCTGGTCGCCCGCGAGTTCACCTCCCGCCGCGTACAGGCCATGCGGCCCCGCGTCCAGCAGATCACCGACGACCTGCTCGACGCGATGGCCGCCCGCCCGCAGCGCACCGCCGACCTGATCAAGGCCCTCGCCTTCCCGCTCCCGATGACCGTCATCGGCGAACTCCTGGGCGTCCCCGGCCTGGACCGCGAGCGCTTCAGCTACTGGTCCAAGGAGGTCGTCGCCCCCACCTCCGCCACCCCGAGCACCACCGCGCACCACAAGCTCGGCGAGTACCTCGCCGAACTCGTCGCGGCCAAGGCGAAGGACCCGGGCGACGACCTGCTGAGCGCACTGATCCGGACCCGGGACGAGGACGGCGACGCACTGTCCCCCGAAGAGCTGATCGGCATGGCCTTCCTGCTGCTGGTCGCCGGCCACGAGACCACCGTCAACCTGATCTCCAACGGCACGCGCGCCCTGCTGGCCCACCCGGACCAACTCGCCGCCCTGCGCGCCGACTACGACGGCCTGCTCGACGGCGCGGTCGAGGAGATGCTGCGCTACGACGGCCCGGTCCAGAACGCCACCTACCGCTACGCCCGCGAGGACATGGAGCTCGGCGGCACAGCCATCCCCGCCGGGGCCACCGTCCTCGTCTCGCTGGCCGGAGCCGACCGCGACCCCGGGCGCTACGGCGACCCCGACACGTTCGACATCCGGCGTGCCCCGCAGGGACACCTCGCCTTCGGGCACGGACTGCACTTCTGCATCGGCGCCCCGCTCGCCCGGATGGAGGGCCGCATCGCGATCCGCGCTCTGCTGGAGCGCTTCCCCGACCTGGCCGAGGACCCGGCCGGGGGCCCGCCGGACCACATCGGGGGCAGCCTGATCCGGGGCGTGACCCGGCTGCCGGTGCGCTGGTAGCCGCCGCCCGTGCCCGGTTCCGTACCGCCCCGGCCCCCGCGCCCGCCCGCGCAGCCCCCGCTCCCGCCGCGGGGCGCCTCACAGGTCCGGCAGCTCCGCCATCTTGACCGGGCGCCGCTCGCGCCGCGACATCTCGCACGCCTCCGCGATCCGCAGAGCCGCCAGCGCCTCCCGGCCGTCGCACGGGTTGGGGCCCTCGCCGCGCACCAGCCGGACGAAGGCCGCCAGCTCCGCCTCGTACGCGGGGGCGAACCGCTCCAGGAACCCCGCCCACGGCTTGCTCGCCGGGGGCGGACCGTGCGGTTCGGTCGAGGCGATCGGCGTCCGGTCGTCCAGCCCCGAGGAGACCTGGTCGAGCTCCCCGGCCAGCTCCATCCGCACGTCGTACCCGGCGCCGTTGCACCGGGTGCCCGTACAGGTGGCCAGGGTCCCGTCGTCCAGGGTGAGGACGGCCGCGGCGGTGTCCACGTCGCCGGCCTCGCGGAACACCGCAGGACCCGCGTCGGACCCGGTCGCGTACACCTCCGTCACCTCGTGCCCGGTCACCCAGCGGACCATGTCGAAGTCGTGCACCAGGCAGTCCCGGTACAGCCCCCCGGAGGTCGCCAGGTACGCGGCGGGCGGCGGCGCCGGATCGGCCGTCGTCGTCCGCACGGTGTGCAGGCGGCCCAGGGCGCCGGAGCGCACCAGCTCCCGGGCGGTGCGGCAGCCCGCGTCGAACCGGCGCATGAAGCCCAGCTGGAGCACCCCCTCGGCGGCGGTCACCTCGCGCAGCACGGCCAGTGTCCGGGCGAGGTCGCCGGCCAGCGGCTTCTCGCAGAACACCGGCAGCCCGCCGCGTACCGCCCGCAGGACCAGACCGGCGTGCGCGTCGGTGGAGCAGGCCACCACCACGGCGTCGACGCCCCAGGTGAAGACCTGCTCCACGGACGGCGCGGCGGTCGCGCCCAGCCGGTCGGCGACCCGCGCCGCCCGCGCGGGATCGGCGTCGGCGAGCAACAGCGAGCCGGCGTCCGGGTGGCGGGCCAGTGCCGCCGCATGGAAGGAGCCGATCCGGCCCGTTCCGATCACCCCGATGCGCATGCATTCAACCTGGCCCCCTCACCGGGGGCTGTCAATCCGCCCGACCGTACCCGTATGGCCGAGATGGGCTCGAAGGACCCGATGACCGCACATGGTGCACTGTGGCGGATACTGAGCGGCTGGAACCGTAATGACCGCTTTGGCAGCAGCGGACCGCACAAGACGCAGGACGAGGGAAGGGCACGCAGACGTGGCTAGGGTTCGGACAGGGGTGCGCGTCGTGGGCGCGGTGCTCGCGGCGGCACTGGGAGCCTCCCTCGTGGGCTGCAGCAGTACGGGCGGAAAGCGCGCCGAGGAGCGGGCCAAGGCCGCCCAGGCGGGCCGCCCCGCCGTGTCCACCCCGCGCTGGACCTTCGCGATGGTCACCCACGCGGGAGACGGCGACACCTTCTGGGACATCGTCCAGAAGGGCGCCAAGGAGGCCGCGGCGAAGGACAACATCAACTTCGTCTACGCCCACGACGACCAGGCGCAGCAGCAGGCCCAGTTCGTGCAGAACGCCATCGACCAGAAGGTCGACGGGATCGTGGTGAGCCTGGCGAAGCCCGAGGCGCTCAAGGACGTCATCGGCAAGGCGGTCAAGGCCGGCATCCCGGTGATCACGGTCAACTCCGGTTCCGCGCAGTCATCCGAGTACGGCGCCCTCACCCACATCGGCCAGGACGAGCAGATCGCCGGCGAGGCGGTCGGCAGCGAGCTGACCAGGCGCGGGAAGAAGAAGGCCGTCTGCGTCCTGCACGAGCAGGGCAACGTCGGGCACGAGCAGCGCTGCGCCGGGGCGAAGAAGACGTTCGGCGGGACCATGGAGAACCTGTACGTCGAGGGCACCAACATGCCCTCCGTCCAGGCCGCCATTCAGGCGAAGCTCCAGGCCGACCCGTCCGTCGACGCGATCGTCACCCTCGGCGCCCCCTTCGCCCCGACGGCGATCAAGGCGAAGGACGCGGCGGGCAGCAAGGCGGAGGTCGACACCTTCGACCTCAACGAGTCCGTCGCCCGCGACCTGAAGTCCGGCGCCCTCGGCTTCGCCGTCGACCAGCAGCCCTACCTCCAGGGCTACGAGGCCGTCGACCTGCTGTGGCTCTACCGCTACAACGCGGACGTGCTCGGCGGCGGCCGCCCGGTCCTGACCGGCCCGCAGATCGTGACCGCCGACGAGGCGGCCAAGCTGGAGCAGTACATCAAGCGGGGCACCCGATGAGCACGGCAACGGCCGTCGACGAGCGGCTCGCCCCCACCTCCCTGGTCCGCAGGCTGCTCGGCCGCCCCGAGCTGGGCGCGGTCGTCGGCGCGGCCGCCGTCTTCGTCTTCTTCTCCTTCGCCGCGCCGAGCTTCCTGCAGGCCTCCAGCCTGAGCACGGTCCTGTACTCGGCCTCCACCATCGGGATCATGGCCTGCCCGGTGGCCCTGCTGATGATCGGCGGCGAGTTCGACCTGTCCGCCGGGGTCATGGTCACCACGTCGGCACTGGTCAGCTCGATGTTCAGCTACCAGATGACCGCCAACGTGTGGGTGGGCGTGGGGGTGTCCCTGCTGGTCACCCTCGCCATCGGATTCTTCAACGGGTTCATGCTGACCCGGACCCGGCTGCCCAGCTTCATCATCACGCTCGGCACGTTCCTGATGCTGACGGGCCTGAACCTGGGCTTCACCAAGCTGATCAGCGGCTCCGTGTCGACCAAGACGATCGCCGACATGGAGGGCTTCTCCTCCGCCCGCGCGCTCTTCGCCTCACAGTGGAACGTCGGCTCGGTCACCCTCAAGGTCACCATCCTGTGGTGGCTGGCCCTGGTCGCCGTCGCCACCTGGATCCTGCTGCGCACCCGCGCCGGCAACTGGATCTTCGCGGTCGGCGGCGGGGCGGACGCGGCCCGCGCGACCGCCGTCCCGGTGGTCAAGACCCGGATCGGCCTCTACATGGGCGTGGCCCTGTGCGCCTGGATCTCCGGCCAGCACATCCTCTTCTCGTTCGACGTCGTCCAGTCGGGCGAGGGCGTCGGCAACGAGTTCCTCTACATCATCGCGGCCGTCATCGGCGGCTGCCTGATGACCGGCGGCTACGGCTCCGCCATCGGTTCGGCCGTCGGCGCCTTCATCTTCGGCATGACCAGCAACGGCATCGTCTACGCCCAGTGGAACCCCGACTGGTTCAAGTTCTTCCTCGGCGCGATGCTCCTGCTCGCGACGCTGCTCAACGCATGGGTCCGCAAGCGGGCGGAGGCGAAGTGACCATGAGCGCGATGACCAAGGCCGCGGGCCCGGCCCTCGTGAAGCTGACCGACGTCAGCAAGTTCTACGGCAACATCCGCGCCCTCCAGGGAGTCTCCCTGGAGGTCCACGCGGGCGAGATCACCTGTGTCCTCGGCGACAACGGCGCCGGCAAGTCCACCCTCATCAAGATCATCGCGGGGCTGCACCGGCACGACGCCGGCAGTTTCGAGATCGAGGGGGAGGAGACGGTGCTCGCCAACCCGCGCGCCGCCCTCGACCACGGCATCGCCACCGTCCACCAGGACCTGGCCGTCGTCCCGCTGATGCCCGTCTGGCGCAACTTCTTCCTCGGCTCCGAGCCCACCAGGGGACGCGGCCCGTTCCGCCGCCTCGACGTGGACTCGATGCGCAGGACCACCCGCGCCGAGCTGCTGCGGATGGGCATCGACCTGCGCGACGTCGACCAGCCGATCGGCACCCTGTCCGGCGGCGAGCGCCAGTGCGTGGCCATCGCCCGCGCCGTCTACTTCGGCGCGAAGGTCCTCGTCCTGGACGAGCCGACCGCCGCCCTCGGCGTGAAGCAGTCCGGCGTGGTCCTGAAGTACGTCGCCGCGGCCCGTGACGCGGGCCTCGGCGTGGTCCTGATCACCCACAACCCGCACCACGCCCACCTGGTCGGGGACCGGTTCGTGCTGCTCAAGCGCGGCACCATGGCGGGCAGCCACACCCGCGACTCGATCACCCTGGACGAGCTCACCCGGCAGATGGCGGGCGGCTCCGAGCTGGACGAGCTGAGCCACGAGCTGGAGCGGGTGGCAGAATCAGGACCGGACCACCCGGCCGGAGCAGCCGATCCGGCATCCGGCACCACCGCACCCTGAGGGACGACACGACTCGATGAGCACGTACCGGGACTTCACGCTCTCCCACCGGGGGTCGGCGCGAGGCACCGTCCTGCGGACCATCGGGACCCGTGAGCGCCGGTCGCACCTGACCGCCCCGCGCGTCCCGACCGTCGGCATCGACATCGGCGGCACCAAGGTGATGGCCGGCGTCGTCGACGCCGACGGGGTCATCCTGGAGAAGATCCGCACCGAGACCCCGGACAAGTCCAAGAGCCCCAAGGTCGTCGAGGACACCATCGTCGAGCTGGTGCTCGACCTGTCCGACCGGCACGACGTCCACGCGGTGGGCATCGGCGCGGCCGGCTGGGTCGACGCCGACCGTTCGCGCGTCCTGTTCGCCCCGCACCTGGCCTGGCGCGACGAGCCGCTGCGTGACGCGCTCCAGTCCAGGCTCGCGGTCCCCGTCATGGTGGACAACGACGCCAACACGGCAGCCTGGGCCGAATGGCGCTTCGGCGCCGGGCGCGGCGAGGACCACCTCGTCATGATCACCCTCGGGACCGGCATCGGCGGCGCCATCCTCGAAGGCGGCCAGGTCAAGCGCGGCCGCTTCGGGGTCGCCGGCGAGTTCGGCCACATGCAGGTCGTGCCCGGCGGACACCGCTGCCCGTGCGGCAACCGCGGCTGCTGGGAGCAGTACAGCTCCGGCAACGCCCTGGTCCGCGAGGCCCGCGAGCTGGCGGCCGCCGACTCCCCGGTCGCGTACAACATCATCGCCAGGGTCGGCGGCAACGTCGCCGAGATCACCGGGCCGCTCATCACCGAGCTGGCCCGCGAGGGCGACGCGATGTGCGTCGAGCTCCTCCAGGACATCGGCCAGTGGCTCGGCGTCGGCATCGCCAACCTCGCCGCCGCCCTCGACCCGTCCTGCTTCGTCATCGGCGGCGGCGTCAGCGCCGCCGACGACCTGCTGATCGGGCCCGCCCGGGACGCCTTCCGGCGCCACCTCACCGGCCGCGGCTACCGTCCCGAGGCCCGCATCGCCAAGGCGCAGCTCGGCCCCGAGGCCGGCATGGTCGGCGCCGGCCTGCTGGCCCGGCTCGTCGCACGCCGTTTCCGCCGCGCCACGCGCCGGCGCGTGGAGCGCTACGAGCGCTACGCGCAGTGGGGGCTGATCGACTCCCCGGCCACCGCGGAGCGCAAGGCGGCGGAGACCGAGGCCGCAGAGGCCGCGGCCCCCGAGCGCACGGCCGCCGAGCGTGCGGCCGCCGGGGCCGCCGAAACGACCGAGGGGGCGCGCCCCGAGGCCGGCGGCCTCCCCGAGGGGGGCGCGCAGTGACCCCGCCCTCCCTGCCCCACCAGGCGCCGCCCCCCGACGAGGGCGCCGCGCCGCCCCCGGTGGAGGACCGGCGGCACGTCGTCAGGCGCCGCTGGATCACCGCGATCATCATCCTGCTGCTGGTCGGCGTGCCGGCCGGATACCTCGCCGTGTCCGCCCAGCAGAGCCGGGAGAGCGGCCGCGACAAGGCCGCCAAGGTCGGAGCGACCAAGGTGCGCCCGGGCTGGCCCTCCAAGGTGCAGCGCAGCATCTACGAGGTGCCGATCCCGCCGAAGGCCTGGCGGGTCGGGTTCCTGGAGACCAACAACTGGCGCACCAGCCGGCTGTACGTGCAGTTCGCGGTGACCCCCGCCGACCTGGACGCCTTCCTCGCCGAGCTCGGCACCAGCCGGGCCGGGCTGACCCGCGAGGTCTCCATCGGGGCGCACGACGCCGCGGTAGCCGGCTGGAGCTGGGGCCCGGACAACGCCTGGTACGGCACCACCCTGGAGCAGCCCGGCCCGCGCCCCACCCGGGACGTCACGGTCGACCTCACGGACCCGGCGAAGCCCAGGGTCTACGTGGTGTCCACGGCGGTCCCGTAGACGTACCCGTACCCGTACCCGTACCCCCTCCGCCCCGCCGCGCCCGCCGCTAGCCTGGGATCATGAAGCTCACCAAGCGGCTGCACTCCTGTGTCCAACTGGAGAAGGACGGGCGCGTGCTCGTCATCGACCCGGGCGCGTTCAGCGAGCCCGGCGCGGGGCTCGGGGCCGACGTCCTGCTCGTCACGCACGAGCACCCCGACCACTTCGACGAGGGCCGGCTGCGGGCCGCCCTCGACACGAACCCGGCGGCCGCGCTGTGGACGCTGCGCAGCGTCGCGGAGCGGCTGGCCCCGGCGTATCCGGGCCGGGTGCACACCGTCGGCCACGGAGACGCCTTCAGCGCCGCCGGGTTCGAGGTCCAGGTGCACGGCGAGCTGCACGCCGTGATCCACCCGGACATCCCGCGGGTCACCAATGTCGGCTACCTCGTGGAGGGTTCGCTCTTCCACCCCGGGGACGCGCTGACCGTGCCCGAGGTGCCGGTGGACACCCTGATGCTCCCCGTGCACGCGCCCTGGAACAAGGTCGCCGAGGTGATCGACTACCTGCGCGAGGTCAAGCCGCGCCGGGCCATCGACATCCACGACGCCTACCTCTCGGACATCGCCCGGCCGATCTACGACCACGCCCTGGCCGCACTGGGCGGCACCGAACACGGGCGGCTCGCCGCCGGGGACGCCGCCGAACTGTGACTGTCGGTGCCGGGCGGTAGGTTGGTCGGCATGCGTATCGCCACGTTCAACGTCAACTCGATCACCGCCCGGCTGCCCCGTCTGCTGGCCTGGCTGGAGAGCTCCGGCACCGATGTCGTGTGCATCCAGGAGACCAAGTGCTCCGCGGAGCAGTTCCCGCACGCGGAGCTGCGCGAGCTGGGCTACGAGTCGGCCGTCAACGCCACCGGCAGGTGGAACGGCGTGGCCCTGATCTCGAAGGCCGGCCTGGACGACGTGGTCATGGGCCTGCCCGGCGGGCCCGCCTACGAGGGCGTCCAGGAGCCGCGGGCGATCTCCGCCACCTGCGGCGGAGTGCGCCTGTGGTCGGTGTACGTGCCGAACGGCCGCGAGGTCGAGCACGACCACTACGGCTACAAGCTGGACTGGTTCCGCGCGCTGACCACCGCCGTCTCCGAAGACGCGGCCGGGCCGCGCCCGTTCGCCGTGCTCGGCGACTTCAACGTGGCCCCCACCGACGAGGACGTGTACGACCCGGCGGTCTTCGAGGGCCTGACCCACGTGACCCCCGCCGAGCGCGCCGCGCTGGAGGCACTGCGTGCCGCGGGCCTCTCCGACGTGGTGCCGCGCCCGCTCAAGTACGACCGCCCGTACACGTACTGGGACTACCGCCAGCTCGCCTTCCCCAAGAACCGGGGCATGCGCATCGACCTGGTGTACGGGAACGAGCCCTTCGCCAAGGCCGTCACCGACGCCTACGTCGACCGCGAGGAGCGCAAGGGCAAGGGCGCCTCGGACCACGCCCCGGTCGTCGTGGACCTGGCGCTGGACGCATAGCCGGTCGCCGGGCGGATCCCGCGCGCCCTGTGGCCAGCGCGGGATCCTGGTGCCAGGCTGGTCCGTATGAACATCCCCTTCCTGGACCACTGGCTGAACCGGCACCAAACGGAACGGGGTGCGGGACTGGCCGCCGCCCTCGCGGACGATCCGGAGAACGTCAACGAGTTGTTCTCGGAATGCGAGATGCTGCGCGTCCACGCGCGGGCGGCCGGACTGGAACTCGACGAGAGCCCGGCCTCGTTGGAGGCGCTCGACCAGCTGATGCCCCGCTGGCGCCGGGACCCGGAGGTGGTGCCCTGGCTCGGCAACGACGCGGGTTTCTACCTCGGCACTGTGATCATCCGGACCAGGCTGGGCGCCGCCTGGCAGGTCTGGCCCAACGGCCAGCCGGTGATCCGCCTGGCCTCGGGCCGCGAGCTGAACGTGGTGGAGTCGGGGGTGTCGTGGGCGATGACGGGGTCCCCCGAGCTGTCCCAGGCGTACGCCGAAGCCTCGGAGGGCTGACCTCCCACGCGCCCCGTTCGATGTTTATGTCGCCTTTAGGCGTGTCGAGCGGAAGCGCCCTTCCGCCGCTGGATAGTTTGCGCTGACCTCGACACTCCGACAGGTGGGCAGGGCAGCGCATGGCCGTCGATCCGTTGATCGAGCTGCGGAACGTCAACAAGCACTGAGGGGGGCCGATGAAGCGCACCCGCGGCGCGCTGCCGCGCACCTGGGAGACGGCCAGGAAGCGCGGCCGCCCGGTGGTCGGCGCGGAGGAGCGCCCCGCGCCGGAACCCGGAACGGTGCTGCCGGGCGGTTCACGGTAGCTCCGAAGAGCCGCCCCGTCCGGCAGCAGCCGCAGATCACTGCTCGCGCAGAGGTACCGAGGAGTACGAGGGATCGGTGCACGGCGAGGAGAAGGTCAGCTGCGCCGGTGGGGTCGTGCTCGTGGATCAGCCGTTCTGCGGCGTTCCGCTCAGGGCGCTCTTGGCCTTCCACTCGTCCCAGGACAGGTTCCACTCGCCGTAGCCGTTGCCGATGTCGGCCTTGCCCTTGGAGCCTTCGCCGGAGACCTCGACCAGGTCGCCGACCTGGGCTTCGGCGAAGAGGGCCTTCGCGTCGGAGTCGCTCATCCCGACACAGCCGGAACTGGTGTTGGCGCGACCGAAGTTGGCGGTGTTCCACGGCGCTGCGTGGATGTACATGCCCGACCAGGTCACCCGCATCGAGTAGTCGACCATCTTGTCGTAGGAGTCGCCCAGGCCCACCGTCTGGGAGTCCATCCGGATGGTGCCCTCCTTGGTCATCAGCACCATCTTCCCGAGCCAGGAGGCCTTCTTGCCGCCGGGCGTGCCCGCCGAGACCGGGATGGTCTTCACCGTCTGGCCGTCCTCGGTCACCGTCATCTTGTGGGTGTTCAGGTCGACCTGGAGACGGCGGTCCTTGCCGATCTTGAACTCGGTGTTGTAGTCCTTGACGAACATCCCGCCGCCCTGGCCCGAGTCCACCCCGTTGAGGTTCATCTCGACCTTGACCTCGGTGCCGGACTTCCAGTAGTCCTTCGGCCGCCAGTCCACCCGGTCGTTGCCGGTGTAGTCCTTGAACCAGCCCCAGGAGCCCTCGGTGTTGTTCGAGGTGGTGACCTTCAGGTGCTTCTCGACCTCGGCCTTGTTCTTCACCGGGTTGTCGAAGACGATCGAGACCGGCTGGGCGACGCCCACCACGCCGTTCGCCTTGCCCGGGTTGATCGTGACCTTGTTGACCTTGTCCGCGGCGACCGTCTTGAACTGGGCGTTCGCGCTCTGGCTGTCGGTGTTCTGCGCCTCGACCTTGTACTCGGTGCCCGGCGAGGCGTTGCGCTCGGAGGTCCACGTCCTGCCGTCGTCGGCTATCTTGCCGGGCAGTTCGTTGCCCTTGCCGTCGGACACCTTCACCAGGGCCAGCTTGCCCTCGGCGAGGGTCACCTTCACCGGCTCGCCGGGCTTCGCCTGATCGCCCGTGAGGTTCACGGAGATGGCCATGTCCGGCTTCTTCTTCATCTCCCCCTTGCCGGAGTCGGTCCCGCCGCCGCTCCCGCCCGAGCATGCGGTCAGCGCGGCGGCCATGAGTGCGGTCCCGGCCAGCATGGCGTGGCGACTGCGTGCGATACGGCGTGTGCGGCTCAACGAAACCCCTCCAAGTAATGATCGATCGCAAAAGGAGATGCGAACGGCACGACTGTAGGTTGCGCAATCCGCCGAAAAGATTCGTCCGCCTCTTGTGACGTGCACCGCAGCAAAACGGTCATCGTCCGGTCACAATCGCCGCGCACCGCGGTCATGGACACCTGTGAGAGTCCTGTGCGTCCCGCTTCCCCGGACGTACAGGAAGGCCGATCCGCCGTGTGCGCACTGCTCGTGACCCCCGCTCACCGAAACCAGTCCCCGGACCGGGAACTGAGCGTGCGTTCCCTGTCCGTTCCGGAATACGAGGCCTTCCTTTCGCGAAACCGGAATGCCAGCTTTCTCCAGTACCCGTCCTGGGCCGCAGTAAAGGACCAGTGGCGCTCGGAAAGGGTCGGATGGCACTACCCGGACGGGCAGGTGGCCGGCGCCGGACTGGTCCTCTACCGCCAATTCCCCGGCACCCGGAAATACTTCGCCTACCTCCCCGAGGGTCCCGTCGCCGACTGGTCCGACCCGCACATCGACCGGTGGCTGGAGCCCCTCAAGCGCCACCTTCGCGCGGCCGGCGCGTTCGCCGTCCGGATCGGGCCCACGCCCGCCTACCGCCGCTGGGACGCCGCCGCCGTCAAGTCCGCCACCGGGCCCGGCCGGCAGGTGTCCGACGTGCTCGCCACCGAGGTCGACCCCGTCGGCGCGGCCCTCGCCGACCGGCTGCGCACCCGCGGCTGGACCCGCTGCGGAGGCGAGGACGACGGCGACGCCCAGCCGCGCCACGTCTTCCGCGTGCCGCTCGCGGGCCGCTCCGTCGACGAGCTGTGGTCCGGCCTCAACCAGGAGTGGCGGCGCAACGTGCGCAAGGCCGAGAAGGCCGGCGTGGAGACGGTCCTCGGCACCGCCGCCGACCTGCCCGAGTTCTACCGGCTGCTGCGCATCACCGAGGAGCGCGACGGCTTCCGCCTGGGCCGCGCGCTCTCCTACTACCAGCGGCAGTACGAGGCCCTCAACGCCGAATCGCCCGGGCGGATGCGCCTCTACCTGGGCATATACGAAGGCGAGATCCTCGCCGCGCACACCATGATCGTGGCCGGGCGCCGGGTCTGGTACCAGACCGGCGCCTCCGCCGACCACCGCCGCGAGGTCCGCCCCAGCAACGCCCTGCAGTGGCGCATGATGCGGGACGCCCACGGTCTCGGGGCCGACGAGTACGACATGCGCGGGGTACCCTCCACTCTCGACCCCGACGAACGATCTTTCGGGCTGCTGCGCTGGAAGCTCGGCACCGGCGGGCAGGTCGTCGAAACCCTCGGCGAGTGGGAGACCCCGATGGACGGATACACCAACACGGCCCTGTACAAGGGCTTCCAGGCCTACATGGCCCGCCGGTGACCACCACCGACACCCGGCCGGCCCCCGGCCCGTCCGCCGGCGGCGCGTCCGCCGACGGCCCGGCACGGCCGGCACCGGCGAAGACGTCGGTGCTGCGCAGCGGCGCCCTCATGGCCGCCGGCTCGATCGTCTCCCGCGCCACCGGCTTCGTCCGCTCCGCCGTCGTCGTCGCCGCACTCGGCACCGGGCTGCTCGGCGACGGCTACGCCGTCGCCAACACCGTCCCGAACATCCTGTACATGCTGCTCATCGGCGGCGCGCTCAATGCCGTCTTCGTCCCCGAGCTGGTCCGGGCCGCCAAGGAGCACGAGGACGGCGGGGCCGCCTACACCGACCGGCTGCTGACCGCCTGCACCGCGGCGCTCGTCGTACTGACCGCCGTCGCCGTGCTCGCCGCACCGCTGATCGTCTCCGCGTACACGCCCTACACCGGCAGCCAGGCGAGCACCACCGTCGCCCTGGCCCGGTACTGCCTCCCGCAGATCCTCTTCTACGGCCTGTTCACCCTGCTCGGCCAGGTCCTGAACGCCCGCGGCCGGTTCGGCGCGATGATGTGGACCCCGGTCCTCAACAATGTCGTGATCATCGGCGTCTTCGGGCTCTTCCTCCACGTCTCCCACGGCGCGGCGGACGGCCTGACGGCCGCCGATACCCGCCTGCTGGGCCTGGGCACCACGGCCGGCATCGTCATCCAGGCCCTCGCCCTGGTCCCCTCGCTGCGCTCCGCCCGCTTCCGCTGGCGCCCCCGCTTCGACTGGCGCGGCCAGGGCCTGGCCCGCCCGCTGCGCAACGCGGGCTGGCTGGTCATGCTCGTCTTCACCAACCAGATCGGCTACTGGGTCGTCACCCGGCTCTCCACCGCCACCGGACACCGCGCCGTGGAGGCCGGCCTCGCGGGCGGCGCCGGGTACACCGCCTACAGCAACGCCTACCAGCTGTGGATCGTCCCGCAGGGCATCATCACCGTCTCGCTCGTCACCGCCCTGATGCCCCGGATGAGCTCGGCGGCGGCCGAGGGCGACCTCGGCGGCGTCCGCCGCGACGTCTCCTACGCGCTGCGCTCCAGCGCCGCCCTCGTCGTCCCCGCCGCCGCGCTGTTCGCCGCGCTCGCCCCCTGGATCATGGGCAGCGTCTTCGGGTACGGGCGCACCGGCGCCGCCGACATCGAGGTCATGGC
Source organism: Actinobacteria bacterium OV450 (assembly GCA_001298555.1). Lineage (GTDB taxonomy): Bacteria > Actinomycetota > Actinomycetes > Streptomycetales > Streptomycetaceae > Streptomyces. The sequence goes on from LJCW01000362.1 coordinate 23,170, forward strand.
GGGCATGCTCGTCGCCTTCGCACCCGGCCTGATCGCCTTCTCCGGGCAGTACGTCCTCTCGCGCGCCTTCTACGCCCTCTCCGACACCCGGACCCCGTTCTTCCTGAACCTGGTCATCGCCGGCCTGAACGCAGGCCTGTCCGCCGCCGCCTACGTCCTGCTGCCACCGCGCTGGGCGGTCACCGGCATGGCCGGCGCCTACTCCGTCGCACTGTTCGCGGGCCTCGCGGTGACCGCGTACACCCTCTCCCGGCGGCTCGGCCCGCGCACGGGAACCCGTACCGAACGGCGCACCACCGCCGCCCGCACCCACCTTCGGCTGCTGACCGCCTGCCTGCCGGGCGCCGCCGCCGGGTACGCGGCCGCCCGGGCCGCCGACGGCCTCGGCGACTTCGCCGCGATCGGCGCGGGAACCGGGGCCCTCGCACTCGTCGTCGTACTCCTCGCCAGGCCGCTGGGCCTCACCGAGATCACCGATCTGCTGGACTCCCTGCGGCGCAAGACCAGCCGGCAGGACGATCCGAAGTCGGCGAAACACCCTGGATAATGACCGGATGCCACGCGTACTGCTGATCGAGGACGACCCTTCCATCCGGGAAGGAGTCGCCCTCGGCCTGCGCCGCCGCGGCCACGAGGTGGCCGCCGCCGAGACGGGTGAGGCGGGCCTCGCCCTGATGACGGGCTTCAGCCCCGAGCTGGTCCTGCTCGACCTCATGCTGCCCGGGATGAACGGCGTACAGGTCTGCCGCCGGATACGCGAGACCAGCCAGCTCCCGATCATCATGCTGACCGCCCGCGGCGACGACTTCGACATAGTCGTCGGCCTCGAAGCCGGCGCCGACGACTACATCGTCAAACCCGCCCGCACCGAGGTCATCGAGGCCCGCATCAAAGCCGTCCTGCGCCGCCTCGGCGCCCCGGCCGGCAGCCGCCCCGACATCGAGTTCCACGGCGAGCTGGCCATCGACCGCGCCGGGCTGACCGTCGCCAAGAACGGCGAACGCGTCCCCCTCGCCCCCAGCGAGATCAAACTCCTGCTGCACCTGTCCGCCTCGCCCGAGCAGGTCTTCTCCCGCCAGCAGCTCCTCGAATGCGTCTGGGACCACAGCTACCACGCCGACGCCCGGCTCGTGGACGCCTGCGTACGCCGCCTGCGCACCAAGGTCGAGGACGTCGACGGCAGCCCCCGCTACATCCAGACGGTGCGCGGCTTCGGCTACCGGTTCGGCCCGTTGTGAGGCGTATCGCGCCCCTCGGGCTGCGCACCCGGCTGATCGCGGCCTTCCTGCTGGTCGCCGCGATCACCGCGGTGACCACCGCGGCACTGACCTACCAGCAGGCACGCACCGCCGTCCTCAAGCAGAGCCAGGACACCGCCGTCAGCACCCTGCGCGACCAGGTGGAGAACCAGCCCCTCCAACTGCCGCTGGACCAGGCCCAGCTCCAGCGGGTCGTCAACGACATCGCCAAACGCGGCAAACCGCACCCGTGGAACATCTTCGCCGAGTACGGCACCCTGCGCGCCTCCAGCACCACCACCGCACCCACCTCCACCCTGGTCACCGAACAGCTCCGCCGCCAGGTCACGGCCCATCCGCACGGCGCCTTCCAGCGCGTGACCGACGCCTCCGGCAACCCCTACCTCGCCGTCGGCATGCCGGCCGTCTGGCTCCACAGTGACGTCCGGGAACCCACCGGCGTGGTCGTCTTCGCGACCATGCCGCTCACCACCGAGGGCAAGACCGTCGAGGCCATGGTCGAAGCCGCCAAACGCGGCGCCGTCCCCGGCCTCGCCATCGCCGTCGTCCCCGCCCTGCTCGCCGCGCGCAGCGTGCTGCGCCCCGTACGGGACATGCGCCGCGCCGCCCAGCACCTGGGCCGCGGCCGCCTCGACACCCGGATCGAGGTCCGCGGCGCCGACGAGCTCGCCGGACTCGCCCGCACCTTCAACGAGACCGCCCGCGCCCTCGAACGGTCCGTGAGCGAACTGCGGGACGCCGAGACCCGGGCCCGCCGCTTCGCCTCCGACGTCTCCCACGAGCTGCGCACCCCGCTGTCGGGGATGCTCGCCGTCACCGAGGTCCTGGACGAGGACGCCGAGCGCCTCGACCCCGACACGGCCGCCGCCCTGCGGCTGGTCAGCTCCGAGACCGGCAAGCTCGCCGTCCTCGTCGAGGACCTCATGGAGATCTCCCGCTTCGACGCCCGCGCGGCCGAGCTCAACCTCGACGACGTGGACGTGGCCGAGGCCGTCCGCAAGACCCTGGAGCTGCGCCACTGGGACGACGAGCGGGTGGTCACCGAACTGCCGTCGCAGGTCCGCGCCCGGCTCGACCCGCGCCGCTTCGACGTGGTCCTGGCCAACCTCGTCGGCAACGCACTCCGGCACGGCGGCGCCCCCGTCCACGTCACCGTGCGCACCGAGGCAGGGCCCGGCGGCCCCCGGCTGCTGATCGACGTCGCCGACAGCGGGCCCGGCATCGCGCCCGAGGTGCTCCCGCACATCTTCGACCGGTTCTTCAAGGCCGACGCCGCCCGTACCCGCTCCGCGGGAAGCGGCCTCGGCCTCGCCATCACCCTGGAGAACGTCCGGCTGCACGGGGGCACGCTGCGCGCCGCGAACGGACCCGCCAGGGGAGCGGTGTTCACGCTCGACATGCCGCTGGAGGCCGACGCATGACCCGGACACGTACGGCCGCGGCCGCCGCCGCGGCCCTGCTGCTGGGCGGGCCGCTGCTCGCCGGATGCGGGATCAAGCCGACGGGCGTCATCGAGAGCGGGGCCGCCGCGAAGGTGATCATCCCCGGGCCGGGCACCCTGGGGACCGTGTACTTCGTGATGCCCGACGGCCGGCTGGCCCCCGTACCCGAGCAGGACCAGCCCGCCAAGTCGCCGGTGTCCGTCCTCATGCGGCTGCTCATCGGCCCCCTCGACGAGGAGAAGGCCGCGGGCCTGGAGACCCGGGTGCCCGCACCCGCCGACAGGAAGCCCCCCTTCGGCCTCTCGGCCGGCGTCTCCGGGGACGTCCTGGAGGTCCGGCTGCCGTTCGCGGTCGCCGGCCTGTCCGACACGGCCCGCCGCCAGCTGGTGTGCACGGCGGCCTCCACCAACCCGAAGTACACGGTGGTCCTGCGCGGCCCCGACACCTCGGTCGGACCCGCCCGCTGCGAACTCGACGACTGACCGTCCCCTTGCGGCAGGGCGGGCGCAGCGGCCACGGTGAGCCCATGGACCCCGCCGCCCTGCCGTCCGCCCAGGTACCCGCAGCCCCCGTGCCCGACGTCTTCGACCCCCGGATCTATGCCACCGGGATCCCGCACGAGAGCTACCGGCTGCTGCGCGACCGGCACCCCGTCGCCTGGCAGGAGGAGCCGGAGGTCCGGGGCTGGCCCGCCGGCCCCGGATTCTGGGCGGTCACCCGGCACGCCGACGTCGTCCGCGTCCTGCGCGACCACACCACGTACTCCTCCTGGCTCGGCGCCACCCAGATCCGCGACCCCGACCCGGCCGACCTGCCGTTCCTGCGGCGCACCATGCTCAACCAGGACCCGGCGAAGACCGCGGGCGGCCACGGGAGGCTGCGCCGGCTGGTCTCCCGCGCCTTCACCCCCGCCCGCGTCGACGCGTTCGCCGGCCGGGTCCGGGAGCGGGCCCGCACTCTGCTCGCCGCCGCCCGCGCACAGGCCGAGGACGGAGCCGCCGACCTGGTCCGCACGGTCACCGACGAGTACGCCCTGCTCAACCTGACCGACCTGCTCGGCGTTCCGGCCGCCGACCGGGACCTGCTGCTGCAGTGGACCGTACGGATCATCGGCTACCAGGATCCCGAGGACACGCCCGCGCCCCTGCTCGGCGCCGACGGCAAGCCCCTCAACCCGCGCTCCCCGGCGCTGCTGGGCGAGATGTTCACGTACGCCCGGGAACTGGCCGCCCACAAACGCACCCACCCTGGCGACGACGTGATGACCGCGCTCGCCGAGGCCGGACTCGACCCCCCGGAGCTCGAGATGTTCTTCTTCCTGCTCACCGTCGCGGGCAACGACACCGTACGCAGCGCAGCCCCCGGCGGCCTGCTGGCCCTGGCCGCCGCCGGCCGCGCGTACCGGCTGCTCGCCGACGGGCGGGCCCCGCTGGACACCGCCGTCGACGAACTCCTGCGCGTCCACCCGCCGGTGCTCAGCTTCCGCCGCACGGCCGCCACCGACACCGAACTCGCCGGACGGCGGATCCGCGCCGGGGACAAGGTGGTGGTCTTCCACGCCTCCGCCAACCACGACGAGCGCGTCTTCACCGACCCCGGGCGCCTGGACCTCGGCCGGACGCCCAACGCGCACGTCTCCTTCGGCGACGGCCCGCACGTCTGCCTCGGCGCCCACTTCGCCCGCCTCCAGCTGCGCGTGCTCTACGAGGAGTGGCGCGCGGCCATGCCCGCCCCGGAACTCGCGGGCCCGCCGCGCCGGCTGGTGTCGAACTTCATCAACGGGATCACGCGGCTGCCACTGCGGGTGTCCGGGCCTGCCGGGTGACGTCCGCGACCAGCTCCGTCACGTCCGGCCCGTAGGCATCGGAGTTGATCACCTTGAGCAACAGGCAGAACGAGTCCCGTCCGTGCCTGCGCGCCAGCTCCCGGTGGTGCTTGGCCAGGTAGCGGGCGGCCGCCTGGTTGCTGTTGGCGGTCTGCCCCGACAGCAGGAACACCGGGCGCGTGCCCCGCTCCGTCACCAGACGCGCCAGCACGACGTGTTCGACCATGCCCTTCTCCCAGAGGTACCTCTCCCCGCCCACGCTGATCGACCCCCGCTCCGGGCCCGGATCGGTGCTGACGTCGACCTGCACACCCGGCAGCAGCGAGGCCAGATGGGCGGTCGTACGGGAGTTGGAGGCGGGCCCGCCCACACAGAACTCGGTGCGCTCGCCGAACCCCTGCCGGGCCGCGTCGTGCGGCACGATCTGCACGGTCGCCCCGCAGTCGCGGATCAGGCCGGATATCTCCAGCAGGGCGAAGGCGTCGTTGCGGTGCAGGGACGAATCCTTTCCGCCCACCTGGCGGTTGACCACGAACAGGCAGTCCGATCCGGTCGGCAGCCCGAAGAAGGCCTGCTTGCGGCGCAGGTCGCGGCGCCACAGATAGGTCCGGGTGAACCAGCCGAAGCCGCCGCTGACGGCGGTGGCCACCACCCCGAGCACGATGTTGCGCACGTCGTCGTTCATGCGGCGGATGCTAGCCCCCGCGAGGTCTTCCTGACGCGGGGGGTGCGGTGAAGTTACAGTGCCGAGTTCAGGCCTGTCCGGTGGGGTCCGACAGGCCGTCGACTGGAGGTTCGGATGCGTCGCTCGGCCACACGTCAGTTAGCGCTCGCCGCCCTCGCCGGGGCGCTGGTCTCCACCGGCGCCGCGGCCCCGCCGTCGCAGGCGGCGGGCGGCACACCCGCCAAGGTCCCGGTCGCCGTCGGGTACGGCGGGGCCGTCGCCAGTGTCGACGCCGACGCCTCGGCCGCCGGTCTCGCCGTCCTGCGGTCCGGCGGCAACGCCGTGGACGCCGCCGTCGCGACGGCCGCCGCGCTCGGGGTGACCGAGCCTTACTCGGCCGGCATCGGCGGGGGCGGCTACTTCGTCTACTACGACGCCGCGTCCCGCCGGGGGCAGACCATCGACGGCCGCGAGACGGCGCCCGCCACGGCCACCGCCGGCCTGTTCCAGGAGAACGGCGTCCCCATCCCGTTCGCCGAAGGCCAGACCAGCGGCCGCTCCGTCGGCGTCCCCGGCACCCCGGCCACCTGGAAGAGCGCCCTCGACGCCTGGGGCACCCGCCCCCTCGGCAAGCTGCTGAAGCCCGCTGAGAAGCTGGCCCGCGACGGGTTCACCGTCGACCCGACCTTCCGGGCCCAGACCGAGCTCAACCAGGACCGCTTCAAGGACTTCCCCGACACCAGGAAGCTCTTCCTGCCCGGCGGCGCCCTGCCCGTGGTCGGCTCCACCTTCAAGAACCCCGACCTGGCCGCCACGTACGCGGAACTGGCCCGCAAGGGCACCGGCGCGCTCTACCGGGGCCCGATCGCCGAGGACATCGTCCGGGCCGTCCGCAAACCCCCCGTGGACCCGGCCGCCACCCGCACCGTCCGCTCCGGCGACCTGACCGCCGAGGACCTGCGCGCGTACGAGACCAAGCGCCAGGCCCCGACCCGGGTCGGCTACCGGGGCCTCGACGTGTACAGCATGGCGCCCTCCTCCTCGGGCGGCACCACCGTCGGCGAGGCGCTCAACATCCTGGAGCGCACCGACCTCTCGAAGCTGTCCGAGACCCAGTACCTGCACCGGTTCATCGAGGCCTCCCGGATCTCCTTCGCCGACCGCGGCCGCTGGGTCGGCGACCCGGCCGCCGTGAACGTGCCCACGAGGGAACTGCTCTCGCAGGGGTTCGCCGACTCGCGCGGCTGCCTCATCTCCCCGGACCGGACGCTGACCAGCCCGCTCGCCCCCGGCGACCCGCGCCACCCGGCGGCCTGCGGCGGCTCCGGACAGGCCGCCCCGACCACCTACGAGGGGGAGAACACCACGCACCTGACGGTCGCCGACCGCTGGGGCAACGTCGTCTCCTACACCCTGACCATCGAGTCCACCGGAGGCAGCGCGATCACCGTCCCGGGCCGCGGCTTCCTCCTCAACAACGAGCTGACCGACTTCTCCTTCGCCCCGGCCGCCCCCGGGGTCCCGGACCCGAACCTGCCCGGCCCCGGCAAGCGGCCGCGCTCGTCCATGTCCCCGACCATCGTGCTCGACGACGGTCGGCCGGTGCTCGCCGTGGGCTCCCCGGGCGGCGCCACCATCATCACCACCGTCCTGCAGACCCTGATCGGGCACCTGGACCGGGGGCTGCCGCTGGTCGACGCCATCGCGGCGCCGCGGGCCAGCCAGCGCAACCAGACCACCACCGAGCTGGAACCCGGCCTGTGGAACAGCCCGGTGCGCGCCGAGCTGGAGGCGCTGGGCCAGGGCTTCCGGCAGAACCCGGAGATCGGCGCGGCGACGGGGGTCCAGCGGCTCCCGGACGGGCGCTGGCTGGCCGCGGCCGAGACGAGCCGGCGGGGCGGGGGCTCGGCGATGGTGGTCCACCCGCAGGGCAAGCCGTAGGGAACCCGTACGACGCGACCCGGGGCACCCCGGGGAACCCCGCGGAACCCGCAGGGAGCCCGTACGGGATCACAGGGCCGTGAGGATCCTCGGGCCGTCGACGGTGATCGCCACCGTGTGCTCCGCGTGTGCGGCGCGGCTGCCGTCGACGGTCCGCAGGGTCCAGCCGTCGCCGTCGCAGCGGTAGTCGTCCGTACCGCCCGCGACCAGCATCGGCTCGATCGCGAGGACCATGCCGGGGCGCAGCTTCATGCCGCGTCCCGGCCGGCCCTCGTTGGGCACGCCCGGGTCCTCGTGCATGCTGCGGCCGATGCCGTGGCCGCCGAACCCGTCCGGAACGCCGTATCCGGCGGAGCGGCAGACCGTGCCGATGGCGTGGGCGATGTCGCCGATCCGGTTGCCGGGCACCGCGGCGGCGACTCCGGCGGCGAGCGCCGCCTCGGCGGTTTCGATCAGGCGCAGGTCGGCGGGGCGCGGCCGGCCGACGGTGAAGCTGACCGCCGCGTCACCGACCCAGCCCCCGAGCTCCGCCCCGCAGTCGATGCTGACCAGGTCGCCGTCGCGCAGCCGGTAGCCGTCGGGGACGCCGTGCACGATCGCGTCGTTGACCGAGGTGCAGATCACCGCGGGGAAGGGCACCGGCGCGAACTCCGGCCGGTAGCCGAGGAACGGCGAGCTCGCACCGGCCTCGGCCAGCACCCCGCGCGCCACCCGGTCCAGGTCCTCCAGGCCGGCCCCGACCCGGGCGGCCTCCCGTACGGCGGCCAGGGCGCGGGCGACGACCCGGCCCGGGGCGCGCATCGCTTCGATCGACTCTGCTGTCTTCAGTTCCACCATGCCAATAACTATACCGGTATAACTTTAACGGGATAGTTATTGGGGGAGGGGGTAGGATGGCGGACATGGTCCGCACCCCACTGACACCCGAAGAGCGCGAGCGCGGCGAGCGCCTGGGCGCACTGCTGCGCGAGGCCCGCGGCGGCCGCAGCATGGTCGAGGTCGCCGCGAGCGCCGGGCTGTCCGCCGAAACCCTCCGCAAGATCGAGACCGGCCGCGCGCCGACGCCGGCGTTCTTCACCGTGGCCGCCCTCGCCGAGGCGCTCGGCCTCTCCCTCGACGACGTGCTGCGCCGCTGCTCCTTCGCGCCCGCCTGACCCCCGCAAGGCGTCCGTGCCCCCTGCCAGGCGTCCGACTGACGTCCGTCTGAGGCCCGCCCGGCCCGCGGACCTGCGGGTTTCTTTCGGGCGGGCCGGCGGGCCGAACGGCCCAATCGGCGGTGCGGGCCGGCGGGAGCGGGGCAGGCGTGAAGGCGTGTCAGCCTCGAACGCATCCCAACGGCTCGGATTCGCCCTGCTCGGCGCCCTGCTCGCGGCCGGCCTGCTGCTCGCCGCCTGCGCGGTGCCGCAGGGGCCCGCCCGGGACAGGAAGCCGGGTGACGCGGCCTTCCACGCCCCGGGTGGCGTCGTAGGCTCCCGGAATGACTCTCGATGAGCTGAACCGGGGCAAGTACGTCAGCCTGACCACGTTCCGCAAGGACGGCACACCCGTGGCGACACCCGTGTGGGCGGTGGCGGACGGCGGCGAGCTGTACGTGTGGACGCGCACCGACTCCTGGAAGGTGAAGCGGATCCGCAACAACGGGCGGGTCACGGTCAGCGCGTGTGACGTGCGCGGCCGGGTCGCGGAGGGAGCGCCCGCGCTGGAGGGCGAGGCGCGGCTGCTGGACGAGGCGGGGCTCAAGCGGGTGCGCGCGCTGATGCTGCGCAAGTACACGTGGCAGTTCTGGCTGCTGGACGTACCGGCCATGCTCGCCCGGGGCGGAAAGCGGCCGCACACCGCGATCGCCGTCAAGCTTTGAGACTCCCGTAGCCCGCCCGTAACACCGGTGGGTTCCAATGCGGGCATGGAGACCGCGACTTCGCTGGCGATCGGTCAACTCTCTCAGTACTTACGAGGGTTGACGCAGAGACTCGATCCGGGGACGGGCTGGTACGGGGAGTTCCTGCGCAGGGATCCGGAGGGCCTGCGGGCCTGTCTGGACGGCGCGGCGATGCCGCCGTGGGACGTGGTGGAGTCGCTGCTCGGCGACCTCGCGCGGATCAGGGGGGCCGAGTTCGCGGCCCGGGAGACGCAGCACGCGGCCCGGCTGCGGGCCGCGGCGGTCGCCGCGTGGGACCGGCTGCCGGGCGGTGTGCGGGAACTGCAGACCCTGCTGCCGGCGGCCGCCGGCCAGCAGGCCGCCTCGGAGGCCGCGGCCCACGCGCTGACGGCGCGACTGGCCGCGACGACGGACCGGACCGAGGCGGACGCGGTGGCCGCGGAACTCGCCTGGACCCGCGACGACGCGGCCCGGGCAGCGGCCCGCCACCACGACCTCGCATCCCGCCTCTCCGTCCTGGCCCCGCCCGCGTCCCCGGCGGCTCCGGGCCGACCGGGCGCCCCGGGGCCCGGGCAGGCCACGGCCGACGGGTCCCACGGGACCCGCAGCGCGCACGCCCCGGCGAGCACGGCGCAGCCCGGCGGCCCCTGGCCGAACGGCCCTACGGTTCCGGGCACGGGCACGGGCAAGGGCACGGGGCTGGGCTCGGGGGCGGGGG
>LJCW01000363.1 GCA_001298555.1 Actinobacteria bacterium OV450
CGGAGCGCCCGCCGGCCACGTCCCGCGGCAGCGCGGCGGCGTCGCCGGCGGCGCCGCGCACCCGCCCGGCCAGCCACGCGTCCTCCAGCCCCTCGGCGGCGGCCCGCTGCACCGGATCCAGCCGGGGGCTCCCGGCGGCGGCGTGCACCAGGGCGGCCGCCTCGTCGGGGTCGACGCCGAACCCGGTGGCCGTCTCGGGCAGGTGCCCCCGGGGATGGTCGTGGAGCAGCCGCACCAGCTGGTACAGCAGGATCCGGCGCAGCGCGGCCGGATCCTGCTCCTGGAGTGCGGTCAGCCGCTCCAGCAGGGCCGCCGCTCCGGCCGCCGCCGCTCCGGCACCCGTGCCGGCGTCCCCCGGGGCGGCCCGCAGCGCGCGCAGCGTCCGCGCCCCGATGTGGCGCCGTCGCCCCGGCCCCTCGACCGCGAATATCCCGTCGAGCACCCGGAACCGTCCGCCGGCCGGAACCAGTACGTCGGCCATGTGCCGTAAGCCCAGGGCCTGTTGCGCGGAGACGAGTTCCCCGTACCGTGCCACGAGCGGAGCAGCCGGCAGGCCGGAGAGCGCGCGGGACCGCCCGAGGGCATGCCCGAACTCGGTCCCCGCCATCTGTTCTGCGCCCCCCGTGCAGTGTGTTTGGGAGGTCATTTCAGCAGATGCGCGGACCGTCCGGGAGGTCTTTCCGTTCTCCAGCTGTACCGCGCCGCGTCATGAAGCGATCTCCCGCCGGTACCCCGGGACCGCTGTCCTTGGGGCGCCCCTCGCCCCCCTCACCCGCAGAGGTCGTCACCCCATGGCTGAACTCAACCGCCGCCGGTTCCTGCAGATCGCGGGCGCGAGCGCCGCGGCCACGATGCTGAACGAGAGCATCGCGCGAGCCGCCGCCATTCCGGCGCAGGGCACCACCGGCACCATCCAGGACATCGAGCACGTCGTGGTCCTCATGCAGGAGAACCGGTCCTTCGACCAGTACTTCGGCTCGATGAAGGGCGTCCGGGGCTTCGGCGACCCGCGTCCGGTCCTCCAGGACAACGGCAAGTCCGTCTTCCACCAGTCGAACGGGACGAAGGACATCCTCCCCTTCAACCCGCAGGTCAGCGACCTGGGCATGCAGTTCGTCGAGGGCCTCAACCACGACTGGGCCGGCGGCCACCAGGCGTACGACAACGGTAAGTACGACAAGTGGGTCCCGGCCAAGACGGCCACGACCATGGCGTACATGACGCGGAACGACATCCCGTTCCACTACGCGCTCGCCGACGCCTTCACGGTCTGCGACGCCTACCACTGCTCCTTCATCGGCGCGACCGACCCGAACCGCTACTACCTGTGGACGGGCCACACGGGCAACGACGGCACCGGCGGCGGCCCGGTCCTCGGCAACCAGGAGGCCGGCTACGGCTGGAAGACCTACCCGGAGCGCCTGGAGGCGGCCGGCGTCTCCTGGAAGATCTACCAGGACATCGGCGACGGCCTGAACGCGGCCGGCGGCTGGGGCTGGATCAGCGACTCCTTCCGCGGCAACTACGGCGACAACTCGCTGCTGTACTTCAACAGCTACCGCAACGCCCAGCCGGGCAGCGCCCTGTACGAGAAGGCCCGTACGGGCACCGACGCCAAGGCGGGCGAGGGCTACTTCGACAGGCTGCGCGCCGACGTCGTGAACGGCACGCTGCCCCAGGTCTCCTGGATAGCCGCCCCCGAGGCCTTCAGCGAGCACCCGAACTGGCCGGTCAACTTCGGCGCCTGGTACATCTCGCAGGCCCTGGACGCGCTGACGGCGAACCCGGCGGTGTGGGCGAAGACGGCGTTCTTCATCACCTACGACGAGAACGACGGGTTCTTCGACCACGTCGTCCCGCCGTACCCGCCGGCGTCCTCGGCGTGGGGCCTGTCCACGGCCGACGTCACCCGCGACCTCTACGCCGGGGGCGGCGGCTACGCGGCCGGCCCCTACGGGCTCGGCCCGCGCGTCCCGATGATCGTGGTCTCCCCCTGGAGCAAGGGCGGCTACGTCTGCTCCGAGACCTTCGACCACACGTCGGTGATCCGTTTCATGGAGAAGCGGTTCGGCGTGCAGGAGCCCAACATCTCGCCGTGGCGCCGTGCGGTCTGCGGCGACCTGACCTCGGCGTTCGACTTCACGAAGGCGGACGCGTCGCCCGCGGCCCTGCCCTCCACGGCGGGCTACGTCCCGCCGGACCACAACGCCCACCCGTCCTACCACCCGGTGCCGCCGGCGACGGGCGCGCTGCCCGTGCAGGAGGCGGGCCGCAAGCCGACCCGTGCACTGGGCTACGCCCCGTACGTGGACGGCAAGGCCACCCCCTCCACCGGCAAGTTCACCCTCACCTTCTCCTCCGGCCCCACCCTCGGCGCGCACTTCCACAGCACCTCGGGCAACCGGACGGACGGCCCCTGGCCCTACTCGGTCGAGGCGGGCAAGACCCTCTCGGACACCTGGAGCACCAGCAGCTCCACCGGCAACCAGATCGACCTCACGGTCTGGGGCCCGAACGGGTTCCTGCGGACCTGGAAGGGCCCGGCGAAGAAGGCCGGCCCCGAGGTCACGGCCCGCCACGACGCGGCCACCGGCAACCTGCAGCTGACGCTGGCCAACTCCGGCTCGGCGGCGGTCAACCTCACGGTGACCAACGCCTACGACGGCGCGGCCCGGACCCTGCGGGTGGCGGCGGGCGGCACGGCCGCGTACACGGCGGACCTGAGCGCCACGGGCCGCTGGTACGACGTCAAGGTCGTCTCCGACGCGGACACCACCTTCCTCCGCCGCTTCGCGGGCCACGTGGAGACGGGCGCCCCGGGCCTCTCGGACCCGGCGATCAAGACCGTCTGACCTCACCCCCAGGGGTGACCGTCCGGGCTTTCGCACCCGCGAAGTTAACGCTTGCGTTAACTTCGCGGGCGTGGCTCAATGGGAAGTGATCCTCGTGGCCGAGGTGGCGGAGTGGTTCGAGGCGCTGGCCGAGACGGACTGGCGCAGCGCCGAACAGGTCGAGGACGCGGTGGATGCACTCGCGATGTTCGGGCCGACGCTCGGACGGCCGCTGGTCGACCGCCTCAAGGGCGCAGAGCAGCATCACATGAAAGAGCTCAGACCCGGGTCGGCGGGCGGCAGCGAGATCAGGATCCTCTTCGCGTTCGACCCGGTCCGACGCGCCGTACTGCTGGTGGCGGGCGACAAGGCGGGAAACTGGCAGGGATGGTACGCAGCGAACGTCCCGCTCGCGGAGAAGCGCTACCAGGCCCACATCGCCGAGCTGGAGAGCAGGGAGTACGAATGAGCGCCGTCGGCTGGGAGGAAGCCAAGCGTCAGGTGCGCGAGCGCCGGGCGGCCGCCGGGCTGCCGGTCCGGTCGGCCGCCGAGAAGCAGGCCGCCATGGACCGGGTGCTGGCAGAGGTCCGTGCCTACAGGCTCGCGGAGATCCGCCAAGAGCAGGCGCTGACGCAGAGGGACGTCGCCGAGACGATGGGCGTCTCCGCCCCGCGGGTGTCGGCGATCGAGAACGGCGAGACCGACCGCACGGAGGTGGCGACCCTCCGCTCGTACGTCGAGGCGCTCGGAGGACGCCTGCGCGTCGTGGCGGACTTCGGCGACACCGAATACACGGTGGCGTGAGGGCGGCCGCGTCACGTCGCCGCCGGGGAGGACCCGCGTCACGCGCGGCGCACCGGCCGGTGTGACGGCGGAGCGGCTGGGCAGAACGTACGGCGTCCGGCTCCGTCACCCCGTCACCGAGGGAGAACGCATGGCCATCGCCCACCGCAGGATCGGCACCGGCCCCGTCCGGGTCATCGTGCTGCACGACTGGTTCGGCACCTCCGCCAACTGGGGTTCCGCCCTGGACTACTTCGACCCCGAGGGGTTCTCGTACGCCTTCCTCGACTACCGCGGCTACGGCGACCGCAGGGACGTCGCCGGCCGCTACACCCTTGCCGAGATCGCGGACGACGTCCTCGCGCTCGCGGACGAGATCGGCTGGGACACCTTCTCCCTCATGGGGCACTCCATGGGCGGCAAGGCGATCCAGCAGGTCCTCGTCCGGGCCCCCGAGCGGATCGAGAAGCTGATCGGGATCAACCCGGTCCCCGCCGCGCCGTACGAGATGGACGACGCGACCGACGCCCTCTTCCACGGCGCCGCCGCCAGTGCCGGCAACCGGCGGACCATCCTCGACCTGGTCACCGGCCACCGCGCGAGCCGGCACTGGCTGGACCGGATGGTCGCGCACTCCCTCGACGTCTCCCGCCCGGAGGCCTTCGCCGCGTACCTCGCGAGCTGGGCGCCGCTGGACCTGTCCGCCGCCGTGAAGGGCAGCACGGTCCCGGTGCTGGTCCTCGTCGGGGAGCACGACCTCGCCCTCACCCCGGAGGTGATGCGCGCCACGTGGCAGGTCTCGTTCCCCGACTGCCGCGTCCACCCCGTCCCCGGCGCGGGCCACTACCCGCCGCACGAGACCCCGGTCGCCTTCGTCGCGGCGGTGGAGTCGTTCCTGCGGGGCTAGCTGATGAGCGGGTGCCCGGACGCGAAAAACCCCCGGGGTACGAGGAAACCTCGTACCCCGGGGGATCAGGGTGAGTGACGGGACTTGAACCCGCGGCCACCTGGACCACAACCAGGTGCTCTACCAACTGAGCTACACCCACCACGAAGGGCGGTGGACCGCCCGTCGATGTGCACGCACAGCATATCTGATCAGGAGGGTGGTCCCGCCACGCGTTATCCGGCCGCGGCGTGTGCCGCGGCCGCCGCCGCGAGCGCCCTCACGACCGGGTGGGGGCGCGTCCCGTCCCCGGACAGCTCCGGCTGGAACAGCGTGGCCAGGAAGAAGGGGTGTCCCGGCAGCTCCGCGATCCGTGCCTGCCCGTCCTCGTCGTGGCCCGACAGCCGCAGCCCGTGCGCGGTGAGCACCGGCAGGTACCGCGGCTCGGGCCCGTAGCTGCAGTGGTAGCGCTCCAGGGACCGCTCCGCGCCGAGCACGGACTCGGCGAGCGATCCGGGCTCGGCCCGTACGAGGCCCTCGTGGCCGACGAGTGAGCAGGCGAGCGGGGAGATCAGCAGCTCCCCGGCCCCCGGGTCGTTCTCGGCGTGCGCGACCCCGGCCAGTCCGCAGACCGAGCGGGCGTACTCCAGCAGTGCGTGCTGGAAGCCGCCGCAGGTCCCGAGGAACGGGATGCCCTCCTCCCGCGCGACGCCGATCGCGGCGAGCGCGCCGGCCTCGCTGGCGTACGGGCTGCCGGGCAGCATCCAGACGGCGTCGAACCGGGCCAGTGCCCCGGAGGCGGCCTCGGCCACGGCGTCGCCGGTGGGGATCCAGTACGCGTCGAGGACGAGCCCGTCGCGGGAGGCGAGGGAGTCGAGGAGGGGCGGGATCCGGGTGTGGGACTTCACGTGCGGGGAGCGGTCGCCGACGAGGGCGATCCGTGCGGTCCGTGCGCTCTGCGTGGTCCGAGCGCTCTGACGGGTCTGTGCCGTGGTCATGCCGGTCATCGTGCGGCCGCGACCCGGTTCAGCGCCAACGATTGTTCCTTCACGCTCGATAAGCAGAGCTGATCACTGCCGCGGTGCCTCACCGCCTCACCGCCTTCGCGCCTCAGTGCTTCAGCGCGGCCTTGGTGGCCACGAGGACCAGTCCGAGAACGAGGTTGACGACCCCCTCGGTGGCCAGCTGGCCGCGGGTGGCCCCGGCGCGGGCGGCGCCGAGGCACGCCCAGACGACCTGCTGCGTCACCGCCACGCCCATGGCGAGCCAGGCCGTCGCCACGTAGTCCAGCCCGAGGGCGGCGCTGAGGGCGACGGCGGCCGCCGGGAGGGCGGCGGCCTCGACGATGGGCCACTCGTGCACGGCGACGCGGTGGATCTCGCGCCGGCTCCAGGGCTCCCCGACCAGCCGCTCCCCGGCCAGCTGGGCGTACACGTGCGTGGCCCAGAACACCAGCCCCGTGACGATCAGGAGGACGACGAGCTGCAGCCGCGGATACTCCCCGGCCGTACCGGCGGTGGCCACCACGGACGTGGCGAGGAGGGAGCCGTACACGGCCCCGGCGGAGTCGGTCCGGGACCTGCGCCGCGGCCTGCCGTCGGCTGCGGACGGACCACTGGGGATGCTCACCCACCCACGATAGGGAGCCCGTGCCCCGCCCCCGCCGAAGCCACGCCCGGCCGGCCGCCGCAGCGGCCACCGCACCGGGACCCGGCCACCGCACCGGGAGCCGGGTCCCGGTGCGGTGGGAGGGTGGGGGGATGGATCCGCACCTGCTTCGCACCTTCGTCGCCGTCGCCCGGCTGGCCTCCTTCTCCGGAGCCGCGCGGGAGCTCGGGTACACCCAGTCCGCCGTGTCCCAGCACATCGCCGCCCTCGAAGGGGACCTGCGCACCGAGCTCCTCACCCGGCGGCCCGTCGAACCGACCCCGGCCGGCGCGCGGCTGCTGGAGCACGCCGTGCCCCTGCTGCTGCGGCTCGACGCGGCCCGCGCCGACGTACTGCGGCTGGCCGCCGCGCCGCCCGGACGGGTCACCCTCGCCGTGTCCCCGCTCGCCGTCGGGCCGCGGCTGCTCGCCGCGCTGCCGGCCACCGGGGTCACGCTGCGGGTGCTGCCGCCGGCCGAGGTCGCCGCCGCCGTCGCCACCGGCGGCTGCGACCTCGGGCTCGTCGACGGCCTCGCCGCGCCCAGTGACCCGCTGCGGCTGCCCGACGTGGCCCCGCTGAGCGTCACCGGAGTCGGCGAGGACCGGCTCGCCGTGCTGCTCCCGGCCGGGCACCCCTTCCACGGCCGCGCCTCGCTGCGGCTGGACGACCTGGCCGACGCCCGCTGGATCGACGCCCCCGGCGTGGTCCCTGCGCCCGCCGCCGTCCGCACCGCCCCGGCCCTGCGCTACGACGGCACCGACCTGCACGCCCTGTGCGCCCTGGCCGCCGCCGGGCACGGGCTGGTGCTGCTGCCCCGCCGGGTGGCAGCGGACGCCGTACCGGTGTCCGACCCGCGCCTGGTGCACCGTACGGAACTCCTCGCGCCGGGCGCCCCGACCCCGCCCGCCGCGGCCCTCGCCGCCCGGCTCGCCGCGGCGGGGTAACCGCTCGCGCGCGGCCCGGCCCGGCGGCAGGATCGCACCATGGACCTCGCACCCGACGCCCCCGAGCCGTTCACGCACGCCGACTACGCCGCCCGGATGGCCGCCGCCGCACAGAGCGCCGCCGACGCCGGACTGGCGGGCCTGCTCATCGCCCCCGGGCCCGACCTCGCCCACCTCACCGGGTACCGGCCGGCGGACACCGAGCGGCTGACCCTGCTCGTGCTCGCCCCCGGGCAGGACCCCGTCCTCGTCGTCCCCGCCCTGGAAGCCCCCGACGCGGCCGAGGCCCCCGGGGCGCCCGCGCTGACCCTGCGCGACTGGGCCGACGGGGGGAACCCGTACGCAGTCGCCGCGCCGCTCCTCGACACGGCCGGCCGGTTCGGGGTCAGCGACAACACCTGGGCCCTGCATCTGCTCGGCCTCCAGCGGGAGTTGCCGGGTACCTCGTACGCCCCGCTCACCGACGTCCTGCCGATGCTCCGCGCGGTCAAGGACCGGCGGGAGCTGGAGCGGCTCGCGGCGGCCGGCGCGGCCGCCGACGCGGCGTACGAGCGGATCCTCCAGGTGCCCTTCGCCGGACGCCGGGAGAGCGACATCGCCGCCGACCTGGCCGCACTGCTGCGCGAACACGGCCACTCCCAGGTGGACTTCACCGTCGTCGGCTCGGGCCCCAACGGGGCCAACCCGCACCACGAGGCCGGCGAACGGACCATCGGGCACGGCGACATGGTGGTCCTCGACTTCGGCGGCCTCAAGCACGGCTACGGCTCCGACATCTCGCGCACCGTGCACGTGGGCGAGCCGGGCGCCGAGGAGCAGCGCGTCCACGACATCGTCCGGGAGGCGCAGCGGGCCGCCTCCGCGGCCGTCCGCCCGGGCATCGCCTGCCAGGACGTGGACCGGGCGGCCCGCGCGGTGATCACCGAGTTCGGCTACGGCGACCGGTTCATCCACCGCACCGGCCACGGCATCGGCGTGACCACCCACGAGCCCCCGTACATGGTCGAGGGCGAGGAGCGGCCGCTGGTCCCCGGGATGTGCTTCTCCGTGGAGCCGGGCATCTACCTGCCCGGCCGCTTCGGGGTGCGCATCGAGGACATCGTGACGGTCACCGAGGACGGCGGCCGCAGCCTCAACAACGCCCCGCGCGAGCTGGCCGTCGTGGAGTGAGCGCCCGGTCCGGACGACGCTGCGCCCGCCGTCCGGCGCCCGGCCGGCTCCACCGGAGCGGTCCGCCGTCGATCAAGGGTTGCGCGGCGGGCCGAACGCACGCCGTCACGGCCCCAGCAGCACCGCCGATTCGGCCGGCACGTGGACGCGGCCGTCGGGGCCCGGGTGCTCGACCGGCTCCCAGGCGGCCAGGACCCGCACCCCGTTGCGGCCGAGGGCGATGGTCACCGGCTCGGCGGACAGGTTCACGGCCACCCGTACGTCGCCCCGCCGGAACGTCAGCCAGCGGCGCTCCTCGTCGAACGCGACGCGGACCGCCGCCAGGTCCGGATCGCGCAGGTCCGGGAGCGTGCGCCGGAGCGTGACCAGCGTCCGGTACCAGGCCAGCAGCCGGTCGTGCGGGGCGCGCTCCGGCTCCGCCCAGTCCAGGCAGGAGCGCTCGCGGGTGGCGGGGTCCTGCGGGTCCGGGATCTCTTCGGCCTTCCAGCCGTGGGCCGCGAACTCCCTGCGCCGGCCGCTGCGCACCGCCTCGGCGAGCTCGGGGTCCGGGTGGTCGGTGAAGTACTGCCAGGGCGTGCCCGCGGCCCACTCCTCGCCCATGAACAGCATCGGCACGAAGGGCCCGGTCAGCGCCAGCGCCGCGCCGCACGCGAGCAGCCCGGGGGAGAGCGAGCCGGCGAGCCGGTCACCGAGGGCCCGGTTGCCGATCTGGTCGTGGGTCTGCGTGTAGCCGACGAAGCGGTGCGCGGGGGTCCGGCGCCGGTCCACCGGGCGGCCGTGGCTGCGGCCCCGGAACGAGGACCAGGTCCCGTCGTGGAAGAACGCCCGCGTCAGCGTCTTGGCGAGCGCGGCCAGCGGCGCCTCGGCGAAATCGGCGTAATAGGCCTGGGACTCGCCCGTCAGCGCACAGTGCAGCGCATGGTGGAAGTCGTCGTTCCACTGGGCGTGCAGACCCAGGCCGCCGGCGCCGCGCGGGGTCGTGGTGCGCGGGTCGCACCGGTCGGACTCGGCGATCAGGAACAGCGGCCGGCCGGTCTCGGCGGCGAGCGCGTCCACGGCCGCGGACAGCTCCTCCAGGAAGGTCAGCGACCGTTCGTCGGCGAGCGCGTGAACGGCGTCCAGGCGCAGCCCGTCGATCCGGTAGTCCCGCAGCCAGGCGAGGGCGCTGCCCAGCAGGTACGCGCGCACCTCGTCGGAGCCGGCGGCGTCCAGGTTGACCGCCGCGCCCCAGGGGGTGTGGTGGGTCTCCGTGAAGTACGGGCCGAAGACCGGCAGGTGGTTGCCCGACGGGCCGAGGTGGTTGTGGACCACGTCCAGCACCACCCCCAGGCCGGCCTCGTGCGCGGCGTCCACGAAGCGGGCCAGCCCGGCCGGTCCCCCGTACGGCTCGTGCACCGCCCAGGGCGCGATCCCGTCGTACCCCCAGCCGTGCCGGCCGGGGAACGGGCAGACCGGCATCAGCTCCACGTGCGTGACGCCGAGCGCGGTCAGGTGCCCGAGGCGGGCCGCGGCCGCGTCGAAGGTGCCCTCGGGGGTGAAGGTGCCGATGTGCAGCTCGTAGAGGACCGCGTCCTGGAGCCGGACCCCGGGCGCCGCCGCCCGCGGGGCGATCGGCTCGAAATCCACCACCGCCGAGAGGCCTTCGGCCCCGTCCGGCAGCCGCCGCCCGCGCGGGTCGGGCCGGACCGCCTCCGGTCCGGGCGCCACGCCCAGCAGGAACCCGTACCGGTCACCGTCGGCCGCCGGGGCCTCCACGACCCACCAGCCGGGCCGGCCCGGATCGCCTCCCATCTCGTACGTCTCGTCCCGCAGCCGCAGCGCGACCCGGTCTGTCAGCGGTGCCCACACCTCGAACTGCACGGACGGTTCCCCTCGTCTCCGCGGTACCCGGATCGTGTGCCGGACCCATCATCGCGTGGACGGCCGGAGGAGTTCTGGACACTCCGGCCCTGACGGGCCGACAATCACCCTGTGACGTCGAGTTTCGAGTTCCCCGCCTTCCCCGTTCCGCGCCTGTCCGACGCCGAGCGCGACCGGGCGCTGACCCAGCTCCGCGAGGGTGCGGCCCTCGGGAAGCTGTCCCACGACACGTTCCTGCGCCGGATGGAACTCGCCCTCGTCGCCCGCCGCTCCGAGGACCTCGCGGTCCTGACCGCCGACCTGGAGGGCCGTGGCGGCGAAGGCCCGTGGACCCGTCGCGTCTTCGCGTGGGTGGGCCGGGCCTCCGCCGTGCCCGCCGGGCTCCGGCGGGCCTGGACCGCCGAGCGGCTGCCCAAGCTGCTGCTGCCGCACCCCAGCGCCCGGGCCCTGCGGATCGGCCGCGACCCGGGGAACGGGCTGCGCCTCACCGACGAGACGGTCTCCCGGGTGCACGCCGAGCTCGGCATGCGCGACGGCGTGTGGGTGCTCACGGACCTCGGCTCCTCCAACGGCACCACGGTCAACGGACGCCGGGTGACCGGCTCGGTCGCGGTCCGCGACGGCGACCAGATCGGTTTCGGCCGGATGAACTTCCGGCTCTCCTCCCACTGACTTGTCTTCAACGTTCGAGGTCGAACGTCAAAGATCAAGTCAGGGCTGCCCTGCGGATCACGGTCGCGCCGATGATGGTGTCCATGGAAGCCGAGAACCCCAGGGAACACCCGCCCGTGCCCGCGCGCCGCGCGGGCTCCGTACGCCCCGCGCGGCCCGAGGACCTGCCCCGTCTGGTCGAACTCGTCCACGAGCACGTCGCGTACGAGAAGGCCGCACCGCGGCCCGCCGGCCTGGCCGACCGGCTCGGGCCGCACCTGTTCGCCCCGGACGCCCGGCTGTGGGTGCTGCTGGCCGAGGCCCCGGACGGGACGGTTGCCGGGTACGCCGCCTGCTCGGCCGAGTTCGCGTTCTGGGACGCGCGCCACTACCTCCACATGGACTGCCTCTACCTGGCCGAGGAGGCCCGTGGCCACGGGCTCGGCGCCGCCCTGATGGAAGGCGTGGCCGGCCTCGCGCGCGAGCTGGGCGTCGACCAGGTCCAGTGGCAGACCCCGGACTGGAACGAGGGAGCCGTCCGCTTCTACGACCGGCTCGGCGCCACCGGTGCGCACAAGCGCCGCTACACCCTCGCCGTACCGGCCGGACAACCCGGGGAGGCTAGGCACTGACCGCCCCGGCGGTCCCGGCCGTTCCCGCCGCCACGAGCCGCTCGTAGGCCGCCAGGACCGTACGGGACTGGTGCTCGACCTGGGCGGTCACCGGGATCCGCCGGGCCTGGAACCGGGCGGCGAACTCCTCGCACCAGCCGGTCACCAGCCGGTCCAGCCCGGGGGCGGCCGGGTGGCCCTGGGAGCGGAGCACCCGCAGCAGCATCGCGGCGGCGCGCAGCGACAGGCGCCGCCCGAAGGCGTCGATGCTGGCGATGGCGGCCGCCGTGGCCTCGGCGGGTGCCCCGGCGCCGGTCCACTCGACCGCGATCCGGGGGATCAGGGCGAGCGTCCAGTCGACGGCGCGCAGCAGGGCGGCCGCTTCGGGGTCCGCCGCTTCGGGGTCCGCCCCACCCGCACCCGAGTCCCGCCCCGTACCCGCCCGTACATCACCCGGTCCGGTGTCCGGCCGGCCCGGCACCTCGCCCACCCGGTCCCGTACGCGGGCCACGAGCGCGGCGTCCGCCGTGAGCCGCCCGGCCAGCAGGCGCAGCGCGCCGCGCGGGTCCGGATGCGGAGCGGGGTCGTCCACCAGGTCCGAGGTCCACATGGGGACTTCGACGATGGCCGTGGTGCCGGCGTAGCGGTGGGCGTGGTACCAGGTGCTGAGCCGGATGTCCTCGGGGTGGAACGCCCCGGCGGCATCCGCCCCGCGCCGCGGCATCACGAAGATCCCGGGCCCCGGGGAGGGCCAGCCGGCCGCGTCCGAGGCTCCGGTCTCGACCGGGATGCGCAGATCGGCGGCCGATGCGGCGAAGGGTTCGGCGAGTCCCGGTATGTCGCGGGTGAGCTGCACCCAGGTCCCACCGAGGTCGGTGCCGTGCAGGGAGACCTGGAGGACGGGCCGCAGTTCGTCGATGAGGGCGGTCAGGGCCAGCGTCTCGGGCGGCAACCGGTCCGGAGGCAGTAAAGACGGCGCCCATTCGGGCTGTTCGGGGCCCGGCGGCCGGAAGAAGTTGCGGTGGTAGTCGAGCAGGGAGGCGGGGCGGGGCGTGCGGTGCAGGGCCGCCCCGTCCGGGTCGGCGCACAGCAGG
The DNA here is from genome assembly GCA_001298555.1 of Actinobacteria bacterium OV450. Taxonomy (GTDB): domain Bacteria; phylum Actinomycetota; class Actinomycetes; order Streptomycetales; family Streptomycetaceae; genus Streptomyces. The sequence goes on from LJCW01000363.1 coordinate 12,478, forward strand.
AAGTGCCAGCCGCGGCCGGCCGGGATCGCCGGGTCGTGCAGGACGCGCCGGGCGAGGTCGAGCGCGGTGGCACCGCCGACGGGCTCGTTGGCGTGGGCCCCTGCCACCACCAGCACGCCCGCGCCGAGCGGGCGTCCGCCCGGCTCGACGGAGAGCAGCCACAGGGGCCGGCCGCCGCGGGAGGTGCCGGTCCGGCGGAGCCGGGCGTGGCCGGGGTGCTCTTCCGCCAGCGTGCGGGCGGCCAGCGCCAGTTCGGACGGAGTGGGGTAGCGCATGTCACGGAGGAGGTTCACGTCTGATGCAATGCCCGCCGCGCACGCCCCCTACTGCTCCGCGCGCCCCACACTTTCCCGAAAACCCCTGGCCAACGCCTTGCCCCGAGGTCGCCGCCACGGGGCGGGCTACTGCTGGTGGAGGCCGCGGCCGGCGAGGGACAGGAAGGCCTCGCCCACCGCTTCCGACAGGGTCGGATGGGCATGGACGTGGCGGGCCACGTCTCCCGGCTCCGCGTCCCAGCCCACGATCAGCTGGCTCTCCGCGATCATCTCCGACACGTGCGGGCCCACCAGGTGGACGCCCAGCACCCGCCCGCCCCGCTCGGCGACCACCTTCACCGTCCCGCCCTGTCCGTGCACCATCCCCTTCGCCACCGCGGTCAGCGGCATCGTGTTGACGACGACGTCGTACGAGAGCTCCCGGGCCTGCGCCTCCGTGAGCCCGACGGCGGCCGTCTGCGGAGCGGAGTACGTCACCCTCGGCACGGCCGCGTAGTCCACCGGGGCGCTCGCCGCCCCCGCCAGGGTCTCGGCGACGAGCAGTCCCTCGGCGAACGAGGCGTGCGCCAGTCCCAGCGAGGGCGGCGGCAGCAGGTCGCCCACCACGTGGACCCCCGGGACCGCGGTCTCCAGCCGGCACCAGTCGGCCGGCGCCACGAACCCCCGGCCGTCCGTGGCCAGTCCGGCGGCCCCCAGGTCCAGCCCGTCGGTCACCGGGACCCGGCCGACGGCGACCAGCAGCCGCTCCGCGGTCACCTCCCGGACGTCGCCGCGCGGACCGCACACGGTGGCCCGCACGCCCCCGGCCCCGAGCCGCTCCACGCCCTCCAGCCGGGTTCCCGTCCGCACGTCGATCCCGCGCTTCCTCAGCCCGCGCGTCAAATGCCGCGACACGTCCGCGTCCTCCAGGGGCACCAGCCGCTCCGCCGCCTCGACGAGCGTCACCTCGGCGCCCATCGACCGGTGGAACGAGGCGTACTCCACGCCGATGGCCCCGCCCCCCAGCACCAGCACCGAAGCGGGCAGGCCTGGCGCGAACAGCGCGTCGTCGCTGGTGACGACGGTGCGCCCGTCGGGCTCCAGACCGGGCAGGACGCGCGGCCGCGAGCCGGTGGCCAGCACGATGCCGCGGGCCGCGGTGAACTCCCGTCCGTCCTGGGTCCGGACGGACCGCGGCCCCGTCAGCCGGGCGCCGCTGCGCACCACCCGGACCCCGGCGTGCCGCAGGTGGCCCTCCACGCCCTGGTGGTTGCGGGAGACGATGTCGTCCCGGGTGGCGGTCAGGGCCGGCCAGTCCACGCGGTCCACGACGGCCCTGACCCCCCACCGCTCGCGCGCCTCGGCGATGCCGTCGACGAGTTCGGCCGCGTGCAGCATGGCCTTGCTGGGGATGCACCCGCGGTGCAGGCAGGTCCCGCCGACCTTGTCGCGCTCGACGAGGACGACGTCGAGCCCGAGGGTCGCGGCGCGCAGCGCGGTGCTGTACCCGCCCGTGCCGCCGCCGACCACGATGACGTCCGCCGTGTTGCCGGTGTTCCCGGTGCCGTCGGCGTCGGCGTCGGCGTTGGTGCCGTCGGTGTGCGCAGTGCTGTCGGTGTCCATGGGGACAAGCGTGCGGGCGGCCCCTCCCATGAGTCCAAGGCAATGATCTTCTCGAATCCATGCACGCTCTTTATGCTCCCTGGTCATGAGCCTGCGCCAGATGGAGTACTTCCTCACCGTCGTGGAGGAGTCGTCCTTCACCCGCGCCGCGGACGCCCTGCACGTCACCCAGCCCGCCCTCTCCCACCAGGTCAAGGCCCTGGAACGGTCCGTCGGCGGCGAGCTGCTGGAGCGCATGCCGCGCGGCGTCCGGCTGACCCCCATGGGCCGCGCCTTCCTGCCGCACGCCCAGCTCGCCGTCCGCAGCGCCCAGCAGGCCGAACGCGCCGCACGCGCCGCCGCCGGGGCCGCGGGCGGTGAACTGCACCTCGCCACCGTCCATGCCGTCGCCGTCGGCCTGCTCCCGGGCATCGTCGCCCGCTGGCGGTCCCTCCACCCCGGCGTCCGGCTGGTGCTGCGCGAGTACGGGTCCACCGAAGACCTGGAGGAACGGCTCGAACGGGGGGTCGCCGACCTCGCGGTGGGCCCGGAGCCCAAGGAGTGGACCGGCCCGGTGCTGCCGGTGGGCCGCGAGGAGCTGGTGCTCGTGGTCCCCTTCGACGACCCGCTGGCCGGCCGGGGGTCCGTCCGGCTGGCCGAGCTCGCCGACCGCGACTGGATCCGCTGTGCGATGGAACCCTCGGTCCAGGGCCGGCCGTTCCTCGACTGGGCGTGCGGCACCGCCGGCTTCACCCCGCGCACCGTCCTGCGCACCGAGCACACCTCGACGGCCGTGCGCATGGCCGCCGCCGGCGTCGGCATCGTCGTGGCCCCGGCCCACACGGTCCGGGGCCCCCTCGGCGAGGACTGCGCGCTGCTCTCCCTCGACCCGCCGTGGCACCGGCCCCTCGCCGTGTTCTCGCGGGTCCCGCTGACCGGTGCCGCAGCCGCCTTCGCCGGGCTACTCGCGGGCCCCGCCGCCGTCGCGCAGTAGGAGCGCGACCGGGCGGGCCGCCAGCAGTTCCGCGAGCCGGACCTCGCCCTCGTAGGCGGCCCCCGGGTCCAGGAGGGCGGTCCACCGCCCCGGTGGGAGGGGCAGGACGGTGTCCCGCCACCCGCCGGCACCGGCCAGCCGGTGCGAGAGGCGGGTGGCCGCCGCGACGAGCCCGGCCGGGCGGGCGAAGGCCAGGCAGTGCTCCGCCGCCGGGCCCCGGGCCGACAGGGCGGTGTACCCGGTGAACAGCGCGGGCCGGTCCCGGCGAAGCCGCAGCAGGGCGGCCGTCAGCGCGAGCTTCTCCTCCGCCTGCCCCCGCGCCGCGGCCCCGGCGTCCAGCCGGGCCAGGGTCTCGCGGGGGAACCGGGCCGGGCGCCGGTTGTCCGGGTCGACCAGGGCCCGGTACTCCGTCTCGGCGCCCTGGTAGACCTCCGGGACGCCGGGCATCGCCAGGTGCAGCAGCGTCATGCCCAGCAGGTTGGCCCGGGCCGCCGCGGCCAGTTCCGCCGGCTCGTCGAGCTCCTGCGGGTCCGGTACGTACCCCGCCACGGTCGCCTCGTACGCCGGGTCCTGATCGGTCCAGCTGGTGTGCAGGGCCGCTTCACGGACGCCCTTGAGGAGCGCCTGTACGAGGCGCTCGGCGCGCTCGGGCGCGTCCCCGAGGCCGAACGCGGTCTGCCGTGCCACCCAGGCCAGCTGGGGATCGGCCCCGGGCGGGCGGCCCATCACCGCGGGGGTCTGGGAGAGCGCGGAGATCCGGGCCCGGACGTCCGCGCTGCGCTTGGTGTCGTGCGTGGAGAGCACCGTCCCGGAGGCGGGCCAGTCCCGGTCGAGTTCGGCGCAGTACGCGTGGAACTCCGCCGGGGACAGCGCCGGCCGTCCCGGGTCGCCGCCGACCTCGGTGGCCGACAGCAGCGGGGCGTGCCGGTAGAAGGCGCGGTCCTCCAGCGATTTGGCCCGCAGCGCCGCCGAGGTCTGGGCGAAGCGCGCCGCGAAGGCCGGATCGCGCAGCACGAGGTCCCGTACGCCGGCCACCGCGCCCGGACCGGCCGGCGCGGCGGCCTCCGCCAGGGCCTGCGGGGAGAGCCCCGGCTCGCCGGGGTACGGCCGGTAGACCGGATAGGCGATCAGCAGCTCCCGCACGCCTGCGGCGAGTCCGGGACCGGCGGCCCTTTCCAGGGCGGCGAGTTCGGCGGCGAGATCGCCGGTCAGCACCTCCCGTGCGCACGCCCGGGCCGTCTCCTCCCAGCCGGCGGACCCCGTGAACCGCTCGTAGCGGCGGGCCAGGTCGGCGGCGCCCGCCGGGTCGGTGAACACCCCGTCCACCCGCAGCAGCGCGTCGTACCCGGTGGTCCCCGCCACCGGCCAGCGCGGCGGAAGCCGTTCCTCGCGGCCCAGGATCTTCTCCACCACCACCCAGCACCCCTCGCCGACGGCCGCGCGCAGCCGCCGCAGGTAGCCCTCCGGGTCCGCCAGCCCGTCCACGTGGTCGATCCGCAGCCCGTCGGCGACCCCGTCCCGCACCAGCTCCAGCACCTTCGCGTGCGTCGCCGCGAAGACCTCCGGGTCCTCCACCCGGACCCCGATCAGATCCGAGATGGTGAAGAACCGGCGGTAGTTGAGGTCGGTCCGGGCGTCACGCCACCAGGCCGGGCGGTACCACTGCGCCGCCAGCAGCTCGGGCATCGCCAGCCCCGCGGTGCCCGCGCGCAGCGGGAACTCCAGCCGGCCGTGGCGCAGCACGCCGTAGTCCGGGTCGGCCGTGAACGCGCCGGGCTCGGGTGCCCCGGGGAGCACCGGCAGCAGCACCTGGCCGCCGCCCGCCGTCCAGTCGATGTCGAACCAGCGCGCGTACGGGGAGGCCGGCCCGTCCCGCAGGACCTCCCACAGGGGCCGGTTCAGCCGCAGCGGCGACGGCACCGCCATGTGGTTCGGCACGATGTCCAGCACCAGGCCGAGCCCGTGAGCGCGGGCGGCCGCGGCCAGCGCCCGCAGCCCCGCCTCGCCGCCGAGCTCGGCGCGGACCCGGGAGTGGTCGGTGACGTCGTACCCGTGCGCCGAGCCGGGCACCGCCTCCAGCACGGGCGAGAGGTGCAGGTGCGAGACGCCGAGGGAGGCGAGGTACGGTACCGCCGCCTCGGCCGCCGCGAAGGGGAACTCGGGCGTCAGTTGGAGCCGGTACGTCGAGGTCGGGGCGCAGGGCCGCGGGGCCGTGGATGACGCCGGGGTGACGACTGCCGGAACAGCAGATTCCATTCGGGTGCGTGCGTACGGCTGGCTCATGAGAACGTACGTACCCACCTTGCCGGATTCCGTGCCATGACCCAATGCATCCGGGTGACTGCGTCGCGTTAGCGTTGATCAAGTGGCCAGAACCGTCAACACCTATCGAAGAGTCATCGCCCTGACCGGGCCCCTCCTCCCGCTCCTCTCCTTCCTCGCGCGACTCCCCGTCGCCATGTCCCAGTTCGGCAGCGTCCTGCTGGTCGCCGAGACCAGCGGCTCCCTCGCCACCGCCGGCATCGTCGGCGGCACCCTCTCCGCCGGACAGGTGGTCTTCGGGCCCGTCCTGGGCCGGCTCGCCGACCGCCACGGGCAGCGGCCCGTGGTCCTGGCCGCCGCCGCGGTCAACGCGGTCGCCACCGGCGCCCTGGTCGCCGGGGCCCTCACGGGCCTCGCCACCGCCCCGCTCGCCGCGATCGGAGCCGTCACCGGGGCCTCCGTACCGCTGATCGGGCCGCTCGCCCGGACCCGCTCCGTGGCCCTCGCCCACCGGGCCGGGACCGACGAGGGCGTGGTGGGCGCCGTGCACTCCCTCGAAGGCACCCTGGACGAGGTCTCCTTCGTCTTCGGACCGGCGCTCGTCGGGCTCGCCGCGCTCGCCCTGCACCCCGCGGTCGCCCTCGGCGGCGCCGCCGCCCTCGTCGCCGTCTTCGGCAGCGCCTTCGCCCTGCACCCGACCGCCGCCGTCACGGCCGGGACGGGAGCGGCGGAGCGCACCCCGCGGGGTGAGCGCGGGACGGCCGGCGCCGGCCGCCGGGCCCGGCACCCGCGCGTCGTGTACGCGGTACGGGGCTCCCTGTTCCTCCAGGGCGCCATGTTCGGCGCCTGCCAGGCCGGAATCGCCGCCCTCACCGCTCGTTTGGGCGTCCCCGGCCAGGCGGGCATCGTGTACGCGGCCATGGGTGTCGTCAGCGCCGCCGTGGGCCTCGGCCTCGGCGCGCTGCCCGCCCGGTTCGGGCTGCGGCAGCGCTGGCGCGCGGCCACCGGCGCCGCGCTGGTGCTCTCCGTACCGCTGCTCTTCACCGACGGCCTGTGGCCGCTGTACGCGGTCGTCACGGTGCTCGGCGCCGCCTACGCCCCGCACCTGATCACCGCGTTCGCCCTCACCGAGCGGGCCGTGCCGCCGGCCCGGCTCGCCGAGTCGACGGCCTTCGCCGCCAGCTCGCTCGTGGCCGGGCAGGCCGCCGCGCTCGCCGCCTCCGGACGGCTCGCCGAGTGGTACGGGCCCGCCGGGGCCTTCGCCGTCGCCGTCGGGGCGGCCGCGGCGGCCCTGCTGCTGGCGCTGGCGACCCGGGTGCCGGCCGCCCGGGCGCACCCCGCCGCGCCACGGGTCTTCATCCCGGCGCAGCAGACCGCCTCCCCGGACCTGACCGGCAGCCCGCCGGGCCCCCCGGGCCCGCCCGGCGCTTCGGGCCCGTCCTACGCCGGGCGCTGAAGCACCACCAGACACCGTCCCGTCAGCGCCACCCGGTCCCCGGCCGCGTACTGCGGTCCGGTGCCGGGGGGCAGTACGTCCGGCCGCGCCGTGTCCACGACGAGCCGCCACTGCGCCCCGTGCCCGGCCGGGATCGTGAAGTCCTGCGGATCGGCGCCCGCGTTGAACATCAGCAGGAACGAGTCGTCGGTGATCCGCTCACCGCGCGAGCCCGGCTCGGAGATCGCCTCCCCGTTGAGGAACACCGTCAGTGAGCGCGCGTGCTGCGCCTGCCAGTCGCGGGCCCGCATCGGCTCCCCGTGCGGGGTGAACCAGGCGATGTCGGAGAGCTCGTCGTTGGTGCCCTCCACCGGCCGGCCGTGGAAGAAACGACGCCGCCGGAAGACCGGATGGTCGCGGCGCAGCCACACCATCCGCCGGGTGAACTCCAGCAGCGAGGGGGCCGGTTTGCCCGGCTCCGGCCAGTTCACCCACGACAGCTCGTTGTCCTGGCAGTAGGCGTTGTTGTTGCCGCCCTGCGAGCGGGCGAACTCGTCGCCGTGGCTGAGCATCGGCACGCCCTGCGAGAGCATCAGCGTGGCCGTGAAGTTGCGCATCTGGCGCTGGCGCAGCTCCTGGATCTCCGGGTCCTCCGTCGGCCCCTCGGCCCCGCAGTTCCAGGACCGGTTGTGGGTCTCGCCGTCCCGGTTCCCCTCGCGGTTGGCCTCGTTGTGCTTCTCGTTGTACGAGACGAGGTCGTGCAGGGTGAAACCGTCGTGGCAGGTGGTGAAGTTGATGGAGGCCAGCGGGCGGCGTCCGTCGTCCTGGTAGAGGTCGGAGGAGCCGGTCAGCCGCCCCGCGAACTCCGCCAGCGTCCGTGGCTGCCCGCGCCACAGGTCCCGTACGGTGTCGCGGTACTTGCCGTTCCACTCCGTCCACAGCGGCGGGAAGTTCCCCACCTGGTAGCCGCCCTCGCCCAGGTCCCAGGGCTCCGCGATCAGCTTCACCTGGCTCACCACCGGATCCTGCTGGACCAGGTCGAAGAACGAGGACAGCCGGTCCACCTCGTGGAACTGCCGGGCGAGCGTGGCGGCGAGGTCGAAGCGGAACCCGTCCACATGCATCTCGGTCACCCAGTAGCGCAGTGAGTCCATGATCAGCTGGAGCACGTGCGGGGACCGCATGAGCAGCGAGTTCCCGGTCCCCGTGGTGTCCATGTAGTGCCGGGGATCGTCGGTGAGGCGGTAGTACGAGGCGTTGTCGAGCCCGCGGAAGGACAGCGTCGGGCCCAGATGGTTGCCCTCGGCGGTGTGGTTGTAGACCACGTCGAGGATGACCTCGATCCCGGCCTCGTGCAGGGCCCGCACCGCCGACTTGAACTCCAGCACCTGCTGTCCGCGGTCACCGGAGGCGTAGCCGTTGTGCGGGGCGAAGAACCCGATCGTGTTGTAGCCCCAGTAGTTGCTCAGCCCGTCGTCGACCAGCCGGTGGTCGTTCACGTACTGGTGTACGGGCATGAGCTCCAGCGCCGTCACCCCGAGCTTGGTCAGGTGCCCGATGACCGCCGGATGGGCCAGCGCCCCGTACGTGCCGCGCAGCTCCTCGGGCAGATCGGGATGGCGCATGGTCAGCCCCTTGACGTGCGCCTCGTACAGCACGGTGTGGTGGTACTCGTGGCGCGGCGGGCGGTCGTTGGCCCAGTCGAAGTATGGATTCACCACGACCGAACTCATCGTGTGCGGCGCCGAGTCGAGGTCGTTGCGCGAATCGGGCCGGCCGAAGTGGTAGCCGTACACCTCCTCGCCCCAGTCGACGCTCCCGGCGATGGCCCGCGCGTACGGGTCGAGCAGCAGCTTCGCCGCGTTGCAGCGCAGCCCGCGCTCCGGCTCGTACGGCCCGTGCACGCGGAAGCCGTAGCGCTGCCCGGGCATCACTCCGGGCAGGTAGGCGTGCCGCACGAAGGCGTCCGTCTCGCGCAGTTCGACGGCCGTCTCCGAGCCGTCGTCGTGGAGCAGACACAGTTCGATGCGTCGGGCGGCCTCGGAGTAGACCGCGAAATTGGTGCCGGCGCCGTCGTACGTGGCGCCGAGCGGATACGCCTGTCCCGGCCAGACCTGCATGGATACGACTCTTCCCCTCGGTGTCGCGTTGCTGTTCGGTGCTGATCCGGCGTGGACCACGTCTCTGCCAGATCTTCCCCGAAAGTGGGCCCGCACGCGGGGACTTGGGATGCTCCTACCGGGTGACCCGGAGAGCTGATATGCGGGTCAGCGGACTATGCGGGGATCCGATAATGGGTCAACGGACCACCGGTGTAAGGGCCATCGGGCTGCACCGGGCGCCGAGCTCGGAGTACCCTTCCGTGATCACTTGGAGACGGGCGTCCAGACGCAGAAGGCGGTGCACGGGTGAGCTCGGGAGGTCTGGAGCTGCCCCCTGGTGACAACGGTCACGAGGGCGGCCCGGCGGACGCCCCAGGAGGTGCACCCGGTGGTGCGCCCGGCGGGGTCTCCGGCGGGGTGTCGGGCGGAGCACCCGCGGGGGTGCCGGCCGGGGCGGTGTCACTGGCCCCGCCGCCGGCCGGGAGCGCGGGCGCCGGCGCCGAACTGGACTGGGGCGCGGACGCGTGGAGCGAGGTCCGCACCCGCGCGCAGCGGGCCGGCCGTGCGTACATCTGGCTGAACCTGATCGAACAGCGGCTGCGCGCCGTCGTCGGCGCGGTGCTGCGGCCGATCTACGAGCCGGTGCACGGCGGGGACGACTGGGTCGTCGCGGCCGCCGGGCCCGCCGGCCAGGAGTGGGTGCAGCGCGCCGTCGCGGTCCGCGAGGTCAGCCGGCGCAAGGGCTACCTGCTGGACCCGGCCGACGACAACGTGCTGAGCTTCCTGACGCTCCCGCAGCTGCGGGAGCTCATGGTCCAGCACTGGCCGTGCTTCGAGCCGTACTTCGACGACCGCCGGGAGATCGAGCTCGCGCTCGACGAGCTGGAGGTCACCCGCAACGTCGTCTCCCGCAACCGCGCCCTGTCGCGGGCGGTGCTGGAGCAGGCGGAGCGCGCCTCGGCCCGGCTGCTGGAGGTGCTGGGCGGCGGCGCGGGCTCCCCGGCCGCGGACCGGCTGCCGATCGACGCCGTCGAGGACCTGGTGGGCGACCGGTACGCGGACGTCATCTCGGTCCACCCGGACCGGGTGAGGCTGCAGCGCCAGCTCCCGGCGGAGGACCTGTTCGGCGGGGCGCGGCGGCTCGACGCCATCGGCATAGGGCTCAACCTGCTGGTGCAGAACTTCTCGGGCCGAAGACTCGTGCGGCTCACGGAGGCCGGCTGCCGGGTCCGGCTGCTGTTCCTGAACCCGGCCAGCAGCGCCGTCAAGCGGCGCGAGCGCGAGCTCGGCCTGCGCAAGGGCGAGCTGAGCCGCTCGGTGGAGATGAACATCCTGCACGTGCGCCGGGTGCGGGCGGGGCTGCGGGACCCCTCGCGGTTCGAGATCCACGTCTTCGACGAGACGCCCCGCTTCACCGCCTACCTGGTGGAGGGGGAGTCCTCGGGCATCGCGGTCGTGCAGTCGTACCTGCGCCGGGCGCGCGGTATGGAGGCGCCGGTGCTGGTCCTGCGGGGCGGCGGTACCCGCGGCTCCTCGCGGGACACGGAGCACGGGCTGTTCCCGACGTACCGTGAGGAATTCGAGTCGATCTGGCAGGACTCCCGCCCGGTGTCATGACTGTCAGTGCCCCGTGGCAGGCTGAAAGTCGTTGACCGAAGGTGTACGGGGGAGGGGCACGGGGTGGAGGACTGGCGCGGCACGGGGGGCTGGCACGGCGGCGTGCTGATCGGATTCGACCTGGAGACGACCGGTACGGAACCGGGGGAGTCGCGGATCGTCACGGCGGCGGTGGTCGAGGTGCGGGCCGGCGAGGTGCGCGAACGGCGCGTCTGGCTCGCGGATCCGGGGATACCGATCCCGGAGGGCGCCTCGGCGATCCACGGGATCAGCACGGAGCGCGCCGTGGCGGAGGGCCGCCCGGTGCGGGAGGTCGCCGACGAGGTCGCGCGGGCGCTGGTCGAGCACTGGCGGCGGGGCGCGGTGGTCGTCGCGTACAACGCGGCCTTCGACCTGACCCTGTTGGCGGCGGAGCTGGCCCGGCACGGGCTGCCCTCGCTGGCCGACCGGCTGGGCGGGGCACCGACCGGGCCGGTGGTGGACCCGCTGACCATCGACCGGGCGGTGGACCGCTACCGGCGCGGCAAGCGGACCCTGGAGGCCGTGTGCGGGGTGTACGGGGTCACGCTGGACACCGCGCACGACGCGGGTGCGGACGCGCTGGCCGCGGTGCAGGTGGCCCGCGCGATAGCCGCCCGCCACCCGGAGGTGGCGGCGCTGACCCCGGCCGATCTGCACGTCCGCCAGGGCGGCTGGCACGAGCGCTGGGCCCGCGACTTCCAGTCGTACCTGCGCCGCCAGGGCACTCCGGACGCGGTGATCGACCCGGCGTGGCCACTGCGGAGCCTGCTGCCGGCCTCGGCCTGACCCACGGGCCGGGCGATCCGGCACGGCCTCGATGCCTCCGGCTCCCGCCGGGAGGTTCCCGGTCAGCCGTGCAGCACCGCCGTGGCGGGCCTCGGCAAGGACGGCCCACACCGACTGCTGCTTGCTGCCGCAGTTTCACCATGGAGAAGGGGACGGTCATGCACTCACTCGGGCGGGCACTCGTACTGGGCGCCGGAGGCCCCGTCGGCACGGCCTGGACGGCTGGGCTCGTCTGCGGACTGCGCCGCGCCGGGGTGGATCTCGGCGCGGCCGACCTGATCGTCGGCACCTCGGCCGGCGCGATCACCGCCGCACTGCTGGCCACCGGTCAGGACCCCGACCGGCTCGCCACTCCCGTGCGCCCCGCCGACTCCGACGGCACTCCTCCCCAGGTGGACGGGCGTCGGCTGCGCGAGGCGTTCGCCGTGCTCGGTGACGCCGCCTCGGACCCGGCCGGGGCGCGGCGTCGAGTGGGCCGGATCGCGCTCGCCGCCGAGACCGGCCCCGAGCAGGCACATGTCGCCCGGATGCGCGCCATGGTCGGCGCGGGCCAATGGCCGGACCGGCAACTGCTCATCCCCGTGACGGACGCCGGGACCGGCGAGCAGGAGGTCTTCGACCGCGCCAGTGGCGTACCGCTTGCCTCCGCCGTGGCGGCGGGCACGGCCTTCCCGGGCATCTACCCGCCGATCACCGTCAACGGCCGCCGTTACATCGACGGCTCCCTGCGGTCGGCGACCAACGCCGGACTCGCGGCCGGAGCCCGCACGCTCGTCGTCATCGACCCGCAGGCGCACCTGTTCCCCCGCGAGTTGCTCCACCAGGAGCTTGCGGTCGCCGCTGCGCACACAGCGGTGACCGTCGAGCCCGGTCCGGCATCGGTACGCGCACTCGGCTCGGACCTCAATGACCGGACGGCCTGGGAGCCGGCCTACCAGGCGGGTCTTCGCCAGGCCGTCGATGCCGCAGAGCAGCTCCGCCTCGCCTGGAAGACCGGATCCGACGCGGACTGAGCGCCACCCGGTCTCCGGCAGCCACCGGAGCGAGCCGTCCGGCCGCCAGGGTCACGAGCTGCCGCCGGATTGCCCGGCGGGCCACTCCTCGCAGTACTCCAGGTGGAGGTCGCGGTCGTGGGGGTGGCAGTACAGGCTTCGGCAGTAGTGCGTGCCCGGGTGGTGGACCAGCTGGCCGGGGCCCCTGCGGGCGAGGTCGGCGAAGAGTCCGGCGCCCACCCGGAACATCGTGGTGCTTCCCGTCATGAACAGCGTTTCGCTGTGGATGTCCTGGTGGAACCGGTCGTGGTTCTCCCGGTGGTGGAGGTCCGGTACGCCGGGGTCCGCGTCCGGGTCGGGGCCGGGCAGGTCCACGGTGCGGGGCCGCCCGGGGCCGAGCCGGCCGCGGAGCTCCTTCCAGCGGGACGGGGCGAACTGCAGGGAGTGGTGCAGCAGGACCAGGTCCAGCGGGCGCCCCCCGCCAGGGGCCCCCTCCGGTCCGTGTTTCGCGTTGGCCCGGATCGGCAGGTGGACGAGGGTGCGCGGCGAGGTGGCGGCGAGGGCCCAGAGCCCTGCGGCGGTCTGAGCGGCCTCCTGGTCGAACCGGCCGTTCAGGAACCAGGAGGTGTCGACGAGCACCGCGCGGGCCGGAGTCCGGGCGGGGCGTACGACCTTGAACTCGGTCGCGCCCAGGCGGGCGGTGTGGAACGTGGTGTGCAGTCTCATATGCGCACCTTGGGACAGCCCTTAGAAGGCGTGCCACCGCATTTCCGGGTCGCCGTCACGCAGGGAGGCGACCCGGCGCCGGAATTCGGCCATCGCCCGGGGGTTGGCCGGGGCGTGCTGGGCCACCCAGGCGCAGCTGGCCGTCTCGCGCGCGCCGCGCAGCACCCGGCAGCCCTCCCACTCGCGCACGTCCCATCCGTACGCCGAGACGAAGGCCTCGTACGACGGCGCCGGCACCCCGTACCGGTCGCGGGAGAGGGCCATCACCACGAGATCGTGCTCGCGCAGGTCCGCCGAGACGGTCTCCAGGTCCACCAGGACCGGTCCGTCCGGCCCCACGTGCACGTTGCGGGGAAGGGCGTCGCCGTGGACCGGGCCCGGCGGCAGATGCGGAGTGAGTGCGGCCACCTCGCCCGCGTACGCGTCGCGCCGGGCCCGCAGGTACGCCGCGTCGGCCGGGTCGACGGCCTCGCCGGCCAGCCGGAGCCAGCGCTCGACCCCGCCCAGCAGGTCCCGCGCGGGCAGCGCGAACGGCGCCTCGGGCAGGGCGTGGATCTGCCGCAGCAGCGCCGCCAGGTCCTCGGGACCGGCCGGACGGACCGCGTCCGCAAGGCGGTGCCAGACCGTCACGGGGTGCCCCGCCACCAGCCGCGGCTTCGGCTCGGCCGCTCGGACCGCGGGGATCCCGGCCTCTTCGAGCCAGCCCGCCACCGCGAGCTCCCGCTCGGCCCGCTCCAGCAGCGATGCCTCCCGGCCGACCTTCACCACCAGGTGGCCGGCCGCGAACACGGCGTTCTCGCCCAGCGCCAGCAGAGCGGCGTGCCGTGTGAAGCCCGCCGCCGTCAGTACGTTCCGGGCCTGCGCCTCGTCCATGCCGTGTCTCCGGATGCGGATCGTCGTGAATCCGCCAAGTCTCGCATCCGGGCGATCCGGACGGGCAGCCGCCGACGCTGCCGGGCGGCGGACGGAGGGAGGTTGGCCGAATCTTCGTTGCACGAGACGTATCGTCTCGTTAGCCTCGGTGCATGACCTCAGCGCACCCCGCCCACATCGCCATGTTCTCCATCGCCGCCCACGGACACGTGAACCCGAGCATCGAAGTGATCCGCGAACTCGTCGCCCGCGGCCACCGCGTCAGCTACGCGATCCCCGCCTCCTTCGCCGAGAAGATCGCGGAGACCGGCGCCACGCCGGTGATCTGGAAGTCCACCCTGCCCACCGACGACGAGCCCGAGGCCTGGGGCACCGAGCTCATCGACAACATCGAGCCGTTCCTGAACGACGCCGTCCAGGCCCTGCCGCAGCTCGCGGCCGCCTTCGAGGGTGACGCACCCGACCTCGTCCTCCACGACATCACCTCCTACCCGGCGCCCGTCCTCGCCCGCCACTGGGGCGTCCCCGCCGTGTCCCTCTCCCCGAACCTCGTCGCCTGGGCCGGGTACGAGGAGGAGGTCGCGGCACCGATGACGGCCGCGCTGCGGGCCTCCGAACGGGGCCGCGCGTACTACGCCCGCTTCCGGGAATGGCTCGACGAGAACGGCATCGACGAGGACCCCGACCGGTTCGTCGGCCGTCCACGGCGCAGCATCGTGCTCATCCCCCGCGCCCTCCAGCCGAACGCCGACCGCGTCGACGAGTCCGTGTACACCTTCGTCGGGGCCTGTCAGGGCGACCGCAGCGCCGACCAGGGCACCTGGCGGCGCCCTCCGGCAGCCGACGGGAAGAAGGTGCTGCTCGTCTCCCTCGGCTCCACCTTCACCAGGCAGCCCGCCTTCTACCGGGCCTGCATCGAAGCCTTCGGTGACCTGCCCGACTGGCACGTCGTCCTCCAGATCGGCAAGTTCACCGACGAGGCCGAACTGGGCGCCGTACCCGCCAACGTGGAGGTCCACCGCTGGGTTCCCCAGCTGGACATCCTGCGCCAGGCCGATGCCTTCATCACCCACGCGGGCGCCGGCGGCAGCGCGGAGGGCCTCGCCACCGGCACCCCGATGGTCGCCGTCCCGCAGGCCGTCGACCAGTTCGGCAACGCCGACGTCCTCCAGGCACTCGGCGTCGCCCGGCACGTCCCCATGGAGGAGGCTGACGCCCGGACCCTGCGCGAGGCCGTCGTCGCCCTTGTCGAGGACCCCGAGGTCGCCGCACGCTCCGAGGCCGTCCGCCTCCGCATGGCCACGGAGGGAGGTGCGCGACAGGCCGCCGACCTCATCGAGGCCGAACTTCCCCCGGTGTCGGTGCGCCGTCCTATCGTTCGGGCATGACCACGAAGAAGTACGCGGCCCTGCTGCGCGGAATCAACGTCGGCGGGGCCAAGAAGGTCCCGATGGCCGAACTGCGCGAGGTCCTGACGGGCCTCGGCCACACCGGCGTGCAGACCTACCTGCAGAGCGGCAACGCCGTCTTCGCGACCACCGGGAAGGATCCGGCCGCGCTGGCCCGCGAGCTGGAGCGGGCGATCGAGGCCCGCTTCGGCTTCGCGGTGGCCTGCCTGGTGGTCGACGGGGACTACCTGCGGGCCGTCGCCGAGGCCTGCCCCTTCCCGGCCGCCGAACTGGAGGGCAGGCAGCTGCACGCCACCTTCCTCTCCGAACAGCCGGGCGAGGAGAGGTTCGCCGCGATCGACGGGCCCGCGTACCTCCCGGAGGAGTACCGGATCGGCGACCGGGTCGTCTACCTCTACGCCCCGGACGGCCTGGGCCGCTCCAAACTGGCCGAAGCCCTCTACCGGCCCGCCGTGTTCAAGGGCATCGACGCAACGACCCGCAACTGGAACACGGTCGCCAGACTCGTCGAACTGACCCAGGACTAGAGAGTGTCGGCCGCGCCCCCGCGGGGGCGGCGCCCGACCGCCGGACCGGACGCCGCTGCCGCTCGCCTCAGGCCGGTGAGGAGCTCACCCGGCCGAGGTGACGGGCGAAGAACCGGGTGGCGCTGTCGGCCTCGAACCTCGGCCAGTTCGCGTGCCCGCCCGCGTTGGCGTGCAACGACTTCTCCTTCGAGGCGAAGGCGTCGAACAGCGCGAGGCCGGCCTCGCGCGGGATGCGCTCGTCGTCCCACTGCAGGGCGAACTCGATCGGCACGGTGATCCGCTTCGCCGCCTCCCACAGGGCATCGGGCCACATCATGCCGAAGACGGCGGCCGTGATCCTGGGCTCGGCCGCCACCAGCGGCACCCCGATCGCGGTACCCATGGCGACGCCGACGTAACCCACCGGCCCGTCGGCGCCGATCTCCGGGAGCTCCTGGAGGGCGTCGAGGACCGCCCGGTACTCGGGCACGGCGAGCTCCGCCAGACGGGCGTTGTACGGAACGACGACCGGGCCCTCGGGCTCGCCCGCCGCCTGCGCCCTGCGCAGCTCGGCGATGGCCTGTTCGTCGTGCGCGCTGCGCGGCCGGTCGCCGTGACCGGGCGCGTCGATGACGGCGGCATGGAAACCGCAACCGGTCACGAGGAGGTGGGCCCGGCCCACCATCGCCGCATGCCTCTTGTGGGCGCCCCCGCCGTGGCCCATCAGGACCAGGGGTGCCCGATCGGCGCCGGAGGCCGGCGACCAGAGGACGCCGGGGACGCCGTCCAGGGTGAAGTCGCGCTCGCGCACGCCGTCCGACGACGACTCGGCGGTGAACTGCAGGGAGTGCATGGGTGTTGCCTTTCGGGAGTGCCTTGTGGTCGAGGCGCTCCCGGCGACACCTACGTCAATCGCAGGCCGTGACGGAAAGGGGGAGCACCCACGTCGATACAGCGTTCACGGGTCTCACCTCCTCGGGCGGTGTCACGGTCGACTGCAAGCTACAGGCCCGGGCACCGGCCCGTCGAACCCTTTTCCGCCGCGTGGCACCGCGACGTCGGCGGCGCGCCGGCCCGCCCGGCACCGGTGGCGGGACACGCCTTCCACCATGCCCCGACCGCACCACAGGACGCCGGGTGTGCCAGGCTCCTGGCCATGCGTTACATCATCATCGGCGCCGGGGCGATCGGCGCGACCATCGGCGGACGGCTGGCGGAGACGGGCACCGAGGTCGTCCTCGCCGCGCGCGGCGCACACGCCCAGGCCCTCGCGGCGGACGGGCTGCGCCTCACGACCGCCGACGGCACCCGGGTGCACCGGATCCCCGTGGTCACCGGCCCGGCCGAACTCGGTGAACTGCGCCCCGACGACGTCCTGCTGCTGGCCGTGAAGACCCAGGACGCGATCGCCGCGCTCGACGCGTGGGGCGACGCGGAGGTCGCCGGCGGCGGCACGGCGGCCCAGCGGCTGCCGGTCCTGTGCGCGCAGAACGGGGTGGAGAGCGAGCGGCTGGCGCTGCGCCGCTTCGCCCGCGTGTACGGGGTGTGCGTCTGGCTGCCCGCCACCTTCCTGGAGCCGGGGGTGGTGTCCGCGCTGTGCGCGCCGCTGACGGGCGTCCTGCACATCGGGCCGGCCGCCGGGGGCACCGATGCGCGGGCCCGGCGGATCGCGGCCGACCTGGAGAAGTCCGGTTTCGCGGCACCGGTCGTCGAGGACGTGATGCGGTGGAAGTACGCGAAGCTGCTGGGGAACCTGGGCAACGCGATCCAGGCGACCACCGGCCCCGAACAGCACCCGGCGAAGGCGGCGCTCCTGCTGCGCGCGCAGCGGGAGGGGCGGGCGGCGCCCGCCGCGGCGGGCATCGCGTACGCCTCCGAGGAGGAGCAGGCGGCGGCGCGCGACGGCAAGGTCGACCACCCCCCGGTCCTGCGGGGCGGTTCCTCCTGGCAGTCCCTGCACCGGGGCACGGGCTCCATCGAGGCCGACTACCTCAACGGGGAGATCTCCCTGCTGGGGCGTCTCCACGGAGTGCCGACCCCGGTGAACGACACACTGCGCCACGCGGCGAACATCTTCGCCCGCGAGGGCCTGCCGCCGGGGGCGATGTCGGTCGAGGACCTGACGGCCCTGGCCGACGAGGCGGCGGCCAGGACCTAGGGCTGTGACCGGAGAGGCCTTTCCGGCCGCGGCAACGCCCCGGCCTGCGATTCACGTGAACGGGAATCAGGCCGCGGCCAGGAGCGGCACGCTGCGCGGCGCCGTGTCGTAGCGGCGCAGGAGCAGGCGGGCCACCTCCGGCGCCGCGCCGAGGACGGCGGACACCAGGTCCGCCCCCGCGGCCTCCGCGCCGGCCACGATGCGGTCCGGGAGACGCCCGGGGGCGATGACGTACGGCGCCACCACCACCCGGCGCGCACCCTCCGCGCGCAGGGCCCGTACGGCGTCCTCCGTACGGGGCAGCGAGGCGGAGGCGAACGCAGGCCGCACGGCGCACCAACCGGTGTGCCGCCACTCCCGCGCGATTTCAGCGATCACTGCGATCGCCTCCGGGTCCGAGGAACCGGCGGACGCCAGCACCACCGCGGTGCCGGCGCGGTCCGCCGGGGTGAGGCCGGCCTCCGCCAGGCGCCGCTCCAGCGCGCCGACCAGCAGCGGGGACGGGCCCAGGACGTCCGCGATCCGGACCGACAGGCCCGGCAGCCGGGACGTGGCTTCGGCCAGCACCGCGGGTATGTCGGACTTCGCGTGGAACGCCCGCGTCAGGAGCAGCGGCAGGGCCACGACCTCCCGTACGCCCGACCGGTGCAGGGCGGACGTCACCTGCGCTACCGTCGGGGTGTCGAAGTCCAGGAAGGCCGTCTCCACCCGCAGCCCCGGCCGCAGCGCCCGCACCCGCCGGGTCAGGGCGTGCACGGTCGCCGCGTGCCGCGGGTCGCGGCTGCCGTGGGCGATGACGAGGAGGACGGGGGCGGGGGCGCGGAACACGGGACTCAGCTCTTGACCAGCAGGCCGCGGCTGCGCAGCACCCACCGCTCGACCGGGCTGAAGATCAGCAGGTCGATGGCGATGCCGACCACGAGGATCAGGATGATCGCGAGGAAGACGCCGGGCAGGTCGATGTTGTTGCGGCCGTTCTCCAGCAGCTGGCCCAGGCCCAGGCCCAGGTCGGGGGAGCTGGCGATGATCTCGGCGGCCATCAGGGAGCGCCAGGAGAAGGCCCAGCCCTGCTTCAGCCCGGCGAGGTAGCCCGGCAGGGCGGCCGGCATGATCACGTGCCGGGCTCCGTGCAGGCCGGTGGCGCCGAGCGTGCGGCCCGCCCGCAGGTAGAGCGGCGGGATCTGGTCGATGCCGGAGACGAGGCCGTTGGCGATGGACGGGACCGCGCCGAGCAGGATCACCGTGTACATCATGGCGTCGTTGAGGCCGAACCAGAGCACGGCCGGCGGCACCCAGGCGACCGAGGGCAGGGACTGCAGGCCCTGGAGGATGGGGCCGATCGCGGCGCGGACGAACTTGACGCGGGCGACGAGCAGTCCGAGCGGCGTGCCGATGGCCAGCGCGAGCAGGAAGCCGAGCAGACCGCGGGAGACGCTGGTCCAGACGACCTCCAGCAGGGTGCCCTTGAGCCACATCTCGGACAGGCTGTCCCAGACCGCGGACAGCGGCGGGAGCTTCGTCTCGTCGGTGACCTTCGCCGCGACGAGGACCTGCCACACCAGGAGCACCAGGCCCACGGCGATGAACGGCGGGAGGACCTTCTTGACGAGGACCTCGCGCGCCGGGGTGCGGTGGGTCTGGACCGCGTCGAGGGCGTCCAGGCCGGCCTCCAGACCGGCCAGGTCGTCCGTCTTCGCCTTCGTGTCAGTGCTGGCCATGGCGGCGGATCTCCCCACGCAGGTGTTCAGTGATCTCGACGGACAGCTCCGCGACGTCCGCGTCCTCGATGCGGCGCGGCTGCGGGATGTCCACGGTCCATTCCTTCGCGACCCGGCCGGGCCGGGAGGAGAGCAGGACCACGCGCTGCGCGAGGCGCACGGCCTCGCGCACGTTGTGCGTGACGAAGAGCACGGAGACGTCCGTCTCGGCCCAGATGCGGGTGAGTTCGCCGTGGAGCACGTCACGCGTGATGGCGTCCAGTGCCGCGAACGGCTCGTCCATCAGCAGCAGCCGGCTGTCCTGGGCCAGGGCCCGGGCCAGGGCGACGCGCTGGCGCATGCCGCCGGACAGCTCGTGGACGCGCTTGCCGTGGGCGCCGCCGAGACGGACCAGCTCCAGCAGGCGCTCGGCCTCCGGCTTGCGGTCGGCCTTGGCCACCCCGCGCAGCCGCAGGGCGAGTTCGATGTTCTTGCCCGCGGTGAGCCACGGGAAGAGGGCGTGCTCCTGGAACATCAGGGCGGGCCGGCCGGCGGTCTCGATCGTGCCCGCGGTGGGCTTGTCGAGTCCGGCGACCAGGTTCAGCAGGGTGGATTTGCCACACCCCGAGGCCCCCAGGATGGTGACGAACTCGCCGGGCGCGACATCGAGGCTGATGTCGTCCAGGACGAGCTGCGATCCGGCCGGGCCGGAGAAGGACTTCGAGACGTGCTCGATGCGGGCGGCGTGCGTCTGCTCCGCTACCGTGCCCTCGGCAGCCTTGGCGAATGTGGTGGCCATGGTCGTCACCTCCTGGGGTTCGTGTCTGCGGGCTTACTTGGCGCCGAGGCCGGCGTCGGTGACCTCGGGCTTGCCGGCGGCCTTCAGCACCTTGTTCAGGAGCGACAGGTCGTAGATGCCGGAGAGGTCGGGCTGCTCGATGAGCTTGGCCTTGACCGCCCAGTCGGACTCGGTCTTCAGCGTGCCGGCGAGGGGGTCGTCGGTGA
>LJCW01000364.1 GCA_001298555.1 Actinobacteria bacterium OV450
GGCCCCGGCCGAGGAGCCGGCCCCCGCCGCGCGCCAGCCCGTCCTGGTGGGCTACGGCGTCTCCCAGGCCTCCACCAAGCGCCGCCCCCGCAAGGCCGTGCCCGGCACCGGCGCCGACCGCAACGGCACCGCCGCACCGGCCGCGCTGCCCGCCGTTCCGGCCCAGCCGGAGGCCGCCCCGGCCCCCGCGCTGAACGGGAACGGCCACGGCGCCGGCGAGCGTCCGCTGGCGAAGCCGCCGGTGCGCAAGCTCGCCAAGGACCTCGGGATCGACCTGGCCTCCGTGGTGCCCACCGGGGAGGGCGGGGTCGTGACCCGCGAGGACGTGCACGCCGCCGCGGCGGCCGCACTCACCCCGCAGGCCGTGGCCGCCCAGGCGCCCGCCGCGGTGCCGGTCCAGGCACAGGCCGCCGCGGTCGCCCCGGCGGCGGCCGGCGAGGCGTCGGCGCGGGAGACCCGCATCCCGGTCAAGGGCGTCCGCAAGGTCACCGCCCAGGCCATGGTCAACTCCGCGTTCACCGCGCCGCACGTCACCGAGTTCATCACCTTCGACGTGTCCCGCACGATGAAGCTGGTCCAGGAGCTCAAGGCCGACCCCGACCTGGCCGGACTGCGGATCAACCCGCTGCTGCTCATCGCCAAGGCGGTGCTGGTGGCCGTCCGCCGCAACCCGGAGGTCAACGCGTCCTGGGACGAGGCGGCCCAGGAGATCGTGCTCAAGCACTACGTCAACCTGGGCATCGCGGCGGCCACCCCGCGCGGCCTGATCGTCCCGAACATCAAGGACGCGCACGCCAAGACGCTGCCCGAGCTGTCGACGGCCCTGTCCGAGCTGGTCGCCACGGCCCGCGAAGGCAAGACCTCCCCGGCCGACATGCAGAACGGCACCCTCACCATCACCAACGTCGGCGTCTTCGGCGTCGACACCGGCACGCCCATCCTGAACCCCGGTGAGTCCGCGATCCTCGCGGTCGGCGCGATCAAGCTCCAGCCGTGGGTCCACAAGGGCAAGGTGAAGCCGCGCCACGTCACCACGCTGGCGCTGTCGTTCGACCACCGGCTCATCGACGGCGAGCTCGGCTCCCGTTTCCTGGCGGACATCGCGGCCGTCCTGGAACACCCCCGCCGCCTCGTCACCTGGTCGTAGGCGCACCGGTCGCAGCGCACATCCGAAGGCCCCCTCGCCACCGCACCGCGAGGGGGCCTTCGGCGTACCCGTGGTGGGACGGGGGCGGTAGCCTCCCGCCCGGGGAAGGGGGACCGGGTGGCCATTGCCGAGTTGCAGGTGTACTCCGTCGAGGAGGCCGACGTCACGGGCGGCGTGTGCGTGGTCCGCTGTCTGGGCGGGGTCGCGCGCACCGGACAGGTCTACGCCGTGGGGGAACTGCGGCTCGGGCTGCGCCGGATCGAGCGGCACGGGCGGACCGTGGCCTTCTTCGACGCGGGGCACGTGGCCAGGGTCCACCTCACGGGCGCCCTGGTCGCCCTGCTCGCCCGGGGGCAGGTGCTGACCGCGGTCCCGCCCGGCGGGCACGCGCTGGAGGCCATCGAGGCCTGGCTGGCCACCGGTCCGCCGCTGCTGGACGAGCCGCGGCCGCGGACGCTGCGCGCGCTGGCCGTGGGCGGCATGCAGGAGGACCGGCTGCCGGAGGAGACCCGGCTGCGCTGGGGGCGGGTGGCGGTGGCGGCGGCGTACCGCTGCGCGGAGGCGGAGGGCGCGTCCGACCTGGTGCGGGGGATCGAGCTGGCCTTCGTACGGGGGTATCTGATCAGGGAGTTCGGGCCCGGCCGCGGCGGCGATCCGGCCGCCCTGTGCCGGGAGGTGCTCGCGCTGGTCGACCTCACGCCGGCGCAGGCCGCCGCGCGGGCCGGTCACTGGCGCGACCTGCCCCGCGCGGAGATCGTCCACCTGCGCCGGATCAAGAACCTGCTCCGCTGGACGGATGCGGCCCGCCCCCACCTCCCGGAGGGCGAACCGCTCGCCGCGACCCTCGACGCCTGGTCACGGCTGCGCCCGCGGCTTCCGTAGGCCGTGGCCACAGCCGGTGGCCACAGCCCGTGGTCACAGCCCGCGGTGACAGGCCGTCGGCCGGGGGGAGAGGCCCGTCCCCGGCTCAGCCCGCCTTGGCGGCGTTGCCGAGCACCTTCGTCGGGGTGATGCGGACGACGACGCGGACGTTCTCGGCCGGGCCCTCGGCGTACTCCTTGCCGGCGCCCGGCCCCATGTACTCCTCGGCGATGCGGACGGCGACCGCGCGGCCCGCATCCTCGGTGAGGGTGGCCGTGCCGCGGATCTCCACGTAGACGAACGGGTTGGCGGTGTCGAACACGGTCAGCCCGACGCGTGCGTCCCGGGCGATGTTCCGCTCCTTGCGGCGCCCCTGCTCGGTGGAGACCAGCACGTCGCCGCCGTCCCGGGTCACCCAGACCACCGAACTCTGCGGACTGCCGTCGGGGTCGATGGTGGAGAGCACGGCCGGGTGCGGGGAGTCGAGCAGCTTGCGAACCGTCTCGTTCAGCACAATGGTCATGTCGGCGAGGCTAGTTGGCGTGCTCGGGGACCGTCCAAGGATTCGCCGTTACTGGGGCAGGTCGGCTGCCGGCGCTACTTCCAGAAGATGTTGAGCCAGGGGCTGGCGGGCGCCCGGGTCAGCGTCAGGTGCGTGGCGAGGGAGCTGTCGTACCACTCGCCGAACTCCTCCTCGTCGAAGTGCAGGCACCGGCCGAGCAGGTACCCGGCCGAGAAGTCCGCCCAGGAGCGGTACGTCTCGACGGCCGCCTCACCGGCGCGCAGCACGGCGCGCTCGGCCTCCTCCAGGGTGCCGTAGCGGGCGCCGAGACCCCAGCGGGCCATCTGGGAGGCCCGGCCGACGTCCCACCCCTCGACGGACCGCACGTAGCCGTCCTCGGGCAGCAGTCCGTCGGCCCGGAAGCGCTGCTCGTACCGGGTGATGCGGCCGATGAGGCGGTGCACCCCGGTGATCTCGCCCTCCACCTCGGCGGTCGGGCGCGGCTGTGCGACCGTGACCCCGTCGGGGGTGAGCTGAGGCTCGGCGGCCCGTTCGGCGCTGCGGCGCAGGCTGGCCTCGGCGGCGTGCCGCCAGTGCTCGGCGTCGACCGGCCCGGCGAAGTCGGAGGCGAGGATCCGGCGGACCCGCAGGGCGAACTCCCAGACGGGGCTGACGATCTCGGCGTTCAGCATGCGGTGCAGGACGTCGAGCCACTCCTCGCGGGTGGTGATGCCCCACCACTTGCGCAGGCGTTCGCGCTCACGGGTGTAGCCGCCGCCGTGGTAGGCCAGCGCGTTCCAGAACTCCCCGTTGGTCACGGAGAGATGGGCGCCCACGGCGAGTCCGCGGGCGACGGGTCCGTGCAGGGGCCCGCCGACGTGCAGGGCGTGCACCTCGCCGACGGGCAGGCCCCAGCCGGTGGCCGCGTCCGCATGCGCGCGCCAGCGGGCGAGGTCGGCGGGGCCCGTGGTCAGGTAGGCCTCGACGGGGCTGCCGGGGTTCACCGCCAGGTACGCGGGATCGCGCCGCTCCCAGACGCCCGCGAACCAGGAGAGGCGCTGGCGCACGAACACGGTCTCGGGGGTGGGCACGGGCAGCATGCCGGCGGTGTACACGGGCAGGCTGTGTCCGACCGGGTGGAAGCGGGCGTGCGAGGGTTCGGCGTCGACCTGTGCGCGGGACTGGGGGAGGAACAGCTCGGAGCGGGCGAGCACGTCCAGGTACCGGTCCCACGCGCCCGCGCTCTTGGCCTCGTACAGCTCTCGTTCTATGGCGCTCGGTGCGGTCCAGGTCCCCATACGGGCACACCCTAGCCGGGCCCGTCGCCGAGCTGCGCAGTGGTGGCCGGGCCACCGTGCGGGAGCTGCGCGGTGGTGGGCGGGGCACCTCTCCCCCGGAACGGCCCGGGCGTGGTGCGGACGGGGCGGGTGGTCCGGTCCGCCGCGAGCGGGGCTCCAGGAGTCTGCGAGCCGTTGCTGCCCAGGCCAAGGGCCTGTCGGGGACTCCGTCAAATGATCATTCGGGTTCCCGTGGTCCGTTCTGGGCTGATGACCCCCCGTGCACGCGGGGCCGAATGTGTGTGACCGCTCCACCTGGTTCTCCCGCCGTGCCCGGCCGCAGGGTTGAGGAGCTGGAGAGAACACCGGGGGAAGGGATGGATCCATCATGAGCGCACCGAGTCTCGAACGCCTGGAGACCCTGAGCAGCCGGTTCGTACCGGACCTGGTCGTGGACGAACTCTGCGCCGAGCTGTTCGCCTCGCTGCCGCGCAGCGACCAGCGACGCAAGGGGGAGGTGTACCTGCGCGGCCTGCTCAAGGCCGAGGGGCGCAAGTCGATACGCAACATCGCGGCGCACGTCGGCGACCGGGCGGCCGAGCAGAGCCTGCACCACTTCGTGGTGTCGTCCACCTGGGACTGGGGTCCGGTGCGCGCCGCCCTCGCCCGCTACCTGGAGCGGGCACTGCGTCCCCGCGCCTGGGTCGTGCAGCCGGTGGTGATCTCCAAGGCCGGCACGGAGTCCGTCGGGGTGGCCCGCCGCTTCGTGCCCGAGCGCGGCCAGATGGTCAACAGCCAGGTGGCGTTCGGCGTGTGGTCCGTCGGCGAGGACCAGAGCTGCCCGGTGAACTGGCGGCTCGCGCTCACCCAGAAGTGGCGCGAGAGCGTCGGCCCCCTCTCCCCCAACGTCCACGAGTCGGAACTGGCCACCACGCCCCTCGAATGCGCGGCAGGAGCCGTCGAGGAACTGCGCGACTGGGTCGGCCAGAGCCGCCGGCCGGTGGTGTTCGACCTGCCCGACGTCGACCCGGCCGCGGTGGCCCGCCGGTTCGGCCCGGCCGGGATGCACTTCGTGGCGTCGGCCCGCGGCTCGCTGCGGGTCCGCTGCGTGGACCCGGTCCTGCCGAGCAGCGGCAACCGCGAGCTCGCCGCCCACCAGCTGCTGCTGATGGCCCGCACCCTGCGCCGCCCGGTGACCTGGGTGGACCCGCTGACCCTCCAGCAGCGCACCACGCTGGTGGTCGGCGTACGGGTGGAGCTGCCGCAGTCGCCCCGTCCGCTGCTGCTGTTCGGCGAGTGGAACGACCCGCGGGGCTGGCCCGAGCAGTGCTGGATCAGCGATATGACGCAGGCGCCGCCCGGCGGGCTGCTGCGGCTCGCGAAGCGCGCCCAGAACGTCGAGGCGGACTTCGTGAACATCTCGCAGAAGGTGGGGCTCACCGATTTCGGCGGCCGCTCCTTCGGCGGCTGGCACCGGCACACCACCTTGGCCTCCGCCGCGCACGCGGTCCGCATGCTCACCGAGCGCGCCGTCGCCGGCTAGCCGATGATCTGCCTCGGCTGCCCGGCGCGGGGGGCTCTGTTCAGGGCCTGGCGGGTCCGCTGGAGCTGGAGGGCCAGCTGTACCTGGAGGGCCTGGGTCGGCTTCTGCCAGTCCTCGCCCAGGATCTCGGTGATCCGTTCCAGTCGGCGCGAGACCGTGTTGGGGTGGACGTGCAGGGACTCGGCGGCCCTGGAGGGGCTGTTGGCCGAGGCGAAGTACGCCTCCATCGTGCGGATCAGCTCGGTGTACTGCTGGTCGTCATAGTCCAGGACGGGACCGATGGTGTCGTTGATGAAACCGGCGATGTTCGGCTTCTCGGAGAGCAGGACGCCGAGGAAGCCCAGCTCATCGGGGGATGCGGTGCTGCCGGCGCCGGTGAGGGCCGCGACCGCGTCCAGGACCCGGCGGGCCTCCTGGTACATGTGGACGATGCCGGCCGGATCGTCCACGGGGCCGGCGGAGCCCGCCGTGACGGGCTTGCCGAGCACCTCGGAGAGTTCCCTGGACGCCGTACGGGCGATGGCCCCGGCCTCGGTGCCGGGCAGCAGCAGCACCACGACGTCGCCGTCCACGCTCTTGAGGCCGTGGTGGCGGTTGGCGTACGAGGCGGCCCAGGCGACCACGCGGCCCTGGACCCCGCCTTCCGGCCGGGCGATCACGATGACGTGGGGCTCGTCGAGGTTCAGCGCGAGGCGGCGGCTCTGCTCCGCGATCTGCACGGGGGACAGGGAGGTGCCCCGCAGCAGGTCGTGGAAGAACTCGTCCCGCATGTGGCCCTCGGCGGCGGCCATGCCCTGCTCCATCAGCAGCACCACGGCGGTGACCTGGGCGGTGAGCGCGAGGAGCTGGACCTGGCGGTCCGTGACGGGCTCCTTGCAGGACAGGATGAGCGTGCCCAGCATCTCGTCGCCCGCGGCGACCGAGGCGATCCACACCCCGTCGCTCGTGCTGCGCGGCTGCCGGTCGGTGTGGGCGTCCAGCAGGACGGTGCGGACCTCCGCCTCGTTCAGCACGGGGGGTTCGCCGCCGGGGCAGGCGAGGTTGCGCCCGGCCGCGTCCCGTACGAGCAGCGTGCCGTCGAGCCCCTTGACCGCCTCGGCGGCCAGGTTGCCGAGGCCGCCGCCCTGGAGCACCAGGTCGAGCAGCCGGCCGTGGGTCTCGCGGAGCTGGCGGGCGGTGGTGGAGGAGTCGCGGGCGCGGGAGGTGTCCTGCTCCAGCTCCACGACCTCGTACCGGGTCTGCTCCAGCAGCCGGGCCTTTTCGATCGCAACGGTTGCGAGGTCGGCGAGGGAACTCATCAGCGACACTTCGTCCGGGGTGAAGTGGCGGATGTTGCGGTCCGCGACGTACAGGGCTCCCAGGGCGGTCCCGGCGTGCCGCAGCGGGACGGCCATGACGGCGTGCAGTCCCTCGGCCTGCACCACCTCGTCGATGACGGGGCTGTGCTGGAAGGTTTTGTCGTTCATGTAGTCGGCCGACCAGAACGGTGCGGAACCGTCCGCGGCGCGCTTGCCGACGCCCCCTCCGGTCAGCGGGATGGCGAACCCGATGGTCAGCGCGGAGGCGTGGCCGTCGGCCGAACGGACCCTGGAGCACTGCGCGTCGAGGTCGTCGAAGCTCACCCAGGCCATGTCGAGCCCGAGCAGCAGCCGGGCCCGGCGCGTGATCACCTTCAGGAGTTCGTCGAGGTCGTACGGCAGGGTCAGGTCACGTGCGGTGTCCACGAGGGCGGCGAGGCCGGCCTCGCGCTGCTGGCGGCGCACGAAGAGCGCCCGGATGCCGAGACTCTGGTCTCTGGCCCTGGTCAACTGGGCGAGGGCGTCCCCGGACAGGCCGGACTCACGTGCTTTACGGACCACGTCGTCGAAGGCAGCCGCAGGCGCCTCTCTGTTCAGCAGTTCCAGCATTTCGTAAGCGTGGTCAACCACGACTTCTCCCCCGACCCCCATAAAGCCGTTCACGTTTGCACCAACCGAGGTGCAAGCAATCCCTGGCCTGCCTGAAAGTATCTCTTGGGGCAAGAACCGGTCAAGAAACACTTGAGATGTGGTCCAGGTCAGGGACGCGGAGGGTGATCGCGTCACCACGGTCCATGAGCGACGCTGTCATCTGAACACCTTCTGGTCGAGGCGCACTCAAGGGCAGGCTGATCACCGAGCGTTCCGGTGCCGGCACCACCGTCGGCCCCGGCGGCGCCGTCACCACAGCCTGTCGTTTCCTTGGGGGGATTCGCATGTCTCAGCTGTCACAGCTGTCTCAGCTTCAGAGTTACGAGCGGTCGCTGCTCCGCAGCCGCCTGTCGCTGACCCGGCAGGACCGGCCCCGCGTGTTCACGCTCGGCGACCGCGAGTGGGACCTGTTCGACGAGGTCTTCGCCCCCGTCTACTCGCCCTCCACGGGCGTGGCCCTCGAACTGCTCGGCCTCAACGCGCTCCCCGCGGAGCGGCGTTCGGGTTCCTTCCTGGAAATCGGGTGCGGCACCGGCGTCATCGCCGTGACGGCCGCGCTGGCCGGATACGACCGGGTCGTGGCGGCCGACATCAGCCCCGCCGCCGTGGAGAACGCCGCCGTCAACGCGGACCGGCACGGGGTCGCGGACCGCCTCCAGGCCCTGCACAGCGACCTGTTCTCCGGCCTGCGCGAGGACGAGCGGTTCGACCTCGTGTTCTGGAGCTCCAACTACGTGATGGGGCCGGAGGGCTACGAGTACAAGTCGGTGCACGAGCGGGCGTACGTGGACACCGGCTACCAGGCGCACCGCCGCTACCTGGAGCAGGCCGTGCACTGGACCGCCCCGGGCGGCCGCGTCCTGCTGCACTTCAGCGACCGGGGGGACCTCGCGGCGCTGCACGAGCTGGCAGACGTCAGCGGGCGCGAGCTGTCGACGCTGGCGAGCTGCCGCGTCCGCGAGGGGGAGTACGGAGAGGACATGGTCGAGCACATGCTGCTCGAAATCAAGCCAGTCCAGGCTTGATTTAGCCGGGGGGATATTTCATCGTGCGTACGCTTCTTGTAGACAATTACGACTCGTTTACGTATAACCTCTTCCACTATCTGGCCGAGGTCAATGGCCGGGAGCCGGAAGTCGTCCGAAATGACGATCCGCACTGGAAGATCGCACAACTCGACGCCTTCGACAACGTCGTCATCTCGCCGGGCCCCGGCACGCCGCGCCGGGCCGCCGACTTCGGCGTGTGCACCGAGATCATCGAGCGCTCGACGCTGCCGCTGCTCGGCATCTGCCTCGGCCACCAGGGGATCGGCCATGTCCACGGCGCCACGGTCGACCGGGCGCCGGAGCCCCGGCACGGCCGCACCTCGCCCGTCCTGCACGACGGCACCGGGCTGTTCGCGGGGCTGCCCTCACCGCTGGAGGTGGTCCGCTACCACTCACTCGCCGTGACGGACCTGCCGGACGGGCTCGAAGCCACCGCCTGGACCCCGGACGGCATCCTGATGGGGCTGCGGCACCGGTCGCGGCCGATGTGGGGGGTGCAGTTCCACCCCGAGTCGATTTGCAGTCAGTACGGGATCGAGCTGCTTGCAAACTTCGCCGGGCTGACCCGCGCACACCGGGCGGACCGCCCGGACCGGATGCCGGGGACCCCGCGTCGGGCTCCCGTACCCGCTCCCGTACCCGCTGCCGCTCGGGCCGCCGTTCGCGTGTCCGCTCCCGCGCCCGTGTCCGCGCCCGCTCCCGCCGAGGAGCCCCCGGTGCGCCGGCTGCGGGTGGCCGCGCGCAGGCTGTCCACGCGCTGGTGCCCCGAGACCGTCTACGACCAGCTCTTCCGCGGCAACGACCACGCCTACTGGCTGGACAGCAGCCTGCCCGGCGGCGACCGCGGCCGGTTCTCGGTCATGGGCGACGCCACCGGACCGCTCGCCCGGGTCGCCACCGCCGACGTGTGGAGCGGGTGCGTCACCGTCGAGTCGGCGGGCGGCGGGAGCGAACTGGTCGCCGCCCCCTTCCTGGAGTGGCTCGACCGCGACCTGCGCTCCCTGCACACCGAACTCCCGCAGCTGCCCTTCGACTTCACCCTCGGCTGGGTCGGCTACCTCGGCTACGAGCTGAAGGCCGAGTGCGGCGGCGACCTCGTGCACCGCTCGCCGGTCGCCGACGCCACCATGGTCTTCGCGGACCGGGCCCTGGTCTTCGACCACGCCGAGAACGCCACGTACCTGCTGGCACTGGTGGAGGGGACCGGCGAGCGGTCGTCGGCCGCGGCCGACGCCTGGCTCATCGGCACGGGGGAGCGGCTCGCCGCGCTCGCCGGCCTGAGCCTGCCGGAGCCCCGGCCGGCCGCCTCCGGCGGTGAGATCAGCCTGCGCCACGACCGCGGCGCCTACCTGGACCTCATCGGCAGCTGCCTGGAGGAGATCGCCGCCGGCGAGACGTACGAGGTCTGCCTCACCAACATGGCGGAGACCGAGGCCGGCCTCGACCCCTGGGCCGCGTACCGGACCCTGCGCCGCAGCAGTCCGGCGCCGTTCGCCGCGCTGCTCCAGTTCGGCGAGCTGTCCGTGCTCAGCACCTCGCCCGAGCGGTTCCTGCGCGTCTCGCGCGACGGGCTCGTCGAGTCCTCCCCCATCAAGGGCACGCGGCCGCGCGGCGCCACCCCGCAGGAGGAGGCCGAGCTGATCGCGGACCTGCTGACGGACGAGAAGGACCGCTCCGAGAACCTCATGATCGTCGACCTGGTCCGCAACGACCTCGGCCGGTGCGCGGTGCCCGGCTCGGTCGAGGCCGACGACCTGTTCCGGGTCGAGACGTACGCCACCGTGCACCAGCTGGTGAGCACGGTACGGGCGCGCCTGCGGCCGGAGTCGTCGGCGGTGGACTGCGTGCGCGCCGCCTTCCCGGGCGGTTCCATGACCGGAGCCCCCAAGCTGCGCACGATGCAGATCATCGACCGGCTGGAGGGCGGCCCGCGCGGGGTGTACTCGGGCGCGATCGGCTACTTCTCGCTGTCCGGCGCCGCTGACCTGAGCATCGTGATCCGCACCGCCACGATCACCGCCGACCGGGTCCGGTACGGGGTGGGCGGGGCCGTGGTGGCCCTGTCCGACCCGGCGGCCGAGTACGAGGAGACGGCCGTCAAGGCAGCTCCGCTGCTGGCGCTGACGAACACCCGGTTCCCGGAGCGGAAGCGAGCCCGGATCCCGTCCTGATCCCCCAGCCGCGCTGGAGGCGGGCGAGTCCCGCCGTCTCCAGCGCGGCTGCGACCCCTCGGGCGGGGACGCCGAGCCGCTCCAGGGCCCGCAGCGCGCAGGTGGCCTCCGCATCGGCGTTGAGCAGGGTGTCGCCGCTCAGCTCCGGTTTCAGCGCGGCGGCCTCCAGGGTGTCGACGGACAGGGCGAGCGCGGTGTTCCAGCCCACCAGGGCGCCCACCCCGCCGTCCGCGCCGGTGCCCCACAGCAGCCGCGGCTGCGGGGCGCCGTTGGCCCGGAGCACCCGCCACCAGTCCCCGGACAGCCGTTCCTCGCGCAGCCGGTACATCCTGCGGGCCACGGCCAGGCCGGCGGCGCCGCGTACCTCGTGGCGGGGGCCGACGCCCAGCTCGTCCAGCCGGGCGTCGACTTCGGCGTCGAACAGGCCCACCGGGAACGAGGCCACCATGGGGGCGTCGCCGAGCGGCCGGCCGCAGGACAGCGACCGCTCCAGGCCGGCGACATAGGCGTCGAGGACCTCGGCGTAGCGCTCGTCCGAGAAGACCATCGCGGCGTGCACCCCGATTCCCTCGGCGAGGCAGTCGGTCATCGCCTCCAGGCCCGCCGGGGTCATGGGGATGCGCACGAGCGCGTTGGGGCGGGCCACCGACCGGTGCAGGGCACGGGCCGCCGCGCCCAGGGCCTTCGCGTCATGGGCCCGGTGCGGGGACACGGGCACGGAGACCTGGCCCACCATGCCCCTGCCGGCCTCGAACACGGGCAGCAGGAGGTCACAGGCCCGGCGGAGCTGTGCCAGGGTGCTGCCCGCCGGTGCGAGGGCGTTGTGGAAGTGGGCGCCCAGGGTCGGATACCGGACTCCGGCGTCGAACTCTTCCGGATCCTGCGCGCTCAGCCACGGCGAGACCCCCTCGGACACCAGTTGTTTCAGCAGCGCTCCCGCTCCTTGACTCACCACGGGACCGACCTTAGGGCGTCATGACATGCGCCTGAAATGAAACCGTCGATGGTGTGTCAAGTACAGGGCGCCCGGTGTTCCGTTTCCCGTCGCGCGCGCGGACCCTAAAGGGTTTCCCGCGGGTCCGGCCGCGCCCTTCCGGCCAATGCGTCAGGTCGATTTCGGAATCCTCCTTTCGACCTGACCGAATATGCACCCACCTGACGGAGTGGCGAATCTGTGGTGGTTCACTCGAATGGCTGTTTCACAGACTTCTGGCTGCATCTGATGTCACGGCAGGTTCAGCACTGGGAGGTGCCGCATGCACGGTGTTGCACGCTGGAAATCATTGCCCGCGGGCCAACAGCCCGTTTGGCCGGATGAAGACGCCCTGGAGAATGCCAGGGCCGAACTCGCGGAGTCGCCCGCACTCGTTCGCCGGGAGGACGTCGAAGACCTTCGCGCCCTGCTCGCCGCGGCGTCGCGGGGCGAGGTGCAGGTCGTCCAGGGCGGCGACTGCGCGGAGGACCCGGCGGAGTGCACCCCCGGCTATGTGGCGCGCAAGGCGGCGCTTCTCGATGTGCTGGCCGGTGTCATGAAGACGCGTTCGCTCAAGCCCGTCATCCGGGTGGGCCGGCTGGCCGGCCAGTTCGGCAAGCCCCGCTCCAACCCGACCGAGACGGTGGCCGGGGTCGAGCTGCCCGTCTACCGCGGACACATGGTCAACAGCCCGGAGCCGGACCCCGAGCTGCGCCGGCCCGACCCGCAGCGGCTGGTCGCCGGCTACCAGGCGGCCTCGGGGGCCATGGCCTCGCTGGGCTGGCACGGCGAGGCACGCCCCTCCGCGGCCGAGGCCCCGGTATGGACCAGCCACGAGGCGCTCCTGCTCGACTACGAGGGCCCGATGCTGCGCACGCAGCCGGACGGCTCCGTGCTGCTGACGTCGACGCACTGGCCGTGGATGGGCGAGCGCACCCGCGAGCTGGACGGCGCCCACGTCGAGCTCTTCGCGTCGATCGCCAACCCGGTCGCCACCAAGGTCGGTCCGAAGATGACCCCGGCCGAGCTGGTGGAGCTGTGCGGGCGGCTCGACCCGCGGCGCGAGCCGGGCCGGCTCACGCTGATCTCCCGGATGGGCCAGGGCAAGGCAGCCGAGAAGCTGCCGGAGCTGGTCCGCGCGGTCCGCGAGGCCGGACACCCGGTGCTGTGGATGTGCGACCCCATGCACGGAAATACCGTGAGTGCGCCCGGTGGCATCAAGACCCGTTACGTCGAAACGGTCGTACGCGAGGTCGAGGAATTCCAGAAGGCCGTGGTCGACAACGGCGGGGTGGCGGCCGGCCTCCACCTGGAAACCACCCCGGACCAGGTTCACGAATGTGTTTCCGACGAATACCACGTCGATGAGCTGGGCGAGAAGTACACCTCGTTCTGCGACCCGCGCCTCAATTCCGAGCAGGCCATCGAAGTCGCCTCCGCCTGGCGCGGCTGAGGCCGAAGAAGAAAGAGGGGGTTACTCCATGGAAGGAAAGATCGCTCTGGTCACCGGAGCGGCCGGCGGCATCGGTGAGGCCATCGTCCGCGCCCTGGCCTCCCGGGGCGTCCGGGTGGCCGCGGTCGACCGGGACGCCGACCGTCTGCGCGACGTCGCCAAGTCCGTCGGCGAGGAGGGCGGGCGGGTCGACCCGTTCCCGGCCGACGTCACCGCCAGCGCCGACGTCGAATCGCTGGTCGACGACGTCGAGGCGCTCGTCGGACCGCTCGACTTCCTCGTCAACGCGGCCGGCGTGCTGCGGCTCGCCGAGGCGCGCAAGCTGACCGACCAGGAGTGGAGCACGACGTTCGCGGTCAACACCACGGGGGTCTTCTTCGTCTCCCGGGCCGTCGTCAACCGCATGGTGCCGCGCCGCCGGGGCGCGATCGTCACGATCGCCTCCAACGCCGCGGGCACCGCCCGTACCGAGATGTCCGCGTACGCCGCCTCCAAGGCCGCCGCGACGATGTTCACCAAGTGCCTCGGGCTGGAGGTCGCCAAGTTCGGCATCCGCGCGAACCTCGTCGCGCCGGGCTCCACGGACACCCCCATGCTCAACTCCATGTGGCAGGACGAGAGCAGCGCGCGGGCCTCCATCGACGGGGTCCCCGACGCGTACCGCGTCGGCATCCCGCTCGGCAAGCTCGCGCGTCCCGAGGACGTCGCCGAGGCGGTGGTCTTCCTGCTCTCCGACAAGGCCGCCCACATCACCATGCACGACCTCACCGTGGACGGCGGTGCGGCGCTCGGTGCCTGAGAACGGTGCGACCCGTCAGCGAACCGTGAACGAGAGCGTGAACGAGAGGGAGAAAGGCATGGCAGGCATACCTGCGATCAGCCCCTATCCGATGCCGTCGGCGGCCGACCTGCCCGCCTCCGCCGTCGACTGGGACGTGGATCCGGACCGCGCCGTCCTGTTGGTGCACGACCTGCAGAAGTACTTCCTGGCCGCCTTCCCGGCGGGCGAGCAGCCCGTCGTGGACCTGTCCCGCAACGCCGGCGAGCTGCGTGTACGCGCCGCCGAACTCGGCATCCCGGTCGCTTACACGGCGCAGCCGGGCGGAATGACCCCCGAGGAGCGCGGGCTCCTCAAGGACTTCTGGGGCCCGGGCATGCAGCCCAGCCCGGAGCACCGCCAGGTCGTGGACCCGGTGGCACCCGCCGCCGGCGACTGGATGCTCACCAAGTGGCGCTACAGCGCCTTCTTCAAGACCGATCTGCTGGAGCGGATGCGCGCACGGGGCCGCGACCAGCTGATCATCTGCGGGGTGTACGCCCACGTGGGCGTCCTGATGACCGCGGTCGATGCGTTCACCAACGACATCCAGCCCTTCCTGGTCGCCGACGCCATCGCCGACTTCAGCTGGGAGGAGCACCGGATGGCGCTCGAGTACGCCGCCGGCCGCTGCGCCCGCCTCACCACCACCAAGGAGCTCCTGACCGCCCTCCCCGACCGGGTGGCCGCGTACGCGGGAGCGGGAGGGGAATCCGCATGACCGCGGACCTGCTGGGCCGGATCCTGACCGGCCGGCCGCCGTCCTTCGCGCTGATCCACCGTCCGGAGACCACCGTCACCGGGCAACTGGACCTGTTCCTGGGCGAGTTCACCGAGGCGGCCACGCTCGCGGACATCCCGCTGCGGGACGTCGAGGCGGGCGCCGGGGCCCGTCAGGACGTGCTGACCCTGGTCCCGTACCGGCAGCTCGCCGAGCGCGGTTTCGAGGCCCCCGACGACGGCACCCCGCTGCTCGCGATGGTGATCGAGGAGCAGGGCCGGGTGTCCCTCGACACGGTCCTGTCCGCGATCCCCGACGCCCCCGTCCACCTCGCGCCGGGCGGCGACTTCGACATCGACGACGACACGTACGCCGAGACGGTCCGCCGCGTCATCGCGGACGAGATCGGCACCGGCGCCGGCGCCAACTTCGTGATGAAGCGGTCCTTCGTGGCCGACATCAGCGAGTACTCCGTCGCCGCCGCGCTGCGCTTCTTCCGCCGGCTGCTGGAACGGGAGACCGGCGCCTACTGGACGTTCATCGTGCACACCGGCGGGCGCACCCTCATCGGCGCCTCGCCCGAGCGCCACGTGAGCCTCTCCGGCGGCCGGGCCGTGATGAACCCCATCAGCGGCACGTACCGGTTCCCCGCCTCGGGCCCCGAACTGCCCGGCGTCATGGACTTCCTCGCCGACCGCAAGGAGGCCGACGAGCTGTACATGGTCGTCGACGAGGAACTCAAGATGATGGCCCGGATCTGCGAATCGGGCGGCCGGGTCGTCGGGCCGTACCTCAAGGAGATGGCCCGCCTCGCCCACACCGAGTACTTCATCGAGGGCCGCACCTCCCGCGACCCCCGGGAGATCCTGCACGAGACCCTGTTCGCACCGACCGTCACCGGGTCCCCGCTGGAGAGCGCGGGCCGGGTCATCAAGAAGTACGAGCCCCAGGGCCGTGGCTACTACAGCGGCGTCCTGGCCCTGATGGGCCAGGACGAGAACAGCGAGCGGACGCTGGACTCGGCGATCCTGATCCGCACCGCCGACATCGACGCCGGCGGCCGGATGCGCATCGGCGTCGGCGCCACCCTCGTGCGCCACTCGGACCCGCTGTCCGAGGTCGCCGAGACCCGGGCGAAGGCGGCCGGCCTGCTCGCCATGTTCGAGCGGTCGGGGCCGCGCCGCTTCGGCGACCACCCGGACGTCCGGGCGGCGCTGAGCCGGCGCAACGCCACGATCGCCGGGTTCTGGCTGGACGACGACGCCTCCCGGGCCCGGCCGGTGCCGCTGCTGGTGGGCCGCAAGGTGCTGGTGGTCGACGCGGAGGACACGTTCACCGCGATGATCGAGCACCAGCTGCGGGCCATGGAGGCCGACGTCACGGTCTGCCGGTTCGACGAGCCGTACAGCTTCGCCCCGTACGACCTGGTCGTGATGGGCCCGGGGCCGGGCGACCCGCGCGACGTGGACCACCCGAAGATCGCGCACCTGCGGTCCGCGGTGGACGTCCTCCTCGCCGAGGGGCGGCCGTTCCTCGCGGTCTGCCTCAGCCACCAGGTGCTCAGCACGAAGCTGGGCTTCTCCCTCAAGCGCCGGGACCAGCCCAACCAGGGCGTGCAGCGGGAGATCGAGCTGTTCGGACGGCGCGAGCGCGTCGGCTTCTACAACACCTTCGCCGCGCAGAGCGCCTCCGACTCCGTCGAGGTGCCCGGGATCGGCACGGTCGAGGTGTGCCGGGAGCCGGGGACCAGGGAGGTGCACGCCCTGCGCGGGCCGGGCTTCCGCTCGATGCAGTTCCACGCCGAGTCGGTGCTCACCGAGGACGGCATCCGCATCGTCAGCGAAGCCCTGTCCGGACTGCTGCGGGAGCGGGCCGTATGAAGGCGACCGTGGCCTGGTGGGACCTGGAGGGCTCGGGGCACACCATCGAGTCGCTGCGGGCGTACCTGCACGACGAGGCGATCGACCGGTTCGCCGCCGTCGAGGGGCTGCGCCTGAAGTTCTGGATCGCGGACCCGCAGACGCAGCGCTGGGGCGCGGTGATGCTGTGGGAGACCGCGGAGGCGGCGGCGCAGCCGCTGGCCCCGCGGGCGGCCGAGCTGATCGGGCGGGCCCCGGTCTCGTACACGGTGTTCGACGTGGAGGCGACCGTCGAGGGCGTCCCCCTGCTGCCCGGCAGGGTGTGACCCACGCGCACACGGGCGGCCCCCCACACCCCCTCTCCGGGGGTGCGGGGGGCCGTCGTCGTGGGGCTACGCCCCTTTGCTCAGGACGGCCCGCAGGACCTCCGTCATGGCGTCCAGCGTGCCGTGGAAATCGCTGTCCAGGTCCCGCAGATAGGTGTTCTGCGCCAGGATCGCGGCGGCCGGGCGGTCGGTCAGGGTGATGCTCAGCGTGAGCGTGAGCCGGCCGTCCTCGTCCTCGCCGATCTCGTTGCGTATCTCCGCGATGTCGGTGTCGTTCAGATGCCGGTAGGTAATGCGACCGGCACTCTCCTGCGGAGTGACGCGTTGCAGGAACGTCAGCTCACCGCGCCGGATTTCCCGGAGAAATCCGTCGGCGTACCGCTCGTTGATCCGGCATTCCTTTATGGCCGGAACATATCCGGTGGGGAACTCCGCCTTGTGGAGCAGAGCCTGCCACAAGCTCTCCCGTGTGGGGGCCGGACACCCCTCTTGAGCTGCGCCGACGACCGGACGGGTCCATGAAAGCGTCAGCATTGATCTCCCCTTTCCGCCGCTGGGCCGGCGTGCAGCATCGGCCCGGCGAACCACGGTGTCAAAGCGGCTCGGGGTATTACGTCACCTGCCCGGAGGACCTGACGAAGTGACCGGATTCCACTGCCTCACCGGGGCCCGTCTCTTGCAGTGTGACGGTTGGTTGGTGGCGTTCCCCGGAGCGCCTTCCCGGTAAATCCGACGCGGAGAATCAGGAGAACGCTGATGTCTGAACGGTTCGACGGCCAGGTCGTCCTCGTCACCGGAGGAGGCGAAGGCATCGGCCGGGCAGCGGCGGTTGCCTTCGCCCGGCTCGGCGCGCTGGTGGTGGTCGCGGGCCGCCACCCGGAGACGCTCGAAGGAACGGTCAAACTGATCCGCGACGAGGGCGGGCGGGCCGACAGCGTGGTCGCCGACGTGTCGGACACGACGCCCGGCACCGCCACCGGCGCCGGATACGTCGTCGCCGAGACCGTGCGCCGCCACGGCGCCCTGAACGTGGCCTTCAACAACACCACCGAACTCGGCCCCCACCAGTCCGTCGCGGACATCGACGAGACGGTCTGGGCCCACACCCTGACGGCCAACCTCACCGGCGTCTGGCTCTCCATGAAGCACGAGATCGCCCACATGGGGGCCGCGGGCGGCGGCGTCATCGTCAACACCGCCAGCAACATCGGCTCCCAGGGCATGCTCCCCGGCCTCGGCGCGTACGCCGCCTCGACGGCCGCCGTGAGCGCCCTGACCCGGACCGCGGCCCGCGAGTACGTCACCCAGTCCATCCGCATCAATGCGATCAGCCCCTGCCCGCTCGGGCGGGGAGCCAGCGTCGAGGAGATCGCGGACACCGTGGTCTGGCTCTGCTCCGACGCCGCCGCGTACATCGTCGGGCACGACCTCGTGCTCGACCGCAAGACGAGCGAGTAGAGCCGTGACCACTCCCCTGACCCCTCCCCCGACCACCGCCGCGTCCACCGCCGCCGATCCGGGCGAGCCCGGCTGGTCCAAGCAGGGCCGCCTGCGGACCGACCCCGACGTCGTGCTGATCGCCACCGGCAGCGAAGTGCACGTCGCCCGCGACGCCCGCGCCATCCTGGGCCGCGAGGGCATCGCCGCCCGGGTCGTGTCGGCCGTCGGCCCGCAGCGGCCGTGC
Organism: Actinobacteria bacterium OV450; assembly: GCA_001298555.1. Lineage (GTDB taxonomy): Bacteria > Actinomycetota > Actinomycetes > Streptomycetales > Streptomycetaceae > Streptomyces. The sequence goes on from LJCW01000364.1 coordinate 18,333, forward strand.
GGCGCCCGGGCCCGGGTCTCCGTCCGGGCCGGTTCCGCGCTCGGCTGGTACCAGCTGCTCGGTGACGCCGGAATCCCGGCCCGCCTCGACCAGTTCCTCGCGGGCGGCCCGTACACCGCGTTCCACGAGCAGCCGGGGTTCTGCGCCGAGCGGGTCGCCGCCACCGCCCGGGCCGGCCTGGCCCGCGCCGGACACCGGGAGCGCGCGTGAACACCGCCACGTCCGCACTGACCGCCCGGATCCCGGGCTCCAAGAGCATCACCAACCGGGCGCTGCTGCTGGCCGCCGCGGCCGACGGGGTCTCGCTGCTGCGGGCGCCGCTGGTCAGCGAGGACACCCTCGCCTTCCGGGAGGCGCTGACCGGCTTCGGCGTCCCCGTCACCGCGGACGGCGACGGCTGGAAGGTCACCGGCGGCGGACGCGCCCCGGCCGCCGGCGGCTCGGTGTGGTGCGAGGACGCGGGCACCGCCGCCCGGTTCCTGCCGCCGTTCGCCGCGACCGGCGGCGGCACGTTCACCTTCGACGGCACCGACCAGCTGCGCGCCCGGCCGCTGCGCCCCCTCGCGCAGGCGCTGCGCCGGCTCGGTGCGGACGCCCGGGTCACCGAGCCCGTCGGCGGACTGCCGCTGACCGTCGCCGCCCGCGGCCTGAGCGGTGGCGAGCTGACCGTGGACGCCTCCCTCAGCAGCCAGTACCTCACCGGACTGCTGATGGCGGGGCCGCTGATGCGGCAGCCGCTGACCGTGCGGGGCGCGGGCCTGGTCAGCCGCCCGTACATCACCATGACCCAGGCGCTGATGCGCCACTTCGGCGCGTACGTGGACGAGTTCGAGGGCGGCGCGATCCAGGTGCTGCCCGGCGGCTACCGGGCCGCCGAACTCGACGTCGAGCCCGACGCGTCCACCGCCTCGTACTTCTTCGCGGCGGCCGCCGTCACCGGCACCACCGTCACGGTGCCCGGCCTCGGCTCCGGGAGCGTCCAGGGCGACCTCGGCTTCGTGGAGGTGCTGCGCCGGGCCGGCGCCCGGGTGGAGATCACCGACGGGGCGACCACCGTCACCGGCACCGGACCGCTGCGCGGCGGCTTCGACATCGACATGGGCGACATCTCCGACACGTTCATGACCCTCGCCGCGGTGGCCCCGCTCGCCGACGCGCCCATCACGGTGCACGGCATCGGGCACGCCCGGCTCAAGGAGTCCGACCGGATCGCCGCGGTCGAGGAGAACCTGCGGGCGCTCGGCATCCGCACCGAGTCCGGACCGGACCGGCTCACCGTCCACCCGGGCCGACCCGTCGCGGCCCGGATCGCCTGTCGCCGGGACCACCGGATCGCCATGGCGTTCTCGGTACTGGGCCTGCGCGTCCCCGGCATCACGCTCGACGACCCGTCCTGTGTCGGCAAGACCTTCCCCGGCTTCCACGCCGAACTGGAACGGCTCTTCCCGGCCCACCGCTCGGGCACCCACAGTCACTGACAACGAAAGGGATGTGAGAAACCCCATGGCCGACATACTCATCGCCGGCGGTGGCATCGGTGGCCTCGCCGCGGCGCTCGGACTCGCGAAGCGCGGACACCGGGTCACCGTGCTGGAGCGCCGGGACGTGTTCACGGAGGTCGGCGCCGGTATCCAGCTCGGCCCGAACGCCTTCCACGCCCTCGACCTGCTGGGCGTGGGCCAGGACGTCCGCGACCGCGCCGTCTTCATCGACGAGCTGCGCTTCATGGACGGCACGACCGGCGAGAAGGTCGCCGCCATGCCGGTCAAGGAGAAGTACCGGGCCCGGTTCGGCAACCCGTACGCCGTGGTGCACCGCGTCGACCTGTACCTGCCGCTGCTGGAGGCCGCCCGCCGGCATCCCGGCGTCGAACTGCTGGGCCGCCACCACGTGGTCGCGTACGAGCAGAAGGCGGGCACGGTCTCCGCCGTCCTCGCGGACGGCCGGCGCATCACCGGCGACGCCCTGATCGGCGCGGACGGGCTGCACTCCGCGATCCGGCAGCAGATGGTCGCCGACGGCTCCCCGCGGGTGTCCGGGCACACCATCTACCGGTCGGTGATCCCGATGTCGGAGGTCCCCGAGGAGCTGCGGTGGAACACCGTCACCCTGTGGGCCGGCCCGAAGTGGCACTTCGTCCACTACCCGATCGCCGGCGGCGAGCACTTCAACCTCGCCGCGACCCGCGACGACGGCGCCACCGAGGCCGTCGCGGGCGTGCCGGCCGAGCACGACCACGTCCTGAACTCCTTCCCCGAACTGTCCGGCGCGGCCCGGCGGCTGCTGGAGCTGGGCCGGGACTGGAAGGCCTGGGTCCTGTGCGACCGCGACCCGGTCGACCGCTGGACCGAGGGCCGGGTGGCGCTGCTGGGCGACGCCGCGCACCCGATGCTCCAGTACGCCGCCCAGGGCGCCTGCCAGGCCATCGAGGACGCGGTGCTGCTGAGCGGGCTGCTGGACGGCTGCCCGGCCGACTACGAGCAGCGGCTGGAGAAGTACAACGCGGCGCGGCGCGAGCGGACCGGGCGGGTGCAGCTGGTGGCGCGGGAGATGGGGCGACAGCTCTACCACGCCGCGGGCGACGCGCGCGTCGAGCGCAACGCGATGCTGGCGTCGCTGTCGGACGACGACATGTACGACAAGGTGGCGTGGCTGCACGACGCGTACGACTTCGGGACCGGGTCGGCCCGTTGAGCAGGTTGCGTTGGCTGACCGCGGGAGAGTCGCACGGACCGGCACTGGTCGCGACGCTGGAGGGTCTTCCCGCCGGCGTTCCGGTCACCACCGAGCTGGTGGCGGATCATCTGGCCCGGCGCCGGCTCGGCTATGGCCGCGGTGCCCGGATGAAGTTCGAGCAGGACGAGGTCACGTTCCTGGGCGGGGTGCGGCACGGCCTGTCGCAGGGTTCTCCGGTGGCGGTCATGATCGGCAACACGGAGTGGCCGAAGTGGGAGACGGTGATGTCGGCGGACCCGGTCGACCCGTCGCTGCTCAAGGACACCGGCCGCAATGCGCCGCTGACGCGTCCGCGTCCGGGCCATGCCGACCTGGCGGGCATGCAGAAGTACGGCTTCGAGGAGGCACGGCCGATCCTGGAGCGGGCGAGTGCCCGTGAGACGGCCGCCCGTGTCGCGCTGGGTGCGGTCGCGCGTTCCTTCATCAAGGAGGTCGCGGGCATCGAGGTGGTCTCGCACGTGGTGGAGCTGGCCTCGGCCAGGGCCCCGTACGGGGTGTACCCGACGCCGGCGGATGTGGAGCGGCTGGACGCGGACCCGGTGCGCTGCCTGGACGCGGACGCGTCGAAGGCGATGGTCGCGGAGATCGACCAGGCCCACAAGGACGGTGACACCCTCGGTGGTGTCGTCGAGGTCCTGGCGTACGGCGTGCCGGTCGGCCTCGGTTCCCACGTCCACTGGGACCGGCGTCTGGACGCGCGTCTCGCGGCTGCGCTGATGGGCATCCAGGCGATCAAGGGTGTGGAGGTCGGTGACGGCTTCGGCCTGGCGCGGGTGCCGGGCTCGCAGGCGCACGACGAGATCGTCGCCACCCCTGAGGGCATCAGGCGGACCTCGGGCCGCTCCGGCGGTACGGAGGGTGGTCTGACCACGGGTGAGCTGCTGCGGGTGCGGGCTGCGATGAAGCCGATCGCGACCGTCCCGAAGGCGCTGGCGACGGTGGACGTGGCCACCGGTGAGGCGGCCGCGGCGCACCACCAGCGTTCCGACGTGTGCGCGGTTCCGGCGGCGGGGATCGTCGCCGAGGCGATGGTGGCCCTGGTCCTCGCGGACGCGGTCGTGGAGAAGTTCGGCGGCGACTCCGTGGCCGAAACCCGCCGCAACGTCCGCTCGTACCTCGCCGGACTGCGCATCACCTGACCACGGGAGGGGCACGGGCACCCCGTGCCCCCGCCGTGCGGCCCCGGAGAGCGGCCGCCGCCTCAGGGCAGGCTCTTGACGTAGGTGTCGAGGGCGGCGATCACGCGGTCGCGGTCGGTGGCGGCGAGGTCCGTGCCGGCGGCCTGCTGGAGGAAGTAGTAGGTGAGCGAGGCCGTGCAGATGTCCCGCTGCTCCGGGGGCAGCAGGCAGATCAGGCTGCTCATGGTGGGGCGCTCACCGAGGAAGCTCAGGACGCGCAGCATGGCTTTGATCTCGGTGCGCCCGGCTTCGCGCTCGGTTCCGAGGTGGAGACCCGGGACGCCGGTCGGGATGTTCACCGTCCCTCCCGTGTCGGCCTCCCTGCAGGCGCTCTCCGTGACGTCCGGGGGCAGCCGTTTCAGGAGCTCGGGTGCCGACGTGCCGAAGGCGTTGCAGGCGGAGGCCGGGCTGCTCAGTTCGGTGACCGTCAGGCCCTGTCCGTCGCCCTCCATGAGGATGGGGTGTTCGCTCACGCTCAGCTGCCAGGTGGATCCCGAGGTGAAAGAGACGTAGGCGCACCTCTGGTCCGCGGGTGCGATCAGGTGGCTGCCCGGGCGTGCCGCGTAGACCCGGGCTCCGGCCGGCAGCCTGACCTCGTGCGGCAGGGGGACCGAGGAGGGTGCGGACGGCAGCGCCTCCGGCGGCACCGTCGGAAGGGAGGGCTCGCCCGGCACGTCCTGACTGCAGGCGGTGACGGGGACCTGCTGGAGCGGCAGTTCGATCGGCTTCGCCTCGGGCTGGGAGGGGACCACGAGCTTCTCCAGCACCGCGTTCAGCTCGGCGGCGTCCTGCGCGAACTGCGGCGCGGCGCTCCGGGTCGCCGATGTCAGCCGCGTGAGGACCTCCTGCTCCGCGACGGGCACGCGGTAGCCGACGAAGCGGAACTCCAGGTGCAGGCCCAGCCGGTCCATGCGGTCGCGGACGTGTGCGTTCATCGCGGCCGGGTCGCCGCCGCAGCCGTCGGTGCCCCGGGTGGTGACCACGACGATGCGGTTGCGCTTGCTGGCGCGCAGCGGGTAGCGCCCGGAGAAGTCGTCGATCGCGGCCAGGAGCCCGCTGTTCAGGGTCGCCTTCCCGCCGGGCTCAAGCGCGTGGGCCGCCTCACTGATCCGCTTCCCGTTCCCGGTGGCGCTGCCGACGAGTTCCTCGGTGTTGTCCGCGTCGCCGCAGCCACCGCCGAAGCGGCGCAGCGAGAGCGCGTCGCCGTCCCCGGCGTTGCGGACCGCCGCGCCCACCGAGTCGGCGAGGGCGCCGAAGTCCCGCCGCGCGTCGGAGGGCCCGGCGTCGGAGGGCCCGGCGTCGGAGGTGTCGACGAGGAACGCGGTGCGGTACTGCGGGGTCGACCGGACGACGTACACGACGGTCGCCCCGATGCAGATGGCGGCCACCGCGAGGAGGGCCAGGGTGATGCGCAACCAGCGCCTGCGCGGCCGGGCCGCAGGGGTGGTCATCGGGCGGCCGGGGCCTGGGCGCGCAGGGCGGCGAGTGCCTTGTTCATCGCGTCCACCTGGGTGTTGTAGTCGGTGGCGGCCTTCTCGAAGGCCGCGTGCCGGGGGCCCAGCGGCGTCTTGGAGCGGGCCGCCGCCAGCAGCCGGTCGGCCGCGTCGAGCACGGTCTTCTGCTGCTCCCGCAGTTTCGACGCCCGGTCGTTGATGTCGCGGCCCTCGGGTGTCCTGGCGCGCCCGCCGAGGTCTTCGAACTCGGTGCCGATGTGGGGTTCCCGGGCCCGGTCGAGGTTCTGTCCGGCCTCGTCGAGCCGGCCTTCGACGATCTCCTGGGCGGCGGTGTTGATGCGGGTCACGGCCGGGTTGAGGACGTCCACGATCCGCGTGGCGTTGCGCAGAACCGGTTCGGTGTTGGTCGACCATGCGAGGGCCGCGTCCAGGTCCGCCTGTGTGTGCGCGAACACCGGCTCGGCCGGGTTGGAGCCGGCGGCGGCGATCGACTTCAGGCTGTCGTTCTGGCTTTCGGGCACCTGGTAGCCGATCAGCCGGAATTCGATGTCCAGGCCGGCGGCGCGGATCCGCTCGCCGATCTCGCGCCGGACGAAGTCGGTGTCGTCGTCGCAGGCGTCCCGGCCGTGCCGGGTGATGACGACGATGCGGTTCACCTGCTTGGCGCGCCGGCCGGCGCCGAGCGCGAAGGTGGAGGAGAAGGTGGTGGAGAAGTCGTCCACGGCCTGGACGATGCCCCGCAGCAGGGTGGCCCTGCCGCCCGCGGGGGCCTGCCGCGCGGCGCGGACGATGTCCTGCCGGTTGTCGGTGCCGAAGTCCACCAGCCGGGCGGTGTTGCCGTCCGCGCCGCATTCGCCGCCGAAGCGGCGCAGGGCCAGGGCGTCGGAGTCGCCGGCGTTGCCCACCACGGTCCCCAGGGAGGCGGCGACGGCGTCCGCGTCCCCGGAGTCCGCGACGGCGGTGGCGTCCATCAGGAACTGGGTCTTGTAGGTGGGCGCGTAGGACGGCAGCACCCAGCGCACCACCGCCCAGGCCCCGCCGCCGAGCAGCGCCAGGACCACGAGGGCGACGAACGCGCTGCGGATGCCGCGCGGAACGCGGAGGTCGAGGATGCGCAGGTCGCGGCCGGCCTGGTAGACGCGGGCCCCGTCCGACGCGGTGGCCTCCTGCCGTACCCCTGCCCGCTGCGCCTTGGCGTCGTCGGCGCCGTCCGAGTCGGATGAGGGAGATCCCGTCATACCGGCCATCGTCGGTGACAACACATGATCACTTTAAGTGGTCGTCGCATCTGTTTTTGTCACCACCGTGCCGCAGTGCGCCCGACGCGCGTGCCCGACGCGCGTGCCCGACGCGTGCGCCCACCGCGTGTCACCGCGCGCCGGCCGTACCGCCCCGGGCCGGGGGCGGTACGGCGGCCCCGGCTCAGACCGTGAGAACGATCTTGCCCGTGGTGTGCTGCGACTCGCCGAGCTCGTGGGCCTTGCGCACCTCCTGGAGCGGGAAGGTCTCCGCGATCAGCGGGCGGAGCCGGCCCGCGTCGGCGAGGGCGGCCAGTTCCGCCAGCACGACGTGGTCCGGGGCCACGTTGACCGTGATCGCGCGGACGCCCGCCGCGGTCGCCTTCGCCGTGATCTCCTCGATGGCGAGCGGGTTCGTCACGCCGATGTAGAGCCCGCCGGGGCGCAGGGTGCGCAGCGAGCGGTCCTCGTAGTCGCCGCCGATCAGGTCGAGCACGACGTCGACGTCCTGCACGGCGTCGGCGAAGTCCTGCGCCGTGTAGTCGATCAGCTCGTCGGCGCCGAGCTCGCGCAGCAGCTCGTGCTTGGCCGCGCTGGCCGTACCGATGACGTACGCGCCGCGGGACTTGGCGATCTGGACGGCCAGGTGACCGACGCCGCCGGCCGCCGCGTGGATCAGCACCCGCTGGCCCGCCCGGAGGTCCGCACCGTCGATCAGCGCCTGCCAGGCGGTGGATCCGGCGAGCGGCAGGGCGGCCGAGGAGACGTGGTCGAGGCTGCCCGGCTTTCGCGCGAAGTGCCGGGCGGGCGCCGCGACGTACTCCGAGTACCCGGCGGCCTCATGGGGGAAGGACGGCAGGCCGAAGACCTCGTCGCCGACCTTGAAGCGGTTCTCGCCCGCCGCGACCGCCACGACGGTGCCGGAGACGTCCCAGCCGACGCCGAACGGCGGGGTCAGCCACAGTCCGTACGCCCGGATCTTCCAGTCGATGGGATTGACGCCGGCGGCGTGGGTCTTTACCAGAATTTCCGTGGAGCCGGGAATCGGGAGCGGGGAATCCGTCAAGTTGAGTACGTCAATTCCGCCGAGGGATTCCTGGCGGACGGTGCGCATGGTTTCTGTCATGCATTCGATGATCTCAACCGTCGCAGCAGAATCCCCATCGATATCCGGCCATTCACGACCTGACAGACCGGCAGGGAATGGTTTTTGCGCCACAGCGGCCTGCTCAATGCTGGGGTATATGACTCAGCTGCGATCACTTGGTTCGGCCGGCCCCGAGGTATCCGCTCTCGGCCTCGGCCTGATGTCCATGTCCGACTTCTACGGGCCCGCCGACCGGGCCGAGGGAGTCGCCACCGCGCACGCCGCCATCGACGCCGGGATCACCCTCCTCGACACCGGCGACTTCTACGGCAGCGGCCACAACGAGCTCCTCCTGCGCGAGGTGCTGCAGAGCCACGACCGCGAGCAGCTCACCCTCAGCGTCAAGTTCGGCGTCCTGCGCGACCCGTCCGGCGGCATCCTCGGCGTCGACTGCCGCCCCGAGGCCGTGAAGAACTCCCTCGCCCAGACCCTCCAGCGGCTCGGCACCGACTACGTGGACGTGTACCGTCCGGCGCGCCTCGACCCGGCGGTGCCGATCGAGGAGACCATCGGCGCCATCAAGGAGATGGTCGACGCCGGTCACGTGCGGCACATCGGCCTCTCGGAGATCGGCGCGGAGACCCTGCGCCGCGCTTCCGCCGTGCACCCCATCGCCGACCTGCAGATCGAGTACTCGCTGCTCTCCCGCGCCATCGAGGACGAGATCCTGCCGACCGCGCGCGAGCTCGGCACCGCCATCACCGCGTACGGGGTGCTCGCCCGCGGCCTGCTGTCCGGCCGCTGGAACCACCAGCGGGCCGCAGCCTCCGACGACGGCCGCAGCAACTTCCCGCGCTTCAGCGGCGAGAACCTCGACCGCAACCTCCAGCTGGTCGAGGCCCTCGGCAAGGTGGCCGAGGCCAAGGGCGTCACCACCTCGCAGCTGGCGATCGGCTGGGCCATGGCCCAGGGCGTCGACATCGTCCCCGTCGTCGGCTCCCGCCGCCGCGACCAGCTGACCGAGGCGCTCGGCGCGCTCTCCCTGGATCTCACCGCCGAGGACGTCGCCGAGATCGAGCGGGCCGTCCCCGCAGACGAGGTCGCCGGCACGCGCTTCGACGCCGAGGGCATGGCCATGCTCGACAGCGAGAAGAAGGGCTGAGCATGCGGCCCATCGGCAGCGCCGCCCAGTGGCAGGCCGACCGCCTCGACGTCCAGGCGTACCTCGACCGCCTGGGCGTCACCGGGCCGCTGGAGCCGGACGCGCAGACCCTGCGCCGGCTGCACCGCGCGCACGCCCTGACCATCCCGTTCGAGAACCTCGACATCCTGCTGGGGCGGGGCATCGACCTCGACGTCGACGTCATGCAGTCCAAGCTCCTGCGCAGCAGGCGCGGCGGGTACTGCTACGAGCACAACATGCTCTTCGCCGTCCTGCTGGAGCGCCTCGGGTACGAGGTCACCCGGCTGTACGCGCGCCCCATCCTGGACGCGCCCAAGCCGCTGCCCCGTACGCACCTGATCCTGAGCGTGGCCGTGGGCGACGAGACGTACCTCGCCGACGTCGGCTTCGGCGACGAGGGCCCGCTGGAGCCGATCCCTGTCTCGGACGGCATCGTCTCGGAGCAGAACGGCTGGGTGTACCGGCTGGCCCGGGTGAAGGGCACCGACAAGGAGTGGGTGCTCTCGCTCCGGCGGGGCGACGACTGGTTCCCCCTGTACTGGTACGCCACGGAGGGCCACCACCACATCGACTGCGTGGTGGCGAACTACTTCATCTCCACGCACTCCAGCTCTCCGTTCACCGGCCGGGTCTTCCTGGAGCGCATCGCGGAGGACTGGCGGCTCAACCTCAACCACCGCAAGCTCACCCTGACCCGGTCCGACGGCAGCGTCGAGGTCCGGTACGTGGTGGACGCGGAGGTGCGCGAGCTGCTGGCCAAGCAGTTCGAGATCGAGCTGACCGAGGAGGAGGCCGCGGTGGTCGTCGCCGCACTGCCGGCGCCCGAGCCCTCCTGAGCCCTCGTACGGACCCTGCGGGGCCCGTGGCGCGCACCCGGCCGGTGCGCACCACGGGCCCCGTTCCGTTGGCCGTGTGCCCGTGTGCCCGTGTGCCCGTGTGCCTGGATGCCCGGGTGCCGGTGCGTGGGCGCGGGCCGGCCGCACGACAAAGCCGTACGGGCCCGGCCGGGGGGAGCCGGGCCCGTACGGCGGGCGCCTGAGGGGTGCAGCGGGGATGGTGCGGGGGCGCTGCGGGGGTCAGCGGGGCTGGACGGCGATGCGGGTGGCCTTGCCGGTGGAGGCGCCGCTGGTGACGAAGGAGCCGTCGAGGTTGTTGATGGTGAAGGCGAAGTCGAAGTTGGCGGTGTTCTTGCCCGTCACCGTGATGTTGGCCTTGAACGTGATCGTGGAGGCGGCCTTGCCGTCCGTGCCGATCAGGAAGGCGGTGTCGGTGTCGGAGTAGGTGCCGCAGCCGGTCAGGCGCCACTCGCCGTGCGAGGCGGTCGTGGTGTTGTTCGGCGAGGTGAAGTTGACGACGCCGGCGGTGGCGCTCGTGGCGCCGTAGTAGCTGCCGAGGAAGGTCTCGTGGCTGTTGTCGTCGACGACCTTCCAGCTGCCGGGCAGGGTGTAGCAGCCGCTGCCGCCCTCGACCGCGGCGTTCGCAGAACCCGTGACGGCCGTCGCGGTGGCGAGCGCGGCGACGCCCGCGAAAACGGCGACCTTGATGCGGGTGCTCTTACGCATGTGAATCTCTCCCAAGGAATCGGTGTGTATTCCGGCAATTCCTATGATGGCGCAGTGAATTCATGGGAGGTATAGACCGGGTATCGATCCGTCAGGTCCATGAAAAACCCCTGTGCCGCACGCGTGAATGCGTGCGGCACAGGGGCTCGTCGACAAGGAGAAGAGAATTCAGTCGATCTGCATGATGATACGGACCGCCGGGTCGACGTCCGGCTGCTTCGGCATGGCCGCCGGGTCGATGACGATGCCGAAGTGCTCCTCGTACGCGGCGCGCAGGGCGGCGTCGTCCGCGAGCAGGGTCGTCACGGTGCCGTTCTCGTCCGTGCGCGTCAGCTCACGTCCGTTGACGGTGACCCGGCCGGCGTCGCTCTGCATCGAGGCGATGAGGTTGTGCAGGAACACCGAATCCGGCGCGGTGCGGTACCACCACAGGGTCGGGTGGAAGTCGTCGATGCGCACCGGCCGCTCGTCGAGGCGGTACTGGATGTTCCCGTTCAAGTGGACCTGGAGGAAGCCCTCCTCGGGCCGCGTCACCCGGTAATCGCCGTGCGGGTCCTTCTGGACCTCCTCCGACCAGGTCTGCAGCGGGAACCGGCTGTTCTTGCCGAAGCCCGCGTCGACCAGCCAGTCCTGGCCGTCCACGCGCACGCGCAGCGCCAGGTGGCACAGCGGGGCGCCGAACGCGCCGCCGAGGAAGACCTGGCCGGCGAGGATCTCCACGGAGAAGCCGAGCGCCTCCAGGAGGTGCCCGAAGGAGGGATTGAGCTCGTAGCAGCCGCCGCCGCGCCGCCGGGTGACGATCTTCTCGTAGAGGAACTCGCGGTCGAGGCCCAGCTCGGCGCCTTCGACGTGATAGTCGATGTTCTCGAAGGGCACCGACAGCACATGGCGCTCCTGGAGGTGCCGCAGGGCGTGTATGTCGGCCCTCTCGGGCCGGCGCGCACCGATGCGCTCCAGGTACGCGTCCACCATCGCATCGCTGAGCATGGTCTTCGTCCTCTCCTCCGTCATCGGGACCACCCCGTCGGCGGGATGTTGTGGTTCACGCGGAACACGTTCTGCGGGTCGTAGGCGTCCTTGACCTCGACGAGCCGGGCGTACGTCGCCCCGTCGTACGCCGAGCGCATGTGCTCGGGGGTGCTCTCCAGGGCGCTGATGAAGCTGAGGAACGGGCCGCCGATGCGCCAGGGCTCCATCGTCTCGATCAGCCGCTCCTGGAACTCACGTACGTCCTGGACGTGTTCGGGCCATACCGGGGCCCCCGCGAACAGCGTGTACGCGGTCTCGCGGTGCGGCAGGGCGTTGGGGTGCTCGGGCCGGCGGCCCAGGGCGCCGCCCAGGTGGCGCAGTTCGATGCCGGGGCGGACCGCGTCCACCCCCTCCTTGATCAGCGGGAGCAGGGTGTCGACGGCGGCGTCGTCGAGCTCGCGGATCCGGGTGGAGCGCTCGTAGTAGACGAACGGCATCGTCGGGTCCATGTTGATCTCGGCGACCCGGGTGTACGGCATGTCCGCGACGGTGTCGAGGACGGCCGGGGCGATCGCCCGCAGCGGGCGCAGCAGTTCCTCGCCCTCCTCGTTCGAACCGTTGAAGGCGATCCGGATGTGCGCGAGGAAGCGGCCGCGGACCGGCTCGGGCAGGACGTCGATGTCGGGGAAGCGCATCACGGCGATGGAGGACTGCATCGCGTCGGGGACGGTCCGCGTCCAGTCGCGCCAGGTGCGCAGGATCTCGTCGATGTGCTCGCCGGGCAGGAACAGGCCACCGCCGTAGAGCCGGGTGACGGGGAAGAGGCCGATCTCGATGGAGGTGACCACGCCGAAGTTCCCCTTGCCGCCGCGCAGCGCCCAGAACAGGTCCGGGTGCTCCTCGGGCGACACCAGGCGCAGTTCGCCGTCCGCGGTGACGAGGTCGATGTTCTTCACGTGGTCGGCGGAGTAGCCGTACGAGCGGCCGAGCGGGCCGAGGCCGCCGCCGAGGGTGTACGAGACGACGCCGACACCGGGGGAGGCGCCGTTGAGCGGGGCCAGGCCGAAGGCCGCGGCCTCCTCGATGACCCGGCTCCACTGGACGCCGGGCTCGATGCGGGCGGTGCGGGTGCGCGGGTCGATCCGGACGCCGCGCAGGTTGCGGGTGTTGATCAGCAGGGCGCCGTCGGCGGGCCGTGCGACGCCGTGCCCGGTGGCCTGGACGGCGACGGCGATGCCGCGGCGGGCCGCGAAGCGCACCGAGGCGATGATGTCGGCGGTGCCGTCGGCGAGGACCACGGCGGCGGGCCGGCTGTCCGCCAGGATCCGGTTGAAGCCGACTTCGGTCTCGTCCTGGTAGGCGTCGGTGCCGGGCAGGAGCAGCGGCCCGCGCAGCTCGGCGGCGAGCGTGGCGAAGTCGTCGTCGGTCACGGCGGTGGTGGTCACGGAGGAGGTTCCCTTCTCGTCTGACGGGGTGCTCACCGGGCGTCCTTGCCGGCGGTGCGCAGGCTCGGGAGCGTGAGCGCGGTGAGCAGCACCACGACGCCGCCCAGCCAGGCCACGGTGATCAGCTCTACCTGGTCGACGATCAGACCGCCGACGAGCGCGCCGAGCGCGATGGCCAGGTTGAAGACGGACACCCACAGGGCGGAGGCGGCCTCCATCGCGTCGGGCGCGGACTTGAGCATCCAGGTCTGGAGGCTGACGGAGACGCCGCCGAAGGCCAGGCCCCACAGGACGAGCAGGGCGATGCCGCCGGCCTGGGTCTTGCCGAGGAGCGGGAAGAGCAGCATCGCGGCGGCGAGCGCGACGATGATGACGGCCATGGTGCGGCCCAGGTTCTTCGCGACGGCCGCGCCGGCGACGAAGTTGCCGATGATGCCGGCGACGCCGAAGCCCAGCAGCAGGACGCTGATCAGGTCCTCGTCGATGCCGGAGACCTGCTGGAGCATCGGGCTGACGTACGTGTACGCGGCGAGGTGCCCGGTGACGATGAGGGCGGTCGCGATGATGCCGGAGCGGACGCCGCGGTTGGCGAACTGGCCGATCAGCTCGCGCACGCTGACGGGCCGGGTGGCGGGCAGCGACGGCAGCAGGGCGAGCAGGGCGACGAGGACGACGAAGGCCAGGACGCCGAGCGTGGCGAACGCGGTGCGCCAGCCGGCGAGTCCGCCGATCAGTGTGCCGGTCGGTACGCCGAGGACGTTGGCGGCGGCGACGCCGCCGAAGATCAGCGCGGTCGCCCGGGGGATCGCCGCCGGCTGCACGAGCCGGAACGCGAGACCGCCCGCGATGGCCCAGAAGCCGCCGATGGTGATGCCGACCAGGACGCGGGAGGCGAGCAGGATGCCGAAGTTGGGCGCGAGGACGGTGACCAGGTTGGCGACGGCCATCACGGTCATCAGGCCGACGAGCAGGAAGCGGCGGTCCATGCGGCCGACGACCACGGGGATCAGCGGTGCGGACAGCGCGGCGACGAGGCCGGGCACGGTCACCATGAGCCCGGCGGTGCCCTCGGAGACGTGCAGGGCGCCGCCGACCGAGGTGAGCAGCCCGATGGGCAGCTGCTCCGCGGTGACCAGGGTGAAGATGCCGACGGCGACGGAGATGACGGCGAACCAGCTCTTCAGGGAGGTGGGGCTCTCCGGCACCTGCGCCGGTGCGGCGGTCTCGGCGGGTGTTTCCAGTGTTGCCATGACAGGAACCTCATTCGTGTCTGGGGGCGGGAGCCGGCCTGCTGGGAGGCGGCAGGGCGGCCGCGGGGCAGGTCAGGTGCGCGGGACCCAGCCGGACTCGTCCCAGAACCGCAGCTGGCGCGCCTTCGACGTGGTGGCGATCTCGGCGATCGGCTCACCGCCGAGGACCAGCGTGCTGGGGCGCTCGGGGTCGAAGACGGGCCAGGCGGGAGCACCGGGGCCGGTGGGCACGCCGTCGCGGGCGAAGGCGGCCACCAGGTCCATGAAGGTCTCGGAGACGGCGCGCTCGTGCGGTCCGTCGTGGAACAGCGGAGTGGTCCCGGGTACCGGGTAGGTGGCGGAGATCGCCGCGGGGTCGGCGTACGTGCCGAACAGGAACGGCGAGGTCGCCTCGTGCGGGGTGCCGTGGTGGGGGGCCCGTACGGGCTGCGCGAACTCCATGACGTACTGCGGCGAGCGGCCGTGGCGGGCGTGCCGCTCGGACAGCCGCACGATCTGGTAGCGGAACAGTGCGTCGCCCCAGATCTCCGTCCACAGCGACAGCGGGTCCTGCGGCAGCCCGTCGGCCTCCGCGGCCTCCCGGTAGGCGGCTATGCAGGCGTCGGCCAGTTCGTACGGGACCTTCTCCATCCCCTTCTCCAGGACGCCGCGGACGGCTTCGCGGAGCTCCGCCGCGTCGGTGGGCGGCGGGGTCGGGGTGGGCTGCGGCGGGCAGGGGCCGGTGTAGAACGAGCCCTCGGTACGGGTGTGGACGGCCAGGACCGGCACCTCGGGGGTGGGCAGCTCGTAGTCGAAGGCGCTCATCCAGCGGCCGTCGACGACCGGGCCGCGGAACTCGCGGCCGCTGCCGACCTCGCGCTCGCCGGGCAGCCCGCCGAACACCTCCTCCCAGGCGTCCATCAGGGCCGCCGCGGGGACCTCCCGCAGGCCGGGCACGGTGGTGCCGAGCCGGCGCGCGACGGCCTCGTAGGCCTGCCGGGAGTCGGCGGGGGACAGCGAGGTGGCGGGCTCCCAGACGTGGCAGGCGCTGATCGGGACGATGCGGCGGATGATCCCGCGCAGTTCGGGCAGCAGCGCGAACTGCCAGGTACTCGCGCCGCCGGCGGAGGTGCCGGCGACCGTGATGTTGTCCGGGTCGCCGCCGAAGGCCGCGGCGTTCCGGTGGACCCAGCGCAGCAGCGCCGCCTGGTCCTGGAGGCCCCAGTTGGCGAAGTCGCCGGTGTCCGGGTCGGTGAACTCCTCGTGCAGTCCGAAACCGAGGGCGCCCAGGCGGTAGTTGAAGGTGACGACGACGAGGTCGCCGCGGTCGGCGAGGCGGGCGCCGTCGTAGACGGGCAGGCTGCCGCCGCCGACCATCCAGCCGCCGCCGTGGATGTAGACCAGCACCGGCTTGGCGGCTTCGGCGTCGGTGTCCGGGCCGGCGTCGGCGGAGCCGGTCGGGGCGGGCGTCCAGACGTTCGCGTACAGGGAGTCCTCGCCGCTGCCGGGGATGATCGGCTGGAGGGACTCGGGGGCGAACGCCGTGGCGTCGCGCACCCCGCTCCACGGAACGGGCGGCCGGGGCGAGGCGAAGCGCAGGGGGCCGACCGGCGGCGCGGCGTACGGGACGCCGCGGAAGACGGACAGCCGGCCGGAGCGCTCCCCGGCGATCACACCGGCACTGGTGTGCGCGAGCACGGTGCCGGATCCGGCGCGGGATCCGGTTTCAGGCGAGGGGCTGGGGGCGGCAGAGGTGGCCATTGCCGTGGGTTCTCCATCGTCTTCGGCGGGTGGTCAGTCACGCCGACTCCACGGTGCCCATTCGAACCGAATGTGCCGCGTCGGATGACTCCGGACCATCCGATGCTGGTAACCGTGCGAGAACGCGGCAACAAGTGGAAGGGCACTTTGTCAGGTGCCGGATTGTCCGTCAGCTCGATTCGGGGACCACCGGTGGCCGTGTATTTTCATTCGGCGTACGCTGCCGGGTTCGAATCGTCAAGGAGAATGCGATGCTGGACGACGCAGGAGTGGCCGAATACCTCGACCGAATTGGCGCGAAGAGGCCGGAGCGGCCCGATCTCGCCGGTCTGCGCCACCTTCAGGAGCGGCATGTCCTCTCGGTGCCCTTCGAAAACATCGACTACCACCTCGACCGGGAGATCCACCTCGGCGAGCAGGCCGTCGACAAGATCGTGCGCCGTCGCCGCGGCGGCGGCTGCTACGAGGTGAACTCGGCCCTCGCCGTCCTGCTGGAGGCCCTCGGCCACCAGGTCGAGATCCTGCCCGGCCGGGTCTACCGGCCCGACGGGCTGGGGCCGGCGATGTGCCACCTCGCCCTGCGGGTGACCCTGGAGGGGGATCCCTGGCTGGTCGACGCCGGATTCGGCCGCAACAGCCGCCATCCGCTCCGCTTCACCACCGCTGACGTGCAGCGGGACCCGCACGGCGAGTACCGGGTCGAGGCGGCCGCGGAGGGCGGGTTCGACGTGTCCCTGAACGGGGTCCCGCTCTACCGGATCGACGACCGGGCCTGCCGCCTCGAGGACTTCGGGCCCACCCTGTGGTGGTGGCGCAGCAGCCCCGACTCGCCGTTCCTCCAGGAGCTGTTCTGCTCGCTGGCGCTCGCGGACGGCCGGGTCACCCTGAAGGGCGGGCGCCTGGTCAGGATCGAGGGGGGAGAGCGCACGATCGAGAAGCCTTCGAGCGACCAGGACCTCCTGGACGCCTACCGCACCCACTTCGGAATGGTGCTCGACGAACTCCCGGACAGCGGTGGCGCAAACCGGACCGTCGGGATCCAGCTGACCTGACACAGACAGTTGACGTACTCACCCGAATAACGTGGACCGGCTCCCGCGGCCCGGCGCACGATGCCCGGAGTACGGCGTTACTCCGTATCCGGAAGGAGCATTGTGTCCATCGTTGATCCCTTGCTGGAATTTCCACTCGACACCCAGCCGGACCCCGACGAATTCCTGCGCGCCGCCCTGCGGTGGCATTTCTCCCCGGAAACGGGTTCGCCGTTCTGGCTGGAACGCGCAGGAACTCTCGGGTTCGACCCGCTGACCGACATCAGCGGCTTCGCCGACCTGAACAGGTTCCCCAACCTCGCCAACGAACTGCGCGACGTACGGGCCGAGGACCTCATACCCCGCGGTTACGGGGACAAGCCCGAGGTCGTCGGCGTCTACGAGAGCGGCGGCACCACCGGCGCCCCCAAGCGGATCGTCCTGCTCCAGGAGTGGCTGGACCGGCTGCTCGCCTGGAGCAGCGCCCAGCTGGACCGGCACGGCGTCCCGCAGAACGTGAACTGGCTGGTCGTCGCCCCGACCGGACCCCACATGGTCGGTGACGTGATCAAGCGGCAGACCGCCTTCCGCGGCGGCCTCGCCTTCACCGTCGACCTCGACCCGCGCTGGGTCAAGAAGCTCATCTCCGACGGCAAGGGCGCCGAGGCCGGCGCGTACGCCGAGCACATCGTCGACCAGGTCGCCTTCCTGCTCCAGACCCAGGACATCGGCGTCCTGATGTGCACGCCGCCGGTCCTGGAGCGCCTGGCCCGCCGTGACGACCTCGCCAAGCTCATCGACGAGAAGGTCAAGGCGATCAACTGGGTCGGCACCCAGATGGACGCCGACACCCGCTACCTGTACCGCACCGAGGTCTTCCCCAAGGCGCACCTCTACAGCGGCTACGGCTCGACGATGATCCTCGGCAACGCCAGCGAGCGTCCGGGCCTGTCCGACGACGACCCGTGCATCTACGACCCGTTCTCCCCCCACATGATCTTCGACGTGGTCGACCCCGCGACGCGCGAGACCGTCCCGTACGGCGAGCGCGGCCAGGTCGTCATGCACCACATCAGCAAGAGCCTGTTCATGCCGAACAACCTGGAGCGCGACTACGCGACCCGGGTGCCCGGCCCCGAGGGCGTCTGGCAGCTCGGGGACTCCGTGGCGGACATCGCGCCGGTCCAGGAGTTCGACAACGAGACCGTCATCGAAGGGGTCTATTAATGAATGCCGGCCTGATCACGCTGGACGCGCTCGGGCCCGCCGGACCGTTCCGGGCGCGCAAGCGCACGACCGTCACCGATGTGACGGGCGCGCCGGTCGCCGAACTCAGCCTGGTCCCCAAGCTGTTCGTGACCCGCGCGATGGACGCCCTGCGCAAGGCCGAGTCGCTGCCGGCCGACGAGCGGACGGCGGCGCTGGCCCGCGCCGGGAAGATCTTCGCCGAGGAGACCATCGACGGGCTGTCCTTCGCCGCGTACGAGCACACGGTCGCCCGGGTCTCCGGCGTGCCCATCGGGGTCGTGCGGGCCGCGACCGCCGCCATCATCGAGGCGACCGAGCAGTCGCGGTTCGCCGCGTACCAGGCGCGGCCGGCGGGCGCGGTGGACGACTGGCGTGCCGAGGCCACCCGCAGCGGCAGCGCCGTGTGGACCCGGCGCGGTGACGTGTTCGCCGTGCACGCCGCGGGCAACCACCCCGGGCCGCACTCGCTGTGGGTCGAGGCCCTCGCGCTCGGCTACCGCGTCGCGGTGCGTCCCTCCCGCCGCGAGCCGTTCACCCCGCACCGGCTGATCTCGGCGCTGCGGGCCGCGGGCTTCGGCCCCGACCAGGTCGTGCTGCTGCCCACGGACTACGAGGCGGCGGACGAGATCCTGCGCAGCGCCGACTACGGCCTCGTGTACGGCGGCGACGACGTGGTGCGCAAGTACGCGGGCACCAACGTGCTGCCGCAGGGCCCGGGCCGTTCCAAGATGCTGGTCCCGGCCGGTGTCGACTGGCGCGACCACCTCGACACCATCGTGGACTCCATCAGCCATCAGGGCGGTGTGGCCTGCATCAACGCCACCACCGTGCTGATCGACGGCGACCCGGAGCCGCTCGCGCAGGCCATCGCCGAGCGCCTGGCCACGATCCCCAGCCTGCCGCCGGAGGACGAGAAGGCCGTCCTCGCGGTGCAGCCCGTGGAGGGGGCCCGCGCGATCGAGAGGTTCCTGCTCGCCAAGGCGGCCGGGACCACGGCGCACCTGGGCGGTGACGGCGTCGTGGAGGAGCTCGGCGACGGCAGCGCCGTACTGCGCCCGGCCGTGCACCGGCTGGAGCGGCCGGACGCCGAGCAGGCCGGCATCGAACTGCCCTTCCCCTGCGTGTGGGTGGCCCCGTGGTCGCCCGCCGACGGGATCGGGCCGCTGCGCAACTCGCTGGTGCTGACCGCGTTCACCGAGGACGAGGCGCTGATCGACGCGCTGCTCCAGGAGCCCACCATCAGCAACGTCTACCTGGGCGACCACCCGACGTACTGGATCCGGCCGGGCGTTCCGCACGACGGCTACCTCGGCGAGTTCCTGATGCGGACGAAGACCGTCATCCGCGACTGACGCACCACGCCTGACGGGTCCGGGCCGCGGCCGCCGCCCTGCCGGCCGCCGCGGTCCGGACCCGCCCTTCCGTACGGCCACCCCCC